>NZ_JBVJLY010000001.1:497806-532941 GCF_055584485.1 Amycolatopsis sp. NPDC102522 | reverse complement strand
AATGCCGAACCCGGCGGAAACTTCGCACCCGACAGCGACGGCGGCTCCGCGAAGGTAGCCGTGCTGAAGTCGACAGCGGTCTCGACGACCGTGTTGTCCAGCGACACCTTCCGCTCGAAACTCGCCCGCGTGAGTACGAACTCGCCGTGGATCGTCACGTTCTCCAGCAGGAACTTCCCGGAGAGCTGGGCGTCGGTGAGGTCGAGATACGTCAGCACCTCGCAGCGATCCGCGCCGAACCAGCCGACCCGCCTGCCGAGCAGCCCCAGCTTGTCGAGCCGGGCGTCGCTCAAGTTGAGCGAAAGCGTCGGCCCGGTGGTCCCGGCGATGGGCAGGATGTCGCGGATCAGCCGTTCGGCCGCACGCCGGACCAGCCGTTCGCGTTCCGCGGCCGCCTTGTCTTCCGGGTCCCACTCGTCTTTCTTACCTGCCGCCAGGTCGAACTTCGGATGGTCGAACGGCCGCCGCAGGTAGGCGCACAACACGTCCAGCACCGTCTGCCGGTACTCCGGCCGCGTCCTGGCCAGTCCCGCGAGCGAATGCATCGCCCCGACCCGGACCTGGTCGGCGTCGTTGCCCAGCAGTTCGATCGACTTGGCGAAACGCTCGTCGGAGATCCGGCTGCGCTCGATCTCGTGCCGGTCCTCTTCAGTACGCCGCCGCCGGTCGTTGAGCCAGAGCCCGTAGAGCGCGGCGATCGCCCCGCCCGCCAGAGCGCCGGTCTTGAGCGCGTCGCCGCGGCTCGTCGCGCGATCCATGAGCAGCCAGGCGGTGACCCCGACGAGCACCGCGACCGAGGACAGCAACGTCCACAGCAGCGGCGACCTGAGCAGTCGTCTCATCGGTCCTTCAGCACGAGCCGGGCCCGCCCGTCGGGCAGGGTCTCGACGGACCAGCCCGCCGGGAGTTCGTGATCCCTCGACGGTTCGACCATCGTGTTGTACAGCGACACCGTGCCGGGCGGCTCACCGAAACCCAGATCCGCGAAGCTCTCGAACCGCGCGCGATGCAGATCCAGCGTCTTCCCGAACTTCGCGCCGGCGAACACGGCGTTCTTCGCGAAGACGCTGTCCTTGAAGGAAGTCTCGCCCGTGAACACCGTGCCGCGGAACTCGGCGTCCTCGGAGAACCGCACCCCGCTGAACCACGCACGCTGCTCGAACCTGGCTTCGTCGCACCGGAAGAAGCCGATCCGTTTCGTCTGCTCTGTTCCCGCGCCGGTCAGGTACACCGGTCCGCGGAACACGCAGCCGGACAGGTTGGTGCTGCTGTAAAGACCGGCGTACCGGAGCAGCAGCTTGCCCACCTTCCGCTCCGAAAGGTCGAAGTATTCGAGCACCGCCCCGGTCAGGTCGAGGTCGTACGCAGGCGTGTCCTCGGAGTCGGCCGCGGGGAGCAGGTCCCCGATGAGCCGCTGCGCGGTCTGCCGCACCTGGAGTTCCTGGTCCTGCTCCGGGGCCGCCTTCACCGACGTGTCGCCTCGGGGCGGCTTCGCGGTTTCGTCGTACCGCGGATGCTCGAACGGCCGCCGCAGGTACGAGCACAGGATGTCCAGCACGGTCTGTGTGTAGATCGCCCGCCCCCTGGCCAGCCCGGCCAGCGCGTGCAGGGCCCCCACCCGCACCTGGTCGGCGTCGTGCCCGAGCAGTTCGACGGCCTTCGCGAACCGTTCGTCCGAGATCCGGTCCCGGTCCTGGTCGGCCCGCCGCAGCTCGAGTTCCTGCCGCTGCCGCTCGACCTCCTGCCGCCGCTCCTCGACGCGGCGGCGCCTGTCGTTGAGCCACAACGCGTAGAGCGCGACGATGGCTCCCCCGGCGATGCCGCCGGTCTTCAACGCCTCGCTGCGGCTGGTCGCCGGATCGGTCAGCAACCAGCCGCCCACGGCGAGCAGCAGCCCGAGAGAGACGAAGAACGTCCAGAGCAACGGGGAGCGGAGCGTCGGGGACCGGAGCAACCGCTTCATTCGCTCAGAATACGAAGAAGTTGCGGACGCAGAAGGACTTGTCCGGGTTGTCGTCCGAGGAGATCCCCGACCCGCTCACCTTCTTGCCCTTGACCGTGCCCTCGATGTCACCGGTGATGAACCCGTCGCCGATGCCGGCGGTCGAGGTGACCTCCAGCTGCGACGGAGCCGGGGCCATGATGTCGATCGAGTCGCCCATGGTCGCCTTCATGTCCGCGCAGACCAGCGACAGCGCGCCCGCCTTGTCGCCGGCACTCACTTTCGCCATGAAGTCCTTGAGGTTCTGGACGCCCTTCGGGTTGCCTTCGGACCCGGTGCCACCGCTTTCGGTGCTCTTCGGGCTGCTCTTGGGCGCGCTCGACTTCGGGCTGCTCTTCGGCGCGGAGGTCGGCGCCTTCTCGGACGACGACGCGGGCGGCGGCGCGGCCGTGTTGTTGCCCTCGTCCTTGCTGAGCAGGAAGCCCGGCGCGAGGAAACCGGTGACACCGAAGGCGATCAGCACGACCAGGCCGATCACGATCCCGATGATCAGTCCGGTCTTGCTCTTCTGCGGCGGCGCGGGCGGGCCGCCGTAACCCTGCGGGTAGCCCGGGTTGTTCGGGTCCCAGCCCTGCTGCTGCGCGTTCGGATCCCAGCCCTGCTGGGGCTGCTGCGGGTATTGCTGGGTCTGGTCCCAGCCCTGCTGCGGCTGCTGCTGGTACTGCTGGGTCTGATCCCAGCCCTGCTGCTGTCCGTACTGCTGAGGCTGACCGTACTGCTGGGTCTGGTCCCAGCCACCCTGCTGCGGTTGTCCGCCGGGCTGCTGTCCCTGAGGGTCCTGGCCGTAGGGCTGGCCTGGCTGGGGTGGGTAGGTCATCGGTCTCGCCTTCCGTACTGGGGCCTGAGGCTTCTGATCAGACGACCGGCGGTCAGCGCTGGTTCCGGATCCGCCCGTGCCAGGGGTTTCAGGGGCATTCTGCTCGGAAGGTACCCGGCGCGCGAAAGCGGCTCCCGGCCGAGGCCGGGAGCCGCTTCTTCACGAAATGCGCAGCTCAGCCGTTGGCCAGCGCCTGCAGACGGTCGTAAGCGCCGTTGAAGGTGTTCTGGTCGAGCGGGCTCGAGGTGTACTGCCACACGGTGTAGAAGCTCCAGCCGTGCGGCAGCGCACCCGCGGAGGACGCGTAGCGCGCGATCCACAGCGGGACCGTTCCACCGAAGTTCTGCGACGTGCCGACGCAGGTGCTCCACCAGTTCGTCGAGGTGTAGATGACGGGCCAGCGGCCGGTGCGTGCCTGGTAGCGGTCGTGGAACGCCCGGATCCAGGCCCCCATGGCCGACTGGCTCAGGCCGTAGCAGGTGGCGCCGTACGGGTTGTACTCCATGTCCAG
The DNA here is from genome assembly GCF_055584485.1 of Amycolatopsis sp. NPDC102522. Lineage (NCBI taxonomy): Bacteria > Bacillati > Actinomycetota > Actinomycetes > Pseudonocardiales > Pseudonocardiaceae > Amycolatopsis > Amycolatopsis sp. NPDC102522. The sequence continues at coordinate 529,611 of NZ_JBVJLY010000001.1, read as the reverse complement.
CGCGCCCGGCAGCGTCTTGCCGTCCTTGGACCAGCCGCCGCCGTTGTTGACGAAGAAGTCCGCCTGCGCCGCGCCGCCGGAGACGTTGGGCAGGGCGAAGTGGTACGCGCCGCGGATGAAGCCCTGGCCGTAGGAGCCGTTGTACTGCTGGGCGAAGTACGGGTTCTTGTAGCTCGTGCCTTCGGTGGCCTTCGTCCACACGAAGCGCTTGCCCTGTCCCCACCAGTTCGCCCAGTCGACGTTGCCCTGGTAGCTGGCGACGTCCATGCCCGCGACGGTCGCGAGCACCCCGGCCTCAGGCTGCGGCCGGGCCGCCTTCTCCTTGGACTCCGGGGTGGAGTTTTCGCCTTCCACGCGCTGGATCTGCGATCCGATCGTGTGGTTGTTCTGCTGGAGATCCTGTTCGATCGACATGATCCCGGGGGACGGGGCGGCCGACGCCTGGACCGTGCTGCTGAGCAGGAGCAGCGCGGAGCCGGCGGCGATGGCGATTCTTCGGGAAGTGCGCATACGACAATCCCTTCACGGATAACCCTCGCTGAGGACGGCTAACTTGCAGGTGGTAGCCGTCCGGGCACGATTGTTGACGACGAGTGCCGGGTTTGTCACTAACTTCCGTGAAATTGGTACTACGCGTGGGTGATTTTCATTTCCATCTGGACGGTGTTGTGTGATCTTGTAACGCCCACTCGGGCGAGGCGTCAGCCGATCGACAACGCGCGCACACGATCCTGCGTGCCGTTGAACCAGTTCTGGTCGCCGGGCAGGCTGCCCTTGTTCGAGAACTGCCAGATGGTCTGGGTCTTCCAGCTGGCGGGCAGCTCCCCGATCTCCGTGTTGTAGCGCGCGATCCACAGCGGGTTCTGCCAGAACGCGTTGCTGTTGCCGGTGCAGCGCTTCCACCAGCTCGTCGACGTGTAGATCGCCGGATGCCGCCCGGTCCGCCACAGATAGGTCTCGGCGAACGACCCCATCCACGCGACCATCTGCGCGGGCGTCTTGCCGTAACAGGTTTCGCCGTACGGGTTGTACTCGACGTCGAGCGCGCCCGGCAGCGTCTTGCCGTCCTGGGACCAGCCGCCGCCGTGGTCGACGAAGTAGTGCGCCTGCGCGGCACCGTCCGAGATGTCGGGGCGGGCGAAGTGGTACGCGCCGCGGATCATGCCGACGTCGTAGGAACCGTTGTACTGCTGGGGAAACCGGGGATTGACGAAACCGGTGCCCTCGGTCGCCTTGACGTAGACGAACTTCGCGCCGGTCCTGGCCGCGGCGGGCCAGTCGACGTCGCCCTGATGACCGCTGACGTCGTGGCCGAGCGTCTGCGCTTCGCCGCCGTACAGCGGCCCCACCGACACACCGACGCCTTCGTTCAGCGCGATCTGCGAACCGGCGTAGTGCTCCTCGGCCCCGTCGTATCGGGGCCCGCTTTCCCGTGCGACGGCGGGGGTCTGCGCGAGCAGCAAGACCCCCGCCGCGAGGACGGCCCCCCAGCCTTTCGAACACACTCTGCGACTCATCACGTCGCCACGATCCCTCGGGAAAAGAGAATCAGCGACTCGAACATCACCCGAAAGAGTTGCTTTTACCCTGAACAAATTGGGCCGAGTGGGTTAATCGAGCCCTAACGACGCTCGTCCGAAAGGGCTTTGTCGAGGTGCTCCGAGGGGATGATCGCGGTGAGCCGATCGTGGGGATTGAGTGTCACGGGGTGCCCGGCGAGCAGCGGGACCATGTCCCGGCCCAGCACCGCGCGGGCGTGCGGCCATTCGCGCGGGACCAGCGTCTTCGCCGTGTACGCCGGCACCAGCACCTGGCCGTCGACGTTGTGGAAGCCGATCACCGTGCGCTGGACCGGGGAAAGGGCGTAGACGAACAGCGTCGAGTCGAGGAAGACCCGCGGCAGGTCGGCGGCCGGGCGGTGGTTCGTGCGCACCAGCTGCAGCAACTGCTCGAGCTCGTTGCGCGGCTCCGGGAAACCCAGCGCCTTGGGCGAGGGGCGGTAGCGGTCGTTGGGGTGGAAGTCCTCGACGATCTCGCCCGCGCCGTTCACCGGGTACGCGCCGACGACCGCCCAGGACGGCACCGGGCCGTCGGGGTCGAAGGCCTCGTCGATGACATAAAGCCAGCTGTTCGGGTTGGCCTTGGCGTTGGCGCGCATCTCTTCGGTGATCTTCGGCTTGCCCTGTTTCCGCTTGCCCGCCGGGCTCGACGCCAGCCGATCCGCCTCGTCCCGCTGCGCCATCGTCATCCCCACGTTCCGGGTGCCTGAAGGTTTGTTCGCGCTCACTCTACTGTTCTCCCATGGCCTCTTCGCGTTCGGTCGACCCCGCTGAGTTACGTGCCGCGATCACGGCGATTTCCCCCTGGTTGAGCGGATCCGGTCCGGATCCGGCCAGGCCCGAGCTGGCCGCGGCGGTCCGGCTGAGCCTGCGGACGCTGGCGTCGGACGCCCCGGGGAAGAGTGTCGAAGTGCGGGTGCCGCCGTTCGCGGCTGTGCAGTGTGTCGAAGGATTGAGTCATACGCGCGGGACGCCGCCGAACGTCGTCGAGACGGATCCGCGCACGTGGCTGGAACTGGCGACCGGGCTGCTCGGCTGGGCCGACGCCGTCGAGTCGGGGCGGGTCACCGCCTCCGGAAGCAGGGCCGACCTGGCCCACTGGCTGCCGTTGGTCCGCCTCTGAACCCGGGCTCACGCCTGCGATGAAAGGCCCGTTCATCGCAAAATTTGCGATGAACGGGCCTTTCATCGCAGGCCCGAGGGCCCGCGAAAGGTACTACTTCTTCCGGCCGATGCCGCCGGAGATGGTCCGCTGAGCGGTGTTCAGCTCCTTGATCCGCGGCCCGTCCGGCCACCAGTCGGCGCACAGCTTGACGCCGGGCTCGACCATCTCGAGGTCGTGGAACAGCTCCTCGATCTCGGCCTTGGTGCGGAAGGTGCCCGAGCCCATCGGGCTGTGGATGAAGAAGTCCTCCATCTTGCGGGCGACCTCGGACAACTCGTCCTGCGGGTCGGAGAAGTGCGAGATCGCCACGTACGAACCCGAGGGCAGCGCGTCGAGGTACTTCCTCATGATCTTGGCGGGCTGATCGTGCGGCCCGTTGTGGTGGTGCAGGGTCCCGAGCTGCAGCAACGCGACCGGCTGCGTGAAGTCGATGTGCCGGAGAACGTCCGGGTTCTCCAGGATCCGCTCAGGTTCGAAGATGTCGTCCGAGACGAAGTGCGTGTTCTCGTTCTCCTCGAGCAGCGCGCGCCCGTGGGCGAGCACGACCGGGTCGTTGTCGACGTAGACGACCTTGATCTCGGGGTTGATCCGCTGCACGACCTGGTGCGTGTTCTCGGCCGTCGGCAGGCCGGATCCGAGGTCGAGGAACTGGGTGATGCCCGTCTGGCTGGCGAGGAACCGGCACGCGCGGATCAGGAAACCGCGGTTTTCGGTCGCCAGGTCCTGAGCCTCCGGAGCGGCCTGCTGGACCTTGCGCAGCACCTCCCGGTCGATCTCGTAGTTGTCCTTGCCGAGCAGGAAGGCGTCGTACACCCGGGCGATGCTGGCCCGGGTCGGGTCGACACCCACTGGCACTCGTTCCGTCCGCGTCGGGGCGTCGGGCATCTTGAACCTCACAAAACTGTGTCGGAAGTCTCGGGCTCTACGTAGAGTAGAACCACGTACGCGGCGGGTAAACCGAGCCATCCCTGTCGTGTCGAGGCCCAAACGTGTACTTTCAGTAATCGGCTTGTTCCCCTGGCGAGTGTTGACGTACGAAAGGTCCCCGGTCGATGAACGCGGTCACCCCGTCCGGCGGTGAGCAGTCTCTGGGTCCCACCGCGCGGCGGATGATCCTGGGCTCTCAGCTTCGGCGGATGCGTGAGGACGCGGGGATCACGCGCCAGGAAGCCGGCTACAGCATCCGGGGTTCCGAGTCGAAGATCAGCCGCCTCGAACTGGGCCGCGTCGGTTTCAAGGAACGTGACGTCGCCGATCTGCTGACCATGTACGGGATGACCGATCCCGGTGAGCGGCAACAGTTCCTCGACATGGTCAAGGAATCGAACGAGCCGGGTTGGTGGCGCCGCTACGGCGACCTGATGCCGAGCTGGTTCAACGACCTCGTCGGGCTCGAAGAGGCCGCGGCCCGGATCCAGGTCTGGGAGCCGCTGTACGTCACGGGCCTGCTGCAGACCGAGGACTACGCGCGGGCGATCATGAGCCACGGCCGCAAGGACATGGTCAACGAGCAGATCGACCGCCGGGTCGCGCTGCGGATGCGGCGGCAGAAGATGCTGTCCCGGCCGGACGCGCCGCGGTTGTGGCTGGTACTCGACGAGTCGGTGCTCCACCGGCCGATCGGCGACCGCGACGTGCTGAAGGGCCAGATCGACTATCTGCTGGAGATGATCCAGCAGCCGAACATCTCGGTCCAGATCCTCCCGTTCGACCGGAGCGGCTACTCCGCCGACAGCGCGTTCTCGCTGCTCAGGTTCGCGGAAGAGGAATTGCCGAACATCGCCTACACCGAGTACCTGACCGGCGCGCACTACATCGACAAGCGCGACGAGATCGAGCGGTACAGCCGGGCGCTGGACATGCTCGCGGTCGACGCGGAGACGCCGGACCGCAGCCGCCAGATGCTGATGAAGCGCCGCGCCGAAGTCTGAGCCACTCACCGTTTCACCGTTGTGGGGTTCCCCGCCGTCCCGGTTACTCCCGGGGTTTTCTTGCGTGGACCCGAAAATGCGGCCACGAGCGGTAGTTGTTCACCCGATGGTGGCTGTGCCCCTCACGCTTTAGTGGTACTACAGATGGCTTAAGTCATCACTGCACGCGAATTATGCAGAAACTTCTGCACGTGCATTTACCGCTGCAGTCACACGTGCTAACTTTGGGATCACAGGCAAATGCACATGCAGATGCATCGCCCGAAGTTTTCTGTCGGGGAAGGTGGGGACCATGGCTGAACAGTTCGACAACGGCATCCCGGCCGATCGTCTTACCGGTGCGCGCTGGCGCAAAGCGAGCTACAGCAACGCGATCGGCAACTGCGTCGAGGTGGCACCGCTCGCGTCAGGTGAGATCGCGATGCGCAACTCGCGCTTCCCGACAGGGCCGGCCTTGATCTACACCCAGGCCGAGATGGCCGCGTTCCTCGCGGGTGCCAAGGATGGCGAATTCGATGACGTTCTCGGGTGACACCATCACCGCGGAAATCACCGACATCGAAAGCGGTCTGCAGGAGCTGATCAACCGCGGGTACCAGTTCGTGCACCCGTGCGACGCGAACGGCGAGGTCATCGCCGTGGTCGGCGTGCGAGTCCACGACAACGTGGTCGACGTGGTCCGGCTCAACGCCGAGGACGACGTGATCGCGACCCGCATGCCCGGTACCGAGGAAGACATCCTCGAGCCCGAGGTCTGGCTGTGGCGGTTCGCCGGCGACGCGGCGACAGTGCTCACGGCACTGCTCGCGCTCCCGGACGAGCGGATACCCGGCTCCCTGGTCCTCCCGGAAACCGCGTCCAAGGGCTGCTGGGTCCCCGGCCGTGGCGGCACGTCCAGGTGGCTCGCCGCCAGCTGATCTGTTTTTCCCCGGGGGTGCGTCCCCGGGAGTTCTGCCTCGGTTTCGTTGCCGAGAGTTTCGTTCCGGCACCCCAATGCACAGTCGACCGCCTCTGTCGAGGGGGAGCGGTCGGCTGGTCGGGGGTCGTGAGTGGCGGGTCTTGACACCCGCCCGTCACTCACGGTCATTGAACGAAGCGTGTCCAGTGCCACTTCGAGTGGCGCGTTGATCTCCGGCTCACCGTTTACACTGGTGGCGGCCTGCCCTCTTTCTTTCTCCCTGGGAGCACCTCGGTGGTTTCCGACCCGTCCCTCGCCGGACAGCCCGTGACCGACCAGCCCGATCCGGAACCCCGCGAGGAATGCGGTGTCTTCGGTGTCTGGGCGCCCGGAGAAGAGGTCGCGAAGCTGACCTACTACGGGCTCTACGCACTTCAGCACCGTGGACAGGAAGCGGCCGGCATCTCGGTCTCCGACGGTTCGCAGATCGTCGTCTTCAAGGATCTCGGCCTGGTCAGCCAGGTGTTCGACGAGCAGGTCCTGCAGTCTCTGCAGGGACATATCGCCGTCGGGCACTGCCGCTACTCGACCACCGGCGCGACAGTCTGGGAGAACGCGCAGCCGATCTTCCGCACCACAGCCACCGGCAGCGGCCTGTCCTTCGCGCACAACGGCAACCTCGTCAACACCGCCGAGCTGCGCGATCGCACTGTCGAAGCCGGCCTCAAGCCGCACGCGGGACTGACAGGTTCTTCCAGCGACTCCGACCTGGTGTGCGGGCTGCTCGCGGCCAACGCCGCGGACAAGGGCATCGAGGCCGCCGCGCTGGAACTGCTGCCCACCCTCAAGGGCGCGTTCTGCCTGGTCTTCGCCGACGAGTCCACCCTCTACGCCGCGCGCGACCCGCACGGGGTGCACCCGCTGGTGCTCGGCAGGCTCGAACGCGGCTGGGTGGTCGCGAGCGAGACGGCCGCGCTGGACATCTGCGGCGCGTCGTTCGTCCGCGAGGTCGAGCCCGGGGAGCTCATCGCGATCAACGCGGAGGGCCTCCGCTCCTCGCGGTTCGCGAACCCCGAGCCCAAGGGCTGTGTCTTCGAGTACGTCTACCTCGCGCGCCCCGACACCTCGATCGCCGGCCGCAGCGTGCACGCCACCCGCGTCGAGATCGGCCGCAAACTCGCCGTCGAACACCCGGCCGACGCCGACCTGGTCATGCCGGTGCCCGAATCCGGCACCCCGGCCGCCATCGGTTACGCGCAGGGTTCCGGCATCCCCTACGGCACCGGCCTGGTGAAGAACGCCTACGTCGGCCGCACCTTCATCCAGCCGTCGCAGACCATCCGCCAGCTGGGCATCCGGCTGAAGCTGAACCCGCTGCGCGACGTCATCCGCGGCAAGCGGCTCGTCGTGGTCGACGACTCCATCGTCCGCGGCAACACCCAGCGCGCGCTGGTCCGCATGCTGCGGGAGGCGGGCGCGCTGGAAGTACACGTCCGGATCGCCTCGCCGCCCGTCCGCTGGCCGTGTTTCTACGGGATCGACTTCGCCTCCCGCGCCGAACTGGTGGCCAACGGCGTCGACCTCGACGGCATCCGCCGCTCCATCGGCGCGGACACCTTGGGCTACATCTCCCTGGACGGCCTGGTCGCGGCCTCGGAGCAGCCGAAGTCGCGCCTGTGCACCGCTTGCTTCTCCGGCGAGTACCCGATCGCGCTCCCCGAGGACGCACTGATCGGGAAGCACCTGCTGGAGAGCCTGGACTCGGTCAATGGCGCGGCGAAGCCCGTCAGCCCTGCCGGGTACGGTGCTGAAGACGCCATCCGGCGTCCCTAGTCCTTTCTTCCAGAGTTGGAGTCCGCTTCCGTGAGCGAGTCCACGAGCGCCACGTACGCCGCCGCCGGGGTCAGCATCGACGCCGGTGACAAAGCCGTTGAGCTGCTCAAACCGCACGCCGAGAGGGCCACCAGGCCCGAGGTGATGGGCGGGGTCGGCGGTTTCGCCGGACTGTTCTCCCTGAAGCTGGACAAGTGGAAAGAGCCGGTGCTGGCCTCGTCGACAGACGGGGTCGGCACCAAGATCGCCGTCGCCCAGGCGCTCGACAAGCACGACACCGTCGGCATCGACCTGGTCGCGATGGTCGTCGACGACCTGGTCGTCACCGGTGCCGAGCCGCTGTTCATGCAGGACTACATCGCCGTCGGCAAGGTTGTGCCGGAGAAGATCGCGGCACTGGTCGGCGGCATCGCCGAAGGCTGTGTCCAGGCGGGCTGCGCGCTGCTCGGCGGCGAGACCGCGGAGCACCCCGGCCTGATGGGCGAGCACGACTACGACCTCTCGGGCACCGGCATCGGCGTCGTCGAAGCGTCGAAGGTGCTCGGCCCGGAGCGGGTCCGCCCCGGCGACGTCGTCCTCGCGCTCGGTTCGTCCGGCCTGCACTCCAACGGTTACTCGCTCGCCCGGCACGTGCTGCTGGACATCGCGCGCATGCCGCTCGACGGGCACGTCGAGGAGTTCGGCCGTTCGCTGGGCGAAGAGATGCTGGAGCCGACCAGGATCTACGCGAAGGACTGCCTCGCGCTGGTCGCCGAAGCCGACGTCCGCACGTTCGCGCACGTCACCGGTGGTGGGCTGGAACAGAACCTCGCCCGCGTCATGCCGCGCGGTCTGGTCGCGAAGCTCGAACGCGGCACCTGGACCCCGGCGCCGGTGTTCGCGCTGGTCGGCCACCGCGGCAAGGTCGAGCGCGCCGAACTGGAAAAGACGTTCAACATGGGCGTCGGCATGGTCGCGATCGTCGGCCCCGACGACGTCGACAGGGCACTGGCGATGCTGACCGCGCGGCACGTGCCGGCGTGGATCCTCGGCGACGTGCAGCCCGCGGAGAACCCGGACGGCCCGCGCGCCGTGCTCTCCGGTGACCACCCCCGCTTCTAGCCGTACATCACAGTCGTCCGGCCGAAGGCGAACATGACACGTTCGCCTTCGGCTCGATAACGGCTTGGGCCCGGGTGTCACACTGGTTCAGTGGCTGATGACGTGGTGATCGGCACCCGGTTCGTGATCCCGGGTGCCGAATTGAGCGAACGGTTCTCCCGGTCGTCGGGTCCGGGTGGGCAGGGCGTGAACACCACGGACTCGCGGGTCGAACTGTCCTTCGACGTGGCAGGTTCGGCGTCCGTCCCGGAACACCTCCGGGCCCGGATGCTGGACAGGCTTTCGTCGCGGCTGGTCGAAGGTGTCGTCACGATCGCGGCGTCCGAACACCGCTCCCAGCTGATGAACCGCGAAGCCGCGCGGGCCCGGCTGGTGATGTTGCTGCTGGACGCGTCGGCGCCCCCGGCCGCCAAGCGGCGTCCCACCAAACCTTCACGAGGTTCGAAGGAACGCCGCCTGGCCTCGAAGAAGCGCCGCGGCGACGTCAAGAAGTCACGCCGCGGCGGTTATTCAGACGACTGACAGGTGCACGCACTCGGCCACGGTCTTGAAACCGACCCGGCCGTAGACGCGCTCCGCCTGCCCGGCGCCCGGCGTCAAGAACACCGAGTCGCCGCCGCGGGCATGAGCTTCCCGCGTGAGGTACTCGGTCATCGCCGCGGCGATCCCGCGGCTCCGGTACTCCTCGAGGACCCCGATCCCCGCGATCTCGCTCGCGCCGTCGAGGATCGCGGTCGCGACCCCGCCGCCGACGACCTCGCCGCTTTCGGCGACGGCCATCACCGAAATGGTCTCGCCGCTCAGCTGGGCGGGAGACGGCTCGACGTGCTCACCAGGGTCGGGTTCGCCGAACGCCACGTTCTGCGCCCGGATCATCAGCCGGAGTTCGGCGGGTGTGACGGGCGTTTTCAGGACCGTCCCGGCGGGAACCGGCTGCTCGACGACCTGCCCCGGCGGGCAGACCATCAACGGAATCCGCCGTTCCAAGGTGTAGCCGCCTTCGGCGAGCACTGCCTCGGCACCGGGAACGGCCTCGGACAGGAACTCCAGTCGCGGCGTGAGCCCGCGGGCGCGGAACGCCTCGGTCAGCTTCGCGACGTCCTGCGCGGTGGGTGTTCCGCCGTTGTCCGGGATCGCGTAGTTGAGGAACATGTGGTCGTTCCCGGTCGTGTAAGTCGCCAGGAACGGCCCGATCCGCTCGGTTTCGCGGAACTTCGCCGCGGTGGTGCGGATGTAGGACTGGAGAGCATGAATGGTCTCGGAATGCACTGGTGGAAAGCCTTTCGGGCAAGAAAAAGAGACGCACGGAGAACCCGCGTGCGTGGTGAAGCTGGCTTGGGCGCCGGCTAGCTCGTGCCGACGCCGCTGAAGGCGTCAGGCATGAGGCATCCCTCATTCTCTGTAGGCAAGGCTTTCGCGCTCACTTTCGCACGACGGTCAAGTGATTTACCTGCGCCGCGGATGCGCGATGCTCGAATGCCGCTCGTCCCACACCGACCGGGGGACCCGCATCCGCACGGGGGCGTCGCACACCCGCCGGACCTGCGCCGGGATCTTCACCGGCGGCCGGACGTCCAGGCGGCGCCACAGTCGTTTGCTCAGCGCGGCGCCCGCCACCGCGCCCAGGGTGTTCAGCAGGATGTCGTCGGTGGAGGTCACCCGGCCCGCTTGTATCAGATATTGCGTACCTTCCACCAGCACCGAGACGGCCAGCGCGGCCAGCGCGATCCGGCCCAGTGACCGCAGCCGGCGCGACCGCAACGGGAGCAGGGCGCCGAGCGGGCTCAACATGAGGACGTTGCCCAGTACTTGCCAGAGATTGGCGCCGTCGCTCAACGCGAGGCGCAGGTCGGTGCCCGGTTCGAGATTCAGACTGCTGCCCTGTGCGCCGGTCACCGGCATCGTGACCAGGCACAACACCAGAAAACAGGCCAAGGCGAGTGTCATGTCCACAGCGGCTGTCGCCGACGCGGTGAAGCGGTCGGCTTGTCTTCGTCGTCGATGCGCCGCGAGCAGCGGCCACCCGAGCAAAGCGTAGGGAATCGCGGTGATCGTCAACGGGATCATCGCGCCGAAAGCGCGGAGCAACTCTCCCATGACCCTTCCTTTCCGGAGCGCCCAAGATCACCTTCGCATCACAAGATCGACTCGGCATGGCGGAGCGAGCGCACTAAGAGGTGATCTTTTCCGGTCGCGGAAAAGGGGTTCCCATGCTTGAGACCGTCCACAAAGGAACCTGTGGACAAACCTGTGGATGGTCGCGAAGTAACCGGAAGAAGGCGTTATCGCACAAGGAAAAGCCTTGTGAGTGACCTGTGTACTACTTGGCGTGTCCGGCGAGCTCGCGCGCGCGTTCGAGCAGCTTCTGCAGGTGCAGTCCCCGGCGCACGTCACACGGGTGGGACGTCGTTCCGCTCGCGGCCATCGCGGCGAAATCGTCCAGGAGCGCGGTGTACGACTCACCGGCCGAACCCGGTTTCCGCCCCAAAGTGCGATAGCCGTGCTCCCCGTAAACGGACACTTCGACGACCGTCGGCTGGATCGGCAGCCGCAGCGACAGGGTCGCCGTACTGGTCGCGCCACCCGCGTGGGCGAACAGGAACTGCCACAGATCGTCATCGGTCCGGTGGGCGGCGAGCACCTCGGTGATCTCACCGAGCGCCGCGTCCAGCAGATCGAAGGCATGCGGGCCGATGTCGGCGAGCGCGCCGGAGTCGTGCCGCCACGCCGAGGACTGGTACTGCCCGCCGAGCAGCGCGCCCGAAAGCCAGCGCGCACCGCCGCCGCGCCAGCCGCCCGACTCCTTGATGCCGTCGAGCCACTCGCGGGTCATCGGCGAGAAACGCAAGGTCAGGACCACGAGGGCGGCCACGCCCGCGGCGTCGACCGCGTCCACGAGCCGCCGCGCGCCGTCGAGATCTGCGGCGATCGGCTTCTCCAGGATGAGATGCTTGCCCGCTTCCGCGGCCTTGACCGCCAGCTCCGCCTGAACGGCGGGCGGCACGGCGAACGCGACCGCGTCCACCTGGTCGAGCAGTTCGTCGAAGCTGCCGGCGGCTTCGGCGCCGTGCGCCTCGGCCAGCTCCGCGGCGGCTTCGGGACGCCTGGTCCAGACCGCGGACAACGTGGTCCCCGGGTGATCGGCGAGCCCTGGCGCGTGCACCGTCTTCGCCCACGGACCGGCACCGACCAGACCTGCGCGCAGCTGTCCCTGTCCCACGGCCCCAAGTCTAGGTGTGCCGTCACGCAAGCTGAACGCACCATCGAGTTGCGTTTATTGCGTTTGTTGCGAATAATTCGATGAGAGCCGATACTGGGATAACGCCGAACACGGGAGCAGTGATGACTGCGCTGACCATCGACCAGATCGTCCCGGGACGTCACGACATCGACGTGGCCCTCGAAGCACTTCCGCACGTCAAGGCCTATCTGGCCAGGCGTCGTGAGCGGGACACGGTGCGAGTCGTCGTCGACGAGCACGAAGAGTCCCTGGTCGTTCCCCGTGGAGTCGTCGACCTGATGGCGCGGGTGCTGGCCTTGGTGGCGGCGGGTGAGAGCGTGTCCATCATCCCGTCGCACGCCGAGCTGACCACTCAGCAGGCGGCGGACCTGCTCAACGTGTCCCGGCCCTTCCTCATCGGATTGCTCGAAGCGGGGCGGATCGAGTACCGCACAGTCGGCAAACATCGTCGCGTGAAGGCAAGTTCCCTTCACGACTACCTGCGTGAAGACGACCAACGGCGCCGTGAAGCCGCGGACGAGCTTTCCGTCATGAATCAGGAGATGGGGCTGACCTAGCAAGTGGCCTTCGTGGTCCTTTTCGACGCCAACGTGCTGTACCCCAACGTTCTGCGTGATCTTCTCATCCGGATCGGGCAGAACGGGTTCGTCCAGGCCAAGTGGTCGGAGGAAATCCTCGACGAGGTCTTCCGGAACCTCAAGGAGAACCGGCCCGACCTCGACCCCGGCAAGCTCGACAGAACGCGGACCCTGATGAACGCCTCGGTTCGAGATTGCCTGGTCACGGGCTACGAACCGCTCGTGGCCGCGCTCGACCTGCCAGACCCGGATGACCGGCATGTACTCGCCGCCGCCATCAAGGCGCGGGCACGGGTCATCGTGACCGAGAACCTACGGGATTTCCCGGAGCGGACTCTCGGTCACTGGAACATCGAGGCCCAGTGCGCCGACGACTTCGTCCTCGACCGGATCGAACTCAGCGAGCGCATGGTCGTGGACGCGGTGCGGCGAATGACCACCCCGCGTTACGTCCTCTGGATGCGGTCCTTGCGCACACAAGGACCGCATCCAGAGGACGAAACGCGCGGGAAGAGCCGGGTCAGGAGTAGCTGTAGAACCCGCGGCCGGTCTTCTTGCCGAGCAGGCCGGCGTCGACCATGCGCAGCAGCAGCGGCGGCGAGGAGTACAGCGGCTCCTTGAACTCGGCGTACATCGAGTCCGCGATCGCCTTGATGGTGTCCAGGCCGATCAGGTCCGAAAGCCGCAGTGGGCCCATCGGGTGCGCGGTGCCCAGCTCCATGCCGCGGTCGATGTCCTCCGCCGAAGCGAAGCCCGACTCGATCATCCGGATCGCCGAAAGCAGGTACGGCACGAGCAGCGAGTTCACGATGAACCCGGCACGGTCCTGCGACCGGATCACCGTCTTGTGCAACGCCGTCGTCGCGTGCTCTTCCGCGCGGCGGGCGGTTTCGTCGCTGGTCAGCAGCGACGGCACCAGCTCGACGAGCGGCAGCACCGGGACCGGGTTGAAGAAGTGGATGCCGACCACCTGCTGCGGGCGGTTGGTGGCCATCCCGAGCTTCATGATCGGGATGGACGAGGTGTTGGACGCGAACACCGCGTCCTCACGCTCGACGATCTTGTCCAGCGACCGGAACACCTCGACCTTGGCCTGCTCCTGTTCCAGGATGGCCTCGATGACGAGGTCGCGGTCGGCGAACTCGCCGATCTCGGTGGTGAAGCGAAGTCGTCCGAGCGCCGCGTCGGCGTCTTCCTGCGAGAGCTTCCCGTTCTTGACGCCGCGTTGCAGCGACTTCTCGATCCGCGCTCGCCCGGAGTCCAGCGCAGGCTGGCTCACCTCGGTGATGATCACGTCCAGACCGGCACGTGCGTGCACCTCGGCGATACCCGAGCCCATGAGCCCGGCTCCGATGACACCTACCCGCGTTACGTCCGACACGGAACCCTCCTCGTATTTTGGGCAGCACGCGACACGCGAGGGTGGACCACGGGGTTCAACCCGTCCCACCCTCGCGTGTCACGCCTGCTCAGCGGCGGTATTCGTCGTACCCGTCGTACGGGTCGTCGTCGTCCCGCTTGTCGTCCTCGTGCCCGTAATCCGAGGAACTACTGGACAGCTCGCGCTGCAAAGCATCGAAGTCGGTTTCGTGCGAGCTGTACTTGAGCTCGCGCGCCACCTTCGTCTGCTTGGCCTTAGCCCGGCCGCGCCCCATGGCTCGACCCCCTCGCACAGGGGCGGGGCGGCCGGGGGAATCGGCGGCCCCGCATCGTCTCGACAATTATTTCCTGCTGACACCGTACCGTGTCCGGGGGGTTGGATGCGACGTGGCACGGTGTGCCGGTGGCGACAGTGTTCACCGGACGCCGGTTACCGGCCGGTCGGTGGCGATAGTCGCAGGTCGGCGTGCCACGATGCTCCTGTGCCCCGTCCGTTCGCGGCTTATCTCCGCGTCTATGAGCCCCTGCTCGCGCTGGGAGACCCACCGGACGAACGCCTGCTCGAGGCCGTCGAAGCGGCCCGGCTCGATCGTTCGGCCGCGGGCGAGCGCGAGCAGGCACTGTGGCTCAAGTCACAGCACGTCGGACGGCTGTTGCCCGCCGAGCTCGCGGACGGCCGGGCCGCGCCCAGCCTCGTCACCGACGTCCTCGTCCTGGACCCCGAAGACGTGCCGGAGGGTGAGCACGGCGACGCCGGCCCGGGGCCCTTGATCTGCCCGATGGAGATCCGCGCACGCTCGGCCGCGGCCTTGGTGACCTTCCTCGGCGACGCGCATCCGGCGTTGAAGCACGCGGTGCTCGACGCGGGCAGTGCCTCGTTCGACATGATCCGCTCGCGGGCGAAGTCCGCCCTCGGTGATCTGTCCGCCTCCGCTTCGCACACGCTTTCGACGACGTGGACCGTTCCGCTTCCGTGGTTCGTGCTGTTCGATCCCGGGATGCGCCGGGTCAAACTGGGCAAGGGCCGCGACGACCCCGAGCGCGAGGTGTCGTGGCGGGTGTCCATCGCCGACGCGCGGCATCGCGCTCGCGAGGTCGGGGACCTGCTCGAAGCGACCTTCGGTGACTCCGGGCCCGGCCGGGTGCTGCTCGAAACGCGACGCTGGCTCGACAGCTTCCACCCCGGCTCCGCGGTCGAGCTCGACTACGGCGGTCTCGTGCAGCTCTTCGCCGACTCGATCCTGCAGGCCGACACGACCGCCGAAGAAGTACACGACATCCTCGACGCGCTCCGCACCGGCAACGTCGACGAGCTGGCGGAACTGTTCGCCGACCTGCGGGACTTCTGGGGAGACCTGGCCGCGCGGGAACGCGCGAACTAGCCGAAGAGACCGGCGGTGACCCTCAGCTCGCCGACCGGTTCCCCGCCGCCCAAGACCGCGTCGCGGGCGAGGCCGCCCGGGTCGATGCCGAGGTGATGCAGGGCCGCGAGCAGCAGCGGGACCCGTGCCCGCGCGGCGCCGTCGTCGATCTTCAGCGCCAGCGCGGTGCCGTCCGCGAGCGCGAACGCGTGCACTCCCTCGGCGCCGACCTTCGAGAGCAGGCCTTCGACGCTCTCCATCAGCACGGTGTCCTCGCGGCCGGTGCCCGCGACCCGCCACGGATGCGCGCGGACGGCGTCCGCGACGCGACGGTCCGGCCCGTCCGTCGCGGTGACCAGCCTGCCGAAGGAGCGGGCGAGACCGGTGAGGGAGAACGCGAACAGCGGGGCGCCGCAGCCGTCGACGCCGACAGTCTCGATCGGCTCGCCGGTGAGGTCGGAGACGGTGGCCTGGATGACCTTCTGCAGTGGGTGGGTCGCGGCCGCGTAGTCCTCTGTCGGCCAGCCGACCTGGACGCACGTCGTGAGCATCGCGGCGTGCTTGCCGGAGCAGTTCATGGCGGCGCGGCGTTTCCCCGCCGCGGCCATGGCCAGCATGCTCGGCTCGTGCAGCGGGAAGGAGGGCGGGCAGGCCAACGCGTCCTCGGTCAGCCCCGCGCGGGAAAGCATCGACAGGGCACCCTCGACGTGGCCGGGCTCGCCGTTGTGCGATCCGCAGCCCAGCGCGAGGTCTTCGTCGCCGATCGTGAGGCCGGCGCGCAACATCCCGGCCGCTTGGAGCGGTTTGTTGGACGAGCGCGGGTAGACCGGGCGCTCGATGTCGCCGACGGAGAACCGCACCGACCCGTCCGGGGCGGTGATCACGAGCGCGCCCCGGTGCGTGCTCTCCACGAAACCGGAACGGACGACCTCGACCAGGACGGGATTCGTCACTCGGCCCCGCCGCGTTCGGTGTCGAGCAGGTCGTCGACGGACGCTGTGCCCTTGCGGTAGCGGGTCGCGATCTCGGCGTTGATCGTGTCCATCACGGCCTGCACCTCGCGGCGGTACGAGGAGACCGAGACCTCTTCATCGGCGTACCTGTCGAGGGCGTTGATCAGTTTCTCGTCCGAGAGCGTGCTGACGTCGGAAAGGTCCGTGTCGCCGATGAGTGCTTCGGCGAACCGCCGGTGCTCGCCCGCGCGGGACGGCTCCAGCCGCTGATGCCTGCCCGAACCCGTGGCCGGGCCGATCGCGTTGTCCGCCAGGATCGCGGCCAGCCGCTCGACGACGCTGCTTTCGCCGCCTGAACTGCGGCGCTCCTGCTCGGCTCGCACGATGTCGATCCGCGCGTGCAGCAAACGCCGCAGGTACGACAGGTCGGTCTCTTCCTGCGCGGCCTCGTCACGACGCTCGCGCAGCACGGAAAGGGTCAGCTCGCCGAGGTCGCTGAGATACCCAGGGCCGAGCACGCGGTCGATACGACGGCGACCACCGGGCCGGACTTCGATCACCCGCGTAGCTTATCGCGCTCCAGCCGAAATGGTCCGCAGGGAGCGATACCACAAGGATCTCTGCCCCTCCCGACACCCTCCTTTGCTTCACCGCTCCTTCGGTCCCTTCCAGAGCGCGCCCCCCACCCGTCCCGGGGGCGGCCCCTGGTCCAGTCTACCGGGGGTGGAGGGGGAAAAGTGCTGGTCGGCGGAGTTGTCCACAGGTGGGCAGGGTTGTGGATAACCGCTGGGGATGGGTGAAGGGGACTTTCGTCGCATGTGATGCGGGGAGAGCGTTCTTCGCCGCGTGAGATGTGGGGAAAGTCCCCTTCAGCCCCCTCCGGCCTCGGAGACTTCCGCAAGTACATGAAGGCCCCCTTCATTGCGCTAGGCGCAATGAAGGGGGCCTTCATGTACTTGGGAAGGTGTGAAGGTCGAGTTTCCTTCGCTCAGCCGAGGCAAGGGGGCCTTCACGCGACGACGTTGTGACTGGTGGGGCACCTGAGGTGAAAGTGACGGTCCCGGAGCCCGTGAGGGGAACTATGAGGGACCCAGGGTCCCTCAGGCGAGTCCTTCACGGACTGGCCCGGAGGCCCAAAAGGCGTCAGCCCCGCAGTCGTTGAGCGGCTTCCCGTCCGGGAGCCGGGGCCTCACCCGGCACCGAGTCCGGATCGATGGCCGCCTGCACGACGCGGTCCTCGGCGCCGACCAGCAGTTCGGCACCCGGTCGCGTCGAGCGTTTGACCAGCGCCAGCGCGATCGGGCCCAGTTCGTGGTGCTGCACCACGCTGCCGACCCGCCCGACGGTCCGTTCGCCCAGCACCACCGGGTCGCCGGTCTCCGGCGTGATCTCCGGTGAACCGTCCAGGTGCAGCAGCGCCATGTACCGCGGCGGCCGCCCGACGTTGTGGACCTTCGCGACGGTCTCCTGGCCGCGGTAGCAGCCCTTCGCCACGTGCGCGGCGGAGTCGACCCAGTTCACCTCGTGCGGGATCGTGCGATCGTCGGTGTCGATCCCCAGCCGCGGCCGCAGCGACTCGACCCGCAGCGCGTCGAAAGCCCAGCTGCCCGCCGGTCGCGCGCCCGCGTCGGTCAGGCGGCGCCACCAGTCGGCGAGTTCGGCGCGAGGCACGGCGAGGTCGGCGCTGTGCCGTCCCGGCCACGGCATCCGCCGCGCGAAACCGCCGGGGATCGGCGCGACCGAGTACGCGTCCGGGCCCAGCGAGACACCCGCGGAGGTCAGCACCCGGTCCGCGTCGGGGCCGAGGACGGTCAGCAGCGCCAGCTCGTCCGACACATCGCGGATGTCCACTTTGGACCAGAACTTCATCGCTTCGAGGTACTCGCGCAGCGTCTGTTTGCCGCCGGACGGCAACGCGCTGGAAGCCACCGCGCCCCTGTCGCTGTCCAGCCACACCGTGCCCTCGGAATGCGCGACGACCATGTGGGTGTCGACGCGGCCCTGGCTGTCCAGCACGAGCGCCTCGGTGCCGGTGCCTTCGGCGAGCCCGGTGACGTGCTGCGAGATCACCAAATGCAGCCAGGACAACCGTTCTTCCCCGGTCACGGCCAGGATCTCGCGATGCGAACGGTCGATCACGACCGCGCCGCGCGCCGCCGTCCGTTGCTCGGCGAAGGGGTCTCCCCAATGCCACGGGACACCCTCCTCAGGATGCCCGTCGGGTGCCGCGATCGGTCCGGGAAGGTCGAGCAGGGGGGAGCGGTAGGGCATGAAACCCATGCTAGTGAGTACCGTGTCCGTATGCGCGTGCTTGCCTTTCTCGACGGGACCCTGGCCGACCCCGAAGCCGCTCACCTGCGGGTAGACGATCTCGGGTTGCTTCGCGGCGACGGCGTGTTCGAGACGATCCTCGTCGTCGACGGACGCCCCCGCGAACTCCGCCCGCACCTCGAACGCCTGGCCCGTTCCGCGGCCATGCTCGACCTGCCGGAGCCGGACCTCGCGGACTGGGAGCGCGCCGCGCAGGTCGTCATCGACAACTGGTCCGGCACCGCCGAGATCGCCCTGAAACTGGTGTACACCAGGGGAATCGACGGCGATCCGGAAGCGAAGCCGTTCGGGTTCGCGCTCGGCGTGGAGATCGACGAGAAGGTCCAGCGGGCCCGCGTCGAAGGCGTCGCGGCGATCACCCTCGAACGTGGCATCGAGCCCGAACTCGCCGAGCGCGCGCCATGGCTGCTGCTGGGCGCGAAGTCGATTTCGTACGGCGTCAACATGGCCGCGCTGCGCGAGGCGGGCCGCCGCGGCGCGAGTGATGTGATTTTCACCGCCGCCAACGGTTCGGTCTTCGAAGGACCGACTTCGACGGTCGTCCTCGCGAAGGACAAGACCCTCTACACGCCGCCGGCGAGCATCGGCATCCTGCCGGGGACGACGCAGGCGGCGCTGTTCCGGGGTGCCGAGCGGGCGGGCTGGTCGGTCAAGGTCGAGCCGCTCCAGGTCTCCGACCTCAGCGAGGGCGAAGGGCTGTTCCTCGCCTCGTCGGTCCGCAAGCTGACCAGGGTGCACACGCTCGACGGCGTCGCGCTCGGCGACTCCAGCGCGATCCACGCCGAGCTGGCCGCCGCGTACGAGAGCGAATACGCGATCAGTTGAGCGTCGCGCGCAGCTTGGTGATGGCGCGAAGGACCTCGTCGCGGTTCTTCGCCGCCGTCATCCACGGCGGCAGCCGCGCGACCAAGGTCATGCCGGGGCTGTCCCCGAGCCCGCGTTCGCGCAGGTTCGCCGCGACGAACCGTTCGATGAGGTCGAGGTGACTTTCGTGGAACGCCCACAGGGTGTTCCCACCGCGACAATCGGCGCGCAGCCACAGGGGTTCGTGGAAGAACGGGTCGATGGGCCGGTTCCACGCGTGGGAATCAGGCCGGGGATCTTCACGCACCAGGCCGCACGCGGGACAGGTGAGCCGGGAGGCGGTAACCGAGGCCTGGTCGGCGCAGCGCGGGCAGAGGACGAGGATCGGCTCGTCCGCGAAGTCCTCGATCCGGATCTG
The DNA here is from genome assembly GCF_055584485.1 of Amycolatopsis sp. NPDC102522. Taxonomy (NCBI): domain Bacteria; kingdom Bacillati; phylum Actinomycetota; class Actinomycetes; order Pseudonocardiales; family Pseudonocardiaceae; genus Amycolatopsis; species Amycolatopsis sp. NPDC102522. The sequence goes on along the minus strand of NZ_JBVJLY010000001.1, from coordinate 510,058 downwards.
AGGATCGCGGAATCGCGGCGTGTCCATCAGCTGAGCGGGCTGATGATCAGCAGGTGCGGCAGGATCGCTTCTTCGCGGTAGGCCGCGATCTTGTGGTGCCCGTCGAGGATCACCGCCGCGTCGGAGGTTTCCAGCACGACCGCGACAGGCCGGTGCCCGCTCTTGATCGCCGTCCGGTAGTAGCCGACCCGGGAGACGTCGGCGGGCGGCCAGTCGGCGCTCGGGGTCAGGTAGCGGTCCTCGGCCAGCCGTTCGGGGCCGTCGACCTGGTAGTCGCCGTCGGCGAAGAGATCGAGAAGCGGGCGGAGCGTGTCGCCGAGCGGACGCCGCATCTGACCGGTGGCCAGTGCGATCCGCAGCGACTGCGGGAGTTCGGGCTGCGAGGGGACCGAATTCGTGTCGATGACACCCGTGCCACCGTCGACCTTTACCTGTTCCACACCCTCGTGGACGAGTGAAAGCGGAGAAGGGTTCCGGGACGGGCCTGCGCGAGGGCCGGGAGTGACGCCCGTCTCACCACCGCGGCCACCGGATAACCACCGGTAGTTGGATGATCCGCCAAGAACACGACCGGCAGCCCGTTCGACGGCACCTGGACGGCGCCGGTCAGCAGCCCTTCGCTCGGTAGCTCCCGCTCGGCGTATTCGCCCTCGCGGGTCAAAGCGGGTCCGTCGAGCCGGAGACCGACGCGGTTCGACTCCGCCGTCACCGTCCACGTCTTCGCGAGCCCGGCCGCCAAGTCCTCGAACCAGTGCGCGCGTGGGCCCGGATCGATCGGCACGACCAGCGAAGCCGGAGCCACCGTGGGCAGCACCACGTCGGCGCCTTCAGGCAAGGACGGTGTGCCGAGAGGGAGGACGTCGCCCGCCTTCAGCGGTGCGGGTCCGATCCCCGAGAGGACGTCCCGCGACCGGCTGCCGAGTTCCGCGTCGATCGTGATCCCGCCGGAAACCGCCAGGTAGCACCGCAATCCGGTGGCGGGGGCGCCGATCGCCACGGTCTGGCCCGCGGCCAGCCACACCGGCGCGTGCGAGCCGGCGGCGCGCCCGTCGACCTCGACCTCGACGGCGGGGCCGGTCACCGCGATAGTGCAGGACGTCGTCGCGCGCAGTTCCAGCCCGCCGAACAGGCACTCGACGCCCGCGGCGGCCTCGTCGTTGCCGACGAGCCGGTTGGCCAGGCGCAGCGCCGGGACGTCCAGCGCGCCGGACGGCGGGACGCCGAGATGGGCGTAGCCGGGCCTGCCGAGGTCCTGGACCAGCGCGAGCGGACCCGGCCGGACCACTTCGAGGGCCCTCATCCGGCACACCGGAACCGCACGCGATCGCCGGGCGCCAGCAGCGCGGGCGGGTCGGCGCGCGGATCGAACAGGACGGTCCGCGTGTGGCCGATCAGCCGCCAGCCACCGGGCGAGACGCGCGGGTACACGCCGGTGAACTCGCCCGCGATCCCGACCGAACCCGGTGGCACGCGGGTGCGCGGAGACGACAGCCTCGGCTGCCGGAGTGGCTCGGGAAGCCCTGTCAGGTAGCCGAAACCGGGCGCGAAGCCGGTGAAGGCCACGGTGTAGACGGCGCCGGTGTGCAACCGGACAACGTCCTCAGTGGACACTCCGGCGTCCCGTGCGACGAGGTCGAGATCTTCACCGTCGTAGGTGACGTCCAGGGTGATCTCGCGGGACTCGCCTTCGGGCGGATGTTCGAGATCGGCGCCGGACAGGAGGTCACGGACGGCCGAGAGCGCGCCGGAGCCCGGGGTTTCCACCACGAGCAGGCTGCGGGCGCCCGGAACGAGCTCGGTGATCCCGGCCGGTCGCGCGGACGACACCGTGGCGTGCGCCGCGATCGTCTGGGTCGGGGAATCGCAGTCCAGCAGGGCGGCGTGCTCGCCGTAGGCACGCCACCGCACGGGAAACGGTCAGCCCACCACGCGACGCAGCAGCGCCGACGTGTGCGGCTGCAGTTCCTGGCCCATCATGGCGCGCTCCTCGACGTAGCCGAGTTCGCCGTTGACGATGCCGTAGAGCCGCTGCGAGGCCGTGACGTCCTTGGCCGTCGACGTGCGGACGACGGCGTCGGTGCCCAGCTCCCAGGCCGGGACCGAAGCCTTGCCGCGCGGCTTGCCGTAGAAGAGCTCCACGATGCCGGTGTTGTGGGTCAGCAGCAGCTCGATCGTGTCGTCGGCCTGCGGGCGCCAGAATCCGGACTCCCGCGCGGCGGGACGGATGACCTTGCCTTCTTCGTCGAGCAGCCAGGCGCGTGCCTCGTGCGTGAGGAAGGGGCGGCCGTCGTGCGCGATGGTCAGCTGCATGCCGAACCGGCGCGGGCCTTCGATGGTCGGGTAGTCGACCTCGCCTTCGCCGCGCCACACGCCGACGAGCGGCAGGAGCGCCAGGCAGGCGTCATTGAGGTTCGGGCCCTCGCGCAGATTCGCCGTGTCGCCCGGGATGGGCATGTCGTCGAACTGGGGGAGGTTACGTTCGCGCGTTTCTTCCGCGCGCTTCTCCGCGGCCTGGATGGCCTCGTCGCCACTCGCCGTCATGGGTCAGCGCTGGTCCGCGTAAAGCCGGTAGACGACGTACACGGCGAACCAGGTGATCGCGACGCCGGCGAGCACCAGCAGGGTCGTAAACAGGATCTCCACGCCACGCACTTTAGTCGCTACCTGGAAGCACAGCCCCGCGAAGGGGTGGTGGTAGTGCCCACACGGTCTCCCCAAGGGCGCTCCGCGCCCGACGGAGACTTCACGTCGCGCGCCTCTTTTGGGCCGGAGGCCCACGGAAACGCGATGAAGGGGCGCCTTCCGCGCTCACCGTGAGGTGAATGCGGAACGACGCCCCTTCGGCGCGTTTTCCGTCAGCGCGCGACCTAGGACACAGCGATGGCCAGCTGGTGGACGCCCGGGCCCTGAGCGGTCACAGTCGCTTCGCCGTTGCCGGAGCGGTGCAGCGCGCGCACCGTCCAGTCGCCGGGGGCCGCGTAGAAGCGGAAGTCGCCGTCGGCCGACGAGACGACCTCGCCGGTGAAGTCGCCGCCGCCGTCCAGCAACCGCACGAAGGCGCCGCCGACAGGCCCTTCCGTGCCGGTCACCTTGCCTGCCAGCACGACCTGGCCGCGGGTGTCGTAATCGGCGGGCGTGGCCTCCTGGACCGGTGCGCCGCAGCTGTCGTCAGCCATCACTTAGCTCCCAACTCGACCGGCACGCCGACGAGCGAGCCGTATTCCGTCCATGAACCGTCGTAGTTCTTCACGGCGTCGTATCCGAGGAGCTCGTGCAGCGCGAACCACGCGATGGACGAACGCTCGCCGATGCGGCAGTACGCGATCGTGGACTTCGACTCGTCGAGGCCCTCGTCGGAGTACAGCTCCTTGATCTCGTCCTCGGTCTTGAAGGTGCCGTCCTCGTTGGCGACCTTGGCCCAAGGGACGTTCAGCGCGCCCGGGATGTGGCCGGGGACCTGCGACTGCTCCTGCGGCAGGTGCGCCGGGGCGAGCAGCTTGCCGGAGAACTCGTCGGGCGAACGCACGTCGACGAAGTTGCTGCCGCCGATGGCCTGGACGACCTCGTCGCGGAACGCGCGGATCGAGAGGTCCTGCTCCTTGGCCTGGTACGTGGTGGCCTCGCGCTTGACCTCGTCCGCGTTCAGCTCGCGACCGTCGAGTTCCCACTTCTTGCGGCCGCCGTCGAGCAGCTGCACGTTCTCGTGGCCGTAGAGCTTGAAGTACCAGTACGCGTACGCGGCGAACCAGTTGTTGTTGCCGCCGTAGAGGACGACGCGGTCGTCGTTCGAGACGCCCTTCTCCGAGAGCAGCTTCTCGAAGCCTTCCTTGTTGACGAAGTCGCGGCGGACCCCGTCCTGCAGGTCCTTGCGCCAGTCGAACTTCACCGCACCGCGGATGTGTCCGTTGTCGTACGCGGTCGTGTCCTCGTCGACCTCGATGAACACGACACCCGGGGTGTCCAGGTTCTCCTCGGCCCACTGGGTGGTGACCAGGACGTCTTCACGGCTCATGGAGCTGACTCTCTTTCTGGTTAGGACGCGCGAGGGCTGGGGCTGAAACGCTTGATGAGCAGGTACATCTCGCAACCGAGACAGAAGTCGAACGCCGCGTTGAGGAAGGCCGCGAACAGCGCGAACGCCGTCGCGACGAACCCGAGCGCGGTCAGGCCGGCGGCGAAGCCGACAGTGCCGACGAGAGCGAAGACGAAGCCGACGGCCTGCGCGAACCGCAGCGGGGCGGCGTCCTCGCGTTCGGTCGCCGGGCCGAGCCGCGGCGCCACCAGGTAGCGGTAGACCAGGGAGTACGGCGCCGGCTTCAGACCGACGAAGGCACCGATCGCGAACACCACCGCTTGCGCCGCGAGCAGTGGCCACCACTGGGTGATGAGCACGACCGCGAGCACGATCGTCGTCAGGATGGCGGCGAAACGCGGACCACGGGGGTCGACGGCCGGTCCTGCGGACATGGATCCTCCTGCGAACGAGAGGGAAAAGAGGTGCGTGCCGGACAGGGCACGCGCAGCGGCTTCGAAGGCGCGATCAGCAGGCCGGACACAGGCTGCTGCGAACGCGGCACAGATCCACTGCGCGGCGCTGGGTCAGCAAGGTTCGGGGCAGCCTGTTCACGGGTGCGAGGGTACGCAGAGCTCCCTCAGGTTGGGAACCGTGTTCACACCTTGGGACGCTTCCCAAAATTCGGGATCAGGCGTTCGCCAGGTGGGGTTTCAGGGCTTCGAGAAGCTCCTGACCTCGGGGAACGCCGCCGACGCGGAAGACCTCCCGGCCGTCCGGCGTCAAGGCCAGCGTCGTCGGAGTCCGCAATACCGAAAGTGCCTGGGCGACTTCGGGGGTCTCGGTGACGTCCAGATCGACGTGTGTGAGGCCGTCGGTCTTCTCCGCGAGCGCCGACAGGATCACGCGGGTGTGGCGGCAGGGCGCGCAGAACGTGGTGGAGATCTGGACCAGGGTGACGCCTTCGGGTGCGAGGGTGGCGGAGACGCGCTCCGGCAGCTTCGTCACGTCAGAAGCCCTCGCAGCCCTGATGCGGCCGTTGCGCGCCTGCAAAAGCGCGCCCGCGACCCCGCCGAGCACCAAGACGCCCAGCAGTACCCACACTCCGGTCATTCAGAGATCACCCCTGTAGCCGTCAACCTTGAGGCTTCGCTCCGTTGAAGGCGACGTTCTTGCCCTCACCCTTGATGGTCACCGAACCGCTGTTCACGCGCACCGACGTCGGGGTCACCGAGAACGGCATCGCGCCGGTGTCGATGGTCGCGTTGAAGTTCGGCAGCAGCGCGTCCTGCACCGCCTGGGGAACGACGGTGGTCTCCTTGTCATTCCCGAACTGCAGCCGCTTCGGCTCGAGACGGATCTTCTGCCCGTCCAGTTCGATCATCGCGAAGCAGAAGATCTCCACCTTCTGCCCGGCGATCTGCACGTTGCCCGAGACCCGGATCCCGGCGCTGGAGGAGTCCACCGGCTCGCCGTTCTCGTTGGTGGTCGTCGTGGGCTTCGTCTCGCCCTGCCCGCTGTCGCCGTTGCGGACGTAGTCCTCGGTGACCGGCTCGATCTTCAGGTTGTCGATCCTGTCCAGCGGCGCCTGCCGCGCGATGTCCGCGGCCTTGATCGTCACCTCGCCCTTGAGTGTGCCGATGACGATCGACTTGGTGTTGCCGGACGTCAGGTCCGAGAGCGGCGCCGTGACGTCGCTCATGTCCGCGTTGAAGTCCACGTCACGCAGTTTCGGCGGAACGGCCACGCCCTGGGCGTTGAGGGTGATGTGACTGTAGTCACCGGAGAGGGCCTGCGTGAGGAACGGGAAACCGTGCACCGTGACCGCCGGATCGTTGGCCAGCTTCAGCTGTTCGCGGGCCTTCTGGGAGATCGTGTGCTCGGCGAACGCCGCCGCCCCGAAATCGGCCCCGACCAGCAGCACCAGTAGCACCGCGAGGGCGATGAGCCAGCCCCGTCCACGCCGCTTCGGTCGCTTGGCGGACCGGCCTGGGGACGGCCGTTCGTCACGCGCCACGGGCCTGCTCACCATCGCGTCAAATCTCCTTCGTAAACCTCTTTGGCCAGGTGTGATCGATCCAGCACGGGGTAGGTCCCAGGCTGTTCACCCGCTATTCTCACTAAGCACCGGCTGTAGCCACGTTCGAGGCGACTACGAGTTAGGGCGGTGCGGCGATGAGCCTGGACCTTCTGGTGTTGACTGCGGAACCCGATGCGACCGGGGTGCTGCCCGCTCTCGATCTGCTGCCCCACACCGTACGCGTCCGTGCCCCGGAAGTGACCGCGCTCCTCGACGCCGGGCACCGCGACGTCATCGTCCTCGACGCCCGCACCGATCTCGCCTCCGCGAAGAGCCTCTGCCGCCTGCTCAAGGGCGCCGGCGAGGACGAGGCTTCCACCCCGGTCATCGCCGTCGTCGGCGAAGGCGGGCTGGTCGCTGTAAGCGCGGAATGGCGCACCGACGACATCCTGCTCCCGACGGCCGGTCCCGCCGAGGTCGACGCCCGGCTGCGGCTGGTCACCACCCGCGACGGCGCCACCGCGCAGGTCGACGCCGAGTTGCGGGTCGGCGAGCTGGTCATCGACGAGGCGACCTACACCGCGAAGCTCCGCAAGCGCACTCTCGAACTCACCTACAAAGAGTTCGAACTCCTCAAATACCTCGCGCAGCACGCCGGCCGGGTCTTCACCCGCGCTCAGCTGCTGCAGGAGGTCTGGGGTTACGACTTCTTCGGTGGCACGCGCACGGTCGACGTCCACGTCCGGCGCCTGCGCGCCAAGCTGGGCCCGGAGCACGAGCAGATGATCGGGACCGTGCGCAACGTCGGCTACAAGTTCGAGCGGCCCTCCAAGGGTGCCGCGGCCAAACAGCAGGCCATCGCCCCGGACGCGAGCGTCTACGAGCCGAGCGAGCTTTCCGCGCACTGATTCCCTTCCTCTCCTGCCTGACAAGACGTCCTGGCGGGTCTCGGGTTCCCCGGTAGGGTCGATTTCATGCTCGATGTGACTTGGACCGGTGAACCGGAAACGGAAGAGATCCGTCGCTTCCTCCTCGCCGTGCGCGAGGCCGACGGCGATCCCCAGGACACCGGTTTCGCCGGTGGACAGCACCTCTTGGGTCACGTCGACGGTGAGCTGGTCGCGTACGCGCACCTGGACACCGAAGGCGACTCACACGGCAATCAGGTCGCCGAGCTGTTCGTCCATCCCGCGCACCGGAGGTCCGGTCACGGCCGGGCCGCCACCAGGGCGCTCGTCGAACGGGTCGACGGCAAGCCGCTGCGCGTCTGGGCGCACGGCGACCACCCCGCCGCCGTCCACGTCGCCGGGACCGAGGGTTTCGAGCGCGCCCGTGAGCTACTGATCCTGCACGTCGACGTCGAAACGGCGGACTGGCCAGAACCCGCGCCGCGCGAAGGGGTCACGCTGCGCACGTTCGTCCCCGGTCAGGACGAGGAAGCGATGGTCCGCGTCAACGCGCGCGCCTTCGACTGGCACCCCGAGCAGGGCGCCTTGACCGCCGACGAGGTCCGGGCGACCGAGAAGGAAGCCTGGTTCGACCCCGAGGGCTTCTTCCTCGCGGAAGAGGACGGGAAGGTCGTCGGCTTCCACTGGACGAAGATCCACGAGGCGATTCCCGGCCGGTTCGGCGGCGAGCCCGTCGGCGAGGTCTACGTCGTCGGCATCGATCCGGACGCGCAGGGCGGCGGCCTCGGGAAGGCGCTCACGCTCGCCGGGCTGCGGTATCTCCGTGATCGCGGGCTCGGGCAAGTGATCTTGTACGTCGAGGGTGACAACGTTGCCGCACTCGCGGTCTATTCGAAGCTCGGCTTCACCCGGTACGAGGTCGACGTCCAATACGCTCGGTAACCATGTTCACACGTGCGGCACTTGACCGGTCACGGAGAGCAGACGCCCAGGTCACGGGCGGGACACGGACCACTTTCGGAGTAGTCGCGCTGCTCACATCGGCCGCCTTGTTCACTTGCCGTTCACCCTTAGACGGTCGCCTGTCCACTGTCGGTGCTTAGTGTCCGGATCCGGAAGGAACGCTCCCGTTCCACCGATCCGGCGAAAGTCTCCCAGTGGAGGAAATGCAGTGAAGATCATGCGGCCCGCGGGCGCGATCGGCATCGTGGCCACCGCCGCCCTCGTGCTCGGCGCCTGTGGATCCGACCCGGCGGCGACGAAGCCCGGCAGCACGGGTGCCGCTTCCGCGCCCGGCGGCACGGCAGGCGTCGAATGCGGCGGCAAGAACCCGCTCTCGGCCGAGGGCTCGTCCGCGCAGAAGACCGCGATCGACATCTTCGTGCAGCAGTACGCCGCCAAGTGCGCCGGGCAGAAGGTGAACTACAACCCGAGCGGTTCGGGCGCCGGTATCAAGCAGTTCAACGCGAACCAGGTCGACTTCGCCGGTTCGGACTCGGCCCTCAAGGACGGCGAGGAGGCCGACAAGGCCAAGGCCCGCTGCGCCTCCGACGCGTGGAACCTCCCGCTCGTCATCGGCCCGGTCGCCGTCGCGTACAAGGTTTCCGGGGTCGACAAGCTGACCCTGACCCCCGAGGTCACCGCCAAGATCTTCAACGGCGGCATCACCAAGTGGAACGACCCGGCCATCAAGGCGGTCAAGGGCAACGAGGCCGTCAACCTGCCGGACAAGCCGATCCAGGTCATCTCGCGCTCTGACGAGTCGGGCACCACCGACAACTTCCAGAAGTACCTGAAGGCCGCTTCGAAGGGTGCCTGGACCCAGGGCGACGGCAAGAAGTTCGCCGGTGGCGTCGGTAACGGTGCCGAGAAGTCCAACGGTGTCGCCAGCGCGGTCAAGGCCACCGACGGCGCGATCACCTACGTCGAGTCCGCGTTCGCGAAGGACGGCATCAACGCCGCCCTGATCGACAGCGGCTCCGGCGGTGTCGAGCTCACGGCGGCGAACGTCGCCAAGTCGCTCGACTCGGCGAAGTTCAAGAAGGAGGGCACCAACGACCTCGCGCTGGACCTGAACGCGATCTACTCCAGCAACGTCGCCGGTACCTACCCGATCATCCTCGCCACCTACGAGATCGTCTGCTCCAAGTACGCCGACGCCGAGGTCGCCAAGGCCGTCAAGGCGTTCCTGAACGTCGCCGCCACCGACGGTCAGAAGCCGCTCTCGGACAAGGGCTACGTGCCGATCCCGCAGAGCCTGCAGGACAAGGTCCTGACCGCCGTCAAGGCCATCGCCTGACCCTGTTGCCAACCACTCAGGTTGATCAGTAAACAGGCTGGACAGAAGTAGTCGATGAGCGATTCGTCTTCGCCCAGAACGCCCACCGGCGACCCCGGTGGGCGTTCTGGCGTCCGCGAGACCTTCACGGAGGACCCGATTTCGGAGCAACCTGCCGCGTCACCGCCCGAGAAGTCCTCGGTGCAACTCGCGAGCCCCAATTCCCGGACGGTGCGGCCCGGTGACCGCATCTTCCAGATCCTGACCACCGGAGCCGGCGTCTTCGTCGTCTCGCTGATCGGCCTGATCGGGCTGTTCCTGCTGGTGCAGGCCATCCCGGCGCTCCAGGCCGACAACGTGAACTTCCTGACCAGCCAGGTCTGGCAGACCGAACCGAACGACATGAAGTTCGGCATCATGGGCCTGCTGCTGGTCACCGTCTACTCCGCGCTGCTGGCGCTGGTCATCGCGATGCCGATCTCGCTCGGCATCGCGCTGTTCCTCACCCAGTACGCGCCGAAGCGGCTGGCCAAGCCGTTCGCCTACGTGATCGACCTGCTCGCCGCGGTCCCTTCGATCATCTACGGCCTGTGGGGCCTGATGGTCTTCGCGCCGACGATCGAGCCCTTCTCCAAGTGGGTCAACGACACCTTCTCGTGGATCCCGATCTTCGCGGCGGGCAACGTCTCGCCGGACATGCGCGGCACGATCTTCACCGCGGGCATCGTGCTCGCCGTGATGATCCTGCCGATCATCACCTCGCTGTCGCGTGAGGTGTTCGAACGGACCCCGACCCCGCACATCGAAGGCGCGCTGGCGCTGGGCGCCACCCGCTGGGAGGTCATCCGCACCACGGTGCTGCCGTTCGGCAAGGCGGGGTACATCGGCGCCTCGATGCTGGGCCTCGGCCGCGCGCTCGGCGAGACGATCGCGCTCGCGATCATCCTGACCGGCGCGGTGGGCCGCGAGTTCACCTGGAGCCTCTTCGACGGCGGCGCCACGTTCGCCTCGAAGATCGCGGCGGACTACGCGGAACTCAACAACGAGATCTCGGCGGGCGCGTACATCGCGGCCGGTCTGGTGCTGTTCCTGCTGACGTTCCTCGTCAACTTCGCCGCGCGATCCATCATCGCCAAGAAGGGGGACTGAGCATGTCCACCACGCTCGAGAAGACCCCCGCGTCGACCCCCGCCTTCCAGCAGGTCAGCCTGGCGAGGAAGACCAAGAACGGCCTCGCGACCGTCCTGATCTGGCTGTCGTTCCTGATCGCCGTCGTGCCGCTGGTGTGGCTGCTGGCCACGGTGGTCATCAACGGCGTCAAGCGGATCCCCTACAGCAACTGGTGGACCGAGGACTTCGGCTCGGTGCTGTCGGACGAGGTCGGCGGCGGCGTCGTGCACGCCGTCATCGGCTCGGTGCTGCAGGGCCTGGTCTGCGCGGTCATCGCCGTCCCGATCGGCATGCTGGTCGCGATCTACCTGGTCGAATACGGCCGCGGCAAGCTCGCGAAGGTCACGACGTTCATGGTGGACATCCTCTCCGGTGTCCCCTCGATCGTCGCGGCGCTGTTCATCTACGCGCTGTGGATCACGACGTTCGGCCTCCCGCGCAGCGGTTTCGCCGTGTCGCTGGCCCTGGTGCTGCTGATGATCCCGGTGGTCGTGCGTTCGTCGGAAGAGATGCTGCGGATCGTTCCGGACGACCTGCGCGAAGCCTCCTACGCGCTCGGCGTGCCGAAGTGGAAGACGATCATGAAGATCGTCCTGCCGACCGCGCTGTCCGGCATCATCGGCGGCATCATGATGGCGCTCGCCAGGGTCATGGGCGAGACCGCGCCGCTGCTGGTGCTCGTGGGGTACTCCGCCTACGTGAACTGGGACATCTTCGGTGGCGAGCAGGCCGCTCTGCCGCTTCTGATGAACAACGAACGGGTCAGCAACCCGTTCGACGAAGGCACCGTCGCGTTCGACAGGATCTGGGGCGCCGCGCTCACCCTGGTGCTGATCATCGCGATCGTGAACCTCCTCGCCATGCTCTTTGCCCGTCTTGTCGCCCCGAAGAAGAAGTGAGCTGTTTGAGATGGCCAAACGAATCGACGTCAAAGACGTGGACATCTACTACGGCAAATTCCACGCCGTGGACGGCGTCACCCTCTCGGTGCCGCCGCGGAACGTCACCGCGTTCATCGGCCCGTCGGGCTGCGGCAAGTCGACGGTGCTGCGCACGCTGAACCGCATGCACGAGGTCATCCCCGGCGCCCGCGTCGAGGGCGAGGTGCTGCTCGACGGCGAGGACATCTACGGCGCCGGAGTCGACCCGGTGCAGGTCCGCCGCACCATCGGCATGGTGTTCCAGCGGCCCAACCCGTTCCCGACGATGTCGATCCGCGACAACGTCGTGGCCGGCCTGCGCCTCGGCGGCACCAAGGGCAAGAAGGACCTCGACGAGGTCGCCGAGCGCGCCCTGCGCGGCGCGAACCTGTGGAACGAGGTCAAGGACCGGCTGAACAAGCCCGGCGGCGGCCTCTCCGGTGGTCAGCAGCAGCGGCTCTGCATCGCGCGGGCGATCGCCGTGCGGCCGGACGTGCTGCTGATGGACGAACCGTGCTCCGCGCTCGACCCGATCTCGACGCTGGCCATCGAGGACCTGATCGGTGAGCTCAAGAAGGAGTACACGATCGTCATCGTGACGCACAACATGCAGCAGGCGGCGCGGGTCTCGGACCAGACCGCGTTCTTCAACCTGGCGGGCGTCGGCCAGCCGGGGCAGCTGGTGGAGCTGAACGACACCGAGAAGATCTTCTCGAACCCGAACGAGAAGGCGACCGAGGACTACATCTCGGGACGCTTCGGATAGTCGTGCGGAAAGACCTCTGCCGGTCGTCTGGCACAGAGGCCCCGCTCGTGTGGGTCGTGGGTGGGGGGGGGGGGGGGGTGGGGCCCCCCCCCCCCCCGCCCCCCCCCCCCCCCCCCCGCGGGGGGCCCCGCGGGGGCCCCGGGGGGGGGGGTGGGCGGCGGGGGTGGTGGGCGGGGCG
>NZ_JBVJLY010000001.1:125702-497796 GCF_055584485.1 Amycolatopsis sp. NPDC102522 | reverse complement strand
CACCCCCCCCGCCCCCCGGGGGGGGGGTTGGTGGTGTGGTTTCCGTACAAACCCCCCCCCCCCCCCCCCCCCACCACCCCGACCCACGCGGTGCTGGCACCCTGGTCGCCCGAGGTACGTGAAGGACCCCTTCATTGCGCTAGGCGCAATGAAGGGGTCCTTCACGTACTTGGACAAGGGGTCCTTCACGTGCGGCCGCTGTGACTACTGGGTGCCTGACTCGAATCGTCACTCACCACGACACCGGACCCACGTCTCACCGCCCTTTACGCATCCAGAGGACCGGACGCGAGGGCTAAAGCTCGTCGGGGCCGTAGCCGGGCATCTTGCCGGTCACGACGAAGATCATCCGGCGCGCGACCGAAACGGCGTGGTCGGCGAAGCGCTCGTAGAAGCGGCCCAGCAGGGTGACGTCGACGGCCGCGGCGACGCCGTGGTCCCAGTTCCGGTCCATGATGACCGTGAACAGGTGCTTGTGGATCTCGTCGACCTCGTCGTCGTCCGACTCGATCGTGCGGGCGGCCTCGACGTCCTTGGACTTGATGACCTGCTCGACCTGACGGGCCAGGCTCACGCCGACCTCGCCCATCTTGGCGAAGTCGGCACGCACGGCGTCGGGCAGCACGGGGTCGGGGTGACGGCGGCGCGCGGCCTTCGCCACGTGCAGCGCCAGATCGCCCATCCGCTCCAGGCTCTCCGCCGCGTGGATCGCGGCGAGGACTGTCCGCAGGTCGGTCGCGACAGGTGCCTGCAGGGCCAGCAGCGCGTACGCCTGCTCCTCGCATTCGGCGCGCGCGTCGTCGACCTTCGCGTCATCGCTGATCACCTGCTCGGCGAGTCCGAGATCGACCTCGAGCAACGCCCGGGTCGCCCGCTCCATCGCGTCGGCGACCTGGAGCGACATGCTCGCTAGGTTCTCGGCGAGCTGTTCGAGTTCGACATGGTAAGCCTCACGCATGGCCCAACCCTACGGGGAAGAGGGACCAAAAGCCGCATCCCAGAGTGAACCTGACGTGAACCCGGACTAACGAATGATCCTTCGACGGATCCTCAGCCTGAGCTGCTGCTCTTCTTCGGGTTACCGGACTTGGCGGAACTCGTCGGCGTGGACTCCGTGTCACCCGACGGCGGGGCCGGGGCCTTCTCTTCGAGCGGGGTGTTGTTGATCAGTGCCCCGAAGACGGCCTTCGACTTGCTCTGCAACAGCACCTCGTTGCCGCGTTTGTTCGCCTCTTCGGTGGTGGGCACGGTGAGGAACTTGACCTTGTCCGATCCCATGCCGCGCATCGACTTCGCCAGCGTCATCATCTGGTTGATGCCGAGGTTCTCGCCGAACGTGGCCTTCGCGAAAGCGTCGATGAAGCCGCTGAGCTTGCCGGTGTCCAGGATGACGTCCTTCGACATCACCGTCTTCAGCAGCGCGCCGAGGAAGGCCTGCTGCCGTTTGATCCGGCCGTAGTCCGACGTCGGGTCGCCCTTGACGTGCCGCGCCCGGACGTAGTTCAGCGCCTGGTCGCCGGAGATCCGCACCTCGCCCGCCTGCGGGATGACCATGCCGAGCGTGGTGTCGTCGACCGGCTTCTCGTTGTACACGGTGACGCCCTGCACGGCGTCGACCATGGACTTGAAGCCGTTGAAGTCGATCCCGACGAAGTGGTTCATCTTCATGCCGGTGATCTGCTGGATGACCTTCGTGACGCACTGCGGGCCACCGACCGCGTAGGCGGTGTTCAGCTTCGTGATCTTCTTCGCGGGCGAGGTCTCTTCGGAGTAGGAAGACGTCGCCGCGTCCCACCGCTTGCATTCGGGACGGCTGATCTCGAGGTCGCGCGGGAAGGACACCATGACGACGCGCTGCCTGTCGGCGGGGACGTGCGCGATCATGACCGTGTCCGAGCGGGCACCAGGAGTGCCTTCCGTGTCGCCGACGCCGTCTTCGGCGGACGCGCCGTCACGGCTGTCGGAGCCGACCATCAGGAAGTTCTCGTCGCCGGTCTGGCCCGCGGCGTCCTGGATGTCGGCCGAATCCTCGTCGAGCGAAGCGACGTTGTTGAACTTCGCGTCGAACCAGGTCTGGGCACCCCACGCCGAACCGAGGGAGAGGAACACGAGCGCGGCGACCACGGCGGCCGCGATCCGGCCCACCTTGACCGCTTGCCTGGTCTTGCGTTCCTTCTTCTCCTGCAGGCGGGTCTGCGGGGAAGACTGCTCCGCGGCCTCGGCAGGCTCGGCGGCGTCGGAATCGGTGGTCGTGACCACCCGCTGCAGTGCCGTGCGGGTCTGCTCCAGCAACGCGGCGGGGCGGGCGGCGAGCCGCTCGCGGCGCTCGCGCTTCTTGGCCTCTTCGGCTTCGAGTTCGTCGTGCGCGGCGGAGAACCGGGCGAGCGTGTGGTCGATCTTGCGCTTGGTGATCGTCGCGTCGTCGATCGCCTCGAGCTCGTCGGTCATCGTGAGCCGGTCCATCTCGGACCGCGGCGGGACACCGGGAGACAAAGACAGGGGCGACGGCGGGACCGGCGGCTGCGAGGTCGGCGGCTGCTGGACCGGCGGCGGTGCGACCGGTGACTGCTGAATCGGTGACTGCTGGACCGGCCGCTGAGCGGGGCGGCGGGGACGGCGCGGCGACGCCGGTACCGCGGGCTGTTGCTGTGCTCCCGGGTTCACCACCGGCGGGCGGCGCTGCGTCGGAGCCTCGGGGCCGGGCGCGGCTTGCGAGCCACGCCGTGGCTGGCGCGCACGAGGCGGGCGCTGGGGCTCGGCGGGCTGAGGGGGCCGCGGCGGCGTCTGAGCCGGCGGCGCGGCGGGCTCGGCCGCACGAGGCGCCGGATTCTCAGCCGGGGCTGCCGGACGGGGGCGCCGCGGCGCGGGCGGCTCCGCCCGGTTCGCGTGCGAACCGGGTCTCGGAGGCTCGGGGGTCGGCTCGTCCTGCCGGAGACGGCGCGGGGCGGGAGCCTCGGCGGCGGGGTCGAAGACCGGGCGTTCACCCGTATGACGTGCGACGACGTCGGAAACGCTGATCCCGCCGTGGGTGTCCATCGAGCGGCGTCGACCCCGGCGGCCGCGCTCACCGGCATTTCTGTCGGTGGTGCCGTGGCGACCGGTCCCCGGGTTGTGGTGCTCGTCGGGCACTCGGTCTCCTTTCACGACAGGGTCGAAGCTCTTTCGTTATCGTACGGACACCTCAGGTTCGTGACGACAACCATCCCGGAATTTTCTTCACCCAAGGTACCGATAAGCGCCGAACGGTCCATGCGATCGGGTGAGCGGTTCTGGTTAAAGCTGCGTTAAAAAGGTCGAAACCGTCACGCAGAGTACGACTCTTGACCGGAGTGAGTGGCTAGATGTCTGAGGGCTAGGCGCCGGCGGACTCGGCGGCGTTCAACGACTGAGGAATCATCCGCGACGATTCCTTATCCTGATACGCCACTTTGTTCCGGCCCGCCCGTTTCGCCATATACAACAAAGCGTCGGCTCGGCGCAACTGCCGTTCCGGTTCTGCCCGGCGATCCGGTTCCGCGCGGCTCTCGTGCGCGAGTCCCACGCTGATCGTCACCGAGAGGCCGGGCCGGATCCGGGGCCACGGATGGCGGGCCACCCGGATGCGGGCGGTGTCGGCGATGCGCACCGCGCGGGCGGCCTCGACGTCCGGGATGACGAGCGCGAACTCCTCGCCGCCGTACCGGGCGCAGAACGCCTCCGGCGGAAGTCCTTGCTGCAGCAGGTCGGCCACTTCGCGCAGCACTCGATCGCCGACCAGATGCCCGAAAGTGTCGTTGACGCCCTTGAACAGGTCGAGGTCGACCAGCGCGATCGCGATCCCGGGCGGGCCGCGGTAGTCCACGGCCGGGCCGTGCAGCCACTGATCGAGGTAACGGCGGTTGTAGCTGGACGTCAGCGTGTCCCGCAGGCTGCCGGCACGGGCGAGGTCGAAGGCGGACTTGAGGTGGTGGTAGGCGCGCCGCCAGTCACCCTGGGTGGCGAGCACCCCGGCGATCGACTCGTGGAGGCTGAGCAGATCGGTGGACGGCGCGCTCGGTGGGAGCGCGGCCTCGTCGTCGGCTGCCACGCTCACCTCCGCCACGAATTGGTTTTCGTCGTATAGGAGGGATCTCTTGAGGTATCGGTACGGTCGGAAGTGAATATCGCTCAAGTGGACGACGGATCCGCGCCATTGTCACGCACCGAAGTGCCGTTCTGTAAGGACGAAAACGGCTCGAAGTCTTTGAGCTGCGAAAACTGATCCTTCGCCCAGTAACTCACGTCAGTCACATCGTCATTCAGCAACAGTGCGTAATCATTCCAGCTCAACCAGCGCCAGTCGCCGACCTCGTCCGGATGCGGTTCCGGGTCCTCGTCCACCCAGGCGACGAAGACCGGGCAGAACTCGTTCTCGACCACGCCTTCGAACGGAGGCGTGCTGTAGCGGTACGCCGGAAGGACGCACCGGAGCCCGTTCAGCCGGGGAAGCCCGAGCTCGAAGGCGGCACGGCGCCGGACGGCCTCCTCGATCGGCTCACCCGGCGCGGGGTGCCCGCAGACACTGTTGGTCCAGACCCGGGGCCACACCTTCTTCGACGCGGCGCGGCTGGTGATCAGCAGGGCCTGGTCGCTGCTGCGCAACAGATAACAGGAGAACGCCAGGTGCAGCCGGGTGTTCTCGTGGTGCGCGGCCAGTTTGGGCGCGGTTTCGCCGGTCGGCTCGCCGTCCTCGGTCACGTAGACGATGCGTTCGGTGTCCACTTCGGTCGTGTTGTTCACCGGACCCACTGAACCAGCAGGCTGTCTGTAACCGGTACCGCGACCAGAGTTACCCCTGTTAGTGGGATGAAAGGTGCTCCACGAGCAAAGAAGTGACGGCCTCGGGCGCCTCTTCCACCACCCAGTGGGAGACGTCCTCGATCATCTCGAAGCGGTACGGGCCGGTGACGCGGTTCGCGGTGTCGAGCGCGGCCGTCGACCCGAAGGCGGCGTCCTCGGTGCTCCAGATGTAGAGCGTCGGAACCTCGATCGGCCCGATCTTCCCGCCGGGACGGCCGGCGCGGTACCAGTTGAGAGCGGCGGTCAGCGCGCCCGGTTCGGACAGCCGCTGAACGTACTCGTCGATCCTGCTCGGCGGCACCTTCCAGTCGAAGATGCGGCGCAGCGCGTCGGCGTTGTCCGCGAGCATCCGCCGTTCGGTGACGCGGGTCTGTCGCCATTCGGTCATGTACCCCGACCGGAGATGCTGGTCCTCGTCGGTCTTCATGGCCTCCGCCAGTGCCGCCGGATGCGGCGTCGAAACGACGGCGAGACTGCGGAGCCTGGCGGGATGCGTGTCGGCCGCCCACCACGCGACAGCGCCACCCCAGTCGTGCCCGACGAGATCGAATTCCTTCCACCCCAAGCGATCCGCGATCGCGATAACGTCACCGACGAGTTCGTCGATCCCGTATTCGGACGCCTGTTCCGGCCGGACGTCCGGCGAGTAGCCGCGCTGATCCGGTGCCACCGCCCGATATCCGAGCACGCCGAGCGTCGCGACCTGGTGCTCCCACTCCACCGCGGCCTCGGGAAACCCGTGCAGCAGCAGGACGGGGCGGCCGTCCTCGGGGCCCGCCGCGATGGCGTCGAAGGAACCGGCCGCGGTGGGGATGCTCAGCTGCTCGATCACGGCGCCGACTCTACGGGCCGCCGGTTTCGGGCGGGCGGCAAGGGATTGACGACCAGTGTCCGATTCGCATCTCATGACCACCGTGGCCGATCTTCGGTCGCACTGGGGAAACTGGGGTAGTACATGTCGAACAGTTGGAGGCGCCGGCTCGCCGCCGGTGCCGCTTCCGTCGCGCTCGCGGGCGGAATCGCCGTCACGGCGGCGAATGTCGCGGTGGCCGAAGAGGCACCGGTTTCGGTCGCCGGGGTCTGTGACGGGAACCCGGGCTGCCAGCTCGGGCCGTACTACAGCCTGAGCAGTTGCCAGATCGAGCAGAGCAATATGGCCCGGTACTACACGATCACCATGCGGTGCTTCGAGGTCGACACCGGCCAGTGGAAGTTCGCCTACAAGACCAGGGGCACCTGAGCCTGGAAAGAAAACGCTCCCGCCGGTCCGTCCGGCGGGAGCGTTCTTCGTTTCAGCCCCCCGAGTGCATGTCCTCGGCCTCGGGGACGCAGTCGTCGTCCGGGTCGTCGAGCCAGCCATGCGGCAGCGTGACCTTGCCCGGCGACCCCTGCCGTCCGCGCGGCCCGTCGGCGTTGTCGGGGAACGGCGCGTCGTGGTCGAGGCGGCCGATGAGATCGTCGAGTTCGGTCAGGCCGGACACCATCGCGAAGCCGCGGCGCAGTTCGGAGCCGACCGGGAAGTTCATGAAGTACCAGGCCATGTGCTTGCGGAGGTCGCGCAGGGCCTTGGTCTCGCCGTCGTGCCCGATGAGCAGCTCGGCGTGCCTGCGAAGCACCTTCGCGACCTCGCCGAGGTTCGGCGGTGTCGGCAGCGGGCGCCCGGCGAAGGCGGCTTCCAGCTCACCGAACAGCCAGGGCCTGCCCAGGCAGCCACGTCCGACCACGACCCCGTCGCAGCCGGTCTCGTCGACCATGCGCAGCGCGTCCTCGGCGGAGAAGATGTCGCCGTTGCCGAGCACCGGGATGCTGGTGACGGCTTCCTTGAGCGCCGCGATCTTCGTCCAGTCGGCCTGGCCGGAGTAGCGCTGCGCGGCCGTGCGCGCGTGCAGGCTGACCGCCGCCGCGCCCTCGGCCTCCGCGATGCGCCCGGCGTCGAGGTAGGTCAGGTGGTCGTCGTCGATGCCGACCCGGAACTTGACCGTGAACGGCACACCCGCCGCGGCCGCGGCCTTCGCCGACTCGCGCACGATGTCGGCGAACAGCTTGCGCTTGAACGGCAACGCCGCGCCGCCGCCCTTGCGCGTCACCTTCGCCACCGGGCAGCCGAAGTTGCTGTCGATGTGGTCGGCGAGCCCCTCGCCGGTGATGATGCGGACGGCCTCGGCCATCGTCTTGGGGTCGACCCCGTAAAGCTGCATGGACCTGGGCTTTTCGTTCTCGCCGAAGGTCATCATGTGCATCGTGCCGGGGTGGCGCTCGACCACCGCGCGGGCGGTGATCATCTCGCAGACGTAGATGCCCGCGCCGTACTCCTGGCACAACTGCCGGAAGGCGACGTTGGTGATGCCCGCCATCGGAGCGAGCACGACCGGGGGATCGACCTCGTAGGGGCCGATCTTCAGGCTGGGCTTGCTCAGGGTGGCTGTCACGTCCTCCATTGTCGCCTGTGGTGTCTGTCACTCGCAGGTGGGCCGGTCGTTCAGCCTGAAGGGCGTTGTTCACGGCTCCCACACGGTTGCCCGTGTTTTCAGGCCGTTACCGGCGGTGATCACGTCGAGCCGGAAGACTCTGCCTTCGTACGTCTTTCCGCAGACGTAGTTGCCTTTGACTACGCCGCTGATGTAGGTCCTTCCTCCCTCATCGACGGCTGAGGCGCAGTCATTCTTGCCAGGCAGTGCGTTGCTCTTCCATACCGACAGGTTCGCCGCTTGACCGCTCGACTCGAGTACTCCGCCCATGCCCGCATGTATTTCCCTGCCGCTGGTGTGGAGGGGCGGGGAGATGTCGAAGTTGAAACCGTCACTTGGCGGCCACAAGAGTTCACCGGTCCAAAAGACCTTGGGCTGATCAGCCTCCTGCAGGCTTGGCGGCTGTTGTGTAGGCGTCGAGACTACCGACGTTGAGGCGCTTCGCTCCACGATTACCGTGGTCGGAGGCGAACCGGCAGGTTTAGCTTCTTTATTGTCAGATGCACTTTCGCGGCCGATGAAGAATCCGGCCGTAGCAAGCGCTGTGATTAAAGCGGCGGTAGCCGTAATCCATTTATGGCCCAGTTCGCCCCACCCGGACTTCTTCCCCTGCTCGTCCTCGTCCATGCGCCCCCCTCGGCGTCGTGATCGAGGTAACACCATAGAGCTAGTGGTGGAACGTGTTCGTAGCCCCCGGGGTGTCGTGGCGAGGACAGGTCAGGACGACTTCGCCAACTGGCTGACTCGCTGGAACGACATGCCGAGCACTTCACCCGCTTCGCGTTGCGAAACTCCAAGAGCGAGCAGCTCCTGAACCGCCGCACGGTGTTCGGCGGCGGCCTCGGCCTGCTTTCGCTGAGCCTCTTCGCGAAGGACTTCGGCACGCGCCTGATGGTCCTTCACCGAACTCGGCAGGTGTACTTCGAGGTGGAGGTCGTACTCGTCGTCCTTGAGGCCGTCCATGATCTCGATGAGCTCATTCGCCATCGTCACGACGTCCTTGTAGCGGAGAGCCTGGGTCGAACGGTCGATCTCGCGGACGCGGATGAGCCAGAATCGGCCGTCGCGAGTGACTTCGGCGTGATAGGTCTTCATTTCCTCCACCATCCTTTCCCGAGGACCTCCTCGCATTCTTTGAAGATGTCAACGGCGAAGACCTCGCCCAGTTCGGTATGGCGCGGGATGGGCACCACGACACCGTTCAGGGTGTAGATGGTGTGGTTGGAGCCTTCTCGTTCAAGCACCCACACCGCGCGTTGCCGCCTGGCGGCGACTGCGATCCTCTTGATGACCTCTCGTCTCTTCACAGAGTATGTCTAGGCAGGGATAGACGCAAGCGTCAAGGGCGGGCTAGACGGTTACTGAGATGAGGTGAAGTTCGTCCACTTGTTGCCGCTGCGCAAGAGTCGATTTCGGTAGCTTCGCCTTCATGAGCGTCCGAACCAGACTCGACGACCTCTACGCGCGACGCCTCCGCGCCCGCCTCCTCCGGGGCCCGCTGCCCCGGCACATCGGTGTGATCATCGACGGCAATCGCCGCTGGGCCCGGCAGATGGGCTTCGAGGACGTCCGTGAGGGGCATCGGCACGGCGCCCAGCACATCGCCCGGTTGATGGCGTGGTGCGAAGGCCTCGGCATCGGGCACGTGACGGTGTACCTCGCCTCGGTCGACAACCTGACGAAGCGCGCGTCTCCGGAGATGGCCTTCTTGATGCAGGTGATCGAGGACGTCGTCCGTGACCGGCTCACCGCACCGGGCGCGAACTGGCGTGTCGAGCCGGTGGGGCGGCTCGACCTGCTGCCGTCGTCCACGGCCGAGGTGCTGAAGCGGGCCGAGGAGGACACTTGCGGGGCGATGGGGCCGGAGCTGACCTTGGCCATCGGGTACGGGAGCCGCGAGGAGATCGTCGACGCCGTCCGTGACCTCGTGCTCGAGGGCGCGGCGGACGGTAGGTCACTCACGGAGATCGCGGAAGCCGTTTCCGTGGACGCCCTCGCCTCTCATCTGTACACGGCGGGCACTCCCGATCCGGATCTGATCATCCGGACCAGTGGCGAGGTCCGGTTGTCCGGGTTCCTGCTGTGGCAGGCCAAGGATTCCCAGCTGCACTTCTCCGACGCCAACTGGCCGGGCTTCCGGTACATCGACCTCTTGAGGGCACTCCGGGTGTGGGCTCGATCTCGATGATCTTGCAGGTCGCGACCACATCGTCATCACGATTGAGTAGTGCTACGGATCCCTCGGCGGTCCTCGGGCCGCATGCTGATCGCCATGACCACCGATGGGGATGTGCTCCTCAGGCTCGCCGGGGAGATCGACGACCTTGGGGCCCGCCTCGCGCGGGTCGGTACGGAGCTGCGGACCGTCCAGTCCGAAGCGGAACCGGCGCCCGAAGAGGCGCCTGAGCAGGCGCCCGAAGAGCCTGCCGCGCAGGCCGAGCAGCCCGAGCGACCGGAGCAGGCAGCCGAGCAGCAGGTGCCGCAGCAGCCCGCGCCGCAGGTGCCGCCTCGGGCCCAGCACCCGCACCAGCAGCAGGTCCCGCAGCAGCAGATCCCCCAGCCCCAGGTGCCTCAGCAGCCGCACCCGCGCTACTTCACGCACCCGCAGCACCCTCACTACCAGGCCCAGTATCAGCAGGCCCAGCACCAGCAAGCCCAGTACGCGCAGTGGCAGCAGCAGTACCGCCAGCAGGCCCACCAGCAGCCGTATCGCCCGTACCAGCCGGTCCCGAAGGTCACGCTCGCCGAGAAGCTGGGCAAGGAAGGCGCCGGAAGCAGGCTGCTGGCCTGGATCGGCGGCGCGGTCACGCTGCTCGGCATCGTGCTGTTCCTCGTGCTCGCGATCCAGCGCGGCTGGTTCGGCCCGCTGCCCCGGGTGCTCGGCGGCGCCGTGCTCGGCGCGGCGCTGGTCGGGATCGGCCTGCGGCTGCACCGCACACCGGCGGGCCGCACGGGGGCGTTCGCGCTCGCCGCGACCGGGATCGGCGCGTTGTACCTCGACGCCGTCGCCGCGACGACGATGTACGAGTACCTCCCGGCCTACGCCGGTCTCGCGCTCGGTCTCCTGATCGTGGTCGGCGGGTTGCTGCTGGCCGTGCGGTGGAAGTCTTCGCTGCTCGCGGCGGCCGTCGTGCTCGGCTGTGTGATCTGCGCGCCGATCATCACGCAGGGCTTCACCCCGGAACTGGTCGCGTTCCTGCTGGTCGTCCAGGTCGCTTCGACGCCGGTGCAGCTGCGTCAGTCGTGGCCGTCGGTCGCGGTCGCCGCCGGGATCCCGCCGCTGTTCGCGTCGGTCTTCAGCACGGCGTTCACCGGCTTCGGCGGCAGCACGGCCAACACCGCCGCCGCGCTGGCCGCGGGCGCCACCGGGCTCGTGCTCGCCCTGATCGTCACCCTCAAGCGGTCCGGAGACGTCGCCGCGCTCGCCCTGCTCGCCGTCGCACCGGCGCCGTCGCTGCTCGCCGCGCTGTTCCTCCCGAAGACCTCGGCCGTGCTCGTCACCGCGTCGGTCGCGCTCGTGCTGCTCGGGGTCTGGGCGGCCGGGCAGTGGCTCGACGGCTGGACGGGTGACCTCGCGGGTGCCGCCGGTCTCCTCGCGGCCCTGCAGACGACGATGACCCTCTTCGACGGTAGTGCCCGCTCCGCGATCCTGATCGGCGAAGGGGTCCTGCTGGCCCTGGTCGCGCTGTGGACGAAGAAGCACGTGGCGCTCGCCGGCGGGCTGGTCTTCGCCGTCATCGGCGGCCTGATCGCGCTGGCCTTCGACGTCCCGCCGACGCTCTTCTTCCTGATCCGGAACCGCCCGGACGCCGACCTCGCCGCCGCGTTGCTGGTGGCCGTCGCGATCCTGGCCGTCTCGATCACGCTTCCGTGGGTCGCGCACCGGCTCGGGCTGTTCAAGGCAGCGGCGGAGAACGTGGTGCCGTGGCTCTTCGCCGGGGTCTGCGGGCTCTACGGCGCGGGCGCGATGGTGCTGTGCGGCGCGCTGCTGGCCGTCCCCGGCCGCTCGGGGTTCCTGCTCGGCCACGTGGTGATCACGGTGTCCTGGACGGTCGCCGCGCTGGTGCTGCTCATCCGCGGCATCTCGGCGGTCAACCTGCGGGTGATCGGGTTCGTGCTGGTCGGCGCGGCGGTGCTGAAGCTGGTGCTGTTCGACCTCTCCGCGCTCGACGGCCTGGCCAGGGTCGCGGCCTTCCTCATCGCCGGTCTGGTGCTGCTCGGTGCCGGGACGCGCTACGCGAAGCTCGTCGCGTCTCGCTGAGCGGACGCGGAAGAAATGCCGCCGGGTCGTGGTTGGTGGGTTCATGACCTACCAACCCGACCCGCGGCTCGCTGACCGGGCGAAGGAAAGCGTCGCCTGGCTGACCACGATCAGCCCCAAGGGCCGCCCTTCGCCCCGCCCGGTGTGGTTCGTGCTCGACGGCGAGGATTTCATCGTCTTCAGCCAGCCGGACACGGCGAAGACTCGGCATATCGAAGCCAACCCCGAGGTCAGCCTCCACTTCAACGCCGACGAGCACGGCGGCTCGATCCTGGTGATCGGCGGCCGAGCCGAGATCCTGCCGGACGGTCTCCCGTCGGAGCAGCCGGGCTTCCTCGACAAGTACGAGAAGCACTACCCGGCGATCGACTACGACATCCCGAAGTTCGATCGGGAGTATCGCGCCCGGATCAGGATCCGGCCCGAACGCACCTGGGGGTTTTAGGAAAACGCTGCTAGAAGCCGACCGTCACACAGGCCAGCCGGGCCCCCGCGGTCCCGGCGTGGCCGGGGTCGGTGTGCGTATGCGTTTCGTGGATCACGATCGAATTCGCTCGCCGTTCGCTGAACGTCCAGTCCACTTTGGACACGGCGGCGCCGCGGCCGGTGGCGTCGGTGGTGAGGTCGAGCCAGATCTCGTTCTGGGGGTTGGCGTAGGCGGGATCCACCGACGGCTTCACCGGGTCTTCGACGTTCTGGTAGTGCGGTCCGGCGAGGTCGCCGGTGGCACCACACGGCTTCGTGTGCGCGTGGGCGCCGTATTCGCGGTTGGGCAGCAGGCCGGTCACGAGGACCGCGGTCGAAGTGCCGAAAGCCTTGGAGGTCAACCCGAAGACGTGCGTGCGGGCGCCGGCCGGGACCAGCTCCGGCTTGTAGATCGTGAGGCCGCTCTTGGCGGTGATGACGTGGACTCGGGAGCCGGGGGTGGCGGTGGCCGGTCCGGCGCCGGAGGTGAGCGCCAGTGCGGCGGTGGACAGGGCCAGGACTAGTACGGGGACGGGGCGCATGTCACCTTGCCTAGTCCGCACGAATCGGACACGCCAGACAGGTCACTCGGTCGGGCGATCATTCTCAAACTATGGGCATAATGCGCGCGCCAGCGCGTCCGTTGAGGGCGGCGGCGGGGGCATGGATGGAAGGAAATGTGAGTACCAACCCTCCGGATCGCACTTGGCTGGTCGCGGTCGCCGCCGCACTTTGGGGCACAGACGGGCTTTTGCGGCTTCCGCTCGCCGAGGCATTGCCGGCGGCCACGGTCGTCTTCTGGGAGCACCTGCTCGTGGTGCTCGTGCTGAGTCCGCTGATCCCCGGCGCTTTCCGCGCGCTGCGGCGGTGCGGACCGCGGGAATGGCTGGCCGTGCTCGCCATCGGCGGTGGCTCTTCCGCGCTCGCGACGGCGATGTTCACCGCGGCCTTCAAACTGGGCGACCCGGTGACGCCGTTGGTGCTGCAGAAGCTCCAGCCGGTGTTCGCCGTGCTGGCGGCATATTTCGTACTCCGTGAGCGAGTCCGCCCGGGGTACGCCTTCTTCGCGATCCCGGCGCTGCTGGGTGCTTGGCTGCTGGCGTTCAAGGATCCGCTGAACATCCAGCTCGCCGCGGCGAAGGCGGCGCTGCTGGCGATCGGCGCGGCCGTGTTGTGGGCGGCGGGCACGGTGCTCGGCAGGCTGCTTTCCACCGAGCTGGCGCCGAAGGAGGTCACCACCCTGCGCTTCACCGTCGGGCTTCCGGTCGCCGCGGGCATCGTGGCGTACCAGGGCGGCGGGTTCGCGGTCGGCTGGGACAACGCGCTCGGCCTCGGGCTGCTCGCGCTGGTCCCCGGTCTGCTGGCGCTGAGCCTGTACTACCTGGGCCTTCGGTCGACCCCCGCCGCCAGGGCGACGCTGGCCGAGCTGGCGTTCCCCGTCACCGCGGCCGTGATCGGCGTATCGTTCCTGAACGCGCACTTGTCCGGTACGCAGTGGCTCGGCCTCGCCGTCGTGGTCGTGTCGGTGACCTCGCTCGGTTGGTACGAAAAGGTCACGCGCCAACCGATGGTCCTGGAGCCGCCGCATGGTCGAGCACACCGGCGAGACGAAGAACGAACGCCTGACCCGCAACGTCAGTGAGCTCCTGCAGGAGCTCCGGGTCGCGCAGGCCGGCGTCCAGATCCTCTTCGGGTTCCTGCTCACGGTGGTGTTCACCGACGAGTTCCACGAGGCGAGCGGGTTCGAGAAGTCCGTTCACCTGACGGCGGTCCTGCTCACGGTCTGTTCGACGGCGCTGCTGACGGCGCCCGCCGCCTGGCATCGGCTGCTGTTCCGCACCGGGAACCGCGAGCGGATCCTCACCTACGGCAACCGTTCCGTCCTGGTCGGCCTCGGCTGCCTCGCGGCCGCGATCACCACGACCGTCGCGCTCATCGCCAAGGTCGTCTACGGCCCGGTGGCCATGGCGATCCTCGGCGTGGTGTCGGCGGCGCTGTTCGTCGGCATGTGGTTCGTGGTGCCGAAGCTGATCGACGGGAGCGGCGGCTGATCAGCGCGAGGCGCGGACGGGGGTGTTCTCCGGCAGGCCGAACGCGGCGGGCGAAACGCCCCGCGGGTCGTCCGGGCTGGTGCCGTCGAGCACCCGGCGGGCACCGATCCACGAGAACATCGCCTTGACCGAGGGCGAATAGCCCGCGCCGTCCTCCGCGAACTTCCGGTCGAGCACGCGATACCCGGAGGGTGTGCGCTCGACGAGGTAGACCATCGGCTGCCGCCGGAATCCGCCGCGCGTGACCAGCCCGTCGCCTTCTTTCGCGACCTCGTCGCAGTTCGCGACCAGGCCGATCTTGACGCGCTCGCCGTCCGGCCTGGTCTCGATCACCTTCTGCGTGCACACCCAGCGGACGTCCGTGCCGGAGCGGGCGGACGTTCCCAGCCACGCGCGCAGATGTTCGTCGATCGGAGGCAGTGCCTCCCGCGCGACGGCGTCGTCCACCGTCGGCATCTCGTCCACGATCCACCAGGTGGCCGCGGTCACCACGACACCGACGCCGGCGAGCACGGGCCAGCGTTTGACGTTCCCCATGGTGACGAAGCTACCGAGCGGGGCAAGTGTTCATCCGTGGTTCGGGACGCGTTGCTTCCGCGACCGTAGGTTTCGGCCGTGAACGACTCCTCCAGACGGACCTTCTTGCGCGGTGCCGGCCTGCTCGGCGCCGGTGCGGCGGCGTCCGCGTTGCCCGTGCTCGGCGCCCCGGCGGCTTCGGCGACCTTCGGCCATCACGGCCCGGACGCCGAAGACGGCAGCTTCACCCTCGCGGTCCTGCCCGACACCCAGTACCTCTTCGACGCCGACCGCGGCGACCCCGCGCCCTTGGACGCCACGTTGCGGTACGTCACCGGCGGCGACGAGAACATCGTCTTCCTGGCGCATCTCGGCGACCTCACCGAGAACGGGCAGCCGGGCGAGTTCGACCAGATCAGCCGGTCTTTCGAGCACCTGGACCGGCGGCGGTTCCCGTACAGCACGCTTGCGGGCAACCACGACATCAAGTCCTCGACCGACGACCAGCGCGGCCGCACGCCGTACCTCGACGCGTTCGGCCCGCAGCGGCAACGGGGCTCGAAGACCTTCCGGGGCGCCAGCCCGGACGGCTACAACAGCCACCACGTGTTCCGCGCGGGCGGGCGTGAGTGGCTGCTGCTCGCGCTCGACTGGCGGCCGTCGGCGGGCGGGCTGGAGTGGGCGAGGTCGGTCCTCGCGCGGAATCCGCGGCTTCCGGCGATCCTGACCATCCATGAACTGGTATGGGCCGACGAGGCCGGGCAGGCTCAGTTTTCCGAGTTCGGGCAGCGGGTGTGGGACGAGCTGATCGACGGGAATGACCAGATCTTCCTGACCCTCAACGGGCACTACTGGCCGCCGGGCCGCGCGGTGAAGCGCAACAAGGCGGGCCACGACGTCCACCTGCACATCACCAACTACCAGGACCGCTACTACGGCGGCAGCGCGATGATCCGGCTCTACCGGTTCGACCTCGCGCGGAACGTGATCGACGTCCGCACGTTCTCGCCGTGGCTGGCCGACCAGGCGCCGCGGCTCAACGAACTGCAGCGCCGGGAGATCGAGCGCACCGGCCCCTCGGACTACTTCAGCCTGGTGATCGACTTCGACACGAGGTTCGCCGGGTTCGCGCCGGTCCCGGTCCCGCCCGCCCGGCCCGCGGACCGGCAGCTGATCCGCGGGACCGTGGCCTACTGGCGGTTCGAAGGCCGTGACGGCAGCCCGGTCGACGGTGTTCGCGACCTTTCGGGCAGGGGCAACGACCTGGTCCGGGTGACCCTGCCCGGCAGTGCCGCCGAAACACTGCGGTACTCCGGTGAGTTCTCCGGGCGGCAGCCGTCGAGGTCGAGCCTCCGGTTCGACGGCGGCAAGAAACCGGCCCGCGGCGCGTATCTGCGCACGGCGGACTCCGCGCCGATGAACGCGGAGACGTTCGCGCGCGGGTACACCGTCGAAGCGTTCGTGAAGCTGCCTGAGGACTTCAAGGACGGCCAGCACTCCTGGGCCGCGCTCTTCGGCAGGCAGGGTTCCGGCGGCAAGGCGGGAAAGACCGGCGACGACCCCGGCGAGCCGTCGGCCACCCTGTCCCTTTCGGACGGTGCCGCGTTCCAGTGGGCGGTGTTCCCGGTGAACCAGAACGGGATCTCGACCGCGTGGAGCCACGAACTGGCGTTGAAGGAATGGATCCACGTCGCCGCCGTCAACGACGGCAGGCGGACGACGCTCTACGTCGACGGTTGCCCGGTGCTGCGGAACCCGAAGACGGCCGCGGCGGGGATCGCGAACCCCGGTGGCTCCTGGCTGATCGGCGCCTACGCCTACGACTCCATCGTCGAGCAGGCGTTCCACGGCTGGCTCGGTGACGTCCGCGTGGTGGGGCGCGCCCTGGATCCCCGCGAGTTCATGCTCGGCTGATCGGTATCCCGGACAGCACGGAACGTGCGCGGTAATGGTGGATGCTCGTCCCCATTATCGCGCACGGTCGTTTCCGGCGGAATGTGGGGTCCCTCTTGACAAGTGGTGGACAATAAAAAATCGGCGCCTGAATCAGAATGCCTGATCAGTACGCCGAATGTTCCATCAGTCTAACCACTGTGAGGGGAAATTGTCAAATCTGGGGTACGGCGAGGAATTGCGGTCCGAGCGGCAGTACGTCGCGTCGCTCTACGAGCGGCTGGACGCGGAACGCGTGCGGGTGAACGAGGCGTATGCGGGCGCGCTGCGGGGAGAAGGCTTCGCGCTGTCCGATCGGGAAGTCTCGGTCCGTACGAAAGCGCGCGAGACGGTCAGGCTTAAGATCGCCGACGAAGGCCTTTGTTTCGGCCGTCTGGACGCCCTTTCGGGAGAACGGGCGTACGTCGGCCGGATCGGCCTTTTCGACGAAGGGAACGACTACGAACCCTTGGTGCTGGATTGGCGGGCGCCGGCGTCGCGCGCGTTCTATTGCGCGACCGGAGCGTCTCCCGAAGGAATGTCGCGACGTCGTCAATTCCGCACTCTCGGCCGCAAGGTCCTCGACTTCACCGACGAGGTCTTCGGCCGCCCGGACCCGGCGGGGGAACGGGGCGACGTGGCGCTGCTGGCCGCGGTCAACGCGCCGCGCGGCGCGGGCATGCGGGACATCGTCGCGACGATCCAGGCCGAGCAGGACGAGGTCATCCGTTTGGACCACACAGGCGTCGTCGTGGTGGAGGGCGGTCCCGGCACCGGCAAGACGGCGGTGGCGCTGCACCGGGTGGCGTACCTGCTGTACACGAACCGGGAGCGCATGGAACGCCGCGGCGTGCTCGTGGTCGGGCCGAGCAGCGGCTTCCTCGACCACATCGGCCGTGTCCTGCCGTCGCTCGGCGAGACCAGCGCCGTCTTCGCGACGCCGGGCGGCCTCGTCGCCGGCCTGCGCACCGATCGCGAGGATCCGCCGGCGGTCCAGCGGCTCAAGGGTTCGCTGGGGATCCTGGACGTGCTCGCGGCGGCGGTGACGGACCGGCAGGAGCTGCCCGCCGAGGCGGAGCCGATCGAGCTCGACGACGTCACCGTGCCGTTCGACGCCGAGGTCGCGGCGGCCGCGCGCGAGGTGGCCAGGGACAGCGGCCTGCTGCACAACGAGGCGAAGGCCGTTTTCGAGCGCGAGGTGATCGGCGCGCTCGCCATCCGCGCGGTCGACCGGATCGGCGCGGGCTGGCTGCCGGAGGACGACAGGCACACCCGCCCGGAGATGCTCGAGAACGCCCGGCGGGATCTGGAAGCCAGTGAGGAGCTCGGCGCGGTGCTCGACCGCCTCTGGCCGACGCTGACGCCCCAACGGCTGCTCGCCGACCTCTTCGCCTCACCCGAGCGGTTGCGGGCGGCAGGGGCCGATCCGGCGCTGTTCCGCGAGGACGCCGCCGCGTGGACGGTGTCCGACGTGCCGTTGCTGGACGAGGCCGTCGAGCTGCTCGGCCGGGATCGCACCGCCGAACGGCGGGCGGAGGAGCGGCGGCGACGGGAACGCAAGGAGTACGCCGAGCGGGTGCTGGAAATCGTCGGGGTGGAGGACGACCACGACGACTACGAGTTCGCGCTGCGGCCGACGGACGTGCTGATGGCGGAGGGACTGGCGGACCGGTTCGCCGAACGCGACGAGCGGGACCTGGCCGAACGCGCCGCCGCCGACCGGGAATGGACCTATGGCCACGTCGTGGTCGACGAGGCGCAGGAACTGTCCGAAATGGACTGGCGGGTGCTGATGCGGCGCTGCCCGAGCCGGTCGTTCACCGTTGTCGGGGATCTCGCGCAACGCCGGTCGCCGTCCGGCGCGCGGTCGTGGGACGCGATGCTTTCCCGGTACGTCGCCGATCGGTGGCTGTACCGGAAGCTGACCGTCAACTACCGGACGCCGTCGGAGATCATGGCTGTCGCGGCTTCGGTGCTGGCGAGCTTCGCCCCGGACGTCGTGCCGCCGGAGTCGGTGCGTTCGTGCGGGGTGCGACCCTGGGCCCGCCGACTGTCCGAAGTGGACTTGGAAAACGCCGTCGCCGAATTCGTCCGCGAGGAATCGGGGCGCGAGGGAACGGCGGTCGTCATCGGGCCCCCGGGGGTGCCGGGCGCGATCGCGCCGTCCGCGGCGAAGGGGCTGGAGTACGACGCTGTCCTGGTGGTGGAGCCGGAACGGATCCTCGCCGGAGGTCCGGGCGGTGAGGCGGAACTGTACGTCGCGCTGACGCGGGCGACGCAGCGGCTCGGGGTCCTGCACAGCGGTTCGCTGCCGAAAGTCCTCCGCGGTCTTGATTCCGGGCGGCGGACTCCCGACGTGTATCTGCGCTGCGTCTAGGGGGAGCCAAGGTGTCGTGAGTGTTCTGGGCTGTTCGGTCGGCCCGAAACACTCACGACTCCCCCCAATAAAGGGCTACCGGGTCAGGTTGCCCCAGGCGTATGTCTGTTTTGCGAGTTTCAAGTAGATCAGCGTTTCCGTGCTGACGACACCCGGGATAGGCCGGATGTCGTCGTTCAGCACACTCAAGAGATGTTCGTCGTCCCGGCAGGCGACCTCGGCGAGCAGGTCGTGGCCTCCCGCGGTGAGCACGACGTAGTGGACGTCCGGCAATCCGGAGAGCTGGTCGGAGACAGCTCGCGGATCGCCTTGGACCTTGATCGCGACCATCGCCTGACGGCCGAGCCCGACGTTCGCCGGATCCGTGACAGCGACGATCTGCATCGTCTCGTCCCGCAACAGCCGTTGGACGCGTTGCCGCACGGCGCCCTCCGACAGACCGACGGCCTTGGCCAGCGCCGTGAACGAGGCCCGCCCGTCGACTTGCAGTAGAGCGATCAGAGTGCGATCGGTATTGTCCAACCCTCTAGGTGTGCGCTGCTCGATCTGCGCGCGTGGTTCGTCACCCATGCCGTCCCTCCCTTTGTTTCGGCATGCGATTCTTGTCGCGCAGCGTATCGATCAATGTCCAGAATGCTACCGCCGTTAAGTTGTTTGTCGCGATTCTCTTTCCCGGCATGTTCGCGCGAAGGATTCTGTCGCGCGACAGGGTGAGTGCCGAGGTTTTCGGACGACGGGTCAGCCGAGGTCGCGTTTCAGCAGGTCCTCCTCGGTTTCGCGGCGGACGAGCAGGGTCGCCGTACCGCGTGAGACGCCGACCACCGGCGGCCTGCCGACGAGGTTGTAATTCGACGCGAGCGAGTGGTGGTATGCCCCGGTGCACGGGACCGCGAGCAGATCGCCGGGGTGGACGTCGTCCGGGAGCGCGAGCCCGTCGGCGAGGATGTCGCCCGATTCGCAGTGCCGTCCGACCACCGTCATCGGCCGCCGGACAGCGCGGCTGCGCCTGCCGATCAGGCGCGCGGTGTACGCCGCCCCGTAGAGCGCGGGCCGCGCGTTGTCGCTCATCCCGCCGTCGACGGCGACGAACGTGCGCGAACCGTGTTTCACCGCGCAGACCCGGTACACGGTGATCCCCGCCTGTCCGACGATCGCGCGGCCCGGTTCGATCGTCAGTTTCGGCTGGGGGAAGCCGCGCGAAGCGCATTCGTAGGCGAGCGCGACCCGCAGACGGCGCACATATCCGTCGATGTCGAAACCGCTGTCGCCGGGCAGATAGCGGACGGCGTGCCCGCCGCCGAGGTCCAGCTCCCGCAGAGTGACGCCGTGCGTCTCGCGGAGCCCGGCGAGCACCCCGATCATCTTGCGGGCGGCCAGTTCGTAGAAGTCCACACGGGACACCTGAGAACCGATGTGGCAGTGCAGCCCGGCCAAGCGGAGCCCCGGCTGCGTGAGTACGGCGGAGACGGCCCGGCCGAGGTTGTCGCGGACCTCCTCACGCAGGGAGAAGCCGAACTTCTGCCCTTCTGTGCCGGTGGTGATCGCCGCGTGCGTCCCCGCCGCGACGTCGGGGGTGACGCGGATCAGCACCTGCTGCGCGCCGGTGGCCAGCGCGCCGAGCTGCTCGATCTCGTCGAGAGAGTCCACCACGATCCGGCGGACGCCGTAGGACAGCGCGGCCTTGAGGTCTTCGGGGGTCTTCGCGTTGCCGTGCAGCAGGATCCGCTCGGCGGGGAAGCCGACCGACCGCGCCACCGCGATCTCGCCCGCCGAGCAGGTGTCGAGGGAAAGCCCTTCCTCGGCGACCCAGCGCAGGACCGCGCGGGTGCACAGCGCCTTGCTCGCGTACGCCACCTCGGCGTCCGGCAGCGCCTGGCGGTACGCGCGGGCGTTCTGCCGGACCTCGTCCTCGTCGAGCAGGTACGCCGGGGTCCCGAACCTCGCGGCGAGGTGCGACACCGGCGCGCCGGCGAACAGCAGTTCCCCACCGGGCCCGAGCCGGGTGCTCCGTGGCCAGACCCCGGGTTCGAGGTGGTCGGCGGCTTCGCAGCCGAGGCTGGGCAGGAGCTCGCTGAGCGTCACGGGTTACCTCCGCGTCGGTCGGTCAGTGCTCCGCCAGCACAACTCCGATCGGCCCGGCCCGGCCGCTTCGCCAACGCCTCCCTGACGTGTTCCGGGGTCTCGCTGACGCCTTGTTAACGCGCGAGTAACCCCGGCCACACTGTCAGCGGACGTGCTCCGGGACGGTGTCGAGCGCCCGCACCATGCGCACGGCCAAGGCGAACGCCGTCTCGTTGTCGAGGTCGGTGTGCTCGTTGACGATCTTCTTCACGGTGTCGACCCGGAT
Organism: Amycolatopsis sp. NPDC102522; assembly: GCF_055584485.1. Classification (NCBI taxonomy): domain Bacteria; kingdom Bacillati; phylum Actinomycetota; class Actinomycetes; order Pseudonocardiales; family Pseudonocardiaceae; genus Amycolatopsis; species Amycolatopsis sp. NPDC102522. The sequence goes on along the minus strand of NZ_JBVJLY010000001.1, from coordinate 476,561 downwards.
CTCGTACCGGGAGACGGGGACTGTGTCGGCGTTCATGGTGATCCTCTATTCGGTTGTTTCGGTTTCCTCGGCACAGGTGCAGCCGCGGCTGAACCCACCGGCCGCGGTCGCGACGCAGAAGCGCCGGGCGATCGCGTCGTGCAGGGACAAGGGATGCGGGCAGCTCGGGCACCGGTCGCCGTCGGCGGGCTCGGCCACGTCGCGGAGGGAACGGGCGGAGGTCATCGTGCCGCCACCGGTTGACCACGCAACGGCGCTCCGACCTCGTGCAGATGCCGGAGCACGTAGCCGTAGGACGCCGCCCAGCCGCACTGCGCGTAGTCGATGCCGTGCTTCACGCAGAACTCGCGGACGATCACCTGCGCGTGCTTGAGGTTCGGCCGCGCCATGCTCGGGAACAGGTGGTGCTCGATCTGGTAGTTGAGGCCGCCGAGCGCGAAGTCCACGACCGGGCCGCCGCGCACGTTGCGCGAGGTGAGGACCTGCTTGCGCAGGAAGTCGAGCTTGTGCCCGGCCGACAGCGTCGGCATGCCCTTGTGGTTCGGGGCGAACGAGCAGCCCATGTACACGCCCCACAGGCACTGGTGCACGGCGATGAAGACGAAGCCGACGCCGGGTGAAAGGACCACGAACACCGCCGTCAGGTACGCCGAGATGTGGGCGAGCATCAGCGCCGATTCGAGTTTCCGGCGTTTGAAGCCACGCTGGAAGATCGCCGTCACGCTCGACACGTGCAGGTTCAGCCCTTCCAGCAGGAGCAACGGGAAGAACAGGAACGCCTGGTACTTCGCCATCCAGCGCAGGAGACCGCGGCGTTCGGTGCCCTGGGCCTTGGTGAAGATCAGGGCCGCTAGGTTGACGTCCGGGTCCTCGTCCTCGTGGTTGGGATTCGCGTGGTGCCGGTTGTGCGTGCCGATCCACCAGCCGTAGCTGAGACCGGTCAGTCCACCGTGGACGAAACCGGTGACCTCGTTCGCCTTGCGGCCGCGGAAGATCTGCTTGTGTCCCGCGTCGTGGCCGATGAAGGACAGCTGCGTGAACATCATCGCGAAGAACGCGGCGAGGAACAGCTGCCACCAAGAGTCGCCGAGGTGGGCGAAGGCGACCCAGCCGCCCGCGAAAGCGAGCAGGTTCAAGAAGATTTTCGTCGCGTAGTACACGCGACGCCGTTCGAGCAGGCCCGCCTCTTTGACCAAGTGGGACAGTTCGGCGAAGTCGCTGCCCTGCCTCGTCTGTGTGGAGGTCATGGGGGATCACACCGTTCTGGTTTCGTGAAAGTGGGCAATCCAGCAACGGGTTTCAGAACACCGAAAGGGGTCCAGTTCGGCCGAGAAAGGCACTGGTACCACAACACGCCACGGACGCTCCGTGGTCTACTTCCAGCGTCCCACGTCGGCGGGGTGGAAGCAATTCACCGAAGCAGCACGATCTGGCGTACAGTCGAAGACATCGAGGGAAATTTCCCCCGGTTCCGTCCGGTCGCGAGGCTCGACCGGAGACAGGAGCACCGGCCAGACATCGATCCCTTCGCGTTCATGGTCCCGCCGGCCTCGCCGGTGAGCAGCCGCCCGCCGCGCCGCACGGCGCGCCCCGAGGCGCCCATCAGGGCCAAGCCGCGATCATCGATGGCCGCGACCTCTGACCTGTCGCCGTGTGCACGCTCGTTCCCGGCGGGCGTGCACACGGTCAGAAGTTTTTCCTTGGCAGGCACCAGTTTTCAAGGATCCCGGCGACTTTACCGCGTTCGGCGGAGGTCAGCGGGCGGCTCGGCGGACGGATATCGCGGCGGCACAAACCCAGCTGTGCCAACGCTTCCTTCACCACGCTCACGTTGTTGGCGTTCCCGTCCTCGGCCCGCAGCTCCTCGAAGGGCCGGACGCGCTCCCAACAAGCCATCGCGGCGTTGAAATCGCCGTCCCGCAGCGCGCGGAACATCTCCAGCGAAAGTGACGGCGCCACGTTCACCAGCCCGGAGGTGAACCCGGTCGCGCCGACGGCGAAGTAGCCCGGTGCCGACAACTCCGCCAGCCCTGCGATCCACACGAAGCGATCGAGCCCCGCGTCCCGCGCCACTGAGGCGAACCGCACCGGATCCGGCACCGCGTACTTCACCGCGACGACGTTTTCGGCGGCGTCGCCGAGCCTCGCCAGCTGCTTGCCCTCGATCCGTGAGTCGCGCACGTACAGCACGACACCCAGTTCCGGGACCGCCGCCGCGATGGCGCGGTGGTACTCGACCCAGCCCTCCGCCGAGACGTAGGGGTGCACCGGCTGATGGATCATGAGCAGATCCGCGCCCGCCTCCCGCGCGTGCCGTGCCGCGCCGATCGCGGTCCGGAGGTCGTGCCCGACGCCGGCGGCCACGCTCGCCCGCCCGGCCGCCGTCTCGACCGTCAGTTCGAGGCAGTGCCGCGTCTCGGTCTCGTCCAGCGCGTAGAACTCGCCGGTGTTGCCGTTCGGTGTCACGACCTCGACGCCGCCGGTGATCACCCGGTCCACCAGCTTCGCGGAGGCCTCCGCGTCCACGGCGCCGCCGGCGTCGAACGGGGTCACCGGGATGGCCACGACCCCGGACAGCCGCCGTTTCCGCTCGTCGAACCGTGAAGAGGGGCTCACTGGCATGTCCGATCTGATATATGATGTGACACTTTACGCTAGCACGGTGACCTATGGACCGGGTGTCCTGAACCTTGGGACAGGTGCCCGGACCGCGGGCGGGGGCGGCGGGTGGCAAGGAGGGTTCTCCCTCGGCTCAGCCGAGGAAACTCGACCTTCACACCTTCCGAACTACGTGATGGCCCCCCGGTCCCCTCGTCGGGCCCTCCGGAACTCAGCCGAAGTACGACGTGAAGTTCTTCGAGAACTCCCAGCCGGTGAACTTGTCCCAGTTGATCGACCACGTCATCAGCCCGCGCAGCGCCGGGAAGGTGCCGTGCGGCTTGTAGGCGCCGCAGCCGCTTCCCTTGGTCAGGCAGTCCAGCGACGCGCGCACGTCCGCCGGTGTCGTGTGCCCGTTGCCCGCCGACGGCGCCGCCGGCAGGCCGATCGCGACCTGTTCCGGCTTCAGCGCGGGGAAGACGTTCGAGGCGTCGCCCGCGACGGGGAAGCCGGAGAGCACCATGTCGGTCATCGCCGTGTGGAAGTCCGCGGTCCCCATGGTGTGGTACTGGCCGTCGAGCCCCATGATCGGGCCGGAGTTGTAGTCCTGGACGTGCAGCATGGTCAGCGAGTCCCGCAGCGCGTGGATCACCGGCAGGTACGCCCCCGATCGCGGATCGGCGCTCCCGTTCGGACCGGGGCCGTAGAACTGGTGGCCGAGCTGGACGAAGAACGTCTCCGGCGCCATCGTCAGCACGAAGTCGTTGCCGTACTTGGCTTTCAGCGTCTTCAGCGCGGAGATCAGGTTGACCACCACGGGAGTCTTCGGGTTCTTGAAGTCGGCGTCGCCCGCGTCCAGGGACAGCGAGTGGCCCTCGAAGTCGATGTCGATCCCGTCCAGGCCGTACTTGTCGATGATCGCGCTCGCCGAGCTGACGAACGCGTCCTGCGCGGCGGCGGTGGTCAGCTGGACCTGGCCGTTCTGGCCGCCGACCGAGACGACCACTTTCTTGCCCTTGGCCCGCTGCGCCTTGATCCCGGCGATGAACTCCGCCTCGGATTCGACGTTCGGGCATTCCGCCACCGGGCAGAGACCGAACCGCAGTTCGCCCGAGGTCACCGACGTCGGCTCGGCGAAGGCGAGGTCGATGATGTCCCAGTCTTCGGGGACGTCGGCGATCCGCGTGTAGCCGGAACCGTTGGCGAAGCTCGCGTGCAGGTAGCCGACCAGGGCGTGGGCCGGGATCGCGGCCTGGGCCGTGGCGGGCATCAGCAGGCCCAGTAAGAGGAAAACGATGCCGACGGCGGCTTTCCGGCGCATGGGGACTCCCTCGGGTGTGGTTCACGTCACGTCAGGGATTGGACTAGACCACTAGGGAGTTTGTCAAGAAATAACCGGAACTCGTCCGGTTTTGTCGTCGCCGAACGGAGTTGTCCACACGTGAACAACCTGTGGACAACTCCGTGGATTGTCTACTTAGGACAGTGTGGCGAGGAAGGTTTCCAGCTGCTCGACGACGAACGCGTGATCGTCGGCCTGGGGCAGTCCCGAGACGCCGACGGTGCCGACCGGGCCGACCCCGTCGACGATCACCGGGAACACGCCGCCGTGCGCGGCGTAGAGGTCCGGATCGAGACGGGAGTCGGCCTCGAACGTCGTGCCCTTGGCGCGGAACCGTTCGCCGACGAGGAACGAGCTGTGCCCGTAGCGGTCGACGACGCGGCTCTTGCGGTCGATCCATGCGTCGTTGTCGGCCGAGGTGCCCGGCAACGCCGCGTGGAACAGCCGCTGACCGCCGCGGCGCACGGAGACCGTCACCGGTAGGGCGCGGCTCCGTGCCGCCGCGAGCAGGTGGGCGCCCAGCTCCAGCGCGGTCTCGTTGTCGAACCGGCGGAAGACCAGGCGCTCCTCCTGTGCGGCCAGGACGGCCAGGGTGTCATCGCTCATGACGCCCATTAAATCAACACTGTTGTGTAATGGCTACCGAAGCGCGTCCAGGGCGAAGGCGGCGTACATCGCGACGCCGTTGGCCATGGCGTCTTCCTCGAAGACCACGCGGTTCGAGTGGTTCGCCTCGACCGTGGCCAGGTCCGCGTCGGGCGGGCAGGCGCCGAGGAAGGCGAAGGCCCCCGGAACGCGTTGCAGGACATAGGAGAAGTCCTCCGCGCCCATCACCGGGTTCTCCATGAACTCGGAGTTGCCGGCACCGAGGACCTCGGCCGCCAGTTCCAGCACCCGCCCCGCGATCTTCGGATCGTTCACCGTGACCGGGTAGCCGGGGAGGACCTCGGCGCTCACGCGGACGCCGTGCGCCGCGCCGACGGCCTCGCACACCCTCGGCAGCTCCTCGCGCACGAACGCCTGCGTCCGCTCGGACAGCGTGCGGATCGTGCCCTCCAGGAACGCCGTCTCCGGGATGATGTTCGTCGTGGTCCCGGTCTCGATGCGGGTGACGGAGACCACCGCGGGCTCGAACACGCTGACCTTGCGGGTCACCATGGTCTGCAGCGCGCTCACCATCGCGGCCGCCGCCGGCACCGGGTCGATCGCCTGGTGCGGCGCCGAGCCGTGCCCGCCCCGGCCGGTGACGGTGACGTGGAAGCTGTTGGCCGACGCCATGATCGGACCGGGCCGCGTCTGCACGATGCCGGCCGCGGTCTGGGTGAAGATGTGCAGGCCGAACGCCTTTTCGACGCGTTCGCCCGCGGCGTCGAGCACACCCTCGTGGATCATGTGGCGCGCGCCGTGCTCGCCTTCCTCTCCGGGCTGGAACATGAACACCACCGACCCGGCCAGCTCGTCGGCGTGCTCGCTGAGCAGCCGTGCGGCCGACGCCAGCATGGCGACATGGGTGTCGTGCCCGCAGGCGTGCATGGCGCCGTCGTCTTCGGAGGCGAAGTCGAGGCCGGTGTCCTCGTGCAGCGGCAACGCGTCCATGTCGCCGCGGAGCAGGATCGCCGGGCCGGGCTTCCCACCTCGCAGGATGGCGGTCAGCGAAGTGGTCGATTTGCCCTCGATGATCTCCAGGGGCAGGCCCTCCAGGGCCGCTTTGATCGAGGCCTGGGTCTTCGGCAGATGGAGGCCGATCTCCGGATTCCGGTGGATCTCTCGGCGTAGCTCTACGGTTTTCGTTTGAAGCGCGCGGGCTTCGTCCAGCAAACCGGCGAAGCGGGCATCGGGGAGCGTGGGCAGGTCGGTCGGTCCGGTCATGTCTCGATAGTGGCGCATGCGGCGCTTCAGGCGCACCGTGCGTGCGTTCCGAATGCGGGCGGAATACGGTGTGCGCATGGCGGTGCAAGAGCCGATCACGGGGTTCGCGGTGGCCGTGGTGCGGGAGGACGGTCGGTGGCGGTGCAGCTCTCTTGATCCGGGGGCACTCGCCGAGCTCGACGCTGCGATCACCGAGCTCGGAAAACTGCGGTCGACAGGTGCCGCCTTCGGGCTGCTGGCGATCGACGACGAGTTCTTCGTGATCGTCCGGCCGAGTCCCAGAGGTCCCTCGCTGCTGCTGTCCGACGCCGCCGCGGCGCTCGACTACGACATCGCCGCAGACGTCCTCGACGTGCTGAGAGTCGACCCTCCGGACGAGGACGACGACGCGGTCTGGCCGGAAGGCGATCTGGAGATCCTGACCGATCTCGGACTGCCGGGGGCGGAACTCCAGGTGATCGTCGGCGAGGTGGACCTCTATCCGGACGAACAGCTCCAGATGGTCGCGCAGCGGTGTGGATTCGCCGCCGAGTTCACCAAGATCCTGGACGAGATCTGAGCCCCGCCGCCTCCGCCGCCGACATCGCCGCCGTCCAGGCGGCGATCGAAGCGGCGCGAGATGCGGGTGAGGACGTGCCGATCGGCGCCGTCGTCCTGTCCCCGGACGGGACCCCGCTCGCCTCCGCGCGCAACGCCCGCGAAGAACTCGGCGACCCGACGGCGCACGCGGAGATCCTCGCGCTGCGGGCCGCGTCCGAGATCTACGGCGACGGCTGGCGGCTCGAAGGCTGCACGCTCGCGGTGACCCTGGAGCCGTGCACGATGTGCGCCGGCGCCCTCGTGATGGCCCGGGTCGCAAAGGTCGTCTTCGGCGCCTGGGAGCCCAAGACCGGGGCCGTGGGCTCGCTGTGGGACGTCGTCCGCGACCGGCGGCTCAGCCACCGCGCGGAGGTCGTCGGCGGCGTGCTGGAGCCCGAATGCGCGGCCCTGCTCGAAGACTTCTTCCACCGGAGACGGGGTAACCGCACCGGGTGACAGATGTGTCGGTCCCGGTAGGACGGGTATCCCTTCGGTAAGCGGCCGCAAACGGTGGCCGCAGTCGAAGGAGGAACACCCGCCATGAGCGTTTTCGACAAGGCGAAGGACAAGGCCGAGCAGGCCATCGGCGCCGCCAAGGAGAAGCTCGGCGAGAAGACCGACAACCAGGACCTCGCGAACTCCGGCCGGGCCGACCAGGCCGAAGGTCAGGTCAAGGAGGCCGGGCACGACCTGCGCGACCGCGCGGAAGGCGGCGTGCAGGACCTCAAGGACAAGTTCAACAAGTAGGCCTCACGCGGAAGAGCCCGGTCTCCGTGGAGACCGGGCTCTTCGCTGCGGTGGCGGTGGGATTTGAACCCACGGACGGTTATTAGCCGTCACACGATTTCGAGTCGTGCTCCTTCGGCCGCTCGGACACGCCACCGCCGAGAACAATACCGGAGGGCGTTGGAGGGCCTTCAGGGGGTCAAGAAAGCTGCGCGGTGATCTCGTCGATCGCCGCCGACTGGTTCTCGACGATCTCCTGCGCGAGCTTCTTGGTCTCGGCGTGCTCGCCCGACGACAGCACGGTTTTGGCCATCGTGACGCCGTTGCGCAGGTGCTCCGCCATGAGCGGGAGCCACGTCTTGTCGAACTCGGCGCCGGTCATGGTCTGCAACGAGGCGACCTGCCCCTCGGTGATCATCCCGGGCATCGCGTGCCCCGCGTGACCCGCCGCGGGGAGCACGGCGGCGTTCCACGTCTGCAGCCAGCCGGTCATCGTCTGGACCTCGGCCGACTCGGCCTTGACGATCTTGGCCGCGGTGGCCTTCACGTACTCGGAAGCGGACCGTTCCGAAGCCAGGTTCGCGACCTGGATCGACTGCTGATGGTGCGGGACCATCTGCTGGGAGAACGTGATGTCGGCCTGGTTGGCGCCGGGAGTACTCGCCGCCGGCGCCGCGCCCGTGGCCGTCGAACAGCCCGCGAGCACCCAGACGACCAGCCCGAACAGTGCCATCGGCAGTCGCCGTCGCATCGATACCTCCGTAGTCAGGGGAAACCGGCCCTTCCGCTCTGTGATACGGCTGTGACCTTCCACCGGTTCAAAACCGGATTAGCCTTGGTCGGCATGACGGATCCGAAGACAGTGGTGACCGGTTTCCTTCAGGCCCTCGAAGAGCTCGACATCGACCGCGCGCTGGGCTTCGTGGCGATCGACATCGTGTACCAGAACGTCCCGCTTCCCGCGGCTCGCGGCCTTTCGGCGGTGGAGAAGCAGTTGCGCACCCTGGCCCGCTACGGAAGCGGGTTCGAGGCGCGCACCCACCACATCGCCGCCGACGGCCCGATCGTGCTCACCGAGCGCACCGACGTCCTGCGGCGCGGTTCGTGGGAGGCCGAGTTCTGGGTGTGCGGCACGTTCGAAGTCCGCGACGGCCGGATCGTGCTGTGGCGCGACTACCTCGACTGGACGACTTTCCTGGCCGCCGGCGCCAAGGGCGCGGGGAAGGCGGCGGTCGCCGGGGCGAAGTCGCTCATCGGGAAGTACAAGGCGCGGCAGGAACTCGAGCACTGACGCTTCAGGCTTGGGGCGGTTAGGCGTGACACGCGTGATCAGAGACGTGACTCGCGTGATCAGAGCCGGATCTCGTGTGATCAGGGCCGGATCTCGCGAGTGCGGCGTCCAATCACGCGAGTCCCGGCCCTGATCACGCGAGTTCCGCCTTCAATCACGCGAGTCCCGGCTCTGATCACGCGTGTGCGGCGAGGCGTGAAATGACGCACCGCCGGTGTACGGGCTCCGTCTCCCCCGACGGGTCCCGTGCACCGGCGGTGCGCCCCCAGTTCCCCCCGCTCGCCCTCCCCGGCGAGCGTCAGAAGGTCATGTGCCGTTCGCGCAGATCGGCTTCCCGCAGCACGGCGTCGAGCCGCGCGCCGCCGAAGTGGGCCATCGGACGCCTGCCGCGTCCGCGGTCGCGCAGGTCGACGGCCAGTGCGATACCCAGCAGCAGAACCAGTGCCGTACCAGCGATGAGCCAGCCCATCGGACACCTCCTCCGGCGACGTGAGGGAGGATTTGTGTCCTCGCTCACGTCGCCAAAGGTAACTCCGGAAATGCCGGGTTGAACCCGGACTTGAGGTTCATTTAAGGCAGGGGAACACCAATGGGCTATTTGTGCGGTGCGCCCGCTACATAGATGTCACCGTCGGCCACGGAGACGTCACGCGCACTGGACGCGCCGGTCGCCAGAATGCGGGCGGGGTCCCGGAAACCGGCGATCACTTCGACGCGCTGGACCGGTTTCGGTGTGGTGATCACGGTTTCCGGTTTCCACCCGCGTCCGTTCTCGAGCAGGAAAGTCTCGATGCCGGGCTGTCCGTCGCGGGTTCCGTAAACGCGCCAAGTGCCGCCCTTGAGCGGTTCGATCTCGCGCAATCGGAGTCCGTTCGCGACTTCGCGCACTTCCCACTTCCGGCCGTTCCACGCGCCCGCGAAATCGCGCGGCGAGCCCACCGCGTCGAACTGGAACCAGGTGACGAACGGTTTGCCGTCGCGCTGGGTGCCGACTTGCAGGATGTAGTCCGGCGACTTCAGTCCGCCTGGCAGCTCCAGCGGGGTTTCGACGACTTTGAGGTACCGCTCCTGCTCGGCGTCGTCGACCTGCGTGCCGAGGTCGCGGCCCGCCGCGGAATAGAAGCGCAGGGTGTGGACGTCGAACGACAGGTAGTAGACGTTCCGGTGGTAGACGTCGTGCTTGTGCTGCTCCGGCCCGCCGCCCGCGAGCGTGTAGACGAACTGGATCCGCCCGGACGACGGCAGGTACCGCAGCTGCCCGACGTAGATCTCGTCCATGTGGTCGGCCCGGCCCAGCGAGCCGAACGCCCACTGCTTCCCGGTCAGCCGCACGGAGTTCTTCCACGTCTTCCCGTCGTCGCGGGAAACGATGTACTTCATCGGGCGGAAGTCGGTGGCAGCCGCGGGATCGAGCTCGTTGGTGGTCTCGCGGTAGAACATGAACAGCGTGCCGTCGGCGGTCTTGACCGGCATCGGGTAGCTCGCCGAGTCACCTGCGGAAACCTCGGTGTCGGTCCAGGTGCCGTCGAGGGAATGGGCCTGCGGTGCGCGACTGATCACGGTCCGCGTGTTGTGCATGCCGCGGAAGACCAGCAGGTGGCCGTCGCCCGCCAGCAGCATCGTCGGGTAGTTGTGCGGATCGGATTCGCCGTCGGCGATCTTCTTCGGCGCCGTCCAGGCGCCGGTCCGGTGGTCGTAGGCCTGGACGTAGGTGTCCGCGGCCTTGCCGGACCACGAGATGAAGGTCTTGCGCGCGACCGGGTCGAAGATCCCGCCCGCGTTCGGCCGCCGGTCGGTGCGGGACGCGACCGAACTCGCCGGGGTCATCAGCTCGAAAGCGGTCTTTTCCGGCGGCTTGGCGGCCGCCTGGGGAACCGGGATCACGAGACCTGCCATGACGAGCGCGCAAAGAAGTCTGCGCATGAAGACGCCTCCTGGTGCTTCGCAGGCGGCGGATCTTGATCCTCTCACGCGAGAACACGGCGGAACCAGGGGCCGAACGGGCTAGCGGTGACGAATCGTTGTCTTGTCGTCTTCCTCATTTCACTTGTTCGGGGGAGTATTCCTCGACCGATCTTGCGAAGAGGGGACTCAGCGTGACCACATCCCGACGTGCTGCCCGGAGAAGGGCCCTGACCGTGGCCGTCGCCTCCGGGCTGGTCGTGAGCGGTGTCTCCGCTCCGGCCGCGCTCGCCGCGCCCAGCGCCGACGCCGTGATCGCCGAGGTCTACGGCGGTGGCGGCAACTCGGGCGCCACGCTGACCACCGACTTCGTCGAACTCGCCAACCGCGGCACGGCCGACGTGAGCCTCGACGGCTTCAGCGTCCAGTACGCGCCCGCCTCGGGGAACAGCTGGCAGGTCACGCCGCTGACCGGCGGTGTCGCGCCGGGCGCGCGGTACCTCATCGCGCAGGCGAAGGGCTCGGGCGGCACCGTCGCGCTCCCGACGCCGGACGCCACCGGCTCGCTGGCCCTGTCCGCGACCGCCGGCACCATCGCGCTCGTCCAGGGCACCACGGCGCTGACCTGCAAGACCGCCGCCGACTGCGCCGCCGACTCCCGGATCAAGGACCTGGTCGGCTTCGGCCCGGCCGCCGTCATCCGCGAGGGGACCGCGGCGCCCGCGCCGTCGAACACCGCGTCCGTCGCCAGGGGGACGACGCTCGCGGACACCGACGACAACGCGGCCGACTTCACCTCCGGCGCGCCCACCCCGACGAACAGCAAGGGTGAGACGCCAGGCGAGACCGGCCCGCCGCCGGTGAACGCCAAGATCCACGACATCCAGGGCACCACCCGGATCTCGCCGTTCAAGGACCGGAAGGTCGCCGGGGTCACCGGCGTCGTGACCGCGATCCGGAGCTTCGGCTCGGCCCGCGGGTTCTGGATCACCGACAGCGCTCCCGACGCGGACCCGCGCACCAGCGAGGGCCTGTTCGTCTTCACCGGCTCGACCACGCCCGCCGTGGCCGTCGGTGACGCGGTGACGGCCACCGGCACCATCCGCGAGTTCTACCCGGACGCCCCGGCGACCTCGCCGTACCAGTCGCTCACCGAGCTGACGAGTGCACAGTGGACGGTCGATTCGAACGGGAACGCCCTTCCCGTCGCGACCGTCGTCACGTCCGACTCGGTCCCGGACACCGTCGCCCCCGCGCCGGGCGGCAGCATCGAGCCGCTGCCGCTGGAGCCCGCGAAGTACTCGCTGGACTTCTGGGAGTCGCACGAAAGCGAGATCGTCAGCGTCTCCGACGCCCGCGTCGTCGGCCCGACGTCGTCGTTCAACGAGCTTTACGTGACCACCAAGCCGAAGCAGAACCCGAGCGTCCGCGGCGGCGCCGTGTACCTCGACTACGACCGGCTCAACACCGGCGTGCTCAAGGTCGCGTCGCTGATCCCGTTCGCCGAGCAGCCCTTCCCGAAGGTCAACACCGGCGACGCGCTCACCGGTGAGACCTCCGGCCCGGTCGAGTACAGCAACTTCGGCGGTTACACGCTGTTCGCGACGAAGCTGGGCGCCGCCAAGGACAACGGGTTGCAGCGCGAGAGCACCCGTGCGCAGCGCGGCGGTGAGCTTTCGGTGGCCACCTACAACGTCGAGAATCTGTCCGCTTTGGACAGTGCGGAGAAGTTCGGCGAGCTGGCGAAGGCCATCGCCACCAATCTGGCGAAGCCGGACATCCTGAACCTGGAAGAGATCCAGGACAACAACGGGCCGGCGAACGACGGCACCGTCGTGGCGGACCAGACGCTGCAGAAGTTCGTCGACGCGATCGTCGCCGCCGGTGGCCCGCGCTACGAATGGCGGCAGATCGACCCGGAGAACGGCAAGGACGGCGGCCAGCCGGGCGGCAACATCCGCGTCGGCTTCCTGTTCAACCCGGCCCGGGTGTCCTTTGTGGACCGCAAGGGCGGCGACGCGGCCACTCCGGTCGACGTGGTCAAGGAACGCGGCAAGACCCACCTGACCGTCTCGCCCGGCCGGGTCGACCCGCTGAACGAGGCCTGGGAGGCCAGCCGCAAGCCGCTCGTCGGCGAGTTCGTCTTCCAGGGCCGCACCGTGTTCGTCATCGCGAACCACTTCAACTCCAAGGGCGGCGACCAGCCGACCCACGGCCGCGACCAGCCGCCGGTCCGGAGTTCCGAGGTGCAGCGGGCCAAGCAGGCGACGCTGCTCCGCGGCTTCGTCGACAAGGTGCTCGCGTCGGACAAGAACGCGAACATCGTCGTGGCCGGGGACCTGAACGACTACCCGTTCTCGCCCGCTGTGAAGACGCTGACCGCCGGTGGCGCGCTGAAGGACCTCATCGCGTCGCTGCCCGAGAGCGAGCGGTACAGCTACGTTTTCGAGGGCCAGTCGCAGGTGCTGGACCACATCCTGGCGTCGAAGGCGCCGCGCGGGACCGACTACGACGTCGTCCACCTGAACGCCGAGTTCGCGAAGCAGGCGAGCGACCACGACCCGCAGGTGCTGCGGTTCCGGCCGAGCGCGGGCAACCCCGTCCAGGACGCGTTCTACGACCTGGCGGACTACCTGGAGAAGGTGCTCGGCCCTTACCTGCCGAAGCCGTAACCCACGCCATGAAAGGTCCTTTCCTTGCGAAATTTGCAAGGAAAGGACCTTTCATGGCACGCGGGGGAGGTCAGGTGCCCCGGAGTTCGGCCACCACGGGGGCGAAGGCATCGAGGGCCGCGGCGTTGATCTTCACGTACGAGATGCCCAGCGTCTCTCGCCGGGACCGCAGCACGTCGGCTGCTTCGGCGGGATCCCCGGGCAGTACGGTGATCGCGCCGGCGGCGGCGAGGTCGGGGGCGTCGACGCCGAGCGCCTGGCGCATCCACGGTGTCGGCTCGGCGCCGATCGCCAGCAGGTTCAGCCCCAGTTCGATGTCGCCGAAGCGTTCTCCCGCAGACCCGCGCACGAGGTCCACAACGGACTGAGCGACGGCGGTGTCGCTCAGCGGTGGCAGGGCCAGCGAGATGATGTCGGCCTTCCGGGCCGCGAGATCCAGCACCTTCGGGCCCGCTCCGCTGATCAGCAGGGGCGGCCGGTCTTGGGTGCCTGCCAGCAGGTCCACCGTCGCGGCGAGTTCGGCGAGGCGCTGGGAGCCGGTGCCGAACGGTCGTTTCAGTCCGGCGGCGACGATCTCCGCGCCCGGCCGTCCGGTGCCGAGGCCGAGTTCGAACCGGCCGCCGGACAGGGTGTGCAGGCTGCGGGCCTGCCAGTCCAACTGGTATCGGTCGCGGAAAGCGTTGGCCAGCACGAACGTGCCGAAGCGCAGTTCCGAAGTCACCGCGAAACCGGCGGGCAGCACGGCGAGCGGGTCCAGCCCTCCGATCGGATCCGGGACCAGCACGGTGTGGTAGCCGAAGGATTCCGCCCGGCGCGCGAGGTCGGTGAACGGTCCGGGTTCCGGGTTCACCGCGGCGACGACGCCGAAGCGGAAGGGTCTGGTGGTCATGCCCACCATCGTGCCCGCGTCCGGCGCCGGAAGCCCTTCGCCCAAAGCGAACTAGGACCGTTTCGCGCGCCATCCCAGGGCGAGGACGGCCTGCACGAGTTCCTGGTAGCTCGGCTTGACCTCTTCCAAGTACTTCTCCAGATACCCGGCCCGCGCTGTCGACACCGGTCCCGGTTCTTCGTCCTCCGGCAGCCACGAGAGGCCTTCGACGTTGTGCTGAGCCATCTTCCACCACCGGGAAGCCCTGTCGACGGCGCGCTGTTCGCGTTCGGCGGCGTCCGCGACGGCCTGGTGTGCCTCGGCGAGCCGGGCTTCCAGTTCGTCCGCGCGGGCGATCTCCCAGGTCCGGAGGTTCTCCGCCGAGGCGCGGGCGAGGCCGACGATCTCCTTGTACCGCATGGCCGCGGTGATGCCGTCATCCATCGAGAAGCCCTTCCGGACGCTGGAACGGGATGATCACCTCAGGGGCGCCGTGGGTGGTGCGGTCGAAGAACAGGGCCCGCCCCGGCCGCGGCGACCAGTGCACGACCTGTCCGGCGGCGAACGGCGACAGCTCGTTGCCCTGGACGTCCAACGCCGCCCAGCTGCCGATGTCGTCGGTGCCCGCGAAACCGAGCGTGTCCTTCAGTCGCGCGATGCTGCGCCACCAGCCGATGATGTGGACGCCGTGCGTCGGACCCTGCTTCAGCAGTACCCGAAGCTGGTCCAGGCCGCTCTTGAGCTGCCCGGGCGCCTTGGCTTCCAGTGCGGGAATCGAAGCGTCGACGCCGTACAGCAACAGTACTTTCGCGTTGTCCGAAGAGGACAGTTTCTCCGCGATATCGATTACCCGGCCGGGCAAGTCGTCCACCAGTGTCGCGACGTGGCCCTCCTGGCTCAGCCGCTCGGCCAGTTCGGCCACCGCCGGGAAGGACGCTTCGATGGGGCACGAGAGCACGAACTCCACCGAACCGAGCGCGTACTGCCTGGCGAGAGACCGCGCGGCGGAGTCCATGATGGACAGTGCCTCCGCGGTGGCCGCGCCGAGTACGGCGATGTTCCGTCCCGGCGCCTTCGGCAGGTCGACCCCGCAGGCGGCCTCGCCGACGTCGATGGACTGGCCGAGCAGCGCGCGCGGCTTGCTCGTCGGCTTCAGATCGGTGAACGCCGGGAACTGTTCCAGCACAGGGGAATGCGCGCCGTCGAACAGCCGGGGCCGCTTGAACGACTCCGCGTAGCGCTCCCAGAGCCGGTGCTGCAGCTTGTTGAAGACGTCCTTGCTGCTCGCGTCCGGTACGTGGGCGAGCTGGTTCCCGTGCGCCACACCGGAATCGTGGTTGATCACCGCGTGCCACTTCGGCGCCGAAACCGCCGCGTTGTTGGTCTCGGACAGCACGCGCCGCGCCTTCGGCATCGCGATCCGCAGCGTGCACTGCTCGAACACCGCCGGCTTTCCCCAGAACGCCTCGATCCCGGCGACGTCCTGGCTCGCCAGCACCAGGTGGATGCCCTGCGAACGGCCTCGCCGCGCGATGTCCTCCAGCAGCTGGGTCGCCGTCGCCGTCACGCCGTCGCGGCCGGCGAACAGGTACTGGAATTCGTCGATCACCGCGACGATCCGCGGCCAGTGCCCGCCGGGGTCCTGCTCGCGCAGGTCCGCGAGGTTGGTGACCTCGTGCAGTTTCGCCGCGGCGGACCGGCGGCGCAGCTCCTCGGCGAGGAACCGCAGCAGGGCGAGGCCGAACTCGCGGTCGGTGTTGACGTTGACCCCGATGAGCTTGGCGTGCGGCAGCCAGCTGGCGTCCCGCCGTCCCGGCGCGAGCCCGGCGAACGACACGCCTTCCTTGAAGTCCAGCAGGTACAGCGCGAGCTCGTCCGGCGAGTACCGCGCCGCGAAGCTGCCGAGCAGCGAGTACAGGAAGTTCGTCTTCCCCGAACCGCTCGGCCCGCCGATGAGCACGTGCGGGCTGGCGTCGCCGATGACGACCTCCACCGGCTCGCCCTCGAAGAACCCGACCGGCGCCCGCAGTTCCCGCGCCGAGCTCTCCTTGCCCGGTTCGGTGGGCAGCAGGTCGGCGAACGCGCGGGGCCCGCCCTGTTTGGCGATCAGGGCTTCGGCGATCCGCCCGGCGGCCCGGATGACCTGCCCGGACGGCATCGGCGGATCGAGGTCGACGAGTAGGTCGGGGCCGGTCATGCTGCTGATCGCGTGCCTCTCGTCGTGCAGGCTCAGCGATTCGACCGACGTCGACAGCATGGTCGGCACGTCGATCAGGATCAGGCAGATACCGGCCGCGAGCGCCCCGGTGGCGACGCGTTTCAGCTCGCGGGCGCGCTCCGGCTCCAGGGTCTCCCCGTTGCCGTAGAGCACCGCGACGCGGAACGGTTCGACGCGCTGGCCGCTCGCGCGCCGGATCTCCCGCAGCGACGTGTGCCCCGCCTGCATCCCGGTCGCGTGGATGCGGCGGATGTGCCCGGCCAGTTCGTCGAGGAGGTCTTCGAGCCGCCCCGGGTCGTACAGGGTGAGCGCGCTGGTGCGGCTCAGCGGATAGAGGTCCGGCAGGATCGCGGTCAGCTGCCCGACGTCCCACAGGTGGATGCGCACGGCGCCGGGCTCGAAGGTGCTCAGGATCCGCATCAGCAGGTTCTGCACGATGCCGTCGACCGCGTCCCGGGTCTTCGGCGCCGACCTGATCGACAGATGCGACTCGTCGAGCAAGGGCACCGCGACGTCGAAAGTGCGCGGGACGTCCTGGCCCGGCACGGTCGCCGAGCCGACCCGCCACAGCCCCGGCGCGGTGATGCCGGGATTCCCGCCGACCCGGCCGAGCCAGTTGCCCGGCTGCTGGCTCGCGGGCCCCGGCGCGTTGCCCGCGACGAGTTCGCGCAGCCCGTTCGGGCCCGCTTCCCACTCCGCGTAGAACTGCCCGCGAATGCTGCCGAGCTGGCCGAACACCTCGTTCGCGGCGGGATGCCGCGCCCATTCGGTGTACTGCTCCGAGGTGGAGTTGTTCATCCCCACCCGGACTATGTGCTGTTCGAGTTCCAGTTTGGCCAGTTCCGCCTCGGCCTCCCGGCGGGCACCGGCGGCGGCGCCGAGGACGAGCCCGATCTGATGCCGGACCCGCTCCAGCGCCGTGGCGACGCGATCGCGCTGTTCACTCGCTTTGCTGCCCATACCGGCTCGCCGATCTCAGAGGCGTGATTGGTAACCGCTGACCAGGTCGTCAGCGGCGGAAAGGCGCGTCAGGAGGTTTTCCATTCCCTCGTCTGCCTGTGCCAGCTGCGGCGGCACCCAAGGGACGGCTTGGGCCTGCGGTTCCACGATGGCGCGCCTGGACTCCTCGAGCAGGCTTCTGGCCCGCTCGGCATGGGCGCGGCCGTCGGCGAGGCCGGTTTGGACGGCCGTCAGCAGCTGGTGCAGTTCTTCGAGGTACATGCTTACAGGCGGGTCGAGTACGACTCGGCCGACGAAATGCCGGCCTGGATGGTGCTCTGCAACCCGGTGATGCCCTGCAGGGCTTCGGCGAGAAGCCCGTGCGCCTGGCTCACCTCGTGCTGGGTGCTGCCCTGAGTGGCCTGTGAAAGCGAAAGCTGGGCCTCTTCGAGAGACTGCGCTGCCTGCTGAAGTGCGGCAATACCCGCGGATGCCTTCTCGTTCGCGAGCGCGATACCAGCGCGGATCTCTTCGACTCCGGCCATTTTGGCGGACTCCTTGGGACGTCGGGGGCTGGAACGACCACGCTTAAACTTAGCGTGATCATCTGACTCTGTTAAGTGAAGGTCCTGCGAAGTAATCAACAAGGCCCCGGACATCGAGACGTCCGGGGCCTTGCTGACGGCGGAGGATACAGGATTCGAACCTGCGAGGGCGTGAACCCAACACGCTTTCCAAGCGTGCGCCTTAGGCCGCTCGGCCAATCCTCCGTGGAGAACATTACCGGATGCCCTTTCACTACTTCGAAGGCGGGTCTGACCTGGCCTTCCGGCTGGTAGGGCTCATGCGGGCGAGGGGGCGAGCACGTCGGCGACGACGCAGGTGATGTTGTCCGGTCCGCCGCCCTCGTTGGCCAGATCGATCAGCCTGGGGACGGTCTCCTCGGGATCTTGGAAGGCGCCCAGGACGTCCTTGATAACGGTTTCGACAACCGTTGCCGTTAACCCATCCGAGCACAGCAGAAGACGGTCCCCGGGGGCCGCGTCGAAGGTCCAGATGTCCGCTTCGCCGCTTCCGGTGCTCAGGAGCGCCTTCATCAGCAGCGAGCCGCGAGGGTGTCCTTCGACCTCCGACGGGTCGATGCGCCCGTCGTCCGCGAGGGCCTGCGCGAGGGTGTGATCACGGGTGAAGCGCTGAAGCGTGCCTTCGCGCAGGAGGTAGCCCTTCGAGTCGCCGATGTGGACGGCCGTGAAGTGCGCGCCGTCGAACAGCAGGGACGTCAGGGTGGTGCCCATGCCCATCGTTTCGGGCCGTTCCTCGGCCGTCGCGGCCAGCCTGGCGTCGATGGCGCGGAGGCCGCCGGAGAGCACCTCGAACAGGTCGACGTCCGCGAGGTCGAAACCGTGGAGGTCCGTGTCGAGCCGGGACAGGACGCCCACCGCCTCGGCGCTGGCCACCTCGCCGTGCGGCTGGCCGCCGATGCCGTCGGCGACCGCCAGCATCCTCGCGCTCACGTAGTACGAGTCCTGGTTGACCTGGCGACGCTGCCCGATGTCCGAGCCGGCGGCGTACCGAAGGGTGTACCTCATGGACCCCAGTAAAGCAGTTGTGTACTGAGTTCACAAACATAGGGTTGGAATGGTCAGGTTTCGGTTACGATGCCGTGATGGAGGAGCAAGCCACCGTCGGCGCGGCGGACATCGCGCGAATCGCCGCCGTCGGCCGCGCGGCCGTGAGCAACTGGCGTCGACGTTACGGAGATTTTCCGCCGCCCGTCGGCGGGACGGCGTCGAGCCCCCTCTTTTCCCTGGTCGACGTCGAAAACTGGCTGCGTGAGCGTGGGAAACCGTTCGAAATATCGCTCGGGGACCGGGTCTGGCAGCGGCTGCGGAACCTCGGCGAAGACCTGTCACTGGCCGACAGGGTCGGCCGGGTGGGCGCCTTCCTTTCGCGATGGGGTGTCCGGGAGTGGACCTTCTCGCCCCGTTACGACGACGCCGAGCTGCTCGAACTGCTGGACCGTTTCGCCGCCGAGCAGGGCGCGCGAGAGGCCTTCGAGTTCCTGTGCGAACGCTACGTCGAGGCGCACTCCCGGCGGCTGTCCGTCACCGCCGAACCGGTGGCCGCGCTGATGTCCCGGCTCATCGGGCCCGGACCCGGCGTCGTCCTCGATCCCGCGTGCGGGCTCGGGACGCTGCTCCTCGCCTCCGGCGGGACCCGGCTGCTCGGCCAGGTCGACGATCCGGCGATCTCGTGCATCGCCGCGCACCGGCTGCTGCTCGCGGGCGCGGACATGGAGATGTACGGCGCGGACGCCCTGTCGATGGACTCCTACGAAGGACTTCTCGCGGACGCCGTCGTCTGCGATCCGCCGTTCAACGAACGGGAATGGGGTTACGACGACCTCGTCGGCGACCCGCGCTGGGTGTACGGCCAGCCGCCGCGCGGCGAACCGGAACTGGCGTGGGTGCAGCACTGTCTCGCGCACGTGAAACCCGGCGGGCTGGTCGCGATCCGCATGCCGTCCGCCGCCGCCGGCCGCCGGACCGGGCGGCGGATCCGCGGGAACCTGTTGCGGGCCGGGGCCTTGCGCGCGGTGGTGACCGTCGGCGGTGCGGACCTCTGGCTGCTGCGACGCCCGGAATCCGGGGAACGGCCGCCGTCCCGGCTGCTCCTGCTGGCCGATCCGTCCACTGTGGAGGAACAGTGGCGGGAGCATCTGCGCGGCGCCGAGGTGCCGGGCGCGGTCCGGATCATCGACCTGCTCGACGAGGAGATCGACCTTTCCCCCGCCCGGTACCAGGCGCGGGGCGAACACGCGGGCGAGGCGTTCCTCGAAGTCCGGCGGCATTTCGAGGAGGTCCGGCCGGACCTGCCGTCGCTGGTGGTCTCCGACGAGAAGCCCTCGTTCACCACGATCGGCGAGCTGCTGAAATCCGGTGTCCTCACCGTGCCGGACTCGGTGGAAGCGGGGGACGTCCTCGCGGCGCCCGCCGTGCCCGCGTATGTCCACAGTGGAGCGTCGTTCGCGGCCGAGCCGACGATGTCGAAGTACCGCACCGATCCCGAGCGGATGGACGCCGCGTTCCTCGCGGGCTGCCTGCGCGCGGCCGGGCAGCTCGCGCCGTCCTCCTCGACCAGGATCGACCTCAGGCGCACCCGGATCCCGCGCCTGCCGATCGAAGCGCAGCGTGCGCACGGGGAGGCGTTCACCCGGCTCGCCGCGTTCGAAGACGCCCTCCGCGAGGCGGCGGAATCGGGCCTGGAGCTGGTGAGGCTAGGGTTGGCAGGGCTCACTGAAGGACAGCTCAAGCCGGAGAACTAGTGCTGATCGCGGATCGTTACGAACTCGACGAGCTGCCGCTCGGCCGGGGTGGGATGGGCGCGGTCTACGCGGGCCACGACAGGCATCTCGGTCGCCGAGTCGCGGTGAAGTTCCTCGGGCTCCCCGGCGGCCCGGACGCCGAACTCGAACAGCGCTTCATCCGCGAGGCGCGGATCCTCGCCACCCTGGAACACGCGGGCGCGCCGACGTTGTACGACTTCGGCACCTACGACGAGCGGTTGTACCAGGTCATGCAGTTCATCGAGGGCGTGACCGTCGCCGATCTCGCCGCCGAACACGGGCCGCTGCCGGTGCCGTGGGCGGCCGCGATCGCGGCGCAGGCGTGCGCCGTGCTGTCCGCCGCGCACGCGCTTTCCATCTGTCACCGCGATCTCAAGCCCACCAACCTGATGCTGTGCCCCGACGGCAGCGTGAAGGTGCTCGACTTCGGGCTCGCGATGCTGCGCGAAACCGACGTCGCCCAGTTCACCCGCGCCGGGCAGATCCTGGGCACCCCCGCCTACATGGCGCCCGAGCAGATCCAGCGCGGGATCGCGGGGCCTCGCAGTGATCTGTACGCGCTGGGCTGTGTCCTGCACGAGATGCTGACCGGCAGGCAGTTGTTCACCGGCCCGACGGCGTACGCGGTGTTCGAGAAGCAGGTCAAGGAGAGCCCGGCCGAAGTGGACGGTGTCCCGGGTGGACTGAACCAGCTGCTCGCCGACCTGCTGGAGAAGGATCCGGAACGACGTCCTGGCGACGCCGACGAACTTTTCGGGCGGCTGGCCGTGTTCGCGCGGGA
The DNA here is from genome assembly GCF_055584485.1 of Amycolatopsis sp. NPDC102522. Lineage (NCBI taxonomy): Bacteria > Bacillati > Actinomycetota > Actinomycetes > Pseudonocardiales > Pseudonocardiaceae > Amycolatopsis > Amycolatopsis sp. NPDC102522. The sequence continues at coordinate 455,430 of NZ_JBVJLY010000001.1, read as the reverse complement.
TCTGCCCCCGCTGCCCGGATACCTGGACGAAGGCGCCAACCCGGGCCGGATGTACGCGCGGGTCGTCGGCCGCGTGCCCTGAGATGCGATCGTGACCTTCCGATCAACAACCCCAGGCCGGTGACCTCCGTCTTTACCCATGTCAGACGGACCACGGACAATCGGGGGTAAGGGTTGTGAAGAAGTTCCTGGTGGGGGTGACCGCACTGGCCACGGCGCTGGTGCTGACCGCGTGTTCCGGCAACGCCGGCGGCGGCGCGCCCGGTGGCGGCGCCGTCGCGCAGGGCGACCCGGCAGGCGGGACCACGTCGTCGCAGTCGGCGCCGTCTACGTCGGAGCCGGTTCCGACCACGTCGTCCGCCGCACCGACCACGTCGTCGCAGCCGCCGAGCAGCAGCTCGAAGCCCAAGCCGACGCCGTCGAAGCCCAAGGCGACCCCGAAGCCCACACCGAAACCCGAGGTCAAGCCCGCCGCGAACGCCGCCGACGTGCCGTGCAAGGCCGCGCTGGCCTCGCCGGGCGTGAGCGCCTGCGTGGACCTCTCCGCACTGAAGACGTGGCTGCTGCAGGACGGCAAGGTCATCTACGGCCCCGTCAAGCAGCTGCCCGGCAAGAAGGGCCACGCCACCCCGACCGGCGTCTTCCACGTCACGGGCAAGGTCAAGAACTACCACTCCAGGGAGTTCGACGCGCCGATGCCGAACTCGGTGTTCTTCCTGCCGGGGATCGCGTTCCACACCGGCAGCCTTTCGGTGTACTCGCACGGCTGCATCCACCTGTCCGCGGCGGCTTCGCAGAAGTACTTCACGACTCTGCAGAGCGGCAGCGTGGTTCAGGTCGTGGCCTGACCTGCAGGTACCCGCTCGGCTGCGAAGCGTGAGAATGATTGCGGTTCGATTGCTTTGAGATAAATGAAAGCTTCAAGCGGCAATGACCTCCCCGCTTCCGGCGACGTGCCCAGGACACGTCGGAAGTGGGGAAGTGCCGATGACCAGGAGCCGGGTACTCAGACGCACACTTGTCACACTGTCGGTTTCCCTCTTGCTTCTCCCGGGATGGGTGGGCGCTCCGGAAGCAACCGGGGCGCCCACTTTGCCGTCCGGCTTCGTCCTGCGCGACCAGCCGAGCGGTCAAGCCGCCTTCGACCTGACCGATTTCGCTTATCTGCCGGACGGTTCGGTGCTCAGCACCGGCAAGAGCGGCAAGGTCGCCTGGGTGTCCGTCGCCGGTCCGGCGCGGACGCTCGCGACGCTGCCCGTCCACGCCGACGGTGACCTCGGCCTGGTCGGCCTCGCCGTCGCCCCGGATTTCGCCGTGTCACGCCAGATCTACCTCGCGCGGTCGTTCGACACCGGCGGTGGCGCGTTCACCATGCGGGTGGCCCGCTGGACGGTGACCGGCGCCGACCTCCCCACGGGCCTCGCGAACGAACGAGTGCTCGTCGACCTTCCCGGTTTCCACGACGTCCACGGCATCACGGGACTCGTCGCGGCGGCAGACGGGACGCTGTGGATCTCCATCGGCGACGCCGCCGACTTCACCAGGATGGATCCGGGCGCGTTGCGCGCACTCGACCTCGATCAGCTCTACGGCAAGATCCTGCACGTCACCCCCGACGGGGCCGGCGTCCCCGGCAACCCGTACTTCTCCGCCGCGGCACCGGATTCGAACCGCTCCAAGGTCTTCTCCAGCGGCTATCGCAGCCCGTTCCGGTTCTCCCTCGACCCGCGCCTCGGCCTGCCCGTCGTCGGTGACGTCGGCTGGAACACCTGGGAAGAGGTGGACGTCGTGCGGCCGGGGGCGAACCACGCCTGGCCCTGCTGGGAAGGGAACGTCCCGACGCCGGGGTACTCCGGCCTCGCCGGTTGCGCGGGGGTCGTCAACACGCCGCCGATCACCGCCTACCACCACGGTTCCGGTGCCGACGAAGGGAACAGTGTCACCGCCGGGATCGTCTACAGTGGATCGTCCTATCCGGACGAATACCGGGGCGCGTTCTTCTTCGGCGACTACGTCACGCAGAAGATCTGGACGATGACCTACGACAGTCAGGGCAGGCTCGTCCAGGCGCCGCAACGGCCGCCGAAGTTCACCGGGATCGGCGGTCCGGTCAGATTCGCGGCCGCGGCCAACGGCGACATCGTGTACGCCGACATCATCAGCGGCAACCTGCGGCGGCTCAGCTATCCGGGGACGAACGCGGAACCGGTCGCGGTGGCGACGTCGAGCACCGAGCCGTCGACGAGGACGGTGACCTTCGACGGCTCCGGTTCCTACGACTTCGACGGCGATCCCTTGACCTATCTCTGGGATTTCGGCGACGGCACGAGCCAGACCGGTGCCCGGGTGACCCACACCTACGGCACCGGAGTCGCGAGGGCGACGGCGCGCCTCACCGTCACCGACCGGCTCGGCGCCTCCGACGGCACGGATGTCGTCGTGGTGCCGGGAAACCATTCGCCGGAGCTGGCGCTGACGGACCCCGGTGCGCGGACCTTCGCGGTCGGGGCGCCGGTCGTCGTCGGCGCGGTGGCGACCGACGCCGAGGACGGTTTGCTGCCGGTCGGCTGGACCACGCTGATCCGGCACTGCCCGGAGGAGGCGACCTGTCACGCGCATCCCGGCCCGGCGGGAAGCGGCCCGGTGCTCACGACGCTCTTCACCGATCATCAGGACTCACGGGTCGAGATCACCGCGACGGTGACCGACAGCGCCGGGGTGACGGCGAGCAGGACCTACGTCGCCCTGCCGCGTGAACACCGGCTGACGCTGACCTCCAACGTCCCCGCGGCGCTGAGCATCCCGGCGGAGGGCGGGGTCAACACCGCGATGGTGACCGAGGGCGCGACGTTCGAGGTCGTGGCGGAGGAGATCGCCGCGGACGGCGTTTCGACGTTCGCGAACTGGTCCGACGGGCGGACTTCGCGCACGGTGACCGTCACCGTCCCGGCGCACGACCTGACCCTGGCCGCGAACTACCTCACCCCGATCGACAAGCGCTACCTGTCGGAACCCGCGCTGCGGCAACGGCTCGGCGCGCCGACCGGGCCGGAGGTCGCCGACGGGACCGTGCGCTACCGGCCGTACACCGGCGGCAGGCTCTACTGGAGCGCCGAGACCGGCGCGAAGCAGATCGAGGGCCAGATCCTGGCGAAGTACCTCGCGCTCGGCGGGCACCGGAAGTTCGGCCCGCCCGCGACCGACGAGACCGCCACCCTGGACGGGACAGGCCGGTTCAACCACTTCCCGGACTGGCCCGGCACCCAGCAGTCCTCGATCTACTGGACTCCGTCGACAGGCGCGCATCCGGTGTACGGGCGGATCCGGGTCAAGTGGGCGGCGCTGGGCTGGGAGGCCGGGCCGCTCGGCTATCCCACGACGGACGAACTCCCGACCCCCGACGGGATCGGCCGGTTCAACCACTTCGGCAAGAACGCGTCGATCTACTACACGGCGCAGACCGACGCGCACGCGATCTGGGGCCGCATCCGCGTCCGGTGGGAGGCGCTCGGTTGGGAGACGGGCCCGCTCGGCTACCCCACGACGGACGAAACCGCTACTCCGGACGGCGTCGGCCGGTTCAACCACTTCACGAAGGCGGGCTCGGTCTACTGGACGATGGCCACCGACTCGCACGCGATCTACGGGGCGATCCGGCAGCGCTGGGCCGCGCTCGGCTGGGAGCGGTCTTACCTGCGTTACCCGACGACGGACGAGTTCACCATCCCCATCGGACGGCAGAACAGCTTCCAAAGCGGCTACGTCACCTGGAACCGGAGCACGGGTCAGGTGCTCGACCGACGGTGGTGATCACAGTTCGATAAAGGCACTCGAAAGTGTGAAATGCCCAGCTTGACCCCGTCGATGAGACGTTCGACTGGGGAAAGGGGCTTCCGTGCCTTCGAGATTCCGCGCGCTCTGTCACGCCCTCGTGACGCTGCTGATAGTGACCTTGCTGGTGCCGTTGACGTCCACAGTGGCGTCCGCGGCGCCCACCCTGCCGCCCGGCTTCGTCCTGCGTGATCAGCCGAGCGGACAGGCTCCGCTCGACCTGACCGACTTCGCCTACCTGCCCGACGGCTCGATGCTGACCACCGGCAAGCAGGGCAATGTCGCCTGGGTGTCCACCACCGGGCAGTCGCAGAACATCGCCAGCCTGCCTGTCCGCAGCACCGGTGACCTCGGGCTGGTCGGGATCGCGATCGCACCCGACTACGCCACGTCCCGCACGGTCTACACCGCACGGGCGGTCGACGTCGCAGGCGGCGGCATCGCCCTGCGCGCCTCGCGCTGGACGGTCTCCGGTACCGCCGAGCCGACCGGGCTGACCGCGGAAAAGGTGCTCATCGAGGGTGCCGCCAACACCGACATCCACGGCATCACCGGCGTCGTGGCCGCCCCCGACGGCACGGTCTGGGTCTCGACCGGCGACAGCTCCCGCTTCCAGGGCGCGGCCGACCCGTTCGCGCTCAACGTGCGCGACCTCGACAAGATCTTCGGCAAGATCTTCCACGTCACCGCGGACGGCGCCGGCGTGCCGGACAACCCCTACTACACCGCGGCGAACCCGAACTCGTTGCGCTCCAAGGTTTTCGCGAGCGGCTTCCGCAGCCCGTTCCGGTTCAGCCTCGACGCCGGCACCGGCCTCCCGGTGGTCGGCGACGTCGGCTGGGGCACCTGGGAAGAGATCAACTTCGTGCAGAAGGGCGCGGACCACGGCTGGCCGTGCTTCGAGGGCAACCAGCCCGCCGACGGTTTCTCCACGATGGCGCAGTGCGCTTCGGCCGTGAACACCCCGCCGATGCTGGCTGTCCAGCACGGCCAGGGGCCCGACAACGGTAACAGCATCACCGGCGGCATTGTCTACAATGGAGAGTCGTACCCGGAGGAATACCGGGGCGCGTACTTCTTCGGCGACTACGCCACGGAAAAGCTGTGGACGGCCAAGTACGACACGCAGGGCCGGGTCGTCCGCCCGCAGGAGACGCCGCCGAAGTTCACCGGCATCGGCGGTCCGGTCAAGTTCCTGGCCGCGGCCAACGGCGACATCGTCTACGCCGACATCTACAGCGGCAAGCTGCGACGGCTCAGCTACACCACCGGGAACAAGGCGCCCGTCGCGGTGGCCACCTCCGAGACGAACCCCGAAACCCGCACGGTCTCCTTCGACGGCAGCGGTTCCTACGACTTCGACAACGACCCGCTGACCTACGAGTGGGACTTCGGCGACGGCACCACCGGCACCGGCGCGAAGGTCAGCCACACCTACGCGGCCGGCACCGAGAAGTTCACCGCCAAACTGACGGTGAAGGACGGCCTGCAGGCCGCCGGGAGCACGGACATCGCCGTGGCGCCCGGGAACCACTCGCCGAAGCTGACCATGACCGACCCCGGCGGCCGCCTGTTCGCGGTCGGCGAGGAGGTCAAGGTCGGCGCGGCCGTCACCGACACCGAGGACGGCGACCTGCCGGTCACCTGGACCACGCTGGTCCGGCACTGCCCGGAGAACGCCGTCTGCCACGCGCATCCGGACCGCGGCGCCACCGGTCCCGAGTTCACCATGCCGTTCACCGACCACACGGACTCCAACCTGGAGTTCACCGCGTCGGCGACCGACAGCGCCGGTGTCACGGTCTCGAAGACCTACGTCGCGAAGCCGAAGGAGCACCGGCTCACGCTGACCAGCAACGTCGCCGCGGCGCTCGGCATCACGCCGGAAGGCGGGGCCTCCTCGGCGATGGTCGTCGAAGGCGCCACCGTGGAGATCCAGGCGGCCGAGGTCGCTTCGGACGGTTCGTCGACCTTCACCGGCTGGTCCAACGGGGCCACCGGGCGGCTGACGAACATCACCATGGGCACCGTCGACCAGACGATCACGGCGAACTACATCACCCCGATCGACAAGCGCTACCGCGACGAACCCGCGCTGGCGCAACGACTCGGCGCGCCGACGGCACCCGAGGCCGTCGACGGCACCGTCCGCTTCCGCACCTACGAGCGCGGACGGCTGTACTGGTCGAAGGAAACGGGTGTCAAGCAGATCGAGGGCGAGATCCTCAAGAAGTACCTCGCCCTCGGCGGCCACAAGGAGTTCGGCCCGCCCGCGACCGACGAGATGACCACGCCGGACACCACCGGCCGCTACAACGACTTCCCGCTGTGGCCCGGCAAGATGCAGTCGTCGATCTACTACACGGTGAACACGGGCGCGCATCCCGTGTTCGGCCGGATCCGGGTGAAGTGGAAGGCGCTGGGCGCGGAGGCCGGTGAGCTCGGCTACCCGAGCACGGACGAGCACATCACGCCGGACAAGGCCGGTCGCTACAACCACTTCAGCAAGAACGCGTCGATCTACTACACGGTGCAGACCGACGCGCGCGCGATCTGGGGCCGGATCCGCGCGAAGTGGGAGGAGCTCGGCTGGGAAGCCGGTCCCCTCGGGTACCCGTCGACCGACGAACTGGGGACTCCGGACGGCATCGGCCGGTTCAACCACTTCACCAAGGCCGGCTCGGTCTACTGGACGATGCAGACCGACGCGCACGCGATCTACGGCGCCATCCGGGAACGCTGGGAGGCGCTCGGCTGGGAGACCTCGTACCTGAGGTACCCGACGTCCGACGAGATGTCCGTCTCCGGCGGGCGGCAGAACAACTTCCAGGGCGGGTACGTGTTCTGGAACGCTTCGACCCGTGTGGTGACCGACCGCCGCTGGTAAGCGGTAAACACGCGTGAAGGCCCCCTTCCCTCGGCTGAACCGAGGGAAGGGGGCCTTCACGCGTTTCGCGGGTTCTTGTGGATCAGGCTCGGGTGGATCAGCTGAGCAGGTCGGCGGGGGAGGTGCCGGCGGAGGTGAGCGGCAGGCCGAGCGCGACCCGTTCGGTGAGCCAGCCGCTCGGCCGGTAGCGCTGGTCTCCGGTGCTCGCGACGAGCCCGCGCAGGACCCGCAGCACGAGGTCCGCGCCCGCTTCCTCGCCCCACGTCAGCGGTCCGCGGGGGTAGCCGAGGCCGAGCCGGACGGCGGTGTCGATGTCCTCCGGCGTCGCGAGCCGCTGCCCGGCGATGAAGCAGGCGGTGTTGACGATCGACGCCAGCAGCCGCTGCGCGATCGGCGCGGGGCCGTCGCGGACGACGGTCACCGGAAGCCCTGTCGCGGCGAGCGCGCCCCAGGCGGTGCGCCCGGCGGCCGGGTCGAGCGCGGGGTGGACCGAAAGCGTCAGGCGTTTCCCGTAGGCGCCGAGGGGATCGACCCCGACGACCCGGTCCGCCGGGAGCCCCGCGGCGAGCGCGGTGTCCACTGTGGACGATCCGACCGGGCTGACGATCAGGACGGTGTCCGGGTAGGCGGAGTGCACGACCTGGATGCCGGCCGCCGAGAGCAGCGTGCCGAGGCGTTCGTCCTCGACCCACACCGGAGTGTTCGGGGCTTCCGGCGCGGCCGGTTCCGGCTCCGGCTGCTGCCGCCCGTCGACGTAGCTGTAGAAGCCTTCGCCGTTCTTGCGCCCGAACAGTCCGGCGGCGACGCGCGGACGCGTCAGCCACGACGGCCGCAGCCGCGGTTCGCCGTGGAAACCGCTCCAAATGCTTTCGAGCACGGCGTGCGAGACGTCCAGGCCGGTGAGGTCGAGCAGCTCGAACGGGCCGAGTTTCAGGCCCAGCACGTCCCGCGCGATGCGGTCCACTTCTGCCGGGCTCGCGATCCCTTCGGAGAGGATCTGCAGCGCCTCGGTGCCCAGTCCGCGCCCGGCGTGGTTGACCAGGAAACCCGGTGCGTCGCGGGCGAGGACGGGTTCGTGCCCCCAGCCGCGGACGAGTTCGGTCATGGCGGGCGGCAGCCACGCGGCGGTCCGCGCGCCGGGCACGACCTCGACCAGCCGCATCAGCGGGACCGGGTTGAAGAAGTGGAGGCCGAGCAGCCTGCCGGGATCGGTCAGCGCGGCACCGATCTCGGTGACCGAGAGCGAGCTGGTGTTGGTGGCGAACACGGTGTCCGGGCCGCAGACGCGTTCCAGCTCGGCGAACAGCGCGCGTTTGATCTCCAGGTCTTCGCGGACCGCTTCGACGACGAGGTCGACGCCGTCGGCGGGGGCCAGCGGGCCCTCGGCCGCGATCAGCCTGCCTTTCGCGGACGCGGCGGCTTCTTCGGTGATCTTGCCCTTCGAGGCGAGCTTGCCGAGCATCGCGCCGACCTGGTCGATGGCTTCGCCGACCGCCTCGGGCCGGGCGTCGGCGAGCTCGACCTCGAGCCCCGCCGTCACGGCGAGCTGGACGATGCCCCGGCCCATCACCCCGGTTCCGATGACCCGGATCCTGCCGACCTGCTCCGCCCACTTCTCCACCGCGAGCCGCCTTTCCCTCGATGTCGTCTCCGCGCGTGACGCTAGCCGCCACGCGCGGTACCTCGCCCGGAAGGGTGATCCGCGTACCGACCGGCGTAAGGCCACCGAACCGGTGCGGTCCCATCCGCGAAAACCGAGTGTTCCGCGCACCACCCTCGAAGGGAAACCTCCCATGGCCACCGTCCCCGCCGCCGCAGCCGTCCGGACCACGCCGTTGCTCCTCGTCGCCGTTCTCTTCGGCGCCGTCGCCGCGTTCCTCGCGAGCCAGGCGTTGTGGCCGCTCACCGCACTGGCCGTCGCGGTCGCCGTCGCCGTCCTCGCGGGCGGGGTGTGGCTGACCGGTCGGCAGGCGACGCGCGAACTCTAGGATCGCCATGTGACGGCGAAACGCTTGACGCGGGAAGAAAGCCGCGAGCAGACCAGGCAGCGCTTGCTCGCGGCGGCCGCCGAACTGTTCTCCGAACGCGGGGTCAACGGCACGTCCGTCGAGCAGATCGCCGAACGGGCAGGCTTCACGCGCGGCGCCTTCTACGGCAACTTCGACGGCAAACACGAGCTCGTCGTCGAACTGCTGCGCCGCCGGACCCGGCGCGAGGCCGAAGAGGTCACCGCGTTGGGCGAGGGTGCCGGTTCCTTCGCCGAGATGATGGAGCGGCTGCGCGCGTGGAACGTCGAGCGCGCCGAACACCTCGAAGGCTGGCTGATCCTGCGCACCGAGCTGGCCCTGTACGCGCTGCGGAATCCCGAGGCGCGTCCGCTCGTCGGCGAAGGCGAGAAGTCGACAAGGGCACTGCTGGAGACGTCGGTCCGGACCGAACTCGCCGCGCGGGGCGCCGAACCGCCCGCCGACCCGGCCTTCCTCGCGCTGATCCTGCACGCGCTCGAAGACGGCCTCCTGCTCCAGCGCTTCCTCAGTCCCGAGGGGACCGGCGACGAGGACGCGGTGGACGCCGTCCAGCTGCTGATGCGGTCGTGGACCGCGCTCAGCCGGTCATCCTGATCCCGGTGAACTCGGCCATCTGACGGACCCCGTGCGCGAAGAAGGCGTCCGACGGGTCGACGGAGCCGACGTACTGGCCGAACAGCTCGAAGTTGATCATCCCGAACAGCTGCGTCCAGGCCATGATCAACCGGGACGCCGTCTCGGGGGCCAGGGTGATCTGGAGGATTTCGGTGACGGCGCCGAGCTGCTGCAGGAGCTCGGCGGGCATTTCGCCGACCTCGGTCTCGACCCGGAGATTCGCGTCGCGCAGGACCGCGACCAGCGCGAACGCCACCCGCCCCGCGGGCGTGACGGTGTCCTGCGGGGCCTGGTAGCCGGGGATCGGCGAGCCGTAGATCAGCGCGTACTCGTGCGGCTGCGCCTTCGCCCAGGCGCGGACCGCGTGCCAGATCGACTCCCAGCGTTCCAGCGAAGCCTTCTTGGGGTCGTCGGCGGCCTCCGCGGCCTCGCCGACGGCGTTGTAGGCGTCGACGATCAGAGCTGTCAGCAGTTCTTCACGGCTTGAGAAGTAGCGGTAGAGCGCGGACGAGACCATGCCCAGCTCCCGCGCGACGGCTCGGAGCGAAAGCCCGAGCGCGCCGACTTCGGCGAGCTGACGGCGGGCTTCGTCCTTGATCTCGCGGGTGAGCTCGGCACGGGCGCGTTCGCGCGCGGTCTGGGTAGCGGCCATGCTCTCACTCTAGAGCATCGCACCTAAATGAGAGCACTGCTCTTGACGCGATGCACCGCTCTGGTGTTCACTGCTCTTAACAGAGAGCACTGCTCTCGCGGACTTCAAGGAGACGAGATGACCACCACCGCCGACACCCGCTACATCAAGCCCGCCGCGGCGACCAGCGCGTTCAACGAGTTCGTGCTCAAGCTGACGAGGCTCGGTGTCAGCGTCGTGGGCAGCCGGGTGCTTTCGGTCCGCGGCCGCAAGAGCGGCGAACTGCGGTCGGTCCCGGTCAACCTGCTGAAGCTGGACGGCGAGCGCTACCTGGTCGCGCCGCGCGGTGTCACGCAGTGGGTGCGCAACCTGCGGGTCGCGGGTGAGGGGCAGCTCAGCGTCGGGCGCCGCACCGAGACCTTCACCTACACCGAACTGACCGACGCCGAGAAGCCCGAGATCCTGCGCGCCTACCTCAAGCGCTGGAAGTTCGAGGTCGGCGTGTTCTTCGACGGTGTCGACGCGAAGGCGTCCGACGAGAAGCTGCTGGAGATCGCCCCCGGCTACCCGATCTTCAAGATCGCGTGACGCGTGACCAGACACCGAACACGCGTGATCAGAGCCGGATCACGCGTGACTGGAGACGGATCACATGTGACTGGAGCCGGAACACGCGTGATCAGACGGACGACTCGGGTGTTCCGGCGGGAATCACGCGAGATCCGGCGGGAAACACGGGTGATCCGGCGGGAAACACGCGTGATCCGGCGGGAAACACGGGTGATCCGGCGGGAAACACGCGGCTAGTCGTCGGAGGGGGTCCGCCGCGAGCGGCGGGCGGTGGCCGCCACCAGCACCACCCCGACCAGGAACGCGACGAGCCCGATCAGGAACCACAGTTTCTGCCCGGTCATGAAGCTGCCGGTCAGCACGCCGGCGCCCTGGAGCACCCAGACACCGCCCACCAGCAGGAAGACCAGCCCGATCGTGAGCGTGACCCAGCGCTTCATTCCCAAGCTCCCCGCCTCGACGTGTCCTCCGGGAATTCTGGCATCGGAAGCCCGGTCCGGCGAACCGATCACCGGCCGCCGACGAGACCGTTCCGGAACGCGTAGACCACGGCGTGCACCCTGTCGCGCAGTCCCAGTTTCGCGAGAATGCGGGAGACGTGGGTCTTCACCGTCTCCTCGCCCACGTGCAGATGCGCGGCGATCTCCGCGTTGCTGGAGGCGTTGGCGACCAGCATCAGGACTTCGCGCTCGCGTGAGGTGAGCCGTTCCAGCTCCGCCGGCTCGGCGGCCACCGGTTCGATGCTGGTGGCGAAGGTCGACACCAGCCGCCGGGTCACCGTCGGATCGATCAGCGCGTCGCCGCGCGCGGCCACCCGCATGGCCGAGACGAGTTCTTCGGGGGCGAGGCTCTTCAACAGGAACCCGCTCGCACCGGCCCGCAGCGCGCGATAGACGTACTCGTCGGAGTCGTAGGTCGTCAGCACGAGGACACGGGTGTCGTTGCCCGGCGCGGACATGATCGCCTCGGTCGCGGCCAGACCGTCCAATTTGGGCATCCGGACGTCGAGCACCGCGACGTCCGGGCGCAGCGCGGCCGCCTGTGCGACGGCTTCGCGCCCGTCCGCGGCCTCGCCGACACATTCGAAATCCGCCTGGGTGTCCAGTACCGCGCGCATCCCGGACCGGAACATCGCGTGATCGTCCGCCAGCAGAACCCGGATCACTCCGCCTCCAAAGGAAAACCGACTCGAACCCGCCAGCGCCGCCCGTCGTCGAGCGGTCCGCATTCCGCCTGCCCGCCGAACAAGGCGACCCGTTGCCTGATCCCGGCGAGACCGCGTTTCGTCGACTCGGCGGGCGACTTCCGGTTCGGGCGGCCGATCTCGTTCGTGACCGCGAGGACGACCTCCGTCTGCCGGTAGGCGAGGTCGATCTCCACCGTCCCGCCGGAACCGTGCCGGAGCGCGTTCGTCAGCGCCTCCTGCACGATGCGGTACAGCGCGATGTCCACCGATCCCGGGAGTTCCCGCGGTCCGCCGTGACTGACCAGCCGCGCGGGCAGCCCGGCGGTGCGCAGGTTGTCGAGCAGCTCGTCGAGGTTGTCCAGCCCCGGTTGCCGCTGCGCGTCGCCGTTTTCCTTGCCGTGCAACAGATCCAGCAGACGCCGCAGATCGGCCATCGCGGCCCGGCTCGACGATTCGACGGCGGAGAGCGAGCGCCGGACGGCGGGTTCGCCCTCCGGCAGTCCCAGCCGCGCGGCGCCGGCGTGCACGCCGATCGCGCTGACGTGGTGGGAGATCACGTCGTGCAGGTCGCGGGCGATCGTCGTGCGCTCTTCGATGACGGCGCGGCGCACCGCTTCGGCTTCGTGTTGCTGCCGCTGTTCCTCCACGCGCTGCAGGTCGGCGATGTACGCGCGCCGCGCGGTCGTGTAGCGGCCGACCATCCACGGCAACAGTCCGCTGACCCCGACGTCGATGAGCACCAGCCGCCAGTCCCGATCACCCCGGTCGGCCGGGATGAGGATGCAGGCGAAGAGCCCGGCGAGCATCGCGGCCAGCGCCGCCAGCGCGGGTTTGGTCGTCAGCCAGGCGCCCGCGCGGTAGCCCGCGATCAGCACGCCCGCGTTGGTGGCCTGCAGGTAGTGGTCGAACGGGTACACCAGGAGCGGCGCGGCGATGAGCAACGCGCCGTGCGCGGCCGAAACCCAGCCGGAATACCGCGAAGGCCCGGCGAGGGCGGCGTTGGCGAGTATTCCGCCGATCAGGATCACCCACGCCTGCCAGCCCAGCGAGAGCGGTGGTCCGACGATGAGGAACAGCCCGGCGTCGGCGACCAGGCAGACGGCCGCGACCGCACAGGCCTGCCTCGCCAGCGAACCACTGATGTCCCGCACGCGCCCAACTCTGCCCTATTTCGGTGGACAGGGGTTCCTAAGATCGAAAGCCATGGGGATCGAGAAGACACCCGTGCTCTGGGCGACCGGTCCGCCGGGGGCGGGGAAGTCGACCACCGCCTGGGGTCTGTACACCCGTGTCGGGGAAGCGGGCGGCAACGTCGCGTACGTCGACATCGACCAGCTCGGACTGATCGGCCCGCCACCGGGCGGGGGCGACGCCTCGCACGCCATCAAGGCGGCCAATCTGCTGCGGGTACTGGAGATCCTGCGTCGCCGGGGCGCCAGGCAGCTCGTCGTTTCCGGGGTGGTGGATCCCGAAAACGGTGTCGAGCGGGACTTCGAAGGCCGCGACTTCGACCTCACGCTCGTCCGGCTGACGTGCGATCGCGACGAACTCCGGAGCCGCTTCCTCGACCGTGGTTCGCCCGCCGCCGCGCTGCCCGATCTCTTCGCGGTGGCGGACGCCTACGACCGCACCGGTTTCGGTGAGGCCATGGACACGACAGGGCAGCGGGCCGAAGAGACCGTGGACGCACTGTTCCGGCGCTGCGCCGTCGAGGATGGACCGGTCCGGCCGCCGGACGCCGTCGAAACGCTGCCCGGGCCGGTGACCGTGGTCACCGGCCCGACGGCGGTCGGCAAGTCGACGGCCGCGTTCGGCGCGCTGCGGGACCTTTGGGCGCGCGAGCTGCCCGTCGCCTACGTCGACCTCGCGCAGTTCGGGTTCGTGAGTCCGGGCCCGGATCCGGCCGTCGCGGCGGCGAACCTCGCGGCCGTCCGGCACGGCTACCGCGAGGCCGGAGCGAAGCAGCTGCTCGTCGTGGCTAGGGAATTCCTCCCGGAACACCGGCGGGTCTTCGAGGAGGTCACCGTCGTCCATCTCGACGCGGACGACACGACGCTCACCGAACGCGTCCGGCGCCGGGCCGAAGGCGAATCCGCGCTGCTGGCCGGTGACGAACTCCGCGGCGCGCCACCCGGCGTGCGGGACCGGGTGGCCGCCCGCGCGATCGCCGAGGCGGCCCGGATGCGGCGGGCCGGCGGCGACCGCGTCGTCCTCGACACCTCGGGTCAGGAACCCGCCGAGACGGCCGCCGCGCTGCTCGCCGTCCTGGGTCAGTAGCCGAGCCTCGGCCCGCCCTGCCCGTCCTGTCCCGGCTGGCCCTGACCAGGCTGCCCCTGATCCGGTTGGCCCTGACCTGGCTGGCTCTGCCCCCGCTGGCCCTGTCCCGGCCGGCCGCCGTTCTGCCCGCGCTGGTTCTGCCCGGCCTTGCCGAGGGTCGTCGCCGTCGCGGTGTCCCCGGTGACCTTGGCGGTCACCGTCACCGTCTCGCCGGTCTTGGGATCGCCGGTCTTCTTGGTCGACGCATCGATCGTGTAGACCTGCTTGTAGCCGTCCTTGCTGGTCAGGCTGACGGACGTCGCGCTGATCTCGGTGATCTCGCCGGTCTGCAGCCGTTCGGTGCTGTAGCCGCCCTTGCCGTCGGAGACGACGAAGTCGCCGTGCAGCGCGTCCCGCGGCATGCCGCCGCCAGGGCCGACGAGCATCCGGCCGCCGCCGGGGCCGCCCATCATCCCGCCCGGGCCCTGTTCGGCGCCGTTCGCGGCGGTCCCGGCCCAGATCGCGGCCCCGCCACCGGCGGCGATCACCACCGCCACCCCGGCCGCGATCGCGGTCTTACGGCCCGACCAGGCCTTCTTCGGTTCGCCCGCCGGGGCAGGGGCGCCCCAAGCGGCGGTCTCGCCCGCCGGGGGCTCGGCGGGTTTGGTCGGTTCGGTCATCTGGTCGCCTCCGTGTACTCGGTTGCGGCCATGGTGTTCGCCGTCGCTGTGCGGAAGCTGTGCCGGCGGTGGGCACGCGCTGTGATTCCCGCCCGGCCGGGTGATCGTTCACAGGAAACGCACAGCGGGGACACAGAGAAGGCTCATCGGCGCCGCGCAGGATGGCAGCATGACCAGTGTGAACGTCCCTTCGTCCGGTACCGCGAAGGCCGGCCTGCGCCGTGCCGACGGCAGCCCCGTGCGGGTGCTGGTCGTCGACGACGAGGCGACCTTGTCCGAGCTGGTGTCGATGGCTCTGCGCATGGAGGGCTGGGACATCCGCACAGCCGCCGACGGCACCGAAGCGGTCCGCGTCGCCAGGGAATTCCGGCCGGACGCGGTGGTACTGGACGTCATGCTGCCGGACATGAGCGGCCTGGACGTCCTGCGCCGCCTGCGATCCGAGGCGCCGAACCTGCCGGTGCTGTTCCTGACCGCGAAGGACGCGGTGGAGGACAGGATCGCCGGGCTCACCGCGGGCGGCGACGACTACGTCACCAAACCGTTCAGCCTGGAGGAGGTCGCGTTGCGGCTGCGCGCGCTGCTCCGGCGCGCGGGCGGGGTCGCCGGGCCGAGTGGTTCGACGCTGGTCGTCGGCGACCTGACCCTGGACGAGGACAGCCGCGAAGTGCACCGCGGCGGCGCTCTGGTGCCGCTGACGGCGACCGAGTTCGAACTGCTGCGGTACCTCATGCGCAATCCGAAGCGCGTGCTGTCGAAGGCACAGATCCTGGACCGGGTGTGGAGCTACGACTTCGGCGGCCAGGCCAACATCGTCGAGCTGTACATTTCCTACCTCCGCAAGAAGATCGACGCCGACAGGGAGCCGATGATCCACACGATGCGCGGCGCCGGGTATGTCCTCAAGCCCGCGGGGTAGGCGGCCTTGGTCCCTGCGGCGGCGGCTGATCGCCCAGGTCGCGGGGCTGCTCGCGCTCGTCTGCCTGGTGGTGGGCGTGGTGACCGAACTGGCGTTGCGGGACTTCCTGATCGGCCAGCTCGACGCCAGGCTCGCCGAGACCAGCGAACGCGCCGGCCGTCCGCCGCCACCGGGCCGCCCCAGCGGGGACAGGGTTCCCGAGGGTCTGCGCGCGTACGGGCAGAGCACCGGTTCGCTGTTCGTGACCGTGTCCCCGGACGGGCGCGCGCTCGCCGCCGTGCTCCGGTCCAGCTACGACGCGAAGATCCCCGACCCGTTCCCCCACGACCCGGTCGGCCCGGCCCAGGTCGCCAAGCTGCTGCGGTCGACGCCGATCGACAAGCCGACCGACGTGGACCTCGGGTCCCTCGGGGAGTACCGCGTGGTGGCGAAGCAGATGTCCAACGGCGGTGTCTCGATCTCCGGGCTGCCCACCAAGGACGTCACGGACACGTTGTGGAGCCTGGGTTTCATCTTCGGCGGGGTGGCCGTCGGCGGCATCCTGCTGGCGGGCGCGCTCGGCGCGGTGACCGTGCGGCGCACCATGAAACCCCTCGACCGGCTGGCCGCCACCGCGACCAGGGTCGCCGAACTCCCGCTGGACCGCGGCGAGGTCGCGCTGTCCGAACGAGTGTCCGAAGTGGACACCGATCCACGGACGGAGGTCGGCAAAGTCGGCTTCGCGCTCAACCGCATGCTCGGCCACATCGCGGCCGCGCTTTCCGCCCGCCAGGCCAGTGAAAGCCGGGTGCGCCGGTTCGTCGCGGACGCCAGCCACGAACTGCGGACCCCGCTCGCGGCCATCCGCGGCTACGCGGAACTCACCCGGCGGTCCGGCTCCGAGGTGCCGCCGGACATCGCGTTCGCGATGGGCAGGGTGGAGTCGGAATCGACGCGGATGACCGGCCTCGTCGAGGATCTGCTGCTGCTCGCGCGGCTCGATTCCGGTCGCCCGGTGGTGCACCAGCCCGTCGATCTGTCCCGGCTGGTCGCGGACGCCGTCGCCGACGCGCACGTCGCCGGGCCGGAGCACCGATGGCTGCTGGAGGTCCCGCCGGAACCGATCACCGTCCTCGGCGACGCGGATCAGCTGCACCAGGTGGTGATCAACCTGCTTGGCAACGCGCGCACGCACACCCCGGCAGGCACCGAGGTCACCACGGCGTTGTCCATAGTGGACTCGACGGTGACACTGTCCATTGCCGACAGTGGGCCGGGCATCCCGCCGGAAATCCTCCCGGAGGTCTTCGAACGCTTCGCCCGCGGCGACGATTCGCGGTCGCGGGCGGCGGGCAGCACCGGACTCGGCCTGGCCATCGTCGCGGCCGTCGTCGCCGCGCACGGCGGGCAGGTCGGGGTCGCCAGCCGCCCGGGCCGGACCGAGTTCCGGGTCGCGCTGCGGGCGGGCTGACTCAGGGAGTCCACTCGCTGTTCGCACCGCACAGGATGACGCAGGGCAGGTCGCCTTCGGTCCGCCCGGCCAGCCACGCGGCGAACGGGACAGCGGCAGCAGGCTCGACGGCGAGCCGGAACTCCTCCCAGAGCCGATCCCGCGCTGCGAGCAGTTCCGCGTCGCTGACCAGCACGGACGTCGCCCGCGTCCGGAGCACGGCGAACGGGACGCTCCCGACCCTGGTCGCGCCCAACGCGGACCCCGCCACCGAGTCGATCTCCACGTCCACCGGCTCACCCGCCTCCAGCGCCGCGCCCAGCGCGCGGCACCGCTCCGGCTCGACGGCGAACGTCGGCAACCCGGCCAGCGACGTCCCCGCGACCAGCCCGCCACCACCGACCGCGACCACGAACGCGTCGACGTCCGGCGCGTCCTGGACCACTTCGGCCGCCACGGTGCCCTGACCGGCGACGACGGCGGGATCGTCGTACGCGTGCAGGTACCGCGTACCCGGCTCAGAGACGGCTTCGACAGCCTTCGCGGCCGCCTCGGCGTACGTCGCGCCGTGACGGACGAGCTTCGCGCCCGCGGCCTCGATTCGGTCCGTCTTCGCCTGCGGAGCCGACTCCGGCACGTACACCGTCGCAGGCAGGTTGAGCAGCGAAGCCGCCGTCGCCACGCCCAGCCCGTGGTTGCCGCCGGACGCCGTCAGCACCCGCTCCGGCAACGGCCCGCTCACCAGCGCGTTCACCGCGCCCCGCAGCTTGAACGACCCGCTCCGCTGCAGATGCTCCAGCTTGAGGACCAACGGCCGCCCGTCGACCTCAGCGCGCAGCACCGGCGTGCGTCGCACGAACGGGTGGACGGCTTCGGCGGCCTTGAGGACATCTTCCCAGGTCGGAGTACTCATACCCCCCACTGTCCTCCATGCCTGGACGGGAGTGACTACACTGGTCCCTGGATCCCGCGCGGCGTCCATCTTGTGAACCTCCCCAGGGCCGGAAGGCAGCAAGGATAAGCAAGCTCTGACGGGTGCGCGGGATCCGCCTTCATTTATGGGGTGCGACCCCACACCCACCCGGCAGGGCTTCGCCCCCCGGACCCCCACGGTTGGTCGGCTGGGGTGACCAGGTGCGGGTTTAAAAGATTCCGAAGACGTCTTTTGGTGGGATCGGCGACGGCAGGGCCTCCGCATCCGTGATGGGTTTCGCCTTGCCTTGCAGGTCACGGAGGTCTTCTCCGGCGACGCAGCGGGCCGGGTAGGCCGAGGAAGCGGCTCGGCGGGTCAGGTCGGTCACGGGGAGTTCCGTGCGGGAGGCGGCGACCACGATGTTGCCGAAGCGGCGGCCCCGGAGGACGCCCGGCTCGGCCAAGATCGCCAGGTGGGGGAACGAAATCGCCAGTGTCGCCAGGAACCGGCGAAGGAACGGCAGGTTCGGGCCGTCCGAGACGTTGGCGACATAGGTACCGGCCGGGCGGAGGACGCGCGCGATCTCGCCGGTGAACTCCACGGTCGCGAGCCCGCCTGCCAGGACGCCGCGTTCGAAGGCGTCCACGATGACGAGGTCGGCCGAAGCGTCGTACCTGGCCGAGACGCCTTCGCGGCCGTCGCCGACGCGGACCTTCAGCCCCTTCAGGCCCAACTGCTCGCGGACGACCGCGACGAGTTCGCTGTCGGCGTCGAACACCAGCTGCCGCGAGCGCTGCCGTACGGCGGCGATGTAGCGGGGAAGCGTGCAGGCCGCTCCGCCGACGTGCAGCACGTCGAGCGGGCCTTCGCCGAGGCAGTCGACGACGTCGGCGATCCGGCGGATGTAGTCGAACTCGAGATCCGTGGGATCGTCGAGGTTGACGTGCGATTGGGCGACGCCGTCGACAGAGATCATCCAGGCGTTGGGGCGGTCCGCGTCGCGGAGCAGCTCGGCGGTGCCGAAGCGGACCGGATACGTGCCTGGGGTCGGTGCTGGTCTCACCGTCGGACCTTCCCGGTAGTCTCGCGGCCGTGGCATTAGCGCTGTACCGAAAGTACCGTCCGGCTACCTTCGCCGAGGTCGTCGGGCAGGAGCATGTGACCGATCCGCTGCGTATCGCGCTGGCGGCCGGGCGCATCAACCACGCCTACCTCTTCTCCGGCCCGCGCGGCTGCGGAAAGACGTCGAGCGCGCGCATCATGGCGCGTTCGCTGAACTGCGCGAAGGGCCCGACGCCGGATCCGTGCGGCGAGTGCAACTCGTGCCGCAACCTCGCGCCCGAAGGCCCCGGCAGCGTCGACGTCACCGAACTCGACGCCGCCAGCCACGGTGGTGTCGACGACGCCCGCGAGCTGCGGGACAGGGCCTTCTACGCCCCGGCGGACTCGCGCTACCGCGTCTTCATCATCGACGAGGCGCACATGGTCACCACGCAGGGCTTCAACGCCCTGCTGAAGATCGTGGAAGAGCCGCCCGAGCACCTGATCTTCATCTTCGCGACCACCGAGCCGGACAAGGTGCTGCCCACCATCCGGTCGCGGACGCACCACTACCCCTTCCGGCTGATCCCGCCGAGTTCCATGCGCGAGCTGCTCGAACGCAACGTCGCGGCCGAAGGCGCGAAGGTCGAGCCCGCCGTGTATCCGCTGGTCATCCGTGCGGGCGGGGGATCGGCGCGGGATACGCAATCGGTGCTGGACCAGCTGCTGGCGGGAGCCGGGCCGGACGGCGTCGACTACCCGCGGGCGGTGTCCCTGCTGGGTGTCACCGACGTCGCGCTCATCGACGGCATGGTCGACGCGCTGGCCGCGGACGACGCGACAGCGGTGTTCACCACCGTCGAGAGTCTCGCCGAGGCCGGGCACGACCCGCGCCGCTTCGCCACCGACCTGCTCGACCGCCTGCGCGACCTGGTGATGCTGCGTTCGGTGCCGGACGCGGGTGAGCGCGGGCTGGTCGCCGCGCCGGACGACGAGCTCAAGAAGATGAAGGAGCAGGCGGGAAAGCTGGAGCCCGCCACGCTCTCGCGCTACGCCGACATCGTCCACAATGGACTCCTGGAGATGCGGGGCGCGACCTCGCCCCGGCTGGTTCTGGAGCTGTTGACGGCGCGGATGCTGCTGCCGTCGATCGCCGAGGGCACCGACGCGCTGCTCGCCCGTCTCGAGCGCCTTGAGCGCCGTGCCGCTTCGGCCCCGGCGCCCGTCGCCGGTGGCGCGGCCCCAGCCGTCCAGGCCGCTCCTGTCGCTCCGGCTGTTCAAGCAGGTCCGGTCGCGCAGGCCGCTCCGGCGCCGCCCCCCGTCGCTCCCTCGGGTGGCGAGTCCGTCCGCGAGTTCCAGCGGCCGTCGCAACGCGCCGCCGCCCCCGCTCAGCAGGCCGCGCCGGCCCCGCAAGCCGCCCCTCAGCCTGCCGCCCAGCCTGCCGCCCAGCCTGTCGCGCGGCCCGAGCCCGCCGCCGAACGTCCTTCCGCGCCCACCCCGCCTCCGGCCGCGCCCGCTCCGGCGGCTGCTTCGAGCGGCGAGACGGACGTGGACGGGATCCGTGGCCGGTGGCCGCAGGTGCAGGCCGCGATCCGCAAGGTCCCGGGCGGCGCTGTCACCGGTGCGATGCTCACGCAGGCGAGTGTGGTGAGTGTCGAGGGCACCGCCGTCACGCTCACGCACAGCGCGGAACCTGTGGCACGCAGGCTTTCCGAGCCGCAGCACACGGAACGCATCGCGGCCGCGTTCAAGGCGGTCTTCGACGGCGACTGGCAGGTGCGGTGCGTGCACGGCGCCGCGCCGGTCCGGCAGACCGCCGCGCCCAAGGTCGCGCCTGCCCAGACCTCGTCCGAGCGGTCCTTCACCCGCCGATCCGCCGAGGCGTCCGGTGCCGCTGTTTCGGCGCCTCCCGCGCCGAAGCCGGAGCCGGAACCCCAGCGGCCGAAGGTGACGACAGCCGAGCCGGACATCCCGCTCCCGCCCGAGCCGGTCGAGGAAGACGAAGATCTCTACAACGAGGACGCGAGCCCCGCTCCGCCGCCTCCGCCGCTCCCGCCGGACAAGGACCCGGAGGAGATCGCCCGGAAGCTCCTCGCCGACCACCTCAACGCCCGTCCGCTGGAGGAACGCAAGTAGTCCTCTGAACGCGGAAGGGGAAGCGGGCCCTGGTCAGCCCGCGAGGTAGTCCTCGATGGCCTTCGCGATGACGGCGGCGTACTGCTGACGTCCTTCTTCGCTCGACATCGCCGCGGCCTCGTCGGCGTTGCGCATGTTCCCGCATTCGACGAGCGCGGCGGGCCGGGTCGAAAGGTTGAGCCCGCCTAGGTCGGCGCGCGGCGCGAGCCCGTTCGAGCCGAGGTAGGTCGACGTCGGGAAGCCGCCCGCGCGGATGCCGTCCCGCAACGCCGTCGCGAGTTTCATCGAAGGCGCGCCCTGCTGGGCGTTCAGGGGCGGTGCCGAGTAGGCGACGTGGAATCCGTGCGCCCCGGCGGAATTCGAGCCGTCGGCGTGGATCGACACGACAGCGTCCGCCTGCGCGTCGTTCCCGATCGCGGCTCGCTCGTCGACGCAGGGCCCGACGCCGGTGTCGTTCTGCCGGGTGAGGACGACCCGGATTCCCTTGGCGGCCAACGCCTGCGCGACCCGCTGCGAGACGTCCCAGGTGAACGCGTGCTCGGAATAGCCGGAATTCGTCGCGGTTCCGGTGGTGTTGCACGGTTTCGTCTTTCCGCGCCCGGCCGGGACCTGCTTGTTGATCTCGCCGGGCCTGCCGGAGTTGCCGCCGTTGTGCCCGGGATCCAGCACGACGACCCTGCCCGTCTTCGGCGGCTGCGTGGCCGGAGGCGGCGGTGGCACGCTCGAAGACGGCGGCGTGCTCGGCGGGGGGCTCGGTTGCGGAAGAGTGGTGAGGACCGTGGTGGTCCCCGGAGCGGAGGGATTTCCGGGCGGCGGCGCGGCGGTCTCCGCGCCGCACGCCGCGAACAGCGTCGATCCGATCGCCATCACCAGTGTCAGCCGTCGTCGCACGGCGCCAACGGTGCCATACGCGTGACGGCTAGGCTGGTAGGCGGCACAGGATTTTCCAGGAGAGGACCGATCGGATCATGGTGCAACCCGGTGGCGGCTTCGACCTGTCGCAGATCATGCAGCAGGCCCAGCAGATGCAGCAGAAGCTGGTCGAGGCACAGGAAGAGCTGGCCAACACGGAGGTGACCGGCACTTCCGGCGGCGGCCTCGTCACCGCGACCGTGTCCGGTGACAGTCAGCTCAAGTCGTTGTCCATCGACCCCAAGGTGGTCGACCCCGACGACGTCGAGACCCTGTCCGACCTGGTCGTCGCGGCAGTGCGGGACGCTTCGGCCAACGCGCAGAAGCTCACCGAACAGAAGCTCGGCCCGCTCGCGGGCGGCCTCGGTGGCGGGATGCCGGACCTCGGCGGTTTCCCCGGGCTCGGCGGCTAGCTTGTACGAGGGTGTCGTCCAGGATCTGATCGACGAACTCGGGCGGCTGCCCGGCGTCGGTCCCAAGAGCGCGCAGCGGATCGCCTTCCACCTGCTGGCGGCCGATCCCGCGGATATCGCGCGTTTGCAGGAAGTGCTCGGCAAGGTCAAGGAAGGCGTGCAGTTCTGCGAGGTCTGCGGCAACGTCTCGGAGCAGGAGTCCTGCCGGATCTGCCGCGACACCCGCCGCGATCTCACGGTCATCTGCGTGGTCGAGGAGCCGAAGGACGTGCTCGCCGTCGAGCGGACGCGCGAGTTCAAGGGCCGCTACCACGTGCTCGGCGGCGCGCTGGACCCGTTGTCCGGCATCGGGCCGGAGCAGCTGCGCATGCGTGAGCTGCTCGCGCGGATCGGCGGCGCGGAGATCAGCGAGATCATCATCGCGACCGACCCGAACACCGAAGGCGAGGCGACCGCGACGTACCTCGTGCGGATGCTTCGCGACTTCCCCGGTCTGACGGTGACGCGGCTGGCGTCGGGACTGCCGATGGGCGGTGACCTGGAGTTCGCGGACGAGCTGACGCTGGGCCGCGCCCTCTCCGGCCGGCGGACGCTCTAGCTTTCCCAAGTACGTGAAGGCCCCCTTCATTGCGCTAGGCGCAATGAAGGGGGCCTTCACGTACTTCCGGGTCAGCAGTAGCCGAGGCGCGCCAGCGTGTCGACGATGATCTCCGACGGGTGGAACTTCTCGACCCACGACTCACCGCGGCGGTTCTCGTAGGTGTCGAGGAAGTTCTGCAGCTTGTCCCCGCGCATCTCGGTCAGCACGACGGTCTCGCCGAGGTGCTGCGGCGTCTCGGTGCGCTCGCGGTGCACGGCGCACGGCAGGCCGAGGTAGTAGCACTCGGCCGAGAGGCCGCCGGAGTCGGTGACGACGTACTCGGCGCGCGCGACCAGCGGCAGGAACTTCAGGTACCGCATCTTCGGCTGGATGATGAAGTTCTTCTCGTCGAAGAGGTTCGCCAGGCCCAGCGCGCGGATCTTCTCGCGCTCGGGCGCGCCCGCCATGTAGAGGATCGGCATCTGCTTGCTCTGCTCGCGCAGGATCTCCAGCGCCTCGCGGTACTTGTCCGCGCGCGAGACCAGCTCGAAGCGGTGCAGGGTGGCGAGGCCGAACTTCTCCGGCAGCCCCTCGATGTCGAGCGGCCCGTTGATGGCCAGCCGCATCGCGTCGATCGCGGTGTTCGCCTCGGTGTCGACGACGACGCCGCGCGCGTTGCGGAGGTTGTTCACCTCACGCGCGCTCGGCGCGAAGTGCATGTCGACGATCTTCGCGGCGATCTTCCGGTTCAGCTCCTCCGGCAGCGGCGACATGATGCTGCCCGACCGCGCCCCCGCCTCGACGTGCCCGACCCGCGACTTGAGGATCCGCTTCCCGATGAGCGAGCCGTACGGCGTGGTGAAGGTGTCGCCGTGCACCAGCACCAGCGGCGGACGCCCGTCCTCGACCAGCGCGGCCTTCAGCTCGGCGCGGCGGCTCCACGCGGTCCGCAGCACCTGCGCGGCCCAGCCCGGCACCTGCGCGGGCGACTCCAGGTTGTGCGCCTTCTCCTTCGGCACGAGCCAGACGTCGGGCTCCGGGAGGTTCAGGTCGGCGAGAACGTCCGAGACCTCGTCGACGTGCTGGGCGGTGAACCAGATCTTCGGCCGGACCCCGCGTTCGAGGATGCCGTGGTAGACCGGCGCGATTTTGATCAGTTCCGCCGTGGTGCCGAGAATGAAGGAAATCACCGGAAGAGCCATTCTGTCGGGGTCTGCGGTGCCCGAAGGATACTGGTGGGCCGCGCAAGGTAGCCTCGCCGGGGTGAGTGCGAATTCGCTCCTCCCGGCCCTGTCCGTCGTGATCCCGGTCTACAACGAGCAGAACTGGATCGACCGCAGTGTGGGCGCGCTGATCGCGTCGGCGCAGGCGGCGAACTGGCCGGTCGAGGTCGTCGTGGTCGACGACGGCAGCACCGACGGCACCGGCGACAAGCTCGCCAAGCTGCAGGAGCTCTACGGCATCACGGTCCTCACCCAGCCGAACAGCGGCCGGTTCGAGGCTCGCCGGGCGGGGATCGCGAAGGCGTCCGGGCGGCAGATCCTGCTGCTCGACAGCCGCGTGATCGTGGACTCCGGCTCGCTCACCTTCCTGCGCGATCAGCTCGTCGACCATCCCGAGCGCACGGTGTGGAACGGTCACATCAACGTCGCGTCCGAACACAATCCGTATGCGGGATTCATGGCGGGGCTGGTGAAGATCCCGTGGCGCCGTTATTGCGCGAACCCGCGGTTGATGTCGTTCGGTATCGAAGAGTTCGATGTGTTCCCGAAAGGCACCGGATTCTTTTCCGCGCCGAAGGACGTTCTCGAGGATTCGTCCAACGCGTTCGAGTCGCTCTTCGAAGACGTCCGTTTCGCCAGCGACGACACGGGTGTTCTGCGCTGGATCGCCGAACGGCACCGTATCTTCCTCGCCCCGGACTTCTCCGCGACCTACCACGGCCGCGATTCCTTCAAGAAGTTCGTCGGGCAGTCGTATTTCCGCGGCACCACGTTCGTCGATTCGTATCTCGCGTCGCCCGGCCCCGCGCGCAACGGCCTGTTCGCCGCGATGGCCGTCGGCGTACTCGGGCTCGGCGTCGCCGCGAAGCGCCCGAAGACCGCTGCCACGCTCGCCGCCGTCGGTTCGACGGCCGCCGGGTTCGCGGTGACGAAGTTCGGCGCGACCAAGGCCGAGGCCAAGGCCGTCGCCCAGCTCACGCCGGTGTTCGCCGCCGGGTTCGGGGCAGGCGCGCTCCGCGGCCTCTTCATGGCGTTGCGGGCCCGGCTCGGCCGAAAACAGCAGGGTAAATGAGCAACGCGGTGAGCAGTGAAAACCTGACAAAGGACACCGGGAAATCCGCCGGCCGGATCGGCGTCTACCTGCTGATCGCGATCGCGCTCGGCTATGCCCTCACTGTCGTCTGGGGACGGACGCTGTCGACGGCTGACAACGCTGTCCTTCTGTCGTTCTGGGGCATGTTGATGGGGCTGGGCGCCGCCTTGTCCCCGCTTGAGCAGGAGATCTCGCGCCAGTCCGCGCACGCCGCGCTCGACGGCCGCAAGGCCGGGCGACCGGCCGTGATCGCCTTCGTCACCAGCGCGGTCGCCGTGGTGATCGTCGCGCTGTTCACGCTGATCCCGCCGATCACGGACAAGGTCTACGGTGGCCAGTTCGCGCTCGCCGTGATCGTGCTGGCCGGCGCTGTCTCGTTCGCCTTCCAGTTCGCCGCGCGCGGTCTGCTCATCGGCCAGGACCACGTCCGGTCCTACTCGTGGCTGATCCTGGTCGAGGCCGCCGTACGGATCCTGGTGGTCGCCGCCCTGGTGGTCGCCGGGCTCACCCAGGTGTACTGGTTCGCCGTCGCCGCCGCGACCGGCTCGTTCGCGTGGCTGCTCTTCGCCCGCGGCGCCGCCCGCCTGGTCGACCCCAAGCTGGACGCCGACGAGCCCGCGAAGCCGATCGTCAAGAACATGCTGATGCTCCTCGCGGGCGCGGGGCTCACCGCGAGCGTCATCACCGGCTACCCGGCGCTGGTCAACCTGCTCGCGCCCGGCGGCGACAAGGCCAAACTCGGCGTGCTCTTCGTCGCCCTGTTCGTCGCCAGGACGCCGCTCACGCTGATGGCGCCGGTCCAGGCCCTCGCGGTCCCGACCGTCGTGCGCCTGTCCAGCACCGAGGAGGGCAAGCACCGGCTGCGCAGGCTGCTCGCGCTCGGTTCGGTGGCCGCGCTGGCGCTCGCGGCCCTCGGCGCGCTGATCGGCTATCTGATCGGCCCGTGGGTCGTCCGGCTGGTCTACGACGCCAAGAACAACCCCGAGGCCTGGTGGATGGCCGGACTGGTCTGGTCTTCGGTGCTGCTGGCGGCGATGCAGCTGCTCGCCGCCGTCCTCGTCGCGCAGGCTAAGGCCACGAAGGTGCTGATCACCTGGGCCGCCGTCGTCGCCGCGACCGCGCTGGTCCTGCTGTTCTTCCCCGGTGACACCGTCGTGCGCGCCGTCGTCGGACTCGCCGCGGGGCCGACGGTCGGACTCATGGTAGTGATGGCTTTCGTGGTGAGAGGCACGCCGGAGACGGGCAACGCGAAGCCGTCCGAAACGTCTCGATAGTGTGGCCGCGCCATCGCGCGCCGCGAACGGGGTGGCGTTATTAACGCCGAATAGGGTTGGACAGCGAATTCGATGAACGTTCTTTTGGTCTTGCTGGCGTTCTGGCTGCCGGGGCTCGTCTTCGGCGCCGCGATCAGGCTGCGCGGCTGGACTCTCGCCGCCGCGGCCCCGCTGCTGACCTTCGGCCTCGTCGCCATCGGCATCCCGATCCTCGGCCGGTTCGGCATCCGCTGGACCATGCTGAACGTCGGCCTGTGGGTCCTGCTGCTGTCCGTGCTCGGCTTCGCCCTCTCGTTCCTCGTGCTCCGCTTCACCGCGAAGCGTCACGCCGACTGGGCCGAGGACGAAGACGACGACGAGACGAAGCGCTCCCTTCGCGACCATCTGCTGATCGGCGCCGGTGTCGTGGTCGGCCTCGGCGTCGGCACGGTGACCTTCCTGCGCGGCTCGCACTCCCTGGAGAACGTCCAGCAGGGCTGGGACGCCCCGTTCCACGGCAACCTGGTGCGCTGGATCGCCGAGCACGGCGACGCGCGCGCGTCGACGGTCGGCACCATCGCGAACCTGCCGAACCAGACCGACTACTTCTACCCGGACACCTATCACGCGCTGCTCGCCCTGGTCTTCGGCAAGGGCGGCCTGACGATGATGCCGACGCTGAACCTGGCGGCGCTCATGGTCGTGCTGACCGTCCCGGTCGGCGTCGCGGCGATGTGCCGCGCCTGGCGCATGCCGGTCCTCGCGACCGCCGCCGCCGCGGCCGTGTCCACCTGGTTCACCGCGTTCCCGTACGACTCGCTGTGGCGCGGCCCGCTGTGGCCGTACGTCGCCGGGGTGGCGCTCGTGCCCGCGATGCTCGCGCTCGCCCGCCTGCTGCTCAAGCCGAACGGCATCGCCGGACCGGTCGCGATCGGTGTCGGCGTCGCCGGGCTGGCCGGCCTGCACACCAGCCTGATCTTCGTGATCATGGTCTATTTCCTGCTGATCCTGCTCGCGGTGCTGTTCCGCTTCGAGAAGATCAGCTGGCGCCGCAGCGCGGCCTCGCTGGTGGCCACGATCGGGCTGGCGGTCGTCCTCGGCCTGCCGACGGTCCTGCCCGCGCTCTACAACGCGGGCGGCGTGACGAGCGCGTTCTGGGCGTCCGAGGCCAGCGTGTCCGGCGCCCTCGGGCAGACCATCACGTTCTCGCCGATGGCGGCGTTCCCGCAGTGGTGGATCGGCATCCCGGCGATCATCGGGGTGTTCTTCCTGGTCCGGCACCGGCGGATGCTCTGGATGGTCGGCGCGTACGTCGTCCTCGGCGGCCTGTTCGCCGCGACGATCTCGCTGGAGACCCCGCTCATCCACACCCTGACCGGGGTGTTCTACAACGACCACTGGCGGCTCGGCGCGCTCGTGCCGCTGGCGGGCGCCGTCGCGTTCGGCGAGTTCGTGCACACCGCGTCGGGCAAGTTCGCCGAGAAGATCGGCGAGCGCAAGCCGAACCTGAACCCGTTCACCGCGACCATCGCGGGCGCGCTGGTGATCGGGCTGGTGGTGTCGGTGCTGAGCCGCGGCGGCTACATCGGCCGCAACTCCGCCCGTCTCGCGCTGAACTACGGCTCGGACGGCCCTTCGGTCAGCAAGGGCGAGGAAGAGGCCTACGACTGGCTCGGGAAGCACGTCGTGCCGGGCGAGCGCGTCATGAACGACAAGGCCGACGGCTCGGTGTGGATGTACGCCCTCTCGGGGGCCCAGCCGGTCGAGTGGACCAACTACGGCGCCGAGTTCACCACCAAGGCCGGCTGGCTCAGCGTGTTCCTGAACGACATCAACCGCGATCCGCGCGTGCGTGAGGCGCTCACCGACCTCAAGGTGCGCTACGTGCTCGTCGGCAAGGGCAAGGTGGCCCCCAACGCGCAGTCCGCGGTGGGCCTCCAGCGCCTCGACATCACTCCTGGTTTCAAACGCGTCTTCCACAACCTCGACGCGTCGGTCTACGAAATCGAAGGTCAGCAAGGTGTGGTCGCCGCCGGCGCCACCACCGGGTCCGACACCGCTCACGGCCAGTAAGAAGATAGAGTGATCCAGTGTCCAGTACGTCCGTGACCACCCGCCGCGTACTCATCGTGATGCCTGCCCTCAACGAGCAGGCCAGCGTCGGCGAGGTCATTTCCCAGGTCAAGCAGTCCTTGCCGGACATGGACGTGCTGGTCGTCGACGACGGTTCGTCCGACGACACGGCCAAGCTCGCCCGTGCGGCGGGCGCGGAGGTGGCCCGCCTGTCGGTCAACCTCGGCGTCGGCGGGGCGATGCGCACCGGCTTCCGGTACGCGGCCGCCCGCGGCTACGACGTCGTCGTCCAGGTGGACGCCGACGGACAGCACGACCCCGAAGAGGTCGCCGCCCTGCTGGACGCGCTCGACGACGCCGACATCGCGATCGGCTCGCGGTTCGCGGGCAAGGGTTCGTACAAGGCGAGCGGCCCGCGGAAATACGCGATGGTCGCGCTCTCTCTCGTTTTCTCCCGGCTCGGGAAGACCAAGCTCACCGACGTGACCTCCGGGTTCAAGGCGATGGGCCCGCGCGCGATCAAAATGTTCGCCGCGTACTACCCGGCCGAATACCTCGGCGACACGATCGAATCCCTGGTGATGGCGATCCGTGCCGAACTGAAGATCAAGGAAATCCCGGTGATCATGCGGGAACGGGCCGGTGGTACACCGAGCCATTCACCGGTGAAATCGGCCGTCTACCTCGGCCGCGCCGGACTCGCCCTGCTGCTGGCGCTGGTGCGCCGCCGCCCCGCCGTCGACTCGTCGGATTCGGCGTAAAAGGAGCTGATCATGGCTGGCTGGCGCATTCTCAGCATCGTCGTCGCCTGTCTGGTGCTGTTCGTCGTCCTCGAGATGATGCGACGGCGGAAACTGCGGGAAAAGTACGCGGGTGTTTGGCTCGTCCTCGCCATCGGCGTGGTCGTGCTCGCACTCGTTCCGCAGGCCGCCGACTTCTTGGCCCGGGTAACCGGCGTGCAGACGCCGTCGAACTTCGTATTCCTCTTGGCCGGTGTCGTGCTGGCCTTGGTCGCGCTGCATCTGTCGACCGAGGTCGGGCATCTCGAAGAAGAGGTCCGCACGTCCGTCGAGGAGATCGCGCTGCTCCGGTGCGAACTCGCCGACGCCCAGCGTGACCTGGAAGAACGTGTCGCCGCGCTCGAAGCGAGGACGGCCACGCCCGACAACGTCAAAGGGCTCCCCGAAGTGAGCCCCGCACGCGCACGCTGATCGACGCGCTCCTGGCGGCCCCGCCGAGACTGGGGACCGTCCGCGTACTCGCCGTCGACGGGCCTTCGGGCTCCGGGAAATCCACATTGGCCGGGCGGATCGTGGCCGGACTCGCCGCGCGCGACGTCCGGGTGGCGCTGGTCAGCACCGACGAATTCGCCACCTGGGACGAACCCGTTTCGTGGTGGCCCCGGCTGGAAACCGGTGTCCTGGAATCGCTGCGGGCGGGCAGATCCGGCCGCTACCGGCGGATGGCCTGGTCCGGCGGCGTCGCGTCGCCCGGCGAAGAAGTCGAGATCCCGGTCCCCGAGGTCCTGGTGCTGGAAGGCGTTTCCAGCGGTCGCGCGCGGATCCGGCCGTCGTTGTCCCTGCTGACCTGGTTGGACGGTGGGAGCGAGGCCGAGCGTCTCGACCGTGCCACCGGCCGGGACGGCGAGGAATCACGGGCGGATCTGCGGCGCTGGCAGCTGTTCGAGCGGGGCTGGTTCACCGTGGACGGGACCAGGGCCGCTGCGGATCACCTGGTCGGGGGGGGGGGGGGGGGGGGGGGGGGGGGGGGGGGGGGGGGGGCCGCCGCCCCCCCCCCCCCCCCCCCCCCCACCGCCTCGCGGAAATGCGCGCACTGGGTGAAGTCGTCGTGTTCGCACCCGAGAGCGCAGTCGATGATCGCGAGCGAGGCCTGCGCGGCCGCGATGCGTCGCGTGAGTTCTTCCTTGTGCCGCCAGAGAACCGTTTCCCGCGCGCCGGGCTTCTGGAACATCTCACGGATTCCGTCGAGGCTGAGGCCGGCTTCCTTCGCCCGCAGGATGACCGCGATCCGGTAGAGGTCGGCGTCGTCGTACCGCCTCCGGTCGCCCGACCGCGCCGGTTCGAGGAGGCCGACGGATTCCCAATGGCGCAGGACGTGCGTCGCCAGGCCGAAGCGCTCCGCGACCTCGCCGACGCCCAAGGTGCTTGACTTCATGTCGTCATTAAGTCGGACGATTCCCGGTATGTCCATGATGCAGCGGCTCGACGCCGCCGAAGTCCTGCCGGTCGCCGCCGAACTGCGGTCCCGGACTTACGAACTGCTCCGGCTCGACCCCGGTTCCGCGGTGATCGACGTCGGCTGCGGCGCCGGGCTGGCCGTGTCCGAGTTGTCGGCGCTGGGATTCCGCGCCGTCGGCGTCGATCTCTCGGCGGAGATGGTCGAGGAAGCTCGGCGGCGTTCGCCCGAGGCGGAGTTCCTGACCGGGGACGCTTACGCGCTGCCTGTCGACGGTGGGTTCGCGGGATACCGGGCGGACAAGGTGTTCCATGAACTGGCGGAGCCGGAGCGCGCCCTCGCGGAGGCGCGGCGGGTTCTGGCCCCGGGTGGGCGGATCGTGTTGTCCGGGCACGACTGGGAGGCGCTCGTGATCGATTCCTCTTATCCGGCGCTGACGCGGGAGATCGTCCGCGCCCGAGCCTCGCAGGTCGCCGCGCCCCGGATCGCGCGCGGGTTCCGGCGGTTGCTGGCCGGGAGCGGGTTTCGTGAGGTTTCGGTGGAAGGGGTCGTCGGGTTCTTCGGCGGAGAGCCGTTCGTGCGCGGGCTGGCGGAGGTGGCTGTGCGCGTGGGCGCGGTCTCTGTCGTGGAGGGCGAGGTTTGGCTGGCGGACCAGGTCGACGGCGGGGATGCGATCGCCGTACCGCAGTTCTTGGCCTCCGGGGTGGTCTGAGCTCGGCGTCAGCGCCTTTTCGGCAAGACGGCCATCACACCCGAGTGCCGAGCACAGACATGCCGAGCACCAGTTCGTTCGCCGGGTCGCAGCCCAGGAGGTCCTCGACCAGTTCGTCGCGCAGCGCCGCGGTGAACGTGACGTTCAGCCCGAGCGCCGTCGCCAGCAGGTAGACGGTCTGGCTGAGATGCCCGACGTCCATCAGCAGCACCCGATACGTCCGGCTCACCGAGTACTTCCACTGGTTCCGCTCGATGACGCTGGTGTAGATCAGCAGCGCGCCGGCGTTCCCGGTCCAGTCCTGATCGCCGGCGAGCGTGACCAGTTCGTCGTCGTCGATCTTGCCGTCCAGCGGCGTGAGCCCGTGCCGGAAGCCGTCGTAGCGGTAGACCCCTCGATCCAGGCCCTCGACGTTCCTCGCGTAGACGTACACCTCTGTCGGATGCCTCGCCCCGCCCGACGGGCTCGTCTTGAAGACGTTCCCGGTGGCGGGGATGTCGGAATGGGTTTCCGGCCTCGTCGGCCGGGCTGCCGTCAGGAGTGCGCTCAAATCGCGCAGCGGCAAGGGTTCTTCGCCGAACTCGCGGGTGCTTCTGCGCTTGTTCAGCGCGTCGCCGAGCCCGATGGCGTTCAGCGGCTCCGGCGACGGTTCGGGCAGCGCTATCGAGTGATATTCGCCCGAAGGCCTGACCGGAGAAGGCGGAGGGCTGGCCTTCGCCTTCTCCAGCAGGGTTTTCGCCGTTGTTTCGCTGGTGGTGAACTCGGTCTCACGCAAGGATCGGGTACCGAAGTGAAACGCCCGCGCGGACGTTCCCCAAGGACCCCAATCCCGGAGGATCTCTTCTTCCCGCTGTTGCCGGGAAGAACCTTTGACCACCAGCACGTCGTACCGGATCATCGCTCGCGCGATACGGACGAGTTTTTCCCCTGTCTCGGGATTGTCATCCGCTTCACGAACCGATTCCGGCTCTCGCCAAGAACTGAACCAACGCAGGACGCGTTCGGTTCCTTCGGCCAGTTTGAGCTGGCGATGTCCGAGGTGGTCGTCCCAGACGACGTCACCATCGGACCAATAGAGCGTTCCACAAGAGGAAACCCTTACCAGCATCGGAAGTCTTGCGCCCCAGTCCCCAGTAATACTTTCCGAATACTTCAGGTCATTCAGTGTCACGAACGGAAAGGAGGCCCACCGTTCGGCGGCGGCTCGAAGCCGCCCCAAGTGCTCTGTGCCTTGTACTCCGCTTCGAGCTCGTACAAGAACTCATCGTCCTCATCATCGTGCATGTCGCCGATCCTCTCCGTGAGCGGTTACTCCGGTCAAGCGAATATACCTACGCCATCAGAGTACCGGAGCAAAACGGAGAATTACGCCGAGTAATCGTTCAAGTGCTGCTTGAGTTCGCGAACGTCAGGCGACTCCGAGATACCGAGATCGGTGTATAAGCGCAAAGCGAACCGGCGATGACGTTCCGCATTCAGGTGCTCACCGAGAATGTCGAAAGCGCCCGCCAACTCCTTGTGGGCGATGGGCAGCATGCTGCGATTACCGGTCGATTCGAGCACTTCCATCGCGGTCCTGAACTGGGTGACCGCGAGTGCGCCATCGCCGAGTGCACGCGAATTGATACCGAGAGCGAGAAGGCATTCCGCCTCGAGATCGGGTGATTCGTTCTCGTGGGCCAGTCTCAGCGCTTGGTCGAGTTCCTCGGCGGCTTCCGCATAGCGACTGTTCTCGGCGAGGATCAGCCCGATCCGGTGCCTGGCGCGGGCCTCGATGAGCACGCTGCCGTGGGCGTGGGCGGTCTCGCGGACCCAGCCGAGATGCTCGATCGCCTCGTCCGACTCGCCCTTGAGCCAGTGGGTGACGCCCGAATTACCCCTGGCCCGGCACTGCATCCGCACGTCACCGGTGGTCGAGGCCAGTTCGAACACCTCGTTGAACAGCCGGTTCGCCTCGGTGAACTCGTTGAGCCGCCACAAGGTCAGCGCGTACATGTGCAGGGCCTGGTACTCGAGGACCACGTTCCCCGTCACCCGCGCGGCGGACAGGGCGAGGGTCTCCAGCTCCCTGGCCTGGCGGTAGTAGCCGCGGTTGTCGAAGTAGCGCCAGACCGCCGAGCAGAAGAGCACGAGATCCGAATAGCGCTGGTGGTTGTTCATCGCGACGGCCACCGGCAGGACGTTCTGCCACTGGGTGTCCATCCAGTGCGCGGCCTGGTCGTAACCGGCGAAGGACTGCCCGTACTCGCTCTTCGGGACCTCGAGGCCGCCCGGCTCCTCCTCTGAGTCCGGGTCGATGAAGTCCATCGCGGCCGCGACGGTGCTGCGGTAGTAGTCGAACAGCCGTCGCATCATCGCTTCGCGCTGGTGTTCGGGCTCCTCGGCGAGCAGGAGCTCACGGCCGTAGCTGCGGAGGAGGTCGTGCATCTCGTAGCGGTCCATCGACGGCTGCCGCAGGAGGTTCACGTCGACGAGGCGTTCGGCGAGGCGGCGGGCCTCGCCGAGGTCCACTTCCGCCAAGGCCGCCGTCGAGGGGAGATCGAACGCGGCACCGGGATGATGGCTCAACCGGCGGAACACCCGCCGTTCGGCTTCGGTCAAGTTCAGATAGGACACTCGGAACGCGCCCGCGACGTCCCGTTCCCCCGCGGTGAGCTCGCCGAACTTGTTCCGTTCGTCGCGCAGCTGCCTGGCGACGAAGTCGAGCGTCCAGGACGCCCGCGCCCGCAGCCGGCTCGCCGTGACGGCCAATGCGAGCGGGAGGTCGCCGCACAGGCTCGCGACCTGGTCGGCGGCGTCGGGGGATTCCCGCTTCAGCCGGGAGGGCCCGACGATACGGCCGAGCAGGTCCACCGCGTCCGCCCGGCTGAACGGTTCCAGGGAGAGCAGTTCGGCGCCGTCGAGGTCCACGAGCCGGGTCCGGCTGGTGATCAGCACGCAGCAACTCGCCGAACCGGGCAGCAGTGGATTCACCTGCGTCGCCCCGATGGCGTTGTCCAGCACCACGAGCACGCTTTTGCCGGCGAGACAGCTGCGGAACAGCGCCGCACGCTGGTCGGTCCCGGCGGGGATGTCCGAACCCTGGATGCCGAGCGACCGCAGCAGCGCCTCGAGCGCGACCCCCGGGTCCACCGGGTCGCCCGCCGGTGAGAACCCTTCGAGGTTCACGAAGAGCTGCCCGTCGGGGAACAGCGGGGCGAGCCGGTGCGCGGCGTGAACGGCCAGCGCGGTCTTGCCGACCCCGGGCATGCCGTCGATCGCGATCAGCCGCGGCCCCGCCGTGGAGTCGTCCTGGCCGACTTCGAGCACGGTCCGCAGTTCCGCGGCGCGGCCGCCGAACGCGGGGAGGTCCGCGGGAAGCTGCGCGGGGCGGGGGAAGAGCGCCTTCTGCGCGTCCGCGTCCTCGCGTCGGCCGCCGGTGTCCATCCCGGCCCGGAGCCCGCCGACGCCGTACCGGACGAGGGCGCCGTCCTCCATCAGTTCGGCGTCGGTGCGCAGGATCTGCTGGTGGAGCGCGCTCAGCTCGGTACTCGGGTCGACGCCGAGTTCTTCGGCGAGCGCGGTCCTGGTCCGGTCGAACGTCCGGAGCGCGTCGGCGCCGCGGCCCGCCCGGTAGAGCGCCAGCATGGTCAGGCACTGCAGGGTCTCGCGGGTGGGATGCCAGGCGGAGAGGTCGAAGGCCTCGCGGGCGGCCGCTTCGGTCTCGCCGAGCCGGAGCCTGGCGCCGATCAGCAGCTCGGAGGCGGCGATGCGTTCTTCGTCGAGCCTTCGCGCTGTCTGCTCGATGGCGTCGCCTTCGAGACCGTCGAAGGCGGGGCCACGCCAGAGCGCTAGCCCGTCCGCGAGTTTGACGGCCGCCTGGGAGAGCAGCCCGGCCGCCAGGAATTCGGCGCCCTGGTTGTAGTCCGCTTCGAAACGGACAGAGTCGACAGAGGCGCTGCTGGTGACGACGCGGTACGCGGAGCCGGTGGTGACCACGGCGGACCGCGCCACGCCGAGGTCGTTCCGCAGCCGCGCGATCGCGTTGCTGACCTGGCGGACCGCGGTCTTCGGCGGACTTTCCGGCCACATCGTGCCGATCAGGTACGACACCGGGACCAGCCTGCCCGCGTTGATCAGCAGGGACGCGAGGAGTCGTTGTTCACGGCGTCCGCCGAGCCGGACGGGGACGCCGTCGACCTCGGCCTCGAGTGGACCGAGGACGGAGAACCTGAGTTGGGATCGCTGGCCGGTGTGCATCGGGTCGCCGGGGGTTCGGGCCGATTCCGCCGAATCGGGTAAACGATCAGCGGTCATATGCGACTATGTCGTCCGAGACCGTGAGCGTGCTCACGCACTACCTCCAGTCCGTTCGCCGGCTGACCGGCACCCTAGCCCACCGCCTCGGTCTCCAGCCAGATCGGCGCGGGTCCGCCGTGCGGCATTCGGCCTAACGGGCTTGTCCGCGCCTGCCTCAAATCCGGTCCGATTCTACGCCCGGCCGCCCCTGAACTGCGCGGATACCAGGCGGTGGAGAGCCGATGTAATTCCGATGCAGGGCCTTGGAAAGCTGAAAGCATCAGCTGGCGGGCTCGGCGCGACGGGGCAGCGCGCCGAAACCGTGTAGGGGCTCCGCGGCGGTTGGCCTTCGAACTGGGGGTGGCCAACCGCCCTGGTAGCCCCCTTTTTCGTCACAGGCTGCTCCCAGCAACGCACGGCACACTGGAACAAAGAGGAGTGTGCCGTCATGAGTGCTCTTGGCAGTCTGGTGGGAGTCCTGCTCACCTTGTTCCTGATCGTGCTCGTCGTCCGGATGGTGCTGGACTGGGCCGTCAACCTCGCCACCCGGCTGCCTGCCTGGTCGTTCCGGGCGCGCGGGATCACCCACCGGCTGACCGAGCCCGTGCTGGCGCCGGTCCGGCGCGTGGTCCGTCCGGTGCGGGCCGGTGGGGTGGCGTTCGATCTCGCCTTCACCCTCGTGTTCCTCGCGGTCGTGCTCCTGCAGTCCCTCGCGTTCAGCCTCTGACCAGGTGTGATCCGCCGCTGTTCCGGGTATCAGGCGCATGAGGAGAGGAGTGCGCCCATGCGCCCGGTCTGGAGCGGTTCGCTTTCACTCGGCCTGGTGATGGTGCCGGTCCGGTTGTACAGCGCGGTCGAGGACCACACGGTGCACTTCCGCCAGTTCCAGCGCGGCACCGAGGACCGCGTCCGGTACCGGCGGGTGAACGAGCGCACCGGCGAGGAAGTCGACTTCGACGACATCGTCAAGGGTTACGAGCTCGACAGCGGCGAGTACGTGGTCGTCGAACCCGGCGAGCTCGACGAGATCGCTCCTGGCCGGTCGAAGTCGCTCGACATCGAGAGCTTCGTCGAGCTGGACGCCATCGACCCGATGTTCTTCGACAAGACGTACTGGCTCGCGCCCGCGAAAGACGAGTTCGAGCGTCCGTACGCGCTGCTGCTCGAAGCGATGCGTTCGTCGGGCAAGGCCGGGATCGCGAAGTTCGTCATGCGCGGCCGCGAGTACCTGGCGCTGGTCCGCGCGGGCGACGGCGTCATGGTGCTCAACACCCTGCATTTCGCCGCCGACCTGCGGGATCCCGCCGAGCAGCTGCCGGATCTGCCGGGCAAGGCCAAGGCACGTGGCAAGGAACTCGACATGGCCGTCGACCTGATCGACGCGATGAGCGACGACTGGCGGCCCGAGGAGTACCGCGACACCTACACCGATCGCGTCCGGAAACTGATCAAAGCCAAGAAGAAGGGCGAGACCATCACGCCCGCCACCGAACCCGGTGAGCCGACGAAGGTCGTCGACCTGTTCGAGGCGCTCTCGAAGAGCGTGGAGAGCGGGAAGGCCAAGAAGTCCGGGGCGAAGAAGCCGCCAAAGAAGAAGCCCTCAAAGAAGAACGACCTGTCCTCGTTGTCGAAGGCGGATCTGGAGAAGCTCGCGCGGGAGCGGGACATCAAGGGGCGTTCGAAGATGACGCGTGCCGGGCTGGAGAAGGCGCTCAAGGCCTCCTGAGTTCGTCCGCGATGGTCTCGATCAGCAGCCGGACGTCCTCGGCCGCCGTCGCGTGCAGCCCTTCGGAAACGATCAGCACCTCGGACGTCGTGGCGGAGACCGCCGAATGCCCGCTCTGCCGGTTCGTCCACCGCCGCGCGTGGGCTTGGCCGTCTTCGTCGGCGAAGATCACCTCGCCCGGGGTCGGATGCTCGACAGTGCCCGCGAAGGTCACGTACTTCTCGTCGCCTCGCGCGTGGCGGACTTCGAGCGAGCCGCTGATCTTCGCGACGTCGAGCACCGCGACGGGGATGGCGTAGGCGACCGAAACCGCGTTGCAGAGGTCGATCACCGGGTGGATCCGGGGGAGCGTGCCTTCTTTCCGCAGCCGGCGCAGCAGCGATTCCGAGGCGCAGCGGTACTGCGTCGGCTTCAGGCCCATCTTGGCGAACGCCCGGCGCCACGCCTGGATCTCGGGGAATTCCGATTCCGGGCCGTCGGCGAGCCGTCGCGTCGCCCGCGCGACGAACTTCTCGAGGTCGACAGGCATTTCGGGGGTGATATCGCCGGCCTGGAGCGTGCCGACGGCGAGGGTGGGGTGCTCGGCGCGGACGTCAGGGTGGTGCTGGAGTCGCATGGGAGACCTGTCTACTGGGTGGTGAACGCGAGTTTGGCGCCGAGCACGGCGAAGGAACCGGCGAAGACCCGCCGCGCCCAGGCGAGCACGCGCGGCCGGGAAAGGACGTGGTGGCGCACGCCGGCGGCGAGGATGCCGTACACGCTGAACACCACGAACGTCGCCAGCATGAACACCCCGCTCAGCAGCAGCATCCGAGGGACGGAACCGGGCTCGCCCGCCGGGACGAACTGGGGCAGGAACGCGAAGAAGAACAGCGTCAGCTTCGGGTTCAGGACGTTGATCAGCACCCCGGAGGTGATGGTCCGCAAGGCCGACGTGGGTTCGGGGTCGCCCTCGACGACCAGCGCTTCCCGGTCCTTCAGCGTCGCCCACGCCATGTAGAGCAGATAGGCCACGCCGAGGTATTTGAGGATTTCGAACGCCACCGCGCTCGCGTGCAGCAGTGCCGCGAGGCCGGTGACCGCGGCGACCATGTGGGGGACGATCCCGAGGGTGCAGGCGGTCGCGGCGATGACGCTCGCGCGCCTCCCTCGGGACAGCCCGGCGGAAAGGGTGTAGACCACGCCGGTGCCGGGCGTGGCGACCACGATCAGAGTGGTGATCAGGAAGGCGATACTCACGAAGACCACTCTGCGCGCCCTATGGCCCCGTGAACAGGACCAAAGATGCACTGCTTCACCGGACCAAAAGTCTTTTGATCGCCTGTTCGAGGCGGTGTGAGCCCGTCACCGGATGGAGTGGCATGATGCACGCTCGCACGTCGACGAGGAAGGCCTTGGTTTGAGCGCGCGCACTTCCCAGATGGACGACCTTCGGCTGGTGGCACAAGCGAACGCGGTGTTGTGCTCCGAGCTCTTCGTCCGTCTCATCTTGTCGGATTGGTCCTTGAGGCCGTTGCTCGATCAGGCGAAGACCGCCGCCGCCAGACTGGTGGGCGCGCTCGTCGACGTGGCCGATCCGAAGGAGCCGCCGTTCCTGACGCTGAGACTGCGGCTGCAATCGGACGTTCTGGTCATCGAGGTCGACCACGACTTCGACGCTCTTCCCGCGCCGACGCCCGCGCCGGGCGAGCGGACCGGGGTGGTCCCGCGCGAGACCGGCGGCGTGACCACCTGGTGCGAGCTGCCACTGCCCGGTGGCCTGTCCGCCGGACAGGTACGGCTGCCGCGGCGGGGCGACCGCCGGACCCTGGTGGACGAACCGGTCTCCGGTGATCCCGTCGGAGCCGATCCCGAAGTCCTGGAACGGCTTTTGACGCGGTTGAGCGGCTGGTCCGGCTGAAGGAGGCTCCCGAAGCGTTCGCCGCCGCTGTAGCTTCCTTGCCTTAGCGAGAGCCCTCCGGCGAAAGGAACGTCCGTGACCGACCCCCAGCCCGCGCCCCCGGTCCCGCCGGGGACGTTCCTGCTCGAACTCGTCCCGGTGCCGGTCAGCGACATCGACCGGGCGAAGGAGTTCTACACCGAGCGGCTCGGTTTCCGGCTCGACGTCGACGTGCGGCCCGCCGACGGGGTCCGGATCGTCCAGCTCACCCCGCCCGGTTCGGCCTGCTCGATCACCTTGGCCACCGGGATCGCGTCGCTCGACATGCCGGTCGGGACCCTGCGCGGGCTCCATCTGGTGGTCGCCGACATCGAGGAAGCCCGCGCCGCGCTCATCGCCAGGGGTACCGAGGTCGGGCCGGTCGAGGACATGGGCGGCGTCTTCTACGCGGCCTTCAGCGACCCGGACGGCAACACCTGGACGCTTCAGCACATGCCCTGGCGCATGGGGTGAGAGCGATCACCCGTCCGTGTGCATGACGAATCGGATCCCTGGTTGTCCTTCCTCTGTACGGCGCACGATCCGGGCGCCACGGACGGAGGAGGACCCGATGTCGTTGGGCGACAAGATCAGCAACAAGGCCGAAGAGCTCGGCGGTAAGGCCAAGGAGACCGCCGGCGACGCCACCGGCAACGAGGAACTGCGCGCGGAAGGCCAGGCGGACCAGGCGAAGGCCGGTCTCAAGGGCGCCGTCGAGAACGTGAAGGACGCCGTCGGTGACGCGGCGGACAAGCTCCGCGACACCTTCAAGAAGTAGCGGTCGTTCCGGGCCGGGGCAGCGGATTTCCGTGCCCCGGCCCGTTCTTCAGCCGTGCAGCAGTACGGGCAGGCTGGTGAGCCGCGTGCCCTGGATACCGCCGAGGAACGTCTGCCGGAGTCCGGCGTAGGGCACGGCGAGCCGGGCTTGGGGGAAGTCCGTGCGCAGGACCGTCGCCGCCGCCCGTAGTTCGAGCTGCGCGAGCTGGGCGCCGACGCAGAAGTGCGGGCCCGCGCCGAAGGCCAGATCCGGGCCGGGGCGACGGCCAGGATCGGTGTTGATGCCCTGGATGTCGACGAGCACGGGAGCCCCCGCGGGGAGCCGGGTCCCGGCGAGGTCGAGTTCCACGGTGGTGAACCGCCAGAGCGTGAACGGCGCGGGCGGGTGGTCTCGCAGGGTTTCGCGGACGAGGGTGTCCTCGGAAGTCTTGTCCCCGTTGAGAAGCCGCGAGACCAGGAAGCCGATCGAGGCGTCGGTGGTCAGCTGCCCCGCGAAGATCAGCGAGAACAGGTGATACCTGAGGTCGTCCTCGGTCGTCCCGTCCGGGACACGGTCCCGCAGCTCCGCCGCGAGCCCGCTCCGATCCGGTGTCAGCCCCGCCGCCGCGAGGCCCGCGATCGCGCCGATGGCCTTGCCCTGCGCGCCCGGCTCCGGGCTGGACATGCGGCGGCAGGCGTCCACGGCGTCGTCGAGCAGGTCGAGCGGGATGCCGAGCAGGTCGAGCAGCACGGTCAGCGGGAACCGGGTGGAGAACCCGTCCATCAGGTCGACGGGTTCCTCGCCCAGGTCCGAGAGCAGCTCGCGGGCGATCTCGTGGATCCGGCCGGACTGCGCCTGAATCCGTTTGGCGCTCAGCAGCGGGGCGTGCGCGCGCCTCAGAAGTACGTGGTCGGGGCCGTCCAGCGTGGTCAAGGACGGCTGCTCGGCGGCGGTCTGTTCGAGTCCGGCGCGGTCCCATTTTTCGGGGGCCAGCGCGGGATCCTTGGCGATGCGCGGGTCGGAGAGGACTTCGCGGGCCAGCTCCTCCTCGGTCACGATCCACGCGCTTCCGCCCGCCGGGGCGGCCACTTCGACGAGGGGGCCGACGGCCCGCATCGCGGGGCGGACCAGGTCGGGCTCGGTGATACCGCGGGTCGTCGCGGCGAACGGGTCGGGAAGCACAAATAACTCCTTCATGAAAAAGTAGCTTCACTATGAAGGTATATTTGCGGCCGGTAGGTTGTCAAAGCACGGATCCGAGGAGGGGTGATGGAGGACGATGTCGCGGCGCGGACAGCGTCGCTGCTGGACGGCCTCCGCGGCTTCGGGGCGAACTACACCGAGTTCACCCGGCGTTTCGCGAACTGGCTCGGCCTGCACGCCACCGACGCCGCCGCCCTCGTGGAGATCCTCTACGCCGAAGACACCGGCTCGCCGCTGTCCCCGGCCCGGCTCGGCGAACGCATCGCGCTGACCTCGGGCGCGACCACGAACCTGCTGAACAGGCTGGAGAGCCTCGGTCACGTGGTGCGGACCAGGGAGAGCGCCGACAGGCGGAAGGTGACCCTGCGCAGCGGCCCCGAGATCCAGGGGCCCGCGCGGGAGTTCTTCGGCCCGTTCAGCGCCGGGCTCACGGCGCTGGTGGCGGAGTACCCGGCGGAGGAGATCGAGCGGTTCGAGACTTTTCTGCGCCATCTTCGGTCCACAATGGACACCGTGCTCGACGAACAGGGGTGAGGCGCCCCGCCT
Organism: Amycolatopsis sp. NPDC102522; assembly: GCF_055584485.1. Taxonomy (NCBI): domain Bacteria; kingdom Bacillati; phylum Actinomycetota; class Actinomycetes; order Pseudonocardiales; family Pseudonocardiaceae; genus Amycolatopsis; species Amycolatopsis sp. NPDC102522. The sequence goes on along the minus strand of NZ_JBVJLY010000001.1, from coordinate 413,426 downwards.
CGTTCGAGTGTTTCCCGCCCGCCCGACCAGTCCGCGCCGCCCTCGGCGTCGAATCCCTCACAGACGCCACGGAACCGCGTAGCCGGGTGTCGGGTGAGGTGGAGGCAGCTTGATGGTCGAGGGTGTGCGGACGAGTCCGCGCGAAAGCGGTGGCACCGGGACGGCGCAGGCCGAGGCGGGCCTGATGCAGCGGGTCGCGGCCGGTGACGAACAAGCGTTCGCCGATCTCTACGACGTCGTGGCGGGGCCGGTGTGGGGCGTGGTGAACAGGGTCGTCCGCAACGGCACGTTCGCCGAGGAGGTGACCCAGGAAGTGCTCGTGGAGGTGTGGCGGACGGCCGCGCGGTTCAAACCGGGTAAGGGGAGCACGCTGGCCTGGGTGCTCACCATCGCGCATCGGCGGGCCGTGGACCGGGTGCGTTCGCATCAGGCCGCGCTCGACAGGGACGACCGCGCGGGCAGGCTCGACTTCCGCCGCCCGTTCGACGAGGTCGCCGAGTCGACGATCACCAACCTGGAGCAGCAACGGGTGCGCCAGTGCCTGTCCGCGCTGACCGATCTGCAACGGGAATCGGTCGTGCTGGCCTATTACAACGGATACACCTACCCGGAAGTCGCGGAAGTGCTCAAGACCGCGCCCGGCACGGTGAAGACCCGCATCCGCGACGGCCTTATCCGGCTGCGTGACTGCTTGGGGGTGGGGCAATGACGGCGGAACTGCACACACTGACGGGGGCTTACGCCGTGAACGCCGTCCCGGAGGAGGAGGCCGCGGCGTTCAAGCGGCATCTGCGGGGCTGCCCCGCATGTGCCCAGGAGGTCCGGGAGCTGCGGGAGACGGCGGCGCGGCTGGGGGCGGCGCGTGGCGTCGTGCCGCCGCCGAGGCTGCGGGAAGCGACGCTCACCGAGATCGCCCAGACCCGCCAGTGGCCGCCGCTGGTCGCCTCCGTCCGGCGTGCCCGACCCGTGAAGAAGCCGCCCGTACGGGCGGCCTTGTGGGGCGCCGCCGCGGCCGCCGTCGGGGCCCTGGTGTTCGGGCTTGTCACCGCGAACACCGAGCAGGGGGTCGACCCCGCGCAGCAGCAGCTCGCGGCGGTGAATTCGGTGCTCACCGCGCCCGACGCCTCGACGGTCAAGGGCGTCGAGCGCGGGACGACCACGGTCGTGACGTCGCGGAGCCAGGGCAAGGTCGTCGTGCTGGCGGGTGCTCTCCCGCCGTTGGCGCCCGGCAAGGCGTATCAGGTCTGGCTCATCGGCGCGGGCGGTGCGCATTCGGCCGGGCTGCTGGCCTCGGACGGTCCACATCGGACTCGACCGGTGCTCGCGGACCTGCCGGGCGGGATCGACAGGGTCGGCATCACCGTGGAACCCGCCGGAGGTTCGAGGACCCCCACTGTCCCGGCGGTCGTCATGGTCGACCTCGCTTAGGGCGTGTGAAACACGCCCCTAAGCACCGGTCAGCCGCCCGCAGGACTGCCAGAGTTCCTGGCGCTGCGCGGCGGTTTCCCGGGTCTTGCCGAGGTAGTGCGTGGGCCGCTGGACGCGGTCGTGCCAGAACATCCCGTTGTACCGGGCCGGTTCCTCGGCCGCGGCGAGCCAGACGAAGGTGTCGGCGCCCTGCTCGGGGTTCCGCAGGATCGGCCGGGTCACCTTCTGGAACGTCGGCAAGGAGGTCGCGACCCCGGGGGTGTCGGCCCAGCCGGGATGGGCGCTGTGCACGGTGACCCCGGAGCCGTCCAGTTCGTCCGCCCAGAGTTCGGCGAGCACCACCTGCATGCGTTTGGTGCGCGCGTATCCGGCGGCCGGTTTGTACTCGCCCTGGAGGTACTGGAGGTCGTCGGTGCGCAGAGGCTGGCTGTACATCCCGCCGGAACTGACCCAGATCACCCGCGCGCCGTCGGCGAACTTCGGCCGGAGCGACGCGGTGAGGAGATGCGGGCCGAGCACATGCGTGGCCAGCATGACTTCGTTGCCCTCGGCCGTTTCCGAGCGCTCGGCGGGCATCACACCGGCGTTGTGCACGAGCACGTCGACCTCGCCGTCGAGGTCTTTCGCGTAGTCGCGTACGGACGAGATCAGGCTGACGTCGCACTGGTCGACGACGATCCGCGCGCCGGGCACGGCACGTTCGATCTCGGCGCGGGCGGCGTCGCCGTCGCCGCGGACCGCGATCCGGACAGTCGCGCCCAGCTTCGCCAGCCCGATGGCGGTCGCCTTGCCCAGGCCCGCCTTCGCGCCGGTCACCACGGCGACCTTGCCCGCGAGCGTGTCCGGCGCGGGGTCCGCCGGCCACCACCGGCGTCGCAGGTAGTGTCCGACGCTGCTGTAACCGAGCAGGGTCCGGTCGAGCACGGTGTCGGCGGCTCGGGTCACGATGGACATGCGTGTGCTCCTCAAGGTTCCGCTCTTCAATGTTCGTAGTACAGCTGCGCGGGAACCAGCGCCCACACCGTTTTCCCGGCTTGTTCGCCGCGGAAACCCCAATCGAGGGAAAGCTGGGTGATCAGACGGAGTCCGTAGTGCTTGTTTTCGGCTGCGGAACGCAAGGCTTCCAGGTCGGGGTCGTTGTCGGAGACTTCGACCATGAAGCTGCGGACACGCCGGTTGACGCGCAGTTCACCGGGTCCGTCCGTGTGCCGGTACGCGTTGCTCACCAGTTCGTCGATGACGAGCAGGAGGGCACCTAGCGGTTCGTCCTCGCCGCGGCCGAAGCCGAGGCTGTCGGCGACCACGGAGCGGATGTCGCGCAGTTCGGGAAGGTTCCGCAGGCCGAGCGTGACTTCCGCGGCGCCGGCGACCCGGCGGCAGAATCGGTCGAGCTCCGCTTCCAGCTCCGCCTGGCCACCGTTCACCGCACCCAGCTCCCCTCACCGACACACACCTCTCACGAGGCGTTCGGAGCCGGCGGGGGAGCGGACGGGTGCTAATGAAGGCGGGGGCCGGCCTTGGTGGAGAAGCGGAACTCGATGGTCATCGGAAGCTCGCCGAGGTCCAGCGCCTGGCGCAGCCGCGGCAGGCCCTCCTCGGTGACACGCTCGCGGATGGCGGCCAGATCGCCGTCCTGTTCGGCGCTCAGCACCACGGCCAGTACCGGCGCGTCCTGGGGACCGCCCAGCGTGGCGTGCGCGGCGTGGACGCCGGGATAGGCCGCGACCTCCGCCACGAACGGTTCCACCGCGGTGCTCGCGGCCAGCGCTGTCCGGCCCGTGTCCTGCTCGAAGCGCCAGGTGTGGGACTTGGGTTTGCGGGCGGGCTGCGCGATGAGCCAGCGCAGCGTCAGCAGCCCGACGACGACCGCGCCCCCGGCGACGGCGTACCAGGCCCAGCCGGGCGGCAGGGCCGTGCCGGGCACGAGTGCGCTGCCGGGCTCGATCAGCGGGATCCTGCCGAAATGGGTGCCGACGGCGAACACGCCACCGGCGAGCAGCACGAGCCCCGTCAGCACCAGGAGGGTGCGGTTCAGCCGGGCGGGGCGGTTGAGATCGGTCATGACGCGCTCCTGGTGGCCTTGACCCGGACCCGCACGGCCGGGACGGTGGCGGGGCCGATCTGGGCGAGGCGATGCTCGATGGCGGCGCGGACGGCGTCGGCGATTCCCGCGGTGTTCGTCCGCCCCGTGGTCACCACCGAGACGATCCCGCGCCGCTTGAGCTTCAGTTTCGCCGCCGAGACGCCGTCCACAGTGGAGGCTGCTGTGCGCAGTGTCGACCGGTAGCTGCGCCGGGAGGCACCGGAATCCGTGCCGCCTCCGAGCGGCAGCACGGTCGGCCTCCCCGGGACGACGGCGCTCACGAGGAGCAGCAAACCGATCAGCGCGACCCCACCACCGGCGATCGCCGGCAGTGGATCACTCCATCGGGTGCCGTGCAGCGCGGACGCGACGGCGTCGTAGCTGATCCACGGTTTCTCCCCGAGGATCGTCTGGACCGCGACGGCGGCGGCCAGGACACAGCCGGCGAGCACCACGAGGGCGACGAGCACAGCCGGGAGGCTGCGGCGGGGGCGCCGTTTCATCGGACCCTCCTCGTTTCGGTCTCCGCGGAGTGCAGGGCCGTGACGGTGATGTCGACGCGTGTCACTGTCAGGCCGGAGAGTTCGCCGACGCGGTGGATCAGGTGCTCTCGCGCGGTTTCGGTGGTGGCACGGACCGAAAGCGGGTACGTCACCGAGAGCCGGACGTCCAAAGTGGCCGTCGAGCCGGTGACGTTCGCGCTCACCTTGGCGCCCTGGTCGAGGTCTTCGCCGCCGACAGCGATCCCGAGCACCCGTGAGGCCGCGCCGCCGAGGCCGTCGAGTTCGGTGATCGCCCGTGCGGCGATCCGTTCGACGGCGCCGCCTGCCACGGTCAGCCCGCCGCGCCCGTCCGTGTCCGGCGCGGCGGGGGTCATGGTCGTCATGGCTGTCAGCCCCTGTCGCGGCCGGCCAGGGCCGAAAGGTCGAGCTTGCCGTCGAGGAACCGGCCGACCAGCAGGCCGAGGATGGCGAGGACGAGCACGACGAGGAAGGCGCCGAAGCCGCCGAACGCGCCGGCCACGCCGAGCACGAGACCGGTCAACAGGCCGAGATGGGTGGCGTTCATGAACGTTCTCCTTGCTTTCGGGCGCGGACCGGCGCCGGTGGTCACTGGACGCGGCCGGATTCGGTGGGCTCGTCGGTGTCGTCGTCGCCCGGGATGTGCACGTCGGACACGTTGATGTTGACCTCGACGACCTCGAGTCCGGTCATCTGCTCGACCGCGCCGATCACGTTGCGGCGCACCGACTTGGCGAGATCCGCGATCGCGACGCCGTATTCGACGACGATCTGCAGGTCGACCGCGGCCTGGCGCTCGCCGACCTCGACGGAGACGCCCTGCCCGGCGGACGCGGTGGCGCCCGGGATGCGCTCGCGAAGAGCGTTGAAGGCACGCACGGCACCGCCGCCGAGCGCGTGGACGCCGGTGATCTCACGGGTCGCGAGGCCCGCGACCTTCTGCACGACGGTGTCGGCGATCGTGGTGACGCCCTGGGTGGAGGTGAGCGCGCCGTTCGCGGCGGGGGCGGCGGAGTTCGAGTTCGGCTTGGTGGCGGTGGTGGCGGTGTTCGTCATCGCGATCTCCTCGGTTCGTATTCCGTTGCCTGTGGCGGAAGTTCGCGGTGTCCCGTTCGCTCCCACACTCCATAGACCCAGCGGGACGAAGATCGTCACGACCCGATCGTGTGGTCTGGATCTCACCGTTCGTGGGTATGTCTTTCGGGCTAGTCCTCGTGGCCGACGACGGCCCGGACTTTCAGCCTGTCGAGGGTCGTGCGAGGAGGGGCGACGGGGTTGGATCGTCCGGTGTCCCGAAGGCAGGAGTTTCGAGTGAGCTGGAAGTGCGTGGTGTTGTCCGTCGCGCTGGTCGCCGGATGCACGACGTCGCAAGGAAGCCCGGCCCCGGTGACCGGAGTGGACGAACCGGAACACCAGGCCACGTTGGCGTCGTACTACCGGCAGACCCTGGACTGGCGGCCGTGTGAGGCGTTCCAATGCGCGAAGCTGACCGTGCCGGTGGACTACCGGCGACCGGACGGGCCGAAGTTCACGCTGCCGTTGATCAAGGCCGCGGCGACCCGGCCGGAGGGGCGGCTCGGCACGCTCGTCGCGGGAGCGGGCGGGCCCGGTCAATCCGGGGTCGCCATGGTGAAGGATGTCGCGGGCACGTGGCCTGCCGTGGTCCGGGAACGGTTCGACCTGGTCGGCTTCGATCCGCGGGGAATCGGCGGCAGTGAACCGCGGATCCGGTGCGACACCGAAGGCGAACCCACGTCGAAGGCGCCTGAGGGACTCCCGCTGATCGGCGCCGAGGTCCCGGAAACGCGACAGTACGCCGAGGCGTGCCTGCGGGGCACCGGCGAGGAGGTGCTGCGGCATCTGGGCACCGACGACGTCGACAACACCTACCTCGACTGGCGGGCCGACACCATCGAGCAGGCGAAGAGCGTCGAAGACACGCTCCTCACCTATGCGAAGCAGTGTGCGGTCAGAACGGGCGAGCAGTGCCCCGGCCGGGACGAGACCGAAATCCTCGCCACGGTGGACAGGGTACTGGCCGAAGCGGACAAAGCGGGCAATGGAGCTGCTCTCCGCGAGGAGATCTCCTCGAAGCTCACCTTTCCGGCGGACTGGGCGGAGCTGTCCGGGATCATCCTCGGCGCCGATTCCCCGGCGGACGACTCACCGGGCGATGGCCCGGCGGAGACCTCGACCGATACAACGGACGCGCTCACCGTCGTCAACTGCCTCGACCGCGCGCATCCCACCGAGCTGAACGTGTACGAGGACGCCGCGCGAGAGCTGCGCCGGACTTCCCGGCTCTCTTCCGGCACGGAGGCGCTCGGCTGCGCCTTCCTGCCCACCGCGACGACTCCGGCCCGGACGGTCCGAGCCGGCGGCGCACCGCCCATCCTGCTCGTCGGGACCACGAAGGACGCCGCGACACCCTATGGCTGGGCGCGGCATCTGGCCGGCAGTCTCGAATCGGCGGTCCTGCTGTCCAATGAGGACGTCGGGCACGCCGTCTACGGCGGCGGATCGTCCTGTGTGGACGAAGGGGTCAACCGGTATCTGATCGACTTGGCGATTCCCGCCGCCCCGGCCCGCTGCGCCACCGGCCCCGTGTGATGCTGGAAGCGTGACCGTGCTCGCGGAGGTACTCCTCGCCGGCTTCGTCGCGGGCGTGACGATCTTCCTCGCCGATCTGCTGCCCGCGTGGGGCTGGCCGGAGGTGTTCTCCCCGTCGGTTCCGGTGCTGACCGCGGTGATCGCCTGCGCCGTCGTGCTGATGGTGGCACGCCGCCGGTTCCCGGTGGCCGTGCTGCTGGCCGCGACGGTGCTGTTCGGGCTGTTCCCCGCCACCGGTGTCGCTCTCGCGGTCATCGCGCATACGGCGGGGGCACGGGGCAGGCGGTGGCCGCTGTTCGGCCTCGCGGCGCTGCTCCCGGCCGCCGTCGTCCTGCTCACCCAGCCCGCTTTCCGCTGGCAGTACGTGCTCGTGGTGATCGCCGTCTCGACGGTGTCCTGCCTCGTCCTGCCCGCGCTGGTCGGCGCGATGCAGGCGCAGCAGGCCCGGCTGGTGGTGGCGTTGCGGGAGCGGGCGGAATCGCTCGAGGAAGCCCGTCAGGTGACCAGGGCGCAGGCTCGGCTGGAGGAACGTTCGCGGATCGCCGAGGAAATGCACGACCAGCTCGGGCACCGGCTCAGCCTCATCACGATGTTCTCGGGCGCGCTGGAGGTCGCCGCCGAGGGCAAGGATCCGGAGCTACGGCAGGCCGCGCGGCACGTCCGGACGACGGCGAAGGTCGCGCTCGAGGAACTGCGGCAGTCCCTCGGCATCCTGCGGCCGGGTGGGGAACCGGCGGAACCCGCGGAGGCCACCGACGCCGCCGGGACCGAGGCCGACATCGCCGATCTGGTGGCATCCTCGCGTGACGCGGGCCTCGACGTGACGTTCGAGTGGCTCGGGACGGACCTCGACGGCGTCCGGCCACCGGTTCGCCGCGCCGTGCACCGGGTGGTGCGGGAAGCGCTGACCAACGTCCACAAACACGCCTCCGCGGCCGCGGTCTCCGTCGTCGTCGACCACGGCCCCGACCTGGTGAAGATCTTGGTGCGCAACGGTGCCGAGCCGGTCGCGGGGGAGCGGTTGCCCGGCACCGGGCGCGGGCTCGTCGGGCTCCGCGAGCGTGTCCGTCTCCTCGGCGGCACGTTCACGGCCGGGCCGGATCCGGATGGCGGCTTCGCCGTCACGGCGGATCTGCCGAAGCGGTCGGACGCGCCTCTCGCCGAAGAGACGGGCGAGGAGCCGCCTGTCGCGGATGGCGAGAAGCGACCGGGCCGGCTCCTGTCCGGTCTGATGCTGACGACCGGCCTCGCCGCCGTCGCCGCGCTGCTGCTGACGACGCTGGCCTTCGTGCCGCCGCTCACGCCCGCCGACCACGAGGATCCGCTCGCCAGCGTCAAGATCGGGATGACACCGGAGGAGGTCGAGGCCTGGTTCGGCCCGAACGAACCCGCCGCGCAGGTCGCCGCGCAGGGCCGGGAGCCGCCGATCCCGGAGGACACCTACTGCGTCTACGTCCCGGCAGACGATCCGCCCGACGCCGAAACCGCCGCGATCTTCCGGTTCTGTTTCGGCGACAATGGGCTGGTGGGGAAGACCTGGTTCGAACTCTCGGTGCCACGATGATCCGGGTTCTGCTCGCCGACGACGAACCGCTGCTGCGGGTGGGCGCGCGACTCCTGCTGAACCAGGCGGGCGACATCGACGTCGTGGCCGAGGCGTCCGACGGCGCGGAAGCGATCGACGCCGTCCGGCGGACGCCCGTGGACGTCGCGCTGATGGACATCAGGATGCCCAGGGTGGACGGGCTCGCCGCGGTGGAGGAGCTCGGCCGGATCGCGCCGGGGGTGCGGGTCATCATGCTCACCACGTTCGGGGACGAGGCGTACGTGGCCAGGGCGCTGCGCGCGGGAGCGGCCGGGTTCTTGCTCAAGGACACCGATCCGGCGCAACTCATCCAAGCCGTGCGGTCCGCGGCCACCGGCGACGCGGTGCTGTCACCCCGGATCGCGAAGCAGGTCATCGACCGGTTCCGCGCCACCGACGCGGCCGACGCCGACAGTGTCGCGCGGGCGAGGCGGAGGCTCGACGCGTTGACCGCTCGCGAGCTCGACGTCCTGGTGCGGGTGGGGCGGGGGCTGGGCAACGCGGAGATCGCGGGGGAACTGCGGCTGTCGAGCGGAACGGTGAAGATCCACGTCAGCCGTATTCTCGCCAAGCTCGGCTGCGCGAACCGTGTCCAGGCAGCGATCCTCGCCCACGACGCGGGGATGCTGCGCGGCTGAGCGGACCCCTGGCCTTCGCGTGACTTCTCTGTTAGGAAAGGTTCCTAACTAACGGGAGGCGATGTGCGCGGACGTGGTCTGGCGGCGGCGATGGTTCTGGTTGTCCTGTGCGGTGGCTCCGCGGCCGTCGCGGAGCCGACGACGGCGGGGTCCGGGGCACGGACGGCCCGCAACATCATCTACATCCAAGGCGACGGTCTCGGGCTCGGTCAGCGTGACCTGCTCCGGCTGGCGCTCAAGGGCAAACGTGGCGAACTGGCGATGGACGGGCTAGCGGCTACCGGCCTCGTACGGACGTCGTCCGACGACGAGGACGAGATCGTCACCGACTCGGCCGCGGCGGCCACCGCCCTCGCGACCGGCCACAAGACGCGCAACGGCGCTGTCGGGATGGACGCCCACGGGCGTCCGCTGGAAACGATCCTCGAACGGGCGAAGCGGGCCGGGAAGTCGACCGGCCTGGTCACCACCGCGCAGGTGACGGGCGCTTCGCCGGCGGCCTTCGCGGCACACGTGCCGAGCCGGGATTCGCAGAGCGACATCGCGAAGCAGTACATCGAGAACAGCCGTCCGGACGTCCTGCTCGGCGGCGGTGAGGACTGGTGGTACCCGAAGGGGAACCCCGGGCTCTGGCCGGACAAGCCGGGGGAGGAGAGCCGCAGCCCCTACGGCAACCTGGTCGAACGCGCGCAGCGAACGGGCTACACCTACGTGCGTGACGGCGACGAACTGCGGAACACGCGGGCGAACCGGATCCTCGGCCTGTTCTCGAACGAGGACATGGTCGACTACGGCCCGGACGGCGTCGGGAAGTACGCGCCGCGAGTACCGCTCGAGCAGATGGCGCGCAAGGCGCTGGACACGCTGTCGAAGAACCCGCGCGGATTCTTCCTCTTCCTGGAGGAGGAAGGGACCGACGGGATGTCGCACGAGAACAACGCGCACGGCGTGATCGACGCCGGTCGTGCGCTCGACGCCACGATCGCCGAGGTCCTGCGCTTCGTCCGCACGCATCCCGACACGCTGGTGATCATCGGCGGCGACCACGAGACCGGCGGGCTGAGCATCGAGAACTACGACACCGACGAAACCGACCCTGACCAGGACGGTCCGTTCGATGTACCGGGCTCGAAGCTCCAGTTCACTGTGGACTGGACGACCCACGGCCACACCGGTGCCGACACCCCCGTCACCGCCGAAGGCCCCGGCTCCGCCCGATTGGGCGGCACGGTCGAGAACACCGACGTCTACTGGGTGATGCGGGCGGCAAGCGGTTCCTGAACAGAGAAAAGGCCACCTCCGTCGCCGGAGGTGGCCTTTTCTCGGGTTCGTCAGCCGCCGATGCTCTCGACGACGGCCTCGGCCACCGCCTTCATCGTGGTCCTGCGGTCCATCGCGGTGCGCTGTATCCAGCGGAACGCGTCCGGCTCGGTGAGTCCCTGCCGGCTCATCAGCAGACCCTTCGCACGGTCGATGACCTTGCGCGTCTCGAGCCTGTCGGTGAGGCCGGCGACCTCGGACTCGAGGGCCTGGAGCTCGGCGAACCGGCTCACGGCCAGCTCGATGGCGGGCACCAGGTCACGCTTGGCGAACGGCTTGACCAGGTACGCCATCGTGCCGGCGTCCCTGGCCCGTTCGACGAGGTCGCGCTGACTGAACGCGGTCAGGATGACGACCGGCGCGATCCGGTCGCCGGTGATCTTGGAAGCGGCCTCGATACCGTCGAGCTTGGGCATCTTGACGTCGAGAATCACCAGGTCGGGCTTCAATTCGGTAGCCAGGTTGATGGCCTGCTCGCCATCTCCGGCCTCACCGACAACCTCGTAGCCCTCTTCGCGGAGCATCTCGACGAGGTCCAGACGGATGAGGGCCTCATCTTCGGCCACGAGCACCCGCCGCTGGGGTGCGGCGACGGCACCGTTGGCCTCGGCAGCCTGCTCGGTCACCGGGGTCCTCCTGAAGGTCGTCGGGCAGTTCGGCTCGCGGGCTGTCCGCGAACCTGAAGCCTACCGGGAACGATCCAGTCGGCTAGATGGCGTTCACCACGTCAGACGGTCGTCACACTCCCGGGCCCGGCGGAAGACGCGCTCCCGCGATCCCGTAAAGTTCACCGGGCATCGCCCCCGTAGCCCAACTGGCAGAGGCAACGGATTCAAAACCCGTCCAGTGTGAGTTCGAATCTCACCGGGGGCACAGACAACATCCCCACAAGCTCAGGCGCGGCTTCGCGCGGGAGTTCGTGGGAGGGGCTCACGTCGGCGACCCTTCCGCTGCATGAGTGATCTCTGGCAGTTCGTCTGCCGGGAGCTTGATCGTGATTGTCGCATGTTCACCGTCGTCGTGGACGATGATGGCGAGCTGGACGGCTTCGAACAGCGCTTGCAGGTATGGTCCCGGCGCCATCTCCAGGTTCAACGCGAGGTAGGGCAGCGCGTCGATCAGAGGCAGGTCGTCTGGTGACATCCCCTTCGGTTTTCGGAATCTCAACCAGATCGCCTGCACGGCAATGGTGTGTGGATTCCGGAGACGTCGACCGGTGACCTCGGCTGGGTGCAGGTGGTCGAGGCGGATGGCCTGGTGGTGCGGGATCGAGTCGAGGCGCGCGACCCCCGACTATGTCGCGCCCGGCAAGCACAGGATCATCCTGGATGTGACCTGCCACGGCACCGAGGACGCGAGCCTCTGGTTCCGGCCCGTCGTGCTGGAGCGGCAGCCTCCCACGACCGGGAAAGTCCTCTTCACTCACGACACCATGCAGCTCAAACCAGCCATCGAGGTGGTGCTCGACGGTGATCCCGCGTTTCTGCGAATTCTCGGCCAGGAGAACGCTCTTGCGGTGGGGATGGAGATTCCGGTCGCGACGGTGACGGTAAACCATAGGCAAGTCTTATAGCTAGTTGACATATACCGCTTCTGGTCTGCGCTCCGCACTATGTGGAGAGCAATTTCCCCAACGGTCAGGAGATCCTCTGATGCCGATCAAATCACTGACATTCGGCGCACTGGGTGTGGCTGTGTTCCTCACCCCGGTTGTCGCCGATACAGCGCTTGCCGCACCGGCGACCGAAGCCGCCGCGAAAGCTGTGTGCGTGAGCACTTCGAGTGCGCCCCAGTTCAAGCAGTACATCCTTGCCGGGCTCGGCAAATGGAACGAGGCCGTGCGCAACGTTCAGCTGCAGGAGTGCTCGGGCGCTACCCTTCGTTATGTGGAGGGTAACTATGGTCAGCAGGGTTCACACGCGGTGACCAACGGACACGGGCAGGGCACGATCTACATCGACTACCAGCAAATGTCCAAGTACGACAAGGTCCGCGTCACGGCTCACGAGACCGGGCACGCACTCGGTCTCAAGGACAACTATCGGGGCCCGTGTTCGGAATTGATGTCTGGCGGCGGTGCGGGAACGTCGTGTCACAACTCCAGCCCGAATTCCCAGGAACGTCAACAGGTGGACCGCATGTGGGCCAACGGGGCCGTGGTTTCCACCACTTGGTCTGTTCAGCAGTAGGTCATTTCTGTATCTCCATTCGTCATTCCTTTTAGCTTTGGCTCCTGTGGGCTTGCACCCCAGGGCCTGGGTATCGAGACGTGTCGATACCCAGGCCCTGGCCGGCAAGGTTCTTGAAGAAGGGCATCCGGACTGCCGAGGGTGCGGCGACGGTACTCCGGGAGCGGCGGCATCTGCCCGGGGCAGCGGGTGTTCCAGCCGCCGGAGATCGTGGTATCTGACCACCTGCGCCGTCTTGAGTCTCATCGGGCCGTTGCTCGTGCTCGTGGCCGTTCAGATCCTGCCTGCGCTCGCCGGTGCCGCAGGGCCGACCGAGTTCGACGGCATCATCGCGATCGCCGCTCTGCTCGTCCTGGCCGCGGTCGCGGTCTTCGCCGGGCGGCGTTCTACGGCAGGCGAGCGAAAGAGGATCTCGCCGATGCCCTCCTGCCGTTGGTGAGTGGTCTCATCGCCCTGGTCGGCGCCCCTTCGGATCCAGGACTCAGGACATCGCCGCTTCCCGGATGGGGGCCGGAGAGCGGGAATTACCAAAGCGTCGCCGCGGTGTCGATCACTGTCGGCGGGGCAGCTCTCGTTATGACCGTGATCGCGCGGTACACCTGGTCTTCGCGCTACCGGGCTGTCCTGGCCGCGGGCCGGCGCAAGGGAATCGTGACCGCGAGGCGGGGTGACGGCTCGGCGGGCCGGGAACTCGGTCAGATGATGTATGACGTCCGGTTCCCCGACGGTGAGCAGCTCAGCCTGGCGGGATCGCGGACTTCGTTCCGTAACGGTGACAGGTTCGCCGTGAAAACCGCCGTTCCGGCGTGGACAGGCGGAAACGGGCCGGACCGGACGGTGCTGTTCAGGGTCGGCAGGGACGGGCCGTACTACCCGGTTCCGGCGCGCTGCTGACTGCGGGAACCGCGTCGAGCTCGCTGCTCACTTGCACGTCCAGAAGGCTCACGGTTGCCCTGGGGGCGACATGGGCCGCAGGCAGCTCTTCAACGAGTTCGTCGAGCAGAACGATCCGGTGGACGTGCGGCCGCCGATGCCCGCTATGAGGGTGACGGCGGCGACCTGCCGGATCGAGGTCGGTGGTGCTGTGGCATCCGGACGCCGAGTCGGAGAGCCTGCGCGAGTTGCTCGACCGGGGATCGGCCGCGGAGCGCGCTTTGCACGCCGGGGACGCCGGCCGCGATCGCGTCGGACTGGTTGTTCGACGACGTCGTCCGCCATGCCCCCGGAGCCGCGCCGGTGGCCTGGCGTCCGGCGCCGGTCGAGGTCAAGGAGATCGCCACGACCGGCTGGGTCACCCTGCCCGAGCGCCCGGGTTCGCATTGGCGACTCGGTCGTCAATGCCTGTGCTTCAGCCTTCGCCCTCCGGCGCTCCGCGGAAACGCATCAGCAGCCGGCATGCCGGGTCGCCGTGCCGCAGGCAGGCGACCGCGCGGTTCTCGGTGAGCTCGACCCCGAGCCCGGCCGCCCAGCCGGCATGGATGTCGGTGCACGGGCACTCATAGCTGTCCAGAGCCTTGGCCATTCGCACCATCGTCACCGCGAAGTTCCGCCGCATGGTCAGTTCCAGCAGGTCGTCGTCGACCACTTGGACGCCGCCGTCACGCAGTTCCGACGGGAACATCGCTTCCGCGCACTCCTCGTAGCGTTCGCGTAGACCGTCCATATCGGAATCGACGCCACCGGCGCGCTTGGCCACCTTTCGGCCGATGTTCTCCGCGACGTACCGCAGTGCCTCCGCGTTGATCTCGTTCGCGACCTCGGCCCCGAACCGGCTGGCGACTCCCTGATACCAACGGGCGTCGTGCAACCACCACGCCCGGTAGGCGTCCATGGCCCGCAGGTGCGGCGATACCTCCAATGGCTCGGGAGCGCTCGTCATGCACGCTCCTCGGAAACCGTGATCGCGCGGAACCGCTCTCGAAGCGTGCGCTTGAGCACTTTTCCGGTCGCTCCCTTGGCGACTTCACCGGCGTCCGTCACCAACGCGCGGGCAAGCGCCGGGAGCCCGGCTTTCGTGAGCGTCTCGTTGACCACGCGGGTCCACTCCTCGTCGGCTCGCGACGCGGTGGTCTGCAGCAGCACATACGCCTCCGCGATCCCGTCCCCGTCCCAGTCGGCCCGCACGTTCCCGGGTGCGACAGCCACGACCGTGCAGTCGTCGAGCTCCGGCAGTTCCCGCAGCAGGAGTTCTTCGGTGCTGGTACTGAGCACGAGCCCGTCCGCCGTGCGGATCGCGTCAGGAGCCCTGTCCAGGTGGTAGAAGTTCCCCGCTTCGTCTCGCGTGGCCAGATCGCCGGTGAGCCAGTAGCCGCCGAGCCGCAGACGATGAAAGGTCAGTGAGTCGTTCCAGTAGCCGGGGGTCAGCGTCGGCGACTTGACGCCGAGCCGCCCGACCTCTCCCGGCGGCAAGGCCTTCCCGTCTTCGGAGAGCACAGCGGCCTTCGCGAAGCTCATCGGCTTGCCGATACACCGGTTGTACGACGTGCTACCCGGCCGGTGTCCATTGTGGAAGATCGAGTATCCGGTCTCGGAGGAGCCGAGCCCGTCGGTGAAGACCGAACCGGGCACGCGGACCCGTGCGAATTCGGAATCGATCCATTCGTGGCTGCCTTGCGCGATCAACTCGCGTACGTGCGCTTCATGGGCGGCGTCGCCAGTGTTGTACCAGCCCTCCACGGACGACAGGTCGCGCTTCGACAAGTCATGCGCGGCCATCTCGGCGTAGGTGCCACTGAAGCCGAAGATGGTGGTGGGCTTGAACTTCTCCGCGGCGTCGAGCACGTCCCCGCCGAGCTGACTGGACTGAAGGTACACGGGGGAACGCAACAGCAGGCCGAACAACAGCACGGAGATCGCGGCGTTGTGCGAGCCGGGCAGTGCGACCAGCAACCTGTTCATCGAAGTCCCGAGCGACAGTTTCAGCCGATGCAGCTGGGCATAGAGCAAGGTCTCGTGCGTGTGCGGAACGGCTTTCGGCATCCCCGTGGTGCCGGACGAGTGCGAGATGATGATCGGGTCGGTGGGGTCGTGGGCATACGGGAACTTTTCCGGAAGTGCACCGGCGGGGCCGACGTCCGTCGCGGTGACTCCGAAGCGGAACGCGAGCTCGTCGACGTACCCGGCGAACACCTCGCGATGCGCCTCGTCCGTGAGCACGCCGACGACGCCTTGGCGGCGCACGTACTCGCGGGCGACCTCCGGGCGAAGTTTGCCGTTGACGAACGACGGGATCGCGCCGAGCGAAGTCAACGCCAGGTAGTTCACCGCGAACTCGGTACTGGAGAACGTCTGGATCGCCACCGGGTCCCGTGGCCGCACGCCCCGCGCGTGATACCAGGACGCGTAGACCTTGACCGTGTCATGGAGCTCGCCGAGCGTGAGGCGCTCGGGTCGCGTGCCGTCCGGGGCGGTCCAGGTGCCGTCCGTCCACAAGGCCTCACCGTCCAGTGGATGGCCGTACGCGATGACGCGGTGCAGGACGTTCCCCGCGCCGAGCGTGGTGTCGGCGATGATCGTGGCACGTTCGGTCTTCGTGATCACGGTCGTTCTCCTTCGGCACGCCCAAAGGGCGCCGTCGTGGTCGCCGAGCGAGCCAGTGCCAGGAGGCCGGCGACGTCTTCGGGATAGGGGTGAGTGAGAGCGGAGCCGGGGCCGACGAGCAATCCGGCGGCGAGGTCGACCGACGGCGGTTCGGTGCCGCGCGCCCGGTGTGCCGCGTCGGTCCGCGGCGTGCCGGTGAGTTCCACGCCCAGTACGAGGATCCGGTCCAGATCGTCCTCGAGCAGGAGAGCGGCCAGGTCGAGCGGACCGTGGCCGGTGTGCCTGCTCGGCGAGATCGACAGTGCCGGGCCGGTGATGCCGTGCTCGATACCGATTCGCCCAAGGATCGCGTTCGCCGTGGCCTGCATGAACAGCAGGGCGTTGGCAGGCTTCCCCTCGGCCAGTTGCCTGCTGGCGAGATCCGTGGTGACGCTGTCGCCCAGTTCACTGGCGAGCACCATCCCCGTGCGCGCGCCGTCGACGACGCAACGGTCCAGTAGCGTCGTCGCGACCTGGTGCACCAGCGGATTGAACGGCGACTCGATGAACCCCGCGACAGGGGGAGCCGTCGCGGCCGAGCCCGTCGCCGCGGTGAGAATGTTCACGGGCGCTCCAGGACGATCGCGGTGTTGGCTCCGCCGAACGCCGCGTTCACGGTCAGCGCCCGGCGCAACGTCACCGCGCGCGCCTCATGGGGCACATAGTCGAGATCGCATTCCCCGTCCTGCCCGGTGAAACCCGCGGTCGGTGGCAGTGTCTGGTCGAGCAAGGCCAGCAGCGTGACGACGAATTCCACGACACCGGCACCTTCGAGCATGTGCCCGGTCGTGCTCTTGGTGGAGCTGACCGGAATTTCCGGCGCGTCCGCACCGAACAGGTCGTGCAGGCCGGCGGTCTCCGCGCTGTCGTTGTGCTTGGTGCCGGTGCCGTGCGCGTTGACATAACCCACGTTCGACGCTCCGCCCTGCCGCAGCGCTTTCCGCGCCGCCAGGACGAGCCCGCGCGCCCGTGGATGTGGACGGGCGATGTGATGGGCGTCCGACGCCATGCCCCAGCCGGTGACCCGCGCGAGCACTTCCGCGTCACGGCGGGCGGCACACGCCTTCGACTCGAGCACCACAGCCGCCACACCATCGCCGAGCAGCAGCCCTGACCGGTTCTCGCTGAACGGCCGTATCACGCCGTCCCTGGCGAGTGCGCGACCTGAATCGAACTTCGCCTGGTTCTCGGGTTCGACGAGATAGCCACCGGCGCAGACGGCTGTGTCGGCGGCGCCGGCGGCGATCAGACGGCAACCGTGGATGATCGCGCTCGCCGAGGCCACACAGGCCGTCGTGAACGTCGTCCGGGGTCCGCTCGCCCCCAGCCGTTCACTCAGCGCGTCGGCGAACCCGCTCGCCACGGTGTCGCCGATCCGGCCGGTCTGCCCGGTGGCCCAGAATCCGGTCACCGCAGTGAAATCACCGGCGGCACCGGCCACGACGGCGGTGCGCCCGTCCGGCACCACTCCGGCCATCGCCACCGCGGCGTCGGCCACCGTGGTCAGTGCCGTCCGCAGCGGCGGGGTGCCCGGCCCCGGGCCGCAGGCGGCGACGCCCGTGCGCAGGTTCGCGGTGTCGAACCGGGTGATCGGGCCGAAGCCCGCGCGCCCTTCGAACACACCCGAGCGCAGCGCATCGGCGCCGTCCCCGAACACGGTCCGCACGCCGTGACCGGTCACCACGATTTCGCTCATCGCACTGCCGTCTCACCCAGGTAGGTCGCGATCCGGCGCGCGGAAGTCAGCCCGGAAAAGCACTCGTCGGTGGACTCGGCGAGCACCTCGCAACGGAGTTCGAGCAAGTGGAGAAACCAGACCAGGCCGAGGGAGTCGAACACGAACTCGGTGTCGTCGTCGGCCAGCCGCGGAAAGATCTTGGGATCCGACAGAAGATCCCGCACCTGTGCGGCCGAGATCGGCACACCGGAGGCTCCGCTCATGCCGTCGCGCCCCGGGCCACCGTGTCGGCCACCAGTTCGGCCAGGCTCATCGCGCCGACCGGCTCGATGCTGTCCTCGGGGTACTCCACCGCGAACCGTCGCTCGATGCGCATCGTCAGCTCGATCAGGCTGAGCGAATCGAGGTCCAGCCCGGCCGCCCCGAGCGGCGCGTCGTCGCGGACGGCGTCCACGTCCAGCGGCTGCCCGAGGTCCTGGACGATGGTGGTGAGGACGAACTTCCGGATCTCGTGTTCCAGCGTCGGCTGCATGGGTTTCGCCTTTCGTTCCGGCCAGAAGTGGTCAGGCTGGTACTGCCGCCGCCCGGAGGACGTCGTGCCTTCGGACGAGCTTTCCGTTGGAGGTGCGGGGAAGACGGGGGAGCACATGGATCTCCCGGGGGATCTTGTAGTCGGCGAGCCGCTCATGGCACCACACCACGAGGTCCGGCGCGGCGCTGTCGCCGACGACGTAGGCTTCGATCGTCCCGCTGTACACGGCCACCGCCTCGGTGATCCCGGGGTGGGTGCGCAGCACGGCCTCGATCTCGCCGAGGTCCACCTTCAGCCCGCCGACCGCGACGAGGGAATCGCCGCGCCCGCGCAGATGAAGACAGCCGTCCGCGTCGAGTTCGGCCCGGTCGCGTACCCGTAGCCAGCCATCGGCGTACCGGTCTTCGTCCCCGTTGAGATACGGCGAACCCTCGTCGAGACGGACGTCCACCTCGCCGTTGTCGATCCGCAGCACCACTCCGGGGGCGGCGCGACCGACCGAGGGACGTAGCCGCCCGCTGACGTCCATCGCGATCACGCCGGTTTCGGTGCTCCCGTAGGACTCGCCGACGCCGACCCCGAACCGGCGAGCGAACTCCGCCGCCACCGCGGGATCCATGATCTCGCCGCCGCTCACCGCCGCTCGCAGGGACGGCAGCGGCGGGATCGTCCGGGCCGTGGTCAGCAGTGCGTAGTGGAACGGTGTGCCGAAGATGGCGTGCACGTCATGCCCCGCCGCCGTCGCGAGCAGGTCGGCCGCGGTCAGGCTGGTCGCGAACACGGCGCCAGAACCCCGCGCGAGACCGTGGAACAGCCCGGCGATCAGGCCGAAGCTGTGCGCCGTCGAGCTGAGCAGCAGCACCCGTTCCCCGGCCACCGGCATTCCCTCGATCCGGGCGAACCGGTCGATCTCGGCGGCGATCGACGCCGGTGTCCGGCCGATCGTCTTGGGCACCCCGGTGGACCCCGAGCTGAACTGCACCAGCCGGTGATCGGTCGCCGTCGGGGACCCGCCCGCGTTCCGGGCCGTGACGAGTTCGTACTCGCGGGCGAATCCGAGCGCGGCGCCGAAGGAACCTCCTCGCACCGTGAACTGTGGCCTGCTGACCCGCTTGATCGCCTCGACTTCGGCGGTCTTGAGCCGGTGGTCGACCAGCATCACCTGGGCCCCGAGCGTCCACAGCGCGAACATCGCCTGCACCTGCGTGTAGCTCGGCGGTACCTGCAGCAGGACGGTGCTGCCTTCCGTGATGCCCGCCGCGGCGAACACCGCGGCCTCCGCGGCGACCTGAGCGCGGACGTCGCCGCGGGTCCGCACGTCATCGCCGTGGGCGAGGTACGGGGTCTCGTCCGGATGCGCGTCGAACAGGCGGGTGAGGAGATCCACCATGGCCGCAGGCATCAGGACTCCCGGCAGAATTCGCCGATGGGGTACCCGACATGCCGTTGGTCCACGGCGAGATAGCCGAGCAGCTCGTCACCGTTCCGCAGCTCGGTGACGTTGCGGACCTTGGCACCGGGGCCGAGCACCCGGACGTGCCAATCGTCCTGCACCGTGAGGCTGACCACCGTTCCGTCCGCCGAATGCGCGGTGATGGTCAACAGCGGGCGCGATTCGAGCTTGGCGCGCCCGACCACGACCCGGCGGGTTTTGCCATCGGAGTCGACGGCGAGTACGGCGCTGCCCGAACCGAGTTCGGAAAGGTAGTTGGTGCGGTTGTCGGGACCGACCACATAGGAATGCAGAGCGCCCGCGTTGACCCGGAACGGCCGGGTCGGCATGTAGGGCAGCGGGTGGGTTTCGCTGCAGCACAGAATGAATCCGGTCGAGTAGGACCCGACCAGGATGCCCTCGTCTTCGCGGAAGTGCGTGCAGGTGTCCACGCAGACGCGATCGCCGAGGCCGTGGTGCTCGATCCGATCGACGGTGAGCGTGGTGAGGTCCAGGTGCGGGGTCGACTCAGACAGCAGCCGGATCAGCGCGAACACGTCGTCGGCGGAGCGCGGGGTGAGCAGTACGCCTTCGGAACCACGTTCAAGCACGTCGACCACGATGGATGCTTCTTCGATGTCATGGCAGACGGTGATCAGCTGACCGGGAGCCTTGTCGGCGGCGGCCAGCACGATCTCGAGGGGGATCTTGGTGGGGTCGGCGAATTCGACGATCGTGTGCGGCAGCTGGACCGCGGCGGCACAAGCCAGCTTCAGTGTGCGGTCGTCCACGACTCGTACCCAGCCTGCCCGGTCGTCCGAGGCCCGGACCAGTTCGGCGAGCTGCTTCTCGTCGTCGACCGTCGTCACTCGCATCTGAGAGGCGCCCTCACCGCTTGTCACGCCGATGATCGTCGGCGGCAGTTTGGCGAGCAGTTCCGCGTCATCGCTGACTATCGCTTGCGCTTTGGCGTGGATGGCCGCGTCGATCACGGCTTCGGTCTGCGCGGCCGGGATGCCGCGGACATCGATCCATGCGTGCTTCATACGACACCTGCCGTGAGAGGAGGGAGGGTTTCGGACAGGGAAGCGGGGGCGGTCGCGTGTACCACCGAGGCCAGCCGGGCGACGACGGCGGCCGGGTCGTCCGAGGTGAAGATCCGGCGTCCGACGGCGAGTCCGGCGCACCCCGCGACCATCAGTTCGGCCGCGGTCTTCACCAGATCTCGGACGCCGGGTGCGCCACCGGCGCACAACACCGGGATAGGGCAGCTCTCGACGACCTCGGCCATCCGCGCCGGATCGGCGGGCGCCGACGTCTTCACCAGATCGGCCCCGAGGTCGGCGGCGATGTTCACCGCGTGCGACAACAGCCTGACTTCCCGGGGATCGGGAATACGAGGTCCCCGTGGATAGATCATCGCCAGCAGCGGGATGCCCCACCGCTGGCAGGCTCCCGCGACCAGCCCGAGATCGGCCAGTTGCCGGCTTTCCGTGTCGGAACCGATGTTGACGTGCACACTCACCGCGTCCGCGCCGAGCCGAAGCGCGTCCTCCACATCGCCGACGAGGACCTTCGCGTCGGTGTCCGCGGCATGCGTGGTGCTGGCGGACAGGTGCACGATGAGCCCACAGGCACCGAGCGCGGCAGGTGCCAGGACACGAGCCCGGCCCTTGTGCAGCACGACCGCGTCCGCGCCGTAGTCCGCGATCGCGCTGACCAGGCCTTCCCAGCTGGAGCGGCCGACGACCGGACCGTCCGAGACGCTGTGATCGAGCGGGACGAACAGATGTTTACCGTCCCCGGTGCGCGAAAGCCTGCGCATTCGCAGGGCTTTGCCATCGACGGTCACCGGACCTCCTATCGCGTTGCGGATGAGATTTTTCGAACGTGTCAAAAGTCTGGTCAGGTCGATCTGGGAAAATCAAATACCAGCAGGTGATAACTCGGCGGTTATCAGGCTTTGAGGACATCGCTAAGGTGCGCTGACCGGTGTTCTTGATCGGATTCTCAGGTTTCCGTGGGATATTCCACTCACCGTTCCGGCGAAAGGAGCAATGGTGAATTCCGATGTCCGTGTCGCGATCGCCTACCACGGTGGCCGCGGGCACACCGCGCGGTTGGCGGAGGCGGTGGAAGCCGGGGCCAAAGCGAGGGACGGTGTCGTGGTGGACTCGATCGACGTCGGCCGGATCACCCCGGGGGACTGGTTCCGGCTCGATGACGCCGACGCGATCGTCTTCGGCGCTCCGACCTATATGGGCACGGCGTCCGCGGCGTTCCACACATTCGCCGAGGCCAGCAGCCGCCGCTGGTTCACCGCACGCTGGGTGGACAAAATCGCCGCCGGTTTCACGAACTCCGGATCGAAGGCGGGCGACAAATCGAGCACGTTGTCCTATTTCGCCACCCTGGCCGCGCAGCACGGAATGTTGTGGGTCAGCCTCGGCCTGCCGCCGGGCTGGAACTCCACCAAGGGCGGCCCCGGCGACCTCAATCGGCTGGGCTTTCATCTGGGCGCGGCGGCACAATCCAATGTGGACGAGAAGCCCGCGGCCATGCATGCCTCGGATCTCGCGACAGCCGAGCACCTGGGAGCCAGGGTGGCTCGGTGCGCGCAGCGGTTCGTGCTCGGCCGCGAGTCGTGACCGGTGCTTTCGCCGTTTCCGGCTGCGAGGTGACCCGGAGCACCCGACGGCTGATGCTGGCCGTGGCGCTGGTTTCCCAGACGCTGGTCCTGCTCGACAACACGATCGTCAACGTCGCCGTCGAAGTGCTGGCGGACCCCGTCCGCGGGCTCGGCGCCGGAACCGGTGAACTGGCATGGGCGGTCAGCGCGTATCCCCTGGTGTTCGCCGCGGTGACCCTCGCCGGAGGCGCGCTGACCGATCGGTTCGGTGTGTCTCGGGTACTCCTACCGGGCTTGGGTCTGCTCGGCGCCGCGTCGGCGGCCGCCGCGATCTCCCCGGACGGCGTGGCTCTGATCGTGGCCAGGGCGGTGATGGGAGCGGGCGGCGGACTGATCGCGCCTGCCACGCTGACCCTCGTCACCGCCGGGCTCCGGCCCGATCGACGTGCCCGCGCGGTGGCACTGTGGTCGTCCGCGGCAGGCGTGGCCGTCGCGGTGGGTCCGGTGCTCGGCGGGCTGTTGCTGGCGCGTTTCGCGTGGCAGGCGGTCTTCTTGGTGAACATCCCGATCGTCTCGGGTCTTCTGCTGGCGGGCGCGTTCCTGCCGCGGCTCCCGGCACCCGGACGGCTTCGGCCCCTCGATCTGCGCGGTGCGGCGCTGGCCGGCCTTGGACTCGCGGTCCTGGTGGGCGGAATCGTCCAATGCGGCCGTGAGGCCTCGGCGCCCGCGCTGCTCGTCGTGGCCGCGGGGGTGGCCTTGCTCGCCTTGTTCGGGTGGTCCCAGTCGCGCGCGCGGAATCCGGCGTTCGATGTCCGGCTTCTGCTGAATCGGGGTTTCGGCAGGGGCGTCCTCGGCCTGTTGCTGAGTTTCGCCGGGCTCGCCGGGCAGTTGTTCTACTGTGCGTTCTTCCTGCAAGGGGTGCGGCACCTGACGCCGGACCAGGCAGGATTCGTGATGTTCTCCGCGGCGGCAGGCATCGTCATCGGCAATCGTGTGTGTTCCGGCGCCGCGGAGCGGTTCGGCGCGCGGAACACTGTCTTGACCGGACTCGTGACCGCGTCGCTGACCTACGCTTCCTACTTGCTCTTTGACGAGCGCACGCTGATCGCGTGGATCATCGTCATGTTGTTCGTCCAGGGTTTCGGTGCGGGCCTGGCGTTCGCACCGTTGACCTCCAGACTGGTCGGCGGGCTTCCGGACGACCGCGTCGGCGCCGGTGCGGCGCTGGTCACGGTCACCCGGCCGCTCGGCGGCACGATCGGCGTCGCCGTACTCGGTTCCGTGTTGACGCTGGCCTACGGCGAAGCCGTTCGACCCGCGCTGAGCGGCTTGCCGGGACCTGCGGCTGAGCGGGCGCGTGACTCGGCGGAGAGCGCCCGGGCGGTCGCGGCGGATCTGGCCCGGCCGGAGCTCGCCGCGGCGGCCGACGCCGCTTACGTGCACGCCATGCATGTCACGGCGGGTTGGGCCACAGTGCTTTCTCTCGCCGGGTGCGCCGTTGTCGCCCCGGGTCTGCGCCGGATCGGAGAGCGATGGAGCTGACCTTGCGGCACCTCGCGCTCGCGGTGGCTGTCGCCGACGCCGGCGGAATCAGGCGAGCGGCGATGACCATCGGGGTCACCCAACCGGGGGTGACCGCACAGCTCAAACGCATCGAGCAGCACCTGGGCGCCGAACTGTTCGAGCGCCGCGCCGAGGGGGTCGTGCCGACCGCACTCGGCATGCAGTTCATCGCCGAGGCCCGGGATCTTCTGGCCCGCTTCGACGAACTCATCTCCAGCGCCCGCGAGCTCGGCCGCGGGGTGGACCCGAGCAGGACGTTGCGGGTGGGCGCGACGGACAGCCGTCACCTGCCGCGGATCATGAGTGCGTTCGTCGAGTTGCTCCCGGATTGTGAACACGAGACCTTCGTGGTCGGCGAATCCGACGAGGCGCTCGCCGCGGCGGAAGAAGGCCGTTGGGACGTCGTCGTGATCACTGAGCACGCATACCGCTCGCGCCCCCGGCTGGGCGGCTTCCTCGACCACGATCTGGGCCGCGAAGCGCTCTTTGTGGCGCTTTCCGCCGGGCACCGGCTGGCTTCGCGACAGTCAGTCAGCCTTTCCGACTTGGCCGGGGAGATTTGGGCGAAGTCCCTCGATCAGTCCGAGGACGAGTGGCGAAGCCTTCAGGAAGCCTGTATCCGGGTCGGGTTCAGTCCACGGCTGCGGCACCGCGGAGTCGATCGCGTGAGTACCGAGACCCTGGTCCGGCTGGGTCAGGCGGTGGCCTTGATGTCGCCGCACGATCCCACGGGCGACGGGGTTGTCCTGGTACGGCTGAGTGATCCAGGGTTATGGCGTCGGACTCGTCTGCTTTGGTTGCCGGATTCCCTGATCGCACCGTTGGCGGCGCGGCTGTCGGAACTGCTGCGACCCGCCGGCGAACGGACCGGTTGAAAAGGGGCGGGCCCGACCAAAGGGGGTATGTCAACTTTCCGGAACCGTGCTAATAGTTGAAAGTGAAACGAATCTTCGCGGAGTCTCGCTGTTGATGAGAGAAGCACGGTGGGAGGAAATCCATGGGCGGGTACGCCGGCCATACGCTTGTGATCGACGAGCGGCTGGCGAGCGCGGAGATGCGGGTCCTGCTGATCACCGGAGATCCGGATGTCGCGGCTCGGCTCACCGATGCGTTCGGTCGCACGAATTGTTCCGCTGAACGAGTCGCGGACGCCGGAAACGGGCTCATCCGAGCGCTCTCGAGGGAATTCGACATCATCGTTCTCGACAGGAGACTCCAGGCAGGACGTGGCCTGGCTCTGATGAGAAAGCTTCGGCGGGCGCAGGTGCTCACCCCGGTGATCATGCTGACGGCGGGTGGGCAGGTGCAGGATCGAGTCGCCTGCTTGCAGGCCGGATCGGACGACTGTGTGGACGACCTGACCGAGGCCGAGGAGTTGTTGGCCCGGGTGAGGGCATTACACCGCAGAAGTCCCCATAGAACCGGAACGGTGCACTTGGGCGCGGCGCGCGTCGACGTCGCCCGGCGAGTGGTGATGCACGAGAACGGGACCTGGGTGACGCTGACCCGGCGGGAATGCGCCGTGATCGCCGTACTCGGAAGCGAACCGGGGCGGGTGGTGTCACGGGCGCGACTGCAGGCGCTGGTGTTCCCGGAACGGCACGCCAAATCCATCGTGGACACCTACGTCTACCACCTGCGGCGCAAGCTGGGGCGTGAAGTCATCGCCACTGTGCACAGTGTGGGATACCGGCTGGGCTATGTCCCCTTTGACCGATTCTCATAGATAGTCGGCAAGGATCTGCGCAATCGCGGGGCGATCGTTGAACAAGGTCAACGCGAGCCGGTATCTCTTTCGGGCAGGGATCCCTTTGGGTGATCCATTCTCCCGGGTCCGAATTCGATCGAAATTCGCACGTGCGGGGAGGACGCTGACCTCAGGGCGCCGATTCGGCAGGTTCTCGGTTCGAGGTACCCGTGCGAGCAGGCCGCCGGTGCTGAGCGCCGCGCCGCCGAGTGGCTGAGGCATCTCTCGCCGTATACCTACTTGGCCGCGTCGCGGGCCGGAACGGACGGCCCGGCTCCGTCGCGGTCAACGCCGCCAGGGCGCGAGTGCGACTTCGGTCGCGGTCCTCATCGCGGTCTGCAGGGTGGCGGGGTCTGTTCCGTCGGTGTCGTCGAGGAGGGCCTGGAGTGCGCCGGCGACGGCGCCGACGAACGCCCCTGTCAGTGCCGCGGCCCCTACCGGGTCGATCTGGTCGGGGAAGGCGTCTGCCAGATGTTTCGCGATCTCACGTTGTGCGCCGAGTTGTTCCTGGAGCGCGCGTCCGCGGACGGTGGGCACGGTCTGGATCATCCGGAGTCGCAATGCCGCCAGGGGACTGACCAGTTCGTCGCTGGTGGCGGTGACCTCGCTCAGGGCTCGCAGCAGCACGTCGGCCGGGCCTTCGGCCGGTTCGCGGGTGGCGATGGCGTCGATGGCGGCCTGTACTCGCTCGTCGGCGTCCGGGAACAACAGCTCTTCCTTGCTGGCGAAGTAGCTGAAGAACGTCCGAGCGCCGATCTCCGCGGCCGCCGTGATGTCGGCGATCGTCGTCTCGTCGTAACCCTTGCGCTCGAAGAGTTCCGTCGCCGCGTCGATCAGTGCCTGGCGCGTGCGTGCTCGCTTTCGATCACGGAGGGACATGCCGGGCAGCATACGCGTGTCGGCAATGAGTGCAAACTCGCAGTCATTGCTGATCTGCACTCACTGCTGATATGGTGGCTCGGTATGGAGAACGTGCTGATCTGCGGCGCTGGGGTCGCCGGCTCGACCCTCGCTTATTGGCTGGCTCGCAACGGCTTCAAGGTCACTGTCGTGGAGCGGGCACCGGGGATGCGTTCCAGTGGTAATCCGGTCGACGTCCGCGGGCCCGCTTTGCCGGTCGTCGAGGCCATGGGTGTCGTAGGCCGCCTGCGGGACGTCGCGACGAGCGCGAAAAGAGTGCGTCTGCTCGACGGAGACGGCCGACGGATCGCCACCGTCGGCCTGCCCTCGGTCAAGGGGGATGAGCTCGAGATCCCTCGATCCGATCTCGTCACCGTGCTGTACGAGGCGGCCGGCGGCGAGGCCGAGTTCCTGTTCGACGACACGATCACCGAGTTGCGCCAGGACGAGCACGGCGTCGACGTCACCTTCGACCGCGCGGCACCGCGCCGCTTCGACTTCGTGATCGGCGCGGACGGCCTGCATTCCGCCGTCCGGCGACTCACCTTCGGACCGGAGCGTTCTTTCGTGCGTCCCACCGGAATCCATGTCGCCACGACATCGTTCGGAGAGCCGGTCGACCATCCCGAAGAGGTGCTCCTCTGCAACACGCCAGGCAGGCTGGTCGCCCTTCACCCGTCCCGGGACGAGGGTGGGGTCGCCTTCATCTTCCGCGCCCGGCTCGACCACGTGGACCACCGCGACACGGCGCGTCACAAGCAGATCGTCGCCACGGCATACGGCGATATCGGGTGGCGGGTTCCGGAGCTGCTGCAACGCTTACGACACGCAGAGGACGTCTTCTTCGACGCGGTCAGCGTGGTCGACCTCCCGTCATGGTCACACGGCCGGATCGCTTTGGTCGGCGACGCGGCCTCTTGTGTTTCCCTGCTGGGCGAAGGCTCCAGCCTCGCGATCGCCGGTGCGCACACGCTCGCCACCGCGCTCGCGGCGAGCCCGGCCGCTGGTTTGGGCCGGTACGAGGTCGAGCACCGCGCCCGAGTCAAACCCAAGCAGCGCTCCGTCAAGCTCGCCGCCGCCATGCTCGTGCCGAAGACCAAGGTGGGCTTAGCGGCCAGGAACATCGCTGCTCGCGCCTGGCCTCGGGGTCTGTGACCCGAGGGTAGGAAGGTTCCTCACGCTCACCTACGGCGGGTGGAGGCCCCGGTGATCCCGTCGGCCCGGGAACTTCCCTGCACCCTGTTTGGGGGCAGGCGGCGACGATGACACATATTGTGCGTGAGCTTTATCGGCAGCGACTGCTTGTTCCGTACTATCTGCTGTCCACCGGCACTGGACGACTGGCGGTGGACGCCAAGTCGCGGCATCGTGTCGGCAGGCCGGAGAACGCCTTCACCTTCACCTTCGCCTTGACGCGGCAGGTAGGACTCTGGTGACGAAGTTCGCCAACTGTGCCCGCATTCTTTCCCGTGGAATACGTGATTCTCCGGTCAGGTGCTCGACAAGGTCGGCTCGTGTGGCGGCGAGCAGGGCATGGGCGGTGAAGTCGCTGTCGGTCAGGCCGGGGATCTGCTCCAGTACGGCTCGGAGCAGGCGGTGCCACCGCTCGTAGTGCTCGGCCCGGTACGGGCTGCTGCTCCCGCCTTCCTCCAGGGCCAGCGCGAGGCGCCGGTTGTCGAGTTTGAAGCACAGGACGGCATCGAGCAGGGCGGGCACGCGATCCTGCGGTGGGGTCGCAGGCCCCAGGGGCGGTGGGCCGGCCTCGACGGCCTCCCTGATCGGTTCGAGCCGTGCCTCGTACAGCGCGCGGAGCAGTCCGGCGCGGTCCCCGAAGGCCCGGAAGAGCGTGCCCTTGCCGACGCCGGCCGCAGCCGCGACGTCGGCCATGGTGACGTCTTCGGGGCTCTCGTGGCGGGCGAAAAGAGTGTCGGCGGCCTTGAGGACGGCCTCCTGGTTGCGGGCGGCGTCCTTCCGGGACCTGGGCTCCGGCATGCTCCTCCTCACTTTACAAAGCGGACCCAAGGTCCGTATTGTCGGAACGGACCCGAGGTCCGGATTCTGTGAGCTGGAGGATACCCATGTCCGCACCGACTTCACCAACGGAGCTCTACCGCCACAGCCTGCGGCTGCTGCTCGACAAGAACATTCCCGAGTGGGTCGCCCTGTGGGCCGACGACGGCATCATGGAGTTCCCCTTCGCGCCCGACGGCTGGCCCCGGCGTCTGGAGGGCAAGGAGGCCGTCGCCGCCTACATGCGCCACTACCCCGACCACATCGAACTGCACGACTTCCCCGTCCTGCGGATCCATCAGACGAACGATCCGGAGACCATCGTGGTCGAGATGCGCGGCGTCGGCCGCCTGGTGGAGACGGATGCTCCCCTCGACATGACGTACATCGCCGTCGTGACCGTCCAGGAGGGGCACATCACCTCCTACCGCGACTACTGGAATCCCCTCGCCGTCCAGGAACCCGGCGCCGACTTCACCGGAAGCAGCCGATGACAGCCACCGCTGCCACCACCACTCTGGTCATCGGTGCCACCGGTACCACCGGCAGCCGCACCGCGGCACAGCTGACGGCCGCAGGCCACCGCGTCAAAGCCGCCAGCCGCCGGGCCACCCCGGTCGCCGGCGCCGAGACGGTCTCCTTCGACTGGTACGACCCCGCCACCTACGCGGCCGCCCTCGACGGCGCCGACCGTGTCTACCTCATACCGCCGCTGGGGGACTCCGACCCCGCGGCGACCATGTTTCCGTTCCTCCAGCAGGCCCGCGCCGCCGGTGTGCACCGTGCGGTGCTGCTGAGCTCCTCGGCCATCCCCGAGGGCGGCCCGGCGGTGGGAAAGGTGCACCAGGCCCTGCCCGATCTCTTCGAACAGTGGGCGGTACTGCGGCCCTCGTGGTTCATGCAGAACTTCACCGGTACGCACGCGCACGCCCGCAGCATCCGCGACGAGGGCATCATCTGGACCGCCACCGAGAACGGCCGAGTCGGCTTCGTCGACGCGGAGGACATCGCCGCCGTCGCCGTACGCGCGCTGACCGACGAGCAGGCCCCCAACACCGATCTCGTCCTGACCGGACCCGAGGTACTCGACCACGACGACATCGCCACGATCATCACCGAGGTCACCGGACGGCCCGTCGTCCACCGCCGTCTGTCCTACGAGCGGATGCGCGATCGCCTCACAGCGGAGGTGCCGGTGGAGTTCGCCGCCATGCTGGCCGGCATGGACCGTGCCATCGCCGAAGGGGAGGAGGGCCGCATCACCGACACCGTCGAGCGGCTCACCGGGCGGCCCCCGTACACCTTCCGGGTCCTCGTCGAGAGAGAGATGCGTTGCGGCAACT
Source organism: Amycolatopsis sp. NPDC102522 (assembly GCF_055584485.1). Taxonomy (NCBI): domain Bacteria; kingdom Bacillati; phylum Actinomycetota; class Actinomycetes; order Pseudonocardiales; family Pseudonocardiaceae; genus Amycolatopsis; species Amycolatopsis sp. NPDC102522. The sequence continues at coordinate 383,639 of NZ_JBVJLY010000001.1, read as the reverse complement.
GATGTTCCAGGACGATCAGCAGTTCTGGTTCGAGACCCTGCGCAATCTCGGCCTGGTCGTCTACGGAGGCTCGGACGACGGGTGAGCCCCTAGGTCGCCGGGGGGATCGGAGCACCTGGGCAGATGGCGTTGGAGGTCTTGCCGGTGCCGAAGAACTCGACCGCTTTCGAGGCGCACGGCAGGATTGACAGTGAGCCGTGCATGTCGTCCTCGACGGTGAGGAGCGAGCCCCCGATGTGGGCGCGCAGGTCGTGGGCCCACGGTAGTGGCGTGATCGACTCGTAGGCGTGACCCACGAGCTGAAGTGGGCTCTTGCCTGGCTTGAAGTGCCACGTGGTGGCGGGCAACGGCCAGCCGACGCAGTGGCCGTCGTGGGAGCCGTGGCTGCCGGCGACCGGGAGTTCGGCGGACAGCGCGAGGTGGTTGCGCCAGTGCGCTTCGAAGTCGCGGGGGCCGCTTGATTCGTTGCAGATCAACGCGTTCTGCTGGTCCGTGTTGAACGCCGGGTTCGGATCGTCCCAGCCGAAGCCGGTGCGGGTGGGTACGGCCGCACTGGGCACCTCGCCGCCGGAGCGGAGCTTTACCAGCTGCTGGGCCGAGGCCGGCCATTTGCGGCGGGCTCCCAGAAGCAGGCTGTCGACCGTGTTCCGGTCGGGGGCCTTCGCCCGCAGGTCCAGCAGGGCCTTGGTGACCGCCTCCTTCGTGGCGCCGAAGTGGTAGACGCGGTCGTTGCCCGCCAGCCAGCCGGCGAAGTCATGGAACGAGTTCTCCAGCGCCGTCATCTGGTCGCGGTCGACCGAGGTGAGGTCGAAAGTGGATATCACGACCGAGTCCAGCAGCATCGCGGCGACGTGGTCGTCGAACAGCGTGCGGTATTCGGCGCCCAGCGCGGTGCCCCAGGAAACCCCGTAGTAGCCGATCTTTTCCTCGCCGAGCGCCTGCCGGATCCGGTCCATGTCGCGGGCGACGTTCGCGGTGGTCAGATTCGCCGTGAACTCCGGGTCACGCGCCACGCAGTCCTGGTAGTGCCGGGCGTCGCGGTCGGACAGGAAGCGGGCTTTTTCCTTGTCGGACAAGGAAGGGTCCGGCGGCGTGCTGTCCTGCGGGCAGGACAGCCCCGCGCTGTAGCCGACTCCGCGCGGGGCGAAACCGACGATGTCGTGGTGCACGCCGAGTCCCGCGGCCTTCGAGGCCAGCAGTTCCCGCGGCATGCTCATGCCGTATGCGCCGGGACCGCCCGGGTTGACCAGGATGGCCCCGTCCCGGCCGCCGGTGGCCCTGATCCGGCTCACCGCCAGCTCGAACGTGCGCCCGTCCGGTTTCGCGTAGTCGACCGGCACCGTGATCATGGCGCATTCGGTGCGCTGGTCCTGCGCGGGCCAGCCGTCCGCGATGGTTCGGCACGGCTGCCAAGACAGGCCGTCCGCAGCCGTCGCTGTTGCCGGCGACAGCGGTACGAGCAGCAGGCCGACAAGTACCGGTCCGGCGAGTTTCTTGATCGACATGCGGCTCATGGTGGCAGCCCGCCGGGTCCGGGCCAATCAGCCGATCGGCCACCCCAGGGCGGCGATCGGCCAATCGTCCGGGCAGCAGCGCTGCGACGCGCGACCGCTGCCCGGCACGGTGCGCGGGAATGCGCAGGGTGCCGGGAGAATATCGGTTTACCTTTCAGCGCAAGGCATTCTCGACCAGCGCGACGGTTGCGCGCGGGTCGTCGACCTGGAGAACCAGGCGGGTGTAGCGCTCGTCGGCGAGTTCGATCACGACGGCCTTCGACGGATCTTTGACGTCCCAGAAGACCTTTTCGCCGTCGAGGTGGAACGTGCCCGCCGTGATGATGCCGGGCACGTGGGCGCCCGGCGCACGGATTCCCTTGGGGTCGGCGGCGATGCCGGGATCGGCTGTCGCGCCGCGGACGTTGGTCAGCGGGATGGTCAGGCTGCTCTTGAAGGCCCAGAGCTTGTCGAGACCCTCGATCACGACGACGAGGTCGCCGGCGTCGATGTTGACCAGTGCCATGTCTTTTTCCTTGTCAGTCAAGAGGGTCGAGGCGTTGGGCCAGCGCGGCGCCGACACCGTCGGGGTTGCCGCGCAGGAGGCAGCCCAGTGCGGCCGCCGTGAGGGCGGCGGCCAGGGCGGTGGAAATGCCGAGCGCGTCGGCGATCCCCTGGTCGACGGCGGCCAACGCCGCGGTCACCTCGGCGGTCACCTCCTCGTCGACCGGCGCCCGTTCGACCGCCGCGAGCAGCAGCAGCCCGAGGTCGGCCGACGTGACGAGCCGCAGCGCTGTCGCGGCATCCGTCGCCGCGGCGAGCGCTTCGGCCAAGGGGCGGACGTCGTCGGCGAGGTGGCGGCGCAAGGCGACCAGGTAGAGGCCGCGCTTGCTGCCGAACGTCTTGTACAGGCTGTTGCGGTGCACGCCGAGGTGGGCGACGAGGTCGTCGATCGACACCCCGTCGTACGCGCGGCCACCGAACAACCCCACGGCGGCGCGCACCACCTCGTCCTCGTCGAACGCTCGTCTCCTGCCCACGCCACGACAGTAGCTCTTTGAGGAACGATCAGTCAAGAACGATCGTTCCTCAAAGGTCGGGCGCGCAGGAAGTGGCGTCCGATCGTACCGCCGGTTGGTTCGCCTGGGATGTCAGCGTGGCCGATACCGCGCCGAGCACGTTGTTACTGCGACAGTTCCATGGTGTCGGCCCATTGCGTAACGGCTTGGTGGTAGTCGGGTGCGTTGGGTGCGTAGTTGATCGAATGGCCGTAGCCGGGCAGTACGTAGGTCCGCAGTCGTGCCGCTGCGGAGTAGTACGGCGCCTCGGACTGGAGCAGGCCGGCCGAGGAGGTGCAGTCGGTCGCGAGCGGGCCACAGAGGCCGCCGTCCCCGCCGCCGAGCACGACCAGCACCGGCACGGTGATCTGCAAGGTGTAGGGGAGCACCGTGGCGAGGGCGGCGGCGTCGAGCAGTTCGCCGGGGGCGACGACGTCCTTGGTGGCCTCGTCGTAGGCGGTCATTTCGGGGACGTCGAGCCCGGGTGCGTGGAATGCCGCGTATCTGGTGCCTGGCTGGGTGGTCAGGTAGGTGGGGTCGAGCCCCCGCAGCGACATCACCGGGTCGAGCGCGACGGGGATGAACGAGCCGAGGACGATCAGCGCGCCGGGCGGATTGATGTGGTGTGCCAGTCCGGTGATCAGCACGCCGTCCACGTCGTGGTAGGTGCCTGCTTCAAGCACGGCGATGGCGGAACCGAGCGAGTGGCCGCCGAGAATCACCTTGGTGAACTGCGAGCCGAGGTCGCCGTGCCGGATCGCCTGGATCACCTGGTGTACCACGTTGGCTTCGGTGAACGCGGTCAGCAGTGCGCTGGGCGGTTTGGAGCCGGCGCCGGTGCCGAGGCGGTCGATGGCAAGGGTGGCGTAGCCGGCGTTGTTCATCGCGAGCCGGAACGAATGGGTTTCCGGGGTGGGTGCGGGGTCCCAGTACACGCTGTTGTAGGTGGCGCCTGGGACCAGCACCTGAACGGTTCGCGCGCCTCCCGATGGTTCACACAGTCTGCCGTGCACGACTTGGGGAAGCAGCCCGGCCAGTTGCACCGGGATGGTCACCTCGTGGCAGGACGCCGTATCGGCCTGAGCCTGCGCGGGCGTCAGCAGCGACCCGGCCAGCAGGATGGCGAACGTCACCGCGCCGGCACGGCGCAGAGAATGGCGCTTCACTCTGCCATGACGCCAATGCATGAAAACAAACCTCCACTGAAATAGTGTGTTTCGACGATTATCGGAAGCGCGGGACGACCGTCATCGGCAGCCGGCTCGGGTACGCGGTGGTCGTGTACTTCACCCGGACCGGCTTGCCCGGGACGGGAACCAGCCGCCATCGCGCCGTGATCGTGGCCACGACGATCGCGATCTCGGTCAGGGCGAAGGAATTCCCGATGCACTGGTGGGCACCCGCGCTGAACGGGATGTAGGCGCCGCGGGGCAGATCCTTGGCCCGCTCGCCCGCCCAGCGGTCCGGGTCGAAACGATCGGGGTGGTCGTGGAACCTCGGATCGAAATGCATGGCGTGCGGGCTGATGATCACCTCGGTGCCCGGTGACAGGCGCACACCGCCGAGATCGACCTCCGCGGCGACCCGGCGCATGAGGATCCACAGTGGATACATCCGCAGGACCTCGTTGACGACTTGCCGCGTGTAGACCAGCCGTGGCGCGTCCTCGGCGGTGGCCTCCCGGCCGCCGAGCACTTCGTCGATCTCGTCTTGGAGCTTCTGCTCGACTTCGGGGTGCCGGGCGATTTCGTGGAACAGCCAGGACAGCGCGAGCGCGCTGGTCTCGATCCCCGCGGTGAGCAGGGTGATGACCTCGTCGCGCACCTGCTCGTCGGTCATCCCCTCACCGGTGTCGGCGTCCCTGGCCAGGAGCAGCATGGACAGCAGGTCGCTCCGATCGGCCTGCTCGGCACGCCAGTTGTCGATGAGCTTTTCCACGATCGTGCGCATGCGGTCGACGGCCTCGTCGAACCGCCGGTTGGCCGGAATGGGGAGCTTCTCCACAAACGCCGGCGAGAGCAGGCGGATCATGCCGTACTTGAGGATGACCGGGATCGACCTGCGGGCCTCTTCGATCGCGGCCTTGCCCAGTTCGGTGGAGAACAGCGCCTCGCCGACGATGGCGACCGCGAGTGCCTGCATGTCATGGTCAACCTCACGCACCTCACCCGGCCTCCACGGTCTGACCAGTTCGGTGGCCGCTCTCGCCATGATTTCGGCGTACCCCACGATGGTGGCGTGGTGGAAAGCGGGTTGCATCAACCGGCGCTGCCGCAAGTGAAGAACACCGTCGGAGAGTGCGAGACCGTTGCCGACGAACGGGCGGAACTTCTCGAACATCGCACCCTTGCGGAATTTACCCCCGTCGGTGGTCAGCACCTGGTGCGTCAATTCCGGACTGGTCAGGAAATACGTTTCCATCGGGCCGAGGTAGACCCGCACCACGTCTCCGTGCGCGTACAACGACGACGTGAATCCGAAGCGACGCCGCAGCATCGCCGGAGTGTGTCCGATCAACGGCCATCGACCGGGCGCAATCGGTACAGGCATCCGCACTCCATCGCCGACGAGGAAGGGAAGAGGACACGCTAGCGCCATTCGGCGGCGGCCCACAGCACGCGATCAGGTGAATGCGTAGCCGCGACCCGACCACCATGCCGGGCTGAGTAAGCTCGATGGCTCTCCGAGGAAAAGCGATGGGATCGGGGTGTTGACACTGACGCGACTGCCGGAATGGGTCCCGCCGGGCACCGACGACACGGTGCCCAGTGCCGCCCGGATCTACGACTACATGCTGGGCGGCGGCCACAACTTCGCCGTCGACCGCGAGGCCGCCACGCGGGCCGAGCAAGTCGTGCCCTACGCCCGGGGTGTGGCGAGACTCAACCGCGCGTTCCTCCGACGGGCTGTCCGGTTCATGATCGATCAGGGCATCCGCCAGTTCCTCGATATCGGTTCGGGTGTGCCGACCGTCGGCAACGTGCACGAAATCGCACAGGACGCCGACCCGGAATGCCGGGTGGTGTATGTGGACCACGACCCCGTCGCGGTCGCGCACAGCCGATTGATCCTCGCCGGCAACGACCACGCCACCGCGCTCAAGGCCGACGCCCGTGACCCCTCACGGATCCTCAGTGATCCTCAGCTGCGTCGGCAGCTGAATCTCGACGAGCCGATCGGCATGCTGTTCCTGTGCATGCTGCACTGGATCCCGGACGAATCCGACCCGGGTGGCCTCATGCGCCACTACGTCAACGCGATGGCTTCCGAAAGCTACCTGGCAATCACACACATCACCGAGGACTACCTGCCCTACCAGGTTCGGGAAGGCCTCAGGCTCGCGACAAGGGGCGGCGACCAGGTCACGTCACGCCCCTACCACGAGGTGCTCGCCATGTTCGGCGACCTCGAACTGCTCGAACCCGGCCTGGTCGGGTGCGGCACCTGGCGCCCCGCCGGGCCTGGCGACATCGCCGAAGACCCGACACTGAACCAGGTCCTCTACGCCGGAATGGCACGCAAACCCTGAAGCGGGAAGCCGGAGCGGTCCACAAACCGACCCGCGCCCCGCGCGGTCTTCCGCCGAGGCGACTGTCCACTCAGGACACTGAGACTCACCAGCCTTGAATCGGACCGGCTCGTCCACCGCCGATGAGGGATCCGATGTCGGTCACCGGTCCCTCGTCGCCGGTGAACAGCGGGCCCATTCCCAGCTCGACTCCCGCCCGCTGCCACCACCGTGCCTGCGCGCTGGTTTCGAGATCACCGGCGAGCACGGTGATCCCGGCTTGACGAACCAGTGCGATCATCGTCCTCGCCCCGGCGACGGCGATCGAGTCCTCATCGACGGCATGCCACACGAGACGAGAGTCGAGTCGTACGGCGCGTACCGGGAGGTCTTCAACCAACGCCAGCTCGCCTGGCGTCACGCCGAAGTCGAGCAGCACCACTCCGATCCCCAGGGCGGCGAGCACGCGCGCGTTGTCGACAAGCTCGTGCCCGGCTACGAGCAGTGCCCCGGTCGGCAGGCCGAGCCACAACCGGTCTGCGCGGCGCTGTCGAGAACTCCCCGGATCGTCCCGGCCAGCCGAGGATCGGCCAGCTGGTTCGGTGTCAGTGGTACCACCAGCGGCATGTCCGCGCCGCCGCCCGCGGCCTTGTCCGTCCAGCCACGCTCGACCAGCCACGCGCCGAGCGCGCCGGTCAGCGCGGTGCGCTCGGCGAGCCCGAGGTACCGTTCCCTCGGCAGCAGCCCCAGCTCGGGATGTTCCCACCTCAGCTGCGCCTCGGCCCCGACGATCTCGCCGTCGGCCAGCCGTACCAGTGGCTCGTAGCCGATGCCCAGCTCGCCGTTCTCCCAGGCGCCGGGCATGGTGGCCACCAGGCCGATGGCCTCCCTGGCTTGGCTGTCCCATACCGGGTCGTACCGTTCCCACCGGCCAGGCCCCTTGCTCTTGGCCCGCCGCATCGCCAGGTCCGCCGAACGCAACAACTCGGCTGGTTCGACGGTGCGGGAAAGGTCTTCGACCACGCCGAAACACGCCGTCACCGCCAGGCCCTTCTCGTCGATGTAGACCGGCTCCGACAGCGTCTCGTTGATCCGCTCGATCATCGTGAGGACGTCCGGCGTGCTCGCCGAGTTCTCCAGCAGAATGCCGAACTTGTCACTCTCGAACCTTGCGACCATCGCGTTCTCGCCCGCCACCACGGATCTGAGCCGGTCCGCGGCGATCCGCAGCAGGCTGTCTCCCGCGCTCCTGCCGAGACCATCGGTGACCAACGAGAACCCGTCGAGATCCACGTGGTACAACGTCGCCGGATTCGGCTGGTGCAGCACATGCTCAAGGTGTGAGCTGAAGAACTGCCGGTTCGGCAGCCCGGTGAGCATGTCGTGCAACAACTGGTGTCGAAGCTGGTTCTGCAGGAGCTTCAGCTCCGCGTCGTCGGCCACGATCGTGACGTAGCCGTGCGAACCGCGCAAAAGCGAAGCGGTCAGCGTGGCCTGGAACAGGTCGCCGTCCTTGGTGACGAAGCGCGGGCGCGATCGCAGCCGGTCGACCTTGCCGTCCCGGAGATCGCGGTAGCCCTCCAGCAGGAGCGGCCGATCCGCCTCGTGCACGAACTCGACCAGGACGCGGCCCGCGACCTCGCTCGACTCCCGGTCCAGTATCCGGTGCAGGGCGGGATTCGTGCGGACGAGCCGCCCATCGGGCCCGGTGACCGCGATCCCGCTCGGCGAACCGAGGAAGATCTCGTCCAGTTGAGCCTCACTGGCCCGCCACTCGCGCTGCGACTCCCGGACCGCGTTGAGCAACGCCTGGTCACTCGTGCCCCGCTGCTCGACGGTCGCGGAACGGATCGCCTCCACGTAACCGGACGCCAGCGCACCGAGCAACCTGGCGACGTGCTCCGGAAACCGATCGGCGGAGCGTGAATCCGACGGCGCCAGCAAGGCGGCGGCGAGCACGTCCACCGTGCACTGCAGGCTCGTCTTGCCGACACAGTGCATCCGGACGAGTTCGGCGCCGACCTCCGCCGCGCTCTCGATGGCGGGCCTGTCCCCGGCCACCGCCTCGAGCAGCCGATCGAGCAGGCCGAGCAACTCTCGTTCGAGCCGGTCGTGCGACAAGGGCACGTAGGTGGTGCTACTGACGAGATAGGCCCATTTTCGCGCGACCTTGACGCGTTCCCGCCGCGACGCCAGAGGCTGCGTTCGGGTGGGCCGCTCCTGTTCGCCGGAAGGTAGTGGCCTGGTCATGACGCTCGACCCCTTGATCTCCGTGTTCTCGACCGGCCGCTTTCGCCGATTCCGCTTTTCGTCCGAGATCGGCCAGGGTACGGCAGACTCACCACCGGGTGATGCCTAGCGGATCTTCTTGGCGACGCCGCCGTGGATATGCGAATCAATTTCGAGGATTTCCGAAATATCGGCTTTCCCGCCCCGATCTACCGCAATGCGTGGCCGGCCTGTCCCAGCTCGATCATCGTGAAGTCCTCGTAGAATACCTCGACCTCGTGGTAGCGGACCGCGACGGTTGCCCCGATGTCCCGGATGCCGGGCATGATCTTCTCGGTCTGCTCCGCGGCGTACCGATCGACTCGGAAATGGTGGTGCCGTCACCGCGCAGCTCGTTCGGCTTGAGGCAATAGCGTACTCATTACCGCCGAGTTCGTGACTGGTCCATCGGTGTGACGGCGCATCAACCGATAGAGTGGATCTCGGTCTGCTGGAGAATATTTCCCGACGGACCCGAAGTTGGTGAATCGCGTCCTTTTTGTCGGGGGGCAGACTTCTCGAAAAGCATCAGTCTTCGAGTGTCGCCGATCACCCATCGTTTCAGCGCCGGGAATCGCGACTCCCGCAAGGCTCTCCGACGACGTCGAAAGCCGCTGTTGTTTCGCGGTCGATATCCCGTTGATTCGGCTGTCAGCCGGCTTCGGCCGTGGTGTCGGCCGCGGGTTCGAGCAAGAAGCCGGCGATCTGGTCGAGGGCGGTGGCGGCTTCGGGCAGGAACGACCAGAACAGGTGGAACACGTGCGTGCCCACCGGGTAGAGGTCGAGCCGGACGTCGACGCCGTGCGCGGCGGCGTGATCGACGAAGCGGCGGGTCTCGGGCAGCACCATGTCGCCGGTGCCGGACTGCACGAGCAGCGGCGGCAGACCGGACAGGTCGGCCTCGAAGACGTTCAGCAACGGATCGGTGTGCGGGTGATCGCCGACATAGAGCGAAAGCCACCGCGCCACCGGCGTCCCGTCGGGTGGGTCCACGACGTTGACCGACGGGCACAGCAGGACGGCCCGCCCCGGTCGCGGCGGCCAACGCGCCGGCCAGCGGGCGGTAGCCGATGGCCGAGCCCGAGATGTATCCGCCGCCGTGCAGGTGCAGCAGGGTCGACGGACCGTCAGTGCCGGCCGACACGGCCAGCGCGGACACGCCGCCGGCCTGCACGGGCCGCACACGAGTGCCTTCCGGGACCGGGAACTGGTCGTTGAGCGCCTCGTAGGCCTCCCGCATCTGCGGCAGGCCGGGCTTGCCGCCCTCGGCGACCGAGTCCCACAGCTGCGCGACACGGGCGGCGACCTCGCCGCCGGCCGACCGGGTCAGGGCAACGGCGTCGTCGAGGTCGGCCAGCAGGGGCACAGCGGCGCCGAGCAGCGCCTCACCGGCCAACGTCAACTCCACGCGATGAGTGGAGCGCAGCGACAGCGGTCAGCCCATCAGCCGCTCCAGCGCCTGGATCTGCGTGTCCGGGTGCGGCTTGCCGGCGTGGATGACGTCGGGGAATTTGATGCCGTCCTGGATGAAGAACACCGGCATGTTGTTGCCGACCAGGTCGAAGTTCCCCTCGTCCGTGTAGAACTTCACCGCGAAGCCGCGGACGTCGCGGACAGTGTCCGCCGAACCGCGAGAGCCCAGCACCGTCGAGAACCGCACGAAGACCGGAGTCTCGCGCCCCTTCCGGAGGAAGCCGGCCTTGGTCACCGAGGACGCGTTCCCGTAAGCACGGAAAGTGCCGTGCGCGGCGGCGCCTCGCGCGTGGACCACCCGCTCCGGGATCCGCTCGTGGTCGAAGTGCGTGATCTTCTCGCGGAGGTGGAAATCCTCCATCAAGGATGGCCCCCGCGGACCGGCCTTGAGGGAATGATCGGTGTCCGGCAGGCGGACCCCTTGAGCCGTCGTCAAATACTTTCCGCGCTGGCCATGGCCTTCACGGCCCGCCGCGGGACGCGGCTCGGTCGGCTCTGCCTGCTCGCCTCGACGTTTCGGGGGCATCGGGTCTCCTTGCCGAAAGTAGTGGTACGCCGCAGATACCCCGCCTTCATGGCGCCTAAGCGTGCGCTTTTCCTTACATTTCCCCGAAAAGAGTGATGATCGATCCGATGTGTACGAGGGCCCGGAACGGGGTATCCGGCTCGTCCTACCCGAACGTGCGAAAACCGGAGAGCCACCATGACGCCGAGAGCCACCGTCCCACCGTCTTCCGAAGTCGTGGAAGTGGGCGTAGGCACCTTGCTCGCCGTCGGGCCTGTCGTCACGTTCTTCACCTGGTGGTCCTGGTGGGCGATAGCGGGCCTCGTCCTCACGATGGCCGGCATGCTTTGGCTCGTTTCCACGAGGGCGGGCCGCGACCGGAACGGAGTCCCCGGATGACGGCCGAGAGTTCAGCGCGAAAAGGGCTGTGACCAGGGTCGCGGGCCTGGCGCGGAGGGTGAGCCGCATCCGGTGCGGAAGGCGTTCCTGGGGTCGCTATCCGTGGATGAGGCCGGGCGCGCGGCACGGCCCGGGTAGCCCGGCCCCATCTTCTCGCCGCCCCGATCGGCGACTGGAATCGATCTTGTCAGAGATCGCGATCGCCGCCAGTCGGCGACGCTCCGGTCAGCCGCAGTGCCTCGTCGACGCGTGAAGTGGTCTGTCCCTTTCGGGGTAGAGCCGCTAGGCCATCTGGACCGCTTTCGTTGCGGGAGAAATGGAATTGGCCTCCGGCGCACGGGTCACGCGAAAAGCGGTCTCGGTCCGAAGTGGACCGAGACCGCTTTTCGGAAAGGTGTCGCTCAGAACCAATGAGCGCGGCCGCCGACCTTGCGTCCGGTTCCGCCGAGAATCGCGAGAACGACGCCCACGACCGCGACCACCGCGCCGATCGTGGTCAGCACAGGAATGCCGACGATCAGGCCGATGACGAGGATGATGATTCCGAGAATGATCACGATGACTCTCTCTTTTCCTGTGACCGGAACGAACCGGCCTGGCGTTGGGGACCGTTGACTGCACTTTGCCCCGCCCCGCGCCCGGCGAAACCTCCACGGTGGCAAGACATGAGGTTCGCCACCGAAACCCGTTCGTGTTCGGTGAATCAGGTTTGTACCGGCCTTCTAGCGGGTAGCCGCGCGATGGTTTCTCCGGCGACCGGTCGGACCATCCGAAGGAACCGACGTGAGCCTGAACGGCGACGACATTCCCACCACTACGGGCAACGAAGCAGAAGGCCCTGCGGACTCCGGTGCGGGCAGTGGTGCGAGCTGAGCGGAGCGAGCCGATCACCGGCATCGGACCGGCCGCGTTCACCCTTTTCCGGCAGCGCTACACTGGATTACGTATCGTGAGGTCGTTCAGACTGTGTGGAACCGGTCGGATTGTGGCCTCGGGCGGGCCACCCAGAACGAGGCGAGCCGAGAACCTGCCAGCGGGCGTGACGTGCCCCTCCGCGGGGTAACCGTTCCTTGGCTCGCCGGTGGCTGGATGTTCGCCACCGCGGTCGAGGAATCCACTCGACGGGTGACTTCGATTGCACAACTCTCAACGCTACTTCGCCGCCGCCGAGGCGATGCCCGAGGTGGCAGATCTCGTGGTGGCGGTATGACACCGCCCGATGACTTCGAGACCGTTCTCGCTCGCCTGCACCGCGCGGCCTCCGAGGGGCAGCACCTCGGCGCCGTCACTTCTCTGCGCATCGCTGTGCTTCTCGGCCTGGATGCCCTCACCGTCGACCTGATCAGCGGTGCCGGAACCCCGGAACTGGTGTGGTGCGACCCTGCCGACGGGCCAGGGCCCGAGCTGGACAGTCTTCAGTACACCCTCGGTGACGGTCCCACCCTGGAAGCCGCCCGGGAGGGCTACACGGTTTCCGAACCCGATCTGGCCGCCACCGATCAGGCCCGCTGGCCGTTGTTCCTGCCTGCCGCGATGCGGTCTCCGGCCCGTGCCGTCATCGCCGCCCCGCTTCGAGTCCACGACGGCACGTTCGGAGTCATCACCGGTTACCGGGCCATGCCCGGCGCCTTGACCGCATCGGAATCACGCGATTTCCATCGCGTCCGGGACGGGCTGTCGCCCCTGGTACTGCGGAGCGCGGCGAGCTCGGTCACGAGTGAATCCGGTCGCGGCGAGGGCCTCGGCCGCTACCGAGAGGAAGTTCGGCAAGCCGCGGGCCTGCTCGCCGTCGCCCTTGCCCTCCCGCCCGATCAGGCACTCGCCCGGCTGCGCGCCCATGCCTTCCGCGACGACCGTTCGGTGACCGACCTTGCCCGCGACGTAGTCTCTCGTCGCCTGCAACTGGACGACCACGCCACGTAGCCCGCGAAACGGGACCTGCCACCGGAAGCAGGGTGTGCCGCGAGGTACGGCGGCAAACCCTGACCTGACGGCTTATTCGGTGGCGCGGAGTTCGTTGTTCTGGCGCTCGGATTCGTGGAGCTGGTCTTCGAGGGAGACGATGCGGCAGGCGGCGTCGATGGCGGTGCCCTGGTCGACCATTTCCCGTGCGCGGGCGGCGATGCGCAGCTGGTGCCGGGAGTAGCGGCGGTGTCCGCCTGCCGAGCGCTGCGGGGTGATCAGGCCGGCTTCGTCGAGGCTGCGCAAGAAGTTCTGGGTGGCACCCAGCATGTCCGCGGCGCGGCCCATCGTGTACGCGGGGTAATGGTCGTCGTCGAATTTGTCGGCCCCGCCTGAAATCGCGGCGGGGGTCTCGCGTTGGTCAGGAATCATTCCACCTCCACATCACAAGGGACCCCGGCCGCCACGCGTGGCGACCGGGGTCCCAGGGGTTGGGTCTTCACCATTGTCTACCGGCGATGAAGCCGGAGTCCTGCATCCGCGGTGTCCGTCCGAGAGGCGGACGATGCGGAGATCGCTTGTTCGTAACCGAGAACCACCTTCCAATCCGATGGGCCTGCGGCACCCGCGCGGCACTACTGCAAGCCGCCGCGGGCGATCCAATGATGTTCCCGTTCCCTTCTATCCTGTGTTTCTCTTACCGTTTTCTCTTGCCGGGTACTGCATGTACTGCGATTCGCGAGGACATGACCGGCTGGAACCCTTTCACTGATCGGTCCCAGCACGCGTCATGCCGCTGGTCACCGCTCGGAGCCCCGTCGAAGATCGGCTCCTGGCGCCTGACCGGTACTGCACTTGCTGACTTGCCACTTCTACTGCTTGTGCAACTACTACTTGCTGACTTGCAACTGCGTACTGCGTCTACTGCTACTGCGTCACTTCGCCGGGATCGGCTTTTGCTGCTTGCGTCTTCACTTCTCGATCCCGGTACTTCTCCGGTCACCAGTCGAAACCTGTTCACCGATTGGCTTCGTCCTGCCTGACCGCCTTGTCTCACTTCGCGGGTAGTTGCGTCATCTCCCACGCCTGCTTGACGTTGTCTCTCTCGGTATGAGGAGAACAGTACACACACCCGAGGTTGAATGTCTACCCCCACCACCATAGATTTGCTCCTGTGTCGGCGTGGAGGAACGCCGGCGCGGCAGATCCGCAGGTCACTGCGGGGGCGGCGACGGACGACATCACTCGAAAGGGAAGGCCGGAATGACCGACTCGACCGCACGGCAGGACCCGTTCGGCCTGACCGGGGTTCGCGACCAGCAGGAATACGTCGACGCCCTCAGACGCCTGGCCGAGCAAGGCCGCCGCGACCGCTGCGTCGCGCTGATGTCGGAGACCGAGGCCCATGTCATGGCGGAACTGCTGGGCCAGTACGCCCTCCACAACCCCACCGGACATCTCAACCAGCTCGCCGCCAGCCTCGCCGCACGCCTCTACAGTCGCCTCGGCGCCTAACCGGCACTGTCCGGGCGGCGGGGTTTCCGCCGGAGACAGCCGGGGTAAGCGGTCGGGGTGCGGATCGTGATCACCGGTGCCACCGGGAATGTGGGAACAGCCCTGCTCGACGTCCTCGGATCCGGCGGCGACGAGCTGGTCGGCGTGGCCAGGAGACTGCCTGACACCACCGCCGCGCGGTATCGCGCGGCGAGCTGGTGCGCGCAGGACCTCGGCGAACCCGATGCCGGGAGCAAGCTGGCCGTCCTGCTGGAGGGCGCGGATGCGGTCGTCCACCTCGCGTGGGCGATTTCGCCGGAACGAGGTGAGCCGCCGATGTGGCACACCAACGACCACGGGACCCGTCATGTGCTCGACGCGGTGGTGGCGGCCCGGGTCCCCCGGGTGGTGGTCCTCTCGTCGGTCGCGGCCTACACTCCCGCGCCGCGCTGGGAGAAGGTCGCCGAGGACTGGCCGTGCGACGGCATCGAGACCAGCGCCTACAGTCGCGGCAAGGCCGCCCTCGAAACCTTGCTCGACCGGTTCGAGGAGAACCATCCGGAGGTCGGGGTGGCCCGGTTGCGGCCGTGCGCGATCCTGCAGCGGCGGGCGGCGGGGGAGTTCCAGCGTTGGCTGCTCGGTCCGGCGCTGCCCGCTCGGATGGTCGGCGACCGGTGGCTGCCCATTCCACTGTGGACGGACCTGCGGGCCCAGGCGGTGCACAGCGCCGATGTCGCCGAAGCCATCCGGCTCGTGCTCGAAAGTGGTTTCACCGGCGCGGTGAACCTGGCCGCGCCCGGGGTCCTCGACGCCGACGCGCTGGCCGGGCTGCTCGGTGGGATCCGTGTCCCGGCGCCCCGTCCGCTCGTCCGCGCCGCCGTGTACGCCGCTTGGCGCACGGGTGTCCTGCCTCTGCATCCCGGCTGGCTGGATCTCGCCGACAGCGCGCCTCTCGTGGACACCGCGCTCGCCGAGACCGCGCTGGGCTGGCGACCTCGGTACGACGCCGCGCAGGTAGTCGCGGACCTGGTCGCCGGGCTCCGGGCCGAAGCGGGTGAGGCGAGCCCGCCGCTCGCCCCGCCACGCAGTGACGGATTCCTGCCCCGGCTCCGCTCGCTCGCCCGCGCCCGGCCGAGCCATCGGTCCCAGTCCTGACCAACGGAGGAGACCAGTGAGCACGGAAGTCTTCGATGCCGTCGTCATCGGCGCCGGGCACAACGGCCTGGTGGCGGCGAACGTCCTGGCGGACGCCGGATGGTCGGTCCTGGTGCTGGAACAGGCGGAGAAACCCGGCGGCGCGGTGAGGACGGACGAGGTCACCGAACCCGGCTTCCGCAACGACCTCTGCAGTGCCTTCTTCCCGCTCACCGCGGTGTCGCCGGTCATCCGGCGGCTGGGCCTCGAGGACCACGGCCTGCGCTGGCGGCACGCGCCCGAAGTGCTCGCCCACGTCTTGCCGGACGACCGCTGCGTGGTCCTGTCACGGGACATCGAACGGACGGCCGAATCCGTCCGTGACTTCGCACCGGGTGACGGCGCGGCCTGGCGAAGCCTGTTCGCCCAATGGCAGGACATCCGTGAGCCCTTGCTGGACGCGTTGTTCACCCCGTTCCCGCCGGTCCGGCCGGCGGTGCGGCTGCTGCGCCGCACGGGTACCGCGGACGCGCTTCGCCTGGCGCGGATGCTCACCCTGCCCGCGCGCCGCTTCGGCGAGGAGCATTTCGCCGGTGAAGGGGCGAGGCTGCTGCTGGCGGGGAACGCCGCGCACAGTGACCTTTCCGTGGACAACGCGGGTAGCGCGGTCTTCGGCTGGCTGCTCGCGATGATCGGCCAGGACGAGGGCTTTCCCGTCCCGGTCGGCGGGGCGGGGGAGTTGACCGCCGCGCTGGTACGACGGCTCGTCGCCCGCGGCGGGCAGCTGCGATGCCGTTGCCCGGTAACGGAAGTACTCGTCGCCGACGGTCGCGCCATGGGCGTGCGCACCGGTGCGGGTGACCTGGTCCGGGCCCGCAAGGCGGTGCTCGCGGACGTGCCCGCTCCGACGCTGTACGGCGGGATGGTCGGTCCGGAATGGCTGCCGTCCCGGCTGCTCGACGACCTCGACAGGTTCCAGTGGGACAGCGCCACGGTGAAGGTGGATTGGGCGCTTTCCGGCCCGGTTCCCTGGACGGCCGAAGGCGCCCGTGAGGCGGGCACGATCCACCTCGGCGCCGATCTGGACGGTCTCTCGGCGTTCGGTGGCGACCTGGTCCGGGGACGGAGCCCGCGGGACCCGTTCCTGCTGTTCGGCCAGATGACGACGAGCGACCCGGATCGGTCGCCACCGGGCACCGAATCGGCGTGGGCCTACACCCATGTCCCGCGTGGGGTGATGGAGGATCGGACGGTGTTGGACCGGCAGGTCGCGCGGATCGAGAGGACCGTCGAGAAGAACGCGCCGGGGTTCACCGATCTGATCCGGAGCCGGTACGTCCAGGGACCCCTCGAACTGGCGGGACACAATCCCGGTCTGGTGGGCGGCGCGATCAACGGTGGTACCACGGCAATCCACCAGCAGTTGTTCTTCCGTCCGGTGCCCGGCCTCGGCAGGGCCGACACCCCGGTGGACCGCCTGTTCCTCGCGGGTGCCTCGGCCCATCCCGGCGGGGCCGTCCACGGCGGGCCCGGAGCCAACGCGGCGCGTGCCGCGCTGGCCAGGGGCGGCGTGCTCGGCGCGGGCTACGCGGCGGTGATCCGGGCCGCGAACCGGGCGGTCTACGACTGAGCGCTCTTCCGGTTCGCGTACTTCCCGGTCGCCAGGTCGGCGAGCCTGGCCAGAGCTTCTTTGTTACGGGGTGTGGCGATGAGCGCCTGCACGGCCTCCGGGAGCACCTTGCCGGGACCGCGCACGATGCTTTCCGTCATCCGGATCCGTGTCCTCCCCTCACCATGAGGGGTCAGGGTGAGGCCCACCTCCGCCGCGCCGAGTGGCCAGCCCTTTGCTTCGAGCGAAAGGAAAGTGCCGGGTTCCACGGCCTTCACCACGGTGACGTCCTGGATGTGCATCGGCCACGGCCCGACGCTGTGATGAATGCGGGAGCCGACGGCGGGCCAGTCTTCGTCGACGTCGCGGATGTGCGAACTCCCCACCACCCATCCCGAGTAGAGCCAGCCGTCCGCGAGTACGGCGAACACGGCCTCCGGGGGCACTTCGACGACGCGGCTGACCTCGGTCACGACGTTCTCCTGTTCCGGCGTGAGTGGCGGCGGTGGCCGACCGCTGTCTGCTCAACAAGCCGGCCACCGTCCATCTGGTACCCGAAGCGAGTGACATCACACGCGATGTCGTCGTCGGATTCGCGCTCGTTCACACGTCGAGGTGATGCTCGACGAGCCAGGCGGCGACCTCGTGCAGTTTCAGGTTGGCCGCCTGCGAGGCTTCGACGAGTAACCGGAACGCCTCGACGGGCCCGATCCGGTGGCGGTTCATCAGGATTCCCTTGGCCGTCCCGATCGTGTCCCGGTGCTCGAGAGCGGCGTTGAGGTGGGCCTCGGTCTGGGCGCCGATGAGGGCGATCGCGGCGTGGGAGGCGAACACGTCGCCTTCCCGCTGGGTCTGATCGTCGAACGCGTCGATGCCGCGTGAGTAGAGGTTCAAGGCACCGAGCGTGTATTCGCTGACGAACAGCCGGTAGGAGAGCATCGAGCGGACCCCGGTCTCGGCGGCGGCCGGGGTGAACGCCGGCCAGCGGGCTTCGGTGGTGAGGTCGCCGGTGCGATGGATCTCGTGCTCCGCGATCGCGTCGATGCACGGGCCCTGTCCGGTCCGGTACTGCACCTCGTCGATGGTGGCCACCACTTGATCGGTGGGCGCGACCGTCCGGATCCCGCGACGGCGTTCGACCAGGGAGATCCCGGCGTATTCCGCTCCGGGCACATAGTCCACGGCGGCCTTCACTATCGCCGCGAGAGTCGTTTCGACGTCGGGTTCGGCTTGCAGCGTGCGCGCGATCGAACCGAGTATCGCGCTCACGCTGTTGTCCACGAGACCCTCAGAGCTGGGCACTGCAGCCTCCTTCGTCGCCTTTCACAACGCAAGGTCGGTCTCGGGACGCGGTGGCGTCCCGAGCGCCGGCGGTGAAATACCTCGCGACATGCGGTTCGTAAACATCTCGGCCCGCGTCTTCTGTGAAGATCCGCCGACCGGCGTACGGTGGGAGCCACGTGGGGTTCAGTCCGCAGCTTCGCGTGCACGACGCCAATGCCCGCCGCAGTGCCCGTCCTCGGGTCAACGTGCGGCCTGGCGACGCGTATCCGCGAGTTTTCCTTCCGTGCACACAGCGCGGGCCTTGCTTGACGGCCGTGTCGTCCCGATCACCGGGAGACCACCGATGACTTCGTCCTACTCGCCCCACCGTGCCGACGGTCGGTCCGCTCTCGTCGAAGAATCCGCCGAGGGGCTGGGTTTCCACGCCCGGCCTCTCGGAGCCTCGCCGGCGCGGGTCTGGGAGCACACCGTGACTACCGACCTGCTGATCCTCAACGTGTCCGGCGAGCTCGACACGCACACCGCGCCCGCGCTTCAGCGGAACCTGGCCCAGCCTCTGCCCGCCGCCACGGTGCTCGACCTGTCGCGGGTCACCTTTCTCGGTGCCGCCGGCCTGCGGGTCGTGAAGATCGCGGCGGCCAGGGCGGCAGCCGAGCGCCGCCGGATCGGCCTGGTGGCGGACTCCGCCCCGATCCGGCGGATCATCCGGCTGTTCGACCTCGACCTGCGCGTCCCGGTGTACCCGCTGCTGGCGGACGCGCTCCGGGAACTGACCTAGGTCGGGAGGGTGGCGGAGGCGTACTCGGCCAGTCGCTCGGCGAGGTCGTCGCAAACCGGCGGCGGGGCATCGTCTTCATCCCCCATGGGTTCCCCCGCGTAGGCATCTCGCGCGAAGGCGGCCACCACCCGGGGAGGCGGAAGGATCTCGTCACTCAGGCGGTCGACCACGAGCAGATGTTCCCGGCTGTCGGTTTCGAGAGCGAGGGCCCACCCTGTGTTTTCGTTCCACACCAAGGCGACATCGCACTCGGACTGGCCGGGTAGTCGCCGGTCCAAGGCGATGTACGCGCCGACGGTCGGGTCGAACTGGGCGTAGTAGGCGTTTCCGCTCAGCCTCAGTTCCTCGATCACGAGCCGTACGTAACGGTGCAATCCCCGGACCACCGCTTCGCCGAGTTCCGATTCCATGCTCTCGCCCCTTGCCGTCTCGTCGCGACGCGGCGCCGACTGCTTGACGCGGCAACGGGAATCGCCCCGTTCCGAGCGCAGGGTGACCCGTGGAAGGCCGGTTCAAACCCGGATTCGTCACGCTGCCGGGTCTCGGTGGGTCTGTCACGGTGAACACATGACCACACCCGGACCAGAGCCAGAGGACGTGCCAGGCTTGGAGCCTGGCGGCTCCGTACGCCCCGGCGACACCCCACCGGACGCCGGGCAGACCTCGGGCCTGTCACATCCGCAGCCGATCCCCTCGCGCAAGCCCGCCGTGATCACGCTCATCGTGATCGGGATTTTCGTCGTGGGCGTCGCGGGCTTCTTCGTCCTTCGGGCCCTGGATCTGCCCTGACCCAGGTTCGGCAGGCCACTGTGGACGTTTGGCGCCGCACGACCGGGGTAGCCATGAACGACATCCACGGCGTATCGGAGGGGTCATGACCACGATCAGCGGGCAGCGCAGCGAAAAGCCGGTGGTGATCCGTGCCGGCCGGCCGTAGGACCCGTGTCCGGATCGAACCGGGCGGGCCCCTGCTGGTGGAGGGGCCCGTCGAGGTCGTCACGCCGGACGGTGAAACGGTGACGTCCGATCGCTTCGTGGTCGCGCTCTGCGCCTGCCGTCGCAGCAAGTGCTATCCGTTCTGCGACACCAGCCACCGCCGCCGGTCACGGCAAGGGGTGCAACGGTCTGAGGAGTGAGGTATCGCCGGCCGACCAGGCACCGAGGAGGTGCTCGGTCAGCCGGTTTTCCAGCAGCTCGGTGGCCTGGATGCCCAAAGCGATGTCCGCGGCCAGTTCCGGCTCCCGCTCCAGCAGGTCGCCGATGACCTCGTGCCTCAGTACCTGTTCGTGCACGGCGTCGGCCTCGATGTGTTCGGTGTAGAAGTGGCGGCATTCGGCCGCCCCGCCGAGCCTGCCCAGTGCCTCGTCCATCCGCCGGGCCGAGGGACCGGTGGTGATCTCGGTGACGGCGAAATGCCCGACGAGCGCCCCGCGAAGACCGCGGTGCAGGCCGAACAGCGACATCATGTTCACCGTCGCGAGCGTGCGGGCCGGAACGTGGTCGAGGTAGGCGAGGTAGCCCGGTGAAAGGCCGGCGCCGGCCAGCAGATCGGAGAACAGCCGTGAATGCGCCTGATCGGCCCGTCCGCCGCCGAACTCGTCGAATTCGACGGCCACCAGCGCGGCCTTGGCCCGGCCGCGCAGCCGCGGGATCACCCACACGTGCGGGTCGGCCTCCTTGAGGTGGTAGATCGACCGGTGGGCGAAGTACTCCTCGACATGCCACCATTCGCCTTTGTCACGAAGGAAGTGTGAGACACCTTCGCCGTCGACAGGTTCGATCAGCAGTTCGTCGAGCAGGGCCTCGACGTCGTCCCCACCGGGCACGGCGGCGCGGATGCCTTCGAGGAACGCCTTCTCCAACGCGGCGCGGAACCCGAGGAGGCGCGGGTCCCATTCCCAGCCGTCGTCCACCTCGGCGAACCCTTGGTAGTGGAGTTCGTAGCAGACGTGCAATGCCAGCTGGAGGTCTTCGCCGAACGGGTCGGCGTCGAGGACGGCATTCAGGTCGAAGTCATCGCGGTGCCCGCTCGTCAAGGTGTCCACCACGGCGGACGAGAGCGGGCCGCGGATCTCGGGCAGCGTCGCGCCCATCGTGCGGTCGATCGTGGTCATGCTCGCTGAGTACCCGATCTACGGGTGCGGAACCGTCTCCTCGCTCAGCATTCGCAACACCGCGACATCCCCGTCGGCGGCTGCCTGGCGTCACCGTGCGCCCTTCTTCGGCAGCGCGCGCACGGCCGGGCCTTGGAGCACCGAGCCGTCGAGGCCGAACCTCGAGCCGTGACAGGGACAATCCCAGGTCTTTTCCGCGTTGTTGAACGCCACCAGGCAGCCGAGATGGGTGCAATGGGCGCCGACGGCGTGCAGTTCCCCGGCGGGATCGCGGTAGGCGGCGACGAGTTCTCCGCCGTCGCGGGTCACCTTGGCCTCGCCGGGAACGAGGTCTTCCAAGGAATCGGGCCTCCGTAACGCGCTGAGGTGATCGCCGACCAGGAACCTTGCCACGGTGGCGTTGTTCTCCACGGTGGAGAGCGCGGAGCGGAGGTCGAACCGGTTCGGGTGGTACAAACCCGCCGACGGATTGTCCCGGCCGGTCAGGAGGTCCGCCAGCAGGAGACCGGCGGCGGTCCCGCCGGTCATGCCCCATTGCCCGAACCCGGTGGCGACCCAGAGGTGACGGCTCGCCGGATGGTAGCGCCCCACGTAAGGCACGGAGTCCAGTGTGGACAGATCATGCGCGGACCAGCGATACGTCACCCGTCGCACCCCGGCGTGTTCGCCCGCCCAGGAAGCCAAGCGTTCGTAACGGCTTTCGACGTCGACGGAATCGCCGACGCGATAATGCTCGCCGCCCGCGATCGCGTAAGGGACGCCGTCGTTGAGGTAGCTCCGGACGGAGTGGTGGGTGTCGGCGTCGAGGTACATTCCTCGCGGAGGGCGGTTTCCCTCGACCGGGCCGGCGACCACCAGGTCGCGCACCGGATCGAGCCGGGCGAAGTACAAGCCCCGGTCGAACACGGGATAGTGCGTCGCCACCACGACTTCGCCTGCCCGCACCTCGCCGCTACTGGTCCGCACCCTCGTTCCGCCGAGTTCGTCGACGCCTTCGGCTCGGACGCCTTCCACGATCGTGCCCCCTGCCTGCTCGATCTCGTCGGCGAGACCGAGCAGCCAGCGACGCGGGTGGAAGTGGGCCTGTGCGGCGAATTTGACCGCGCCGAGTGCCGGGACGTCGAGGTCCACGTCGGTGACGTAGGTGGCGGGCAGCCCGGCTTCGGCGGCCGCTTCCGCTTCACGCTCAAGGCTTTCCACGGTTTCGGGCCTGGTCGTGTAGACGAAGCTGTCGGCACGCGTGAAACCGCAGTCGATGCCGAGTTCGGCCGACGTGGCGGCGATCCAGTCCAGGGCGGCTGCCTGGGTGTACGCGTACGTCGCGGCGGCCTCGGTGCCCTTGGTCTTGGCCAGCAAGGCGTACTTCAGCCCGTGCTGGGTGCTGAGTTTGGCGGTGGTGTGCCCGGAGACGCCCGCCGCCAGACGTCCGGCTTCGAGGACCAGCACGGAGCGGCCCGCCTTCGCCAGCCGGTGGGCCGTGGTGAGTCCCGCGATGCCACCACCCAAGACGACGACGTCGGCTTCCGGAGGCAACGGCGTGCCGGTCCTGTCGGGGGCGGGAGCGGTGTCGAGCCAGAGGGAACGTGTGCCGGGCAACTCGTTCATGGCGCCCGGATTCCCGTATGGACGCGCGGGCAAACCAGCACCGGCCGGGTTTTCACGTTCACTCGAACGGGTAGTCATCGGCCATGAACAGAGCCCCCAGGTCTCCGGAGAAGAACATCTTCGTCATCGGCCTCGACGAGGGCAACGAAGAGGTACTGCGGCGCATGCCGGGCGCGGAGAAGTACCACTTCCATCCCTTGTTGACAGTCGAAGAACTCCAGCACGGAGAAATCCGCATCATCGAACTCATGGAAAAGGCGCAAGCGGTCTTGGACGCTTTCGACGGCTCCATCGACGCGATCGTCAGCTATTGGGACTTTCCTTCCTCGACAATGGTGGCGATGCTGTGCGAGAAGTACGGCCTGCCCGGTGTGCCGCTCGAAGCCGTGCTGAAATGCGAGCACAAGTACTGGAGCCGCCTCGAACAGGCGAAGGTGATCGACGAGGTGCCCGCGTTCGGGATCGTCGATCTGGACGAAGAGTCCCCGCGGCCGCCCGACGGAGTCGACTACCCCATGTGGCTCAAGCCTGTGAAGTCGTTCTCGTCCGAATTGGCCTTTCATGTCGGCGATGAAGCCGAGTTCCACAAGGCCGTCGCCGAGATCCGGGAAGGCGTCGGGCGGGTCGGTGATCCCTTCGATCTCGTCCTCGGCAAGGTCAGACTCCCCGCGGAGGTGGCCGACGCGGGCGGTGCCGCGTGCCTCGCGGAAGGTGAGCTCAGCGGAGTGCAGGCCGCGACCGAAGGTTATGTCCACAATGGACATGTCACCGTGTACGGTGCGCTCGACTCGATCAACTACGACGGCTCGCCCTGCTTCGAAAGACATCAGTACCCGTCGCAGTTGCCCGATGACGTCGTCCGCCGGATGACGGAGATCTCGGTCCGCGTGATGGAGCGGATCGGCTACGACAACGGCACGTTCAGCATCGAGTTCTTCTGTCATCCCGAGTCCGGTCAGGTGTGCCTGCTGGAGATCAACCCGCGGCATTCGCAGTCGCACGCCGAACTCTTCGAGTACGTCGATGGTGTGGCCAACCACCAGATCATGCTGCGGCTGGGCCTCGGTGAGGATCCCGGCGAACGACGGCGCCGGGGCGACTATCAGATCGCGGGCAAGTGGTACTACCGCCGCTTCGAGGACGCGCTCGTCACCCGGGTGCCCACGCGCGCGGAGATCGCCACGCTGCGGTCGGAGATCCCGGGGGTGAAGATCGATGTGGTGGCGGAGGAAGGTGTCCGGCTCTCGGAGCTGCCCGAACAGGACAGCTACAGCTACGAACTCGCCCACCTCTTCGTCGCCGCGCAGACCGAGCGAGAGATGAAGGCCAAATACCGCCGATGCGTGGAAACGCTGCGGTTCGAATTCGAGGAGGGATAGCGCATGCGGACGGTGGCTTCGCTACCGTACGAGATCACCGGGGAAGACCACGTCTGGATCCCGATGTCCGACGGCGTCCGGCTCTCGGCGAAGGTCTGGCGTCCGATCGCTTCGGACACCGAGCCGGTCCCGGCGATCCTCGAATACATCCCGTACCGGCATCGTGACCTGACTTCGGTGCGGGACTCGGTCCACCACCCCTATCTCGCGGGGCACGGGTATGCCTGTGTCCGCGTGGACATCCGCGGTTCGGGGGAATCCGAGGGTGTGCTCGCCGACGAGTACCTGGAACGGGAACAGCAGGATGCGGAAGAGGTCCTCGAGTGGATCGCCGAGCAGCCGTGGTGCACCGGCCGGACCGGGATGATGGGGATCTCCTGGGGTGGGTTCGCCGCGCTGCAGGTGGCCGCGCGCAAGCCGCCCGGCCTGGCCGCGATCGCGATCTCGTCCTTCACCGACGACAGGTACGCCGACGACATGCACTACATGGGCGGCTGCCTGCTGTCGGACAACGTCGCCGAGGCGTCCACGATGTTCGCCTACGCCACGTTGCCGCCCGATCCGGCGCTGGCGGGGGACCGGTGGCGCGAGTTGTGGCACGAACGGCTGGAGAACTGCACCCTCTGGGCGGGCGAATGGCTGAGCCACCAGCGCCGTGACGACTACTGGCTGCACGCGTCGGTCTGCGAGAACTACAGCGACGTCCAGGTGCCTGTGCTCGCCTCCAGCGGCTGGGCGGACGGCTACTCCAACGCCGTTTCCCGGCTGCTGGCCAATCTCGACGTCCCGCGCCGCGGCCTCATCGGGCCTTGGTCGCACAGGTACCCGCATCTGGGGCAGCCGGGGCCCGCCATCGGCTACCTGCAGGAACTCGTCCGCTGGTGGGATCACTGGCTGAAGGACGTCGAAAACGGCGTCATGGACGGGCCGATGCTTCAGACCTGGATGCAGGACAGCGTGCCGCCTTCGACGTCGTACGAGGACCGGCCCGGCCGCTGGGTGGGCGAGCCGTCCTGGCCCTCACCACATGTGCACCCGTCCGAGCATCGCCTGGTGCGGCACCGGATCGCCCGCCCCGGCGAGGAGGTCCCGGCGGAGAAGCTGGCGGTGGAATCGCCGCTGTCCGTCGGTCAGTTCGCGGGGAAGTGGGCGTCCTACAGCGCCCCGCCTGATCTGCCGTACGACCAGCGTGAAGAGGACGGCGGTTCGCTGGTGTTCGACACCGACGAACTGACCGAGCCGTGCGAGATCCTCGGCTCGCCGGTGGTGGATCTGGAGGTCTCGGCGGACAAGCCGGTGGCACAGGTCGCCGTCCGGCTGTCCGACGTCGCGCCGGACGGCCGGGCCACTCGCGTAACTTACGGCCTGCTGAATCTGACCCACCGCGACGGGCACGACGACCCGGAGCCCTTGGAACCGGGCAAGCGCTATCGAGTGCGGGTCGAACTCAACGCCGTCGCGCAGGCCTTCCCGGCCGGGCACCGGATCCGGCTGTCGATCTCGTCGTCGTACTGGCCGCTGGCCTGGCCGCCGCCGGAAGCGGCGAGGGTGACCGTCCACACCGGACAGAGCGTGCTCACCCTGCCGGTGCGGCCGATCGCCGAAGCGGACGAGGTCCCGGCGCGCCCGTTCGGCGAGCCTGAGGGCGCGGAGCCCTTGTCCGCGACGCAGATCGAGCCGGGGGAGCAGCGGTGGACCGTGTCGCGCGACTTGGTCGACTACCGGTCCGCGCTCGAAATCGTGAAGAACGAAGGCAAGGTCCGGTTCGAGGACATCGATCTCGACGTCACGAGGAACGTGTTCGAGACGTATTCGTGGAAGGCCGACGACTTCTGCTCCCCGGTCGCGGAAACCGCGTGGTCGATGACTTTCGCCCGCGGTGACTGGGAAGCCAGGTCCGAAACCCGCACCCGGGTGTCCTGCACTCCCACCGAGTTCGTGATCGACGCCCAACTCGACGGCTACGAAGGAGAGCGAAGGACGTTCTCCCGAAACTGGCATCGGACGGTGCCCCGTGACCAGGTCTAGGACCAGCTTCACGGCCAGGTCGCTCCTCGCGTGGCTGCGCCTCACGAGTACGCGGGAATGATCCCCGCGTGGATGCTCGCGTCGATCCCCGAGGCCCGGCGCGCGATCGAGGAGATCGCCCACCTCGTCGACCGCACCTGAGTGTGACCTCCCTCCGGATGGGGTACCCGACGGCGGGAATCCGGCTGCGAGAAGGAGATGGTCATGGGACAGCGTTTCCACAAGGGGGACAGGGTCCGCTGGAACAGTCACGGTGGGCAGGGCGAAGGCGAAGTACTCTCGGAAATCACTTCGGACACCGAGGCGGCCGGGCGCACCGTGCGAGCTTCGCCGGAGGAGCCTCAGTATCTGGTCCGCAGTGACAAGAGCGGCGGGGAAGCGGTGCACAAACCCGAGGCCTTGGAGAAGTTCTGAGAAGTGCTCACCCGCGAACCGGTTCTCCCCGCGAGGCACGAGGCACTGATCTTCCGGGGACCAGGGACGGCAGGCGTTCTGGCGCTCGGCCATGTTTGCCTGTCCCTGGTCGGGGAACCCGGTTTCTCATGGGCGTACGGGTGGTGGCCATGGGCGGCTCGGCCGGCAGCATTCCCCCGCTTCGAGAGCTGGTAGCGGGCCTGCCACGTGATCTGGGTGCCTGTGTCCTGGTGACCGTGCACACCGTGCCCACCGCGGTCAGTACTCTGCCGCGGATCCTGTCCTGGGCGGGCCCGCTACCGGCGCGGCATGCGCGGGATGGCATGCCGCTGGAACCGAACACGATCATCGTGGCCCCACCTGACCGTTTTCTTCTGACCGAGGCGGCATCGGTGTCCCGGGCAGGGGGGACGGTGATGGTGCAGGACCCCGCAGAAGCCGCTTACGCGAGTATGCCCCGGGCTGTGCTGGCCGCGGTGCCCGCAGCGCACGCGGTTCCGATCGCCCGGATGTCCAGGATGCTCATCGCCTGATGGCGCCGATCACGGGGACGGCCGTTCAGGCGCGGCTGTGCCGGGGTCACTCCGGCGAGCCGTTGACCGACCGGGGACAGAGCACCCGGGCTGCCGCGGTAGAGCGTCAACACCGCCAAGGGGTGGGGCCGAGCAATACCGGGTAGGCGAAGACCGCCCGCAAGCCCCACTCCGCGGCCTCGTTGGCGAAGACCGGCCAGTCCACGATCTGTACCGGATCGCTCAGATCAGGGGCCAGCACCGGCCGGCGCTCGCGGAACGCGTGCAGGCTGGGCCCTTCACCCAGGGTGAATTCCCACTGCTCGTCCAGCCGGGCCAAGCGTCCCGCGGCGGCCAGGCTGATCCGAGCGTGTGCGTTGGTGACGAGAGTCAATCCGACCGCGTCGACGTGGTCTATCGTGTCGCGGCAGGCTGTGCACACCTTTTTCAGCCCGTCCGCGAACGCCACCGGTTTCTGGGGTTCGTTCATGTCCTCGCTCGGGGGTGCACGGTCGGCACCCGCCGACGGGTCGGCCACTACGCACATTGCCGCGGCGGCTCCAGCCTGCTCGTAGCGCGCCTTGGTCACACCGATAGCCATATGCCACCACTCGAGTGAGGCGATGACCCGCGCCAAGGCCCTTTTCTGTCATGCGAAGGAAGAACTTCTCGCCTGGTCCACCAGGTCAATCCCTAACCGTGACGGCGCTTCCGGCCTTGAGAGATCTGGTCGGCAGGCCAGTCGCTGCGGCCTGTCGGCGTCGAGTCAAACGTCCGCCCGGCTCTTGGTGCCTTTCCGGTCCGGACCGCGAGCGATGACGATGCCGGCCACGAGCGCGGAAAGCGCCGTCAGCGCGTGAAGAACGTTGTCGGCCCAGTTGAAGTTCACCGCGTCGCCGGCTGAGGAAGTCGCGGCCGAAAGGACGCCGAACGCGGTCAAACCCGCGAAGGCCACGAAAATCATCCAGCAGTAGCCATATAGTGCCCCCGGTTTGAGCAGCGCCGCCAATCCCAGTACGCCGATCACGGTGCGGATGATGTTCAGCATGCCGGTGGCGCTGAAGATCCAGATGGTGTTCTCTCCCGTCTGGTTGGCTTCCGGCAGGAAGAAGAAGCCCAGTACACCCAGTACGAGATGGACCAGGGCGATGACCAGCACCACCGGTCGTAAAGACCTTCCAGTCCTGTGTTCGTTCATCGGAATACCTCCGTTTGCCGCGGACCGCCTTGTCCGCCCCGTCTCCGGGAAGCCCGGCACAGGGCTGGGGCCGGATCCCCTGATACGGAGACCCGGCCCCATGGTGTGTGCGGCTGATCGGGAGAACCGGCCGACCGCCTCGCCCTGTCGTGGGCGACGCCCCAGGCCGGTGGCGAGATTCAGGACTGTCCGGGACGGCCCACATCGCCACGCCACGCGCCGGTCTCGGCGCCGCCGCGGTCTTCGAGGAAGGTCTTGAACCGGTCGAGGTCGCCTTGGACGCGGCGGTCGAGGATGCCGACCTTGTCGGCGACGTTCTCCACGAACCCTTCCGGATCGATGTCCATTTGGACGGTCACCCGGGTGTGCCGGTCATCGAGGCGGTGCACCGTGACGACACCTGCGTGGTTCGGGCCGTCGTCGGACTTCCAGGCGACCCGTTCGTCCGGATGCTGTTCGGTGATGGTGGCGTCGAATTCACGGGTGACCCCGGCGATGCTGATGGTCCAGCGGGTGTGCGTGTTGTCACGCTGCTCGATTCGCTCCACGCCTTCCATGAATCGCGGGAACTCGGCGAACTGTGTCCATTGGTTGTAAACGTCACTGACCGGCGCCTCGACATCGACGGATTTGGTGATCGTACTCATCAAACGCCTCCTCAGGAGCTGGTCTCTTTCATGTCCGATCCCCGGATACCCCCTTGCCTGGCGCCGAAACGAGCGGGACGCGGCAGGATCGGGAATCCGTTGTCGCTCGAGTACGCCGATCGAGCAAGCGTTCGAGGTCGGCGCGGTCAGGCGCGATTCGGAGCGGCGGTGGTGTGAGCTGTCCGACGCAACGATCGCCTTTCCGGAGGGCTTGGACGAATCGCGCGACTCGGGTCGCTGTCGGGGTGATGGTCTTTCCGCCGAGGTAGCAGACGACGATGAGGTCCTCGCCGGAGTGGGTCTCGACCGCGATCGCCCAGCCGTGGACCTCGTCCCAGAGCAGGGCGATGTCCCGATCGGGGTGGCCGGGGAGCCTGCCGTCGAGTGCGACGTAGGCCGAGATCGGACTGTCGTGGTCGACAGCGCAGGATTCCAGCCCGATCCCGAGAGCGTCGGTGACTTCGGCGAGATAGTCCCAAAGCGCGGCGGGGACAGGGTAACGGGCCGGAGAGGCGAGCGTCGCGATCAACGGGGTGTCCTTTCGTCCGCGGCTGCCCGTGGTGGGACCGGTGACCGGCCGGCCCCACCACGGGCGCGACTCTCAGGCCTTGATTTCCTTGCGATCGGTCTCGGAACCGCTGATCCGGATGCGCCGCGGTTTGGCCTTCTCCGCGACAGGGATGCGCAGGGTCAGCACCCCGGCCTCGTAGCCGGCGGTGATGCGGTCGGTGTCGAGGGCGTCGCCTAGGAACAGCTGACGGGAGAAGACGCCCAGCGGGCGTTCGGAAACCTGCATCTGGACGTCTTTCCCGGGGATCGGCCGTCGTTCCGCCTTGACCGTCAGGACGTTGCGTTCGACGTCCAGTTCGATCGCGTCGGCGTCGACGCCGGGAAGGTCGAAGCAGACGACGAACTCGTCGCCGTCGCGGTAGGCGTCCATCGGCATCGTGGCCGGTTTGGACCAGGTTCCCGGATTCGTGGCGCCGAACACCTGCTGGGTGAGACGGTCCAGCTCACGGAACGGGTCGGTGCGCATCAACATCGGGTTCCACCTCCTGGGTTCGTTGTCTGGTGTCAACACGCCCCACTGTTCTAACATGTCATCGAAACGATGACAACACCCAAGTCGTTGAAAGGATGACATGACTGAGGTTGACCTCGCGGACCAGGTGCGTGCCCTGTGCGACGTGGTGCTGGCTGCCCGTTCCGGCAGGGTCGAGCCGGAGTCGCTCTTGGCCGCTTTGGAGTCCTTGCGGGCGATTCGTGAGGAGCTCGCCTCCTGGGAACCGGAGCTGATCGCGGCGGCCCGTGCGGAAGGGGTCAGCTGGACTTCGCTGGCTCCGGCGTTGGGAGTCGCCAGCCGTCAAGCGGCGGAGCGCCGGTTCCTGCGGCTGCGGCCGTCGGACGGTGGCGAGCGGACAGGCGAAGCGCGCGTCGACGCCGAACGTGATCGGCGCGCCGGCGACCGGGCGGTCTCGGAATGGGCGCGGCGCAATTCGACGATATTGCGGCAGCTGGCCGGGCAGGCCGGCGCGCTGGAGGGATTGAGCGCGGAAGGCCGGAAAAGGGCTGACAAGCTCAATACGGCACTCGGCGAGAACGACGCGGCCGATCTCTTGACCCCCCTGTCCGACCTGCGAGATCACCTGACGGCCGATCACCTCCAGCTGGCCGATCGCCTCGGCGCGATCAGCGAACACACCGGGCAGGTGCGGCGAGACGCGTTGGACAACCGCCGGCGGCCCGCCACCTGACGCCTTCCCGGCGGACGACTGTCCACTGAGGACCGAACTGCGAGCGGTGGCTCGGAGCTGATCGCGGACGCTCGCTGCAGGGTTACTGAGGTAAGGCAAGGTGTCGGGCTGGTGAAGAGGTGGCATTGGGGACACTCACCGTCCCCAATGCCACATTCGGCGCACACCTCAACGGCACGCCACGTTTGCCTTACCCCTCAATAACGTGCTGACATGCTCAGCCTCGGATTCCCGGTGCTCGGTGTGTCGGATATGCCCCGCGCGGTTCACTTCGCCGTTCCCGTTGCCGCGATGGGCGGCAACGCGCGGTCGGTGTGGGCGACCCTGGTGAACCTCGCCGTCAGTGGCGCCAGTACCGGTGACATGAGTGCTTTGTCGGCTGCCCTGCGCAGCGACAGGCCGAGCCGGGTCTTGGGGAAGGCGAACGGTTTGATCCAGCGGGGGAGTCCTTGGACGTCGTCGACGAGTGGCCGCATCCAGGCCTCGTAGGCCGTGAGGCCGGTCGTGAGTGAGCCGGATCCGGCGCCGGAAAGGCAGGCGGCGAGGACGTAGCCGCTGACGAGCGCGAGCGAGGCGCCGCCGCCACCCATCGGGGTCACGCACCAAGCGGCGTCACCGGCCAGGCATACCCGCCCGCGATGCCAGGCGGGCATGCGGATCTGGGTGAGGTGGTCGAAGTAGACGTCGTCGGAGGCGTCGAACCCGTCCAGGATCCGGGGCGCCTCCCAGTCCACGTCGGAAAAGCGGTCCCGGATGCGGCCCAGTGCCTGGGCCTGGTCGAGGCGGGTCGGGTCTTCGGCCTCGGTGCAGGCGAGGATGGCGCGTGTGGTGCCGTGCTGGTCCGGGCGCAAGTGGACCTGCCGTCCGCCGACAGTGGTGTACCAGCGCCATCGGCTGTCATCGTCGGTGGTGCGCGGGATGGTCCCGAAGACCATGGTGATGCCCAGCGCGCGGCGGTCGACCTGGCCCTCGAAGAGCAGGTCGCGGGTGGTGGAGCGAACGCCTTCGGCGACGACCAGCAGGTCGGCGCGCAGGACCCGGCCGGCCTTCGTGGTCACGGTGACACTGTCGGCTCCTTCTTCGACGGCGGCGATGGTGTCGCCATAACTGATCTCGACCCCTTCAGGCAGCTGCCGCAGGATCGTGTGGGCGAGATCGCCGCGCAGGATTTCGAGTTCGGCGGTCGCGCCGTCCGGGCCGTCGGAGGGCAGTTCCACGAGCACTTCGCCCGAGGCGTCCACGAAGACGGTGCCGGTCTCGGTGGTGTTCTGCGCTCTGACAGCCTCTGTCAGGCCCATCCTGGCGAGTACCTCGCGACCGACGCCGCGGACGTCGACGTTCTGCCCGCCGTCGCGAAACGCCGTCGCCCGCTCCAGCACTGTCACCTCCCAGCCGGTGCGCCGCAGCCAGAAAGCGGTCGAGAGTCCGGCGATGCTCGCGCCGGACACCACAGCGTGTCGAGTGGTCATCCGAGTTCCCTCTCAGTGGCTTCCATAGTACCTTTACAGCAAAGCTACTATGGAGCAAAGGGGATCGCATGGCCGACGTCGACCCGTTGAGCGAGAGCTGGACGACGGCCCAGGTCGAGGTGATGCAGCGGCTTCGGGATTGGGCGATCGGTTTCGGCGAACTGCACCGGCATCTCGCCGCCTGGATGCGGCTGCCTGCTTCGGACGCCAACGCGCTGGGCCAGATCACCTGGGCCGCCGAAGCGGGGACGCCGCTCTCGCCGGCGGAGCTGTCCCGGCAGATCGCCATGACCACCGGGGCCACCACGATCCTGCTGAACCGGCTCGAGGACGCCGGTCACGTCCGGCGCAGCCGTGAGAGCAGCGACCGTCGCCGGGTCACCCTGCGCCCGACCCCCGCCGCGCGAGAGCACGCTCGCGGGTTCCTCGCCTTCGCCGGGGCCGAGATCGCGGCCACGCTCCGAGCCGCCGACCCCGAAGAACTCCGCGTCGTCACGGCATTCCTGTCGAAGATCACCGAGGCGACGGGTGACGCCAACCGGCGCTTGGACCACGGCTCGGCGTCCGACGGCGCACCCTGAATCCGACGGTGTGCGCCAGGCTCGGCGGAGCCAAGGATTCCGGTCCACGAAGGACAGCTGAGACCATCGCTGACCCAGCCCCCAGGTATTGCCTGCCGCGGTGGCGGCGAGCGCGATCAGGACGAGGGCGTAGATCAGGTGATAATCGATGACCGGATTGGTCGACATGGTCGGCGTACCGGCCGCCGTGGCGCGAGCCGGTGGCCACTCCGCGACCCACATCGGCGCCATCATGACGGTGCCGGTGACGGCGGAGACCCGCATCCCCACCCCGGCGGTGACGGCGAGCCCGATTCCGAGCAGTCCGGCCGTGAACAACCAGTCCGCCCACCAGGTTCCACCCCAGGAACGCAGGGTTTCCGCGAACGTCCGACATCGACCCGGCTCAAGTTCTCTGTCGAGCGACCTCTGAGTCTCTCGCGGAGACTTCGGCGTCGAGCCGGATAGTTACCGTGGCCTTAAGCGCATTGTGGCCAGCGGACCCACGGGCCGGCCGCTTCCGCCGATACCGGTACATCGGAGCGTGGGGGCACGAAGGTCTCCGGTCGGCGAAGCGGTACCTGGACAGCTCCACTTCGCAACCGGAGGCCTTCGCCCGTCAGCGCGACAGACCGTCACCTCAACTCAGGACCACGCTCCTGGATGTCACCGTCAGCGCAGCAAGGCGAGGCACTTGATCCCGAACCGGTCGCCGTAGCTGTTGAAGTACGAGACCAGGCTGAACCCTCTGCCGACCCAGACCGGGTACTGCCAGCGACAGGCGGCGTGGAAGTCGATCGGGACCGAGGTTCCGTGCCCGGCGCACCGCCAGGACGCGACGTTGTCGCCGACCGTGGCGTCGGGGTATCCGAGGGAGTTGCAGTACTGGTTGACGGCGATTCCGCCGACATCGGTGTACGCGGCCGGGTTGGTCCAGCACCGGCCGCCGTTGTCGGTGACGGTGAATCCGGCCGCGACCAGGTCGGAGAATTGCCACCGGCAGACATTGGTGAGCAGTATGGCCTGGTCGGGCTTGTTCCCCGTGCAGAACCAGACGTCGGCGCGACGCACGGCGTCTTTGAATCCTCCGGCCTGGCAGGCCTCGCGGATCATCATGCCGCCGAGGTCGCCGGTAGTGGCAGGCGAGGCGGACGCGAAGGGAGAAATAAGCGGGAATGCGATAAGGATGCCTGCCAGCGTTGCCAGAAGCGATGTGAATCGCGATTTCCGCATCGGAATCAGCTCATCTCCGTCAGGGATCTCGAATGGTCTCGGGTATTCTCGCGGTCTTCGAACTATTTCGCCCCGTGTGCACGCGGTATGGTCGATGGCACGTGGTCTCGCAGGAAGTGCGCAGGTAGTTTTGCGCGAATTGACCGGTGATCGCAATAGGCCTGTGGGTGTAAGGTTCGGTGGCATTCGCTCCATGCGGAACGACTTCGTCCAGTGGGATTCTGCGCGATTCGGACAATTGCCTACTGGGTCCGCATATCGACACTGATCGTATGAGGTGACGCAAATCGCCTTCCGTTCCCTGGGGCGCGAAAGCCTGGAGGCGGTCTTCCCGCATCAGACCGTGATCGTCGAGGACGAGTTCTTTCGGGCAGGCGTCGTGCCGAAGGCAATCCGGTGCCGGCAACCATTTCCGGAAGCGGACTACGGAGGGAGGTGGTCGTCGAGTCCGTGCTGACCACCACCCCGATTTCTGCGGAGCGCGCCTGGTCGCCATGTCGCAAGCCGCCGAGATCGCCGCCGGCTGCCAGGTTCAAATGGTGATCGTTTCGATATCGGGTCACCGCACGCCTTGAGACCAGCCGATGGGCGACAAGGTGCCGTCGATAGCGCCGGCCGGCGCGGACACCGTGCTACCGATCCGGGCGAATCGACAGCGGGTGATGGAAGAGGTCCGTGGGGTCCCAGGTTGATTTCACGCGTTGCAGCCGGGGGTAGTTGTCCTTGTAGTACAGCGTGTGCCACGGCACGCCCGACGTGTTCTGTGCCGGATCGGCGAGGTCGACGTCGGGATAGTTGATGTACGCGCCGTCATTGACTTCGCCCGGTACGGGTACTCCGCCGGTGTCGGAGTACATATCGCGGTAGAAGGCCCGGATCCAGTCGAGGCTCGTCGTGTCCTGATCGGACGGTGGCTCCGGCAGAGTGACCGAGTAGATCACCTTGAAGATCGAGTCCCGTTGGGGGAGCGCTGTCGCGCCCGGTTCCACCGTGTTGACCGCGCCGCCGTAGGCACCGAGCCACAGCATCGCCGGGCCGACACCGGGGTCGGTGGTGTGCAGCCTCCGGTAGGCGGTGTCGATCTGCTGTTCGGTGAACGTTCGCCGCAGGTAGGCCGATTTGCCTTTCCAACGGCCGATGGAACCGGCCATGCTCTGGCCGTCCGCCGTCGCCGACGCGAGCCAGGGGATCGCGACCGGAGTGATGTCCGGACTTCCGCCGACACCTTCGCTGACAGCGGCGAAGTAGTCGTTCAGCATTTTCGCGCTTGTGGGGCGTGTGCCCTCCATTTGCGCGGCGAGGAACAGGTCGCCGGGGAACACGTGCGGCCCGGTGCCTTTGCTGATCGACAGCAAGCTGACGAGGCTCGCGTAGGCGGAGCCGGGGGCGCTGTGGCGTTCGTGCCAGGCGCCGTGGTTGCGGATGAGCCTGCCGAACGACTTCCGATCCAGCTCTGGCCAGGTCCACCGTTGGAAGCCTTTGAGCACCGTCGCAGGTGGCTTCGGCAGCAGCGTCCGTGGGTCGCCGCCGTCCGCGCCCGGCGTCCGGAACCAGTATCGGGTGACCACCCCGAAGTTGCCGCCACCGCCGCCGGTGTGGGCCCACCAGAGCTCACGGTGGGGATCGCCGGGATCGCGGGTGGCGACCACCGCGGTGACTTGTCCCGGTTTCCTCGCGACGACGACTTCGACGGCGTAGAGGTGGTCCACGATCGTGCCGTGCAGCCGGGACAACGGGCCGTAGCCACCGCCTTGGATGTGGCCGCCCGCGCCGACCGAACCGCACTCGCCACCGGGGAGGGTGACACCCCAGCCAAGATAGAGCCGCCGGTAGACCTCTGCCAGGCGGGCACCTGCCTCGACGGCGAACGCGCGGCGTGCCGGATCGAAGTACACCGCGTCCATGCCGCTCAAGTCGATCACCACTCCCGGCGCCGGTTCGCCGGTGAGGTTCTCGTAGCAGTGCCCGCCGCTGCGCAGGCCGATCCGCTGCCCGGAGCGGACCGCGTCCGACACGGCCTGCACCACCTGCTCGGTGGAATGCGCCAGCCGGAATGCGGCCGGCCTGGCCTCGAACCTCAGGTTGTTCCGGCGCAGCACCAGGTCTTCGTAGCGTGGATCGCCGGGAACGACGGTGACGAGTCCGGTGGGTGGCGGGCATCCCGCTTCCCTCGCCCGGGTGGCGTCGGCGTTCCGGATCGAGGCGAGGCCCAGCGCGGCGGTCCCGCCCAGGAAGTAACGGCGGCTCAGTTCGGACATTGTTCGGCGACCTCCGAGTCGTCAGGACAGCCGGCCGCGGTGGCCGGCCGACTGGAGCCACCGTGCCCGGACGACCTTCGGGAAACCTTCGGCGGAACCTTGAACCGTCCTCCGGGAACGGCTAGGAAGGAGCAGGGGGTCTCGGCCATGAGGACAGAGTTCCGGCTGCTGGGCGAACCGGGCCTGCTCATCGACGGCAGGCGCGCGGCGATCGGGCACGCGCGTCAGCGTGCCGTGCTGATCGCGCTCCTCGCCGACGTCAACCGCGCCGTGCCGCCGGACGAGCTGGTCGATCGGGTGTGGGGCGAGCAGTTGCCGCAACGTCCTCGCGCCGCGCTGTACGGCTACGTATCGCGGTTACGCGGGGTCCTCGCGGGCGCGGCGGACGTGGAGTTGCGCAAACAAGCGGGCGGATACCTGCTCGAAGCCGACCCGATGGCCGTGGACCTGCACAGATTTCGGCATCTGATCACACGAGCCCGCAGCGAGACCGACGGCGACCGGGCGCTCGCCCTGTACGACGAGGCAGTGCGGCAGGCGTTCCGGCGTCCGGCCGATCTGCCGGACACGCCGTGGCTCACCGCGTTTCAAGCCCAGGTGGACAGTCAGCTGGCGGCGGCCTGGCTCGATCGCGACGACCTACGGCTTCGGCACGGGCGTCACGCCGAGGTGCTCGAGGACCTGACGAGCGTGGTGGCGGATCCCGGCTGCGACGAACGCCGTGCGGCGCAGCTGATGCTGGCACTGCACCGGTGCAACCGCCGGGCCGAGGCACTGGCGCACTACGAGCAGGTCCGGTCCCGGCTGGCCGGGGAACTCGGCGTCGACCCGGGAGAACCGTTGCGGCGTCTGCAGAATCAGATTCTGACCGCTGATCCGGAGGTCATCCCGGCACCGCCGTTGCCCGCCCCGCTGACGACGTTCATCGGGCGGGGCGAAGAACTCGACCACGTTCACGACCTGCTGGCTCGGGCCAGGCTTGTCACGCTGACCGGCCCCGGGGGAATCGGCAAGACCAGGCTCGCTCTCGAAGCAGCCGCCCGCGAGGGCGATGCCCGGTGGGTCGAACTGGCGCCCTTGACTGACGGCACCGAGGTGGTGCAAGCCGTCGCCGACGCCGTAGGCCTGCATGAAACGTCGTTGACCGCGACCGAACGAAGCCTCCCGGTCATCGACCGCCTCGTCGGGACGCTGGCCTGGCGGCGGCTGCTGCTCGTGCTGGACAACTGCGAGCACCTCGCCGACGAGGTCGCGGCCTTGGTGATGCGATTGCTCACCAGCTGCGGAGGCCTGCGGATCCTCGTCACCAGCCGCGCACCGCTCGACGTCACCGGCGAACTGCTCTGCCCGGTGCCGCCCCTTCCGCTGCCACCCACGGGCAGCACGGCAGCCGCCGCACTGGACCATTCCGGCGTCCGGCTGTTCGCCGACCGGGCCGCCGCGAGGCTTCCCGGGTTCACCGTGGACGAGACCAACGTCGACCTCGTGCTGCGGATCTGCCGGACTCTCGACGGCCTGCCGCTGGCGCTCGAACTCGCCGCGGCCCGAGTCCGCGCGCTGCCCTTGGCCGATCTCGCGGCCGGCCTGAACGATCGATTCGCCCTCCTGTCCCGAAGCGGCCGCGCCGCGGAACCCCGCCACCGCACGCTGCGAGCGGCGGTGGCTTGGAGCTGGCGGCTGCTCGAACCCCGCGAGCGACGACTGGCGGCGCGGCTGGCGGTGTTCTCCGGCCGGATCACCACCGGGACGGCCGGGCAGGTCTGCGGACCGTCGGCGGATGCCGAAGCGCTCGCGGACCTCGCGGACAAGTCCCTGCTCGAGCGCGTGCACGGCACCGAACCCGCGTACCGGATGTCGAACACCCTTCGCGAGTTCTGTGCCGAGCAGCTCGCGGAGTCCGGTGAGCAGCACGCTGTCCAGGCCGCGCACCTGTCCTGTTTCCTGCGGCTGTCCCGAGAGGCTCAGCCGCATCTTCTTGGCAGGGAACAACTTCAGTGGCTTCGGCTGCTCGACGCCGAGCGCGACAACCTGAACACGGCGTCACGCTGGGCGCTGCGCGACTCCCCAGCCCAGGCACTCCGGCTGTTCGGCGGGCTGTCGGCCTATCGGTGGCTGCGCGGGAGTCGCGCGTTCGCGGCGCGGTTCGCCGGTGAACTTCTCGCGGCCACCGGGGAGACGCCACCTGCCGACGAGCGTGAGCTGTACGCACTGTGCCTGCTCGTCGAAGCCACCCAGCGTCCCAGCGCTTCGGACCGGCGTACGCGGCTGGTCATGGCCGAGTCGCTCGTCGGCGAACTCGGCCGTCCGGCGGAACATCCTCTGTTCTTCTTGTTCTGGGGCAGGCTCGCCGAGCCCGGGCACCGGCCCGCGGTGTCGCACGAACGGCTGTTCGGCGCGTCCCCCTGGGGCCGCGCGTTGCTGCGTTTCGGGGAGGCGTTCGTTCCGCTCGCGAGCGGAGACGCCGTCACGGCGCAGACCGCGCTGGCCGACGCGCAGCGTGGCTTTCGCGCGCTGGGTGAGCGGTGGGGGATCGTGCTGACCCTGTCCGCGCAGGCGGCCCTCGCCGAACCTTCGGCGGCGGTGGCGTTCTTGACCGAGGCCATCACGCTCACCTCCCGGCTCGGTTGCACCGCGGATCAGGCGATCCTGTTGTGCCAGCGAGCCGGATGCCACGTCCGCGCGGA
The DNA here is from genome assembly GCF_055584485.1 of Amycolatopsis sp. NPDC102522. NCBI lineage: Bacteria > Bacillati > Actinomycetota > Actinomycetes > Pseudonocardiales > Pseudonocardiaceae > Amycolatopsis > Amycolatopsis sp. NPDC102522. The sequence continues at coordinate 344,879 of NZ_JBVJLY010000001.1, read as the reverse complement.
CGAATTCACGATGGCCGAAGCCGACTACCACCAAGCCGGCGAACTCGCGGGGGATACCGGTACGCCGGAGATCGTCGCCGAGGTACACCGCGGGCTCGGCGAGGTCGCACGGCGGCGCGGTGACTTGGCCGAGGCGCGGCGCCTCGCCACCACCGCGCTCGACGAATGCTCGGACGACCGGCTCGGCACGTCGCAGGTCCTGCCTCGGATCTGCGTCACCCTCGGCCTCATCGCCCGCGACGGACACGATCCGCGAGCAGCGGAGTGGTTCCGGCGTGCCCTCGCTGACGCCGCTCCTTGGGAACAGGTTGTGGTCTCCGAGGCGCGGGAGGGGCTGGCCACGCTCGATGACCAGGCCGCCTCGCCATGATCCAAGCGATCGGGGGGCAGGTCATGTGACAAGACCTGGTCTCAAAACTCGGCGTGTCGCTAGGTGAACCAACGGCCCGCCCCTGGCTCCGCACCGCCCGACTGTGGGCCCGGCCCGACGGACCGGAGGTCTATCAGAGAGACTGGGGGCCAGTGCCCGCCCTCTCGACCTGGAGCCTTTTATGCCGCAAGGGACCGTCCGTTGGTTCGACGCCGAACGGGGTTTCGGCTTCCTCGCGCCCGAGGACGGCTCGCCGGACGTGTTCGTGCACGCCTCCGAGATCGTCGACGACGACGGCGCGAGAGTGCTCCGCGAGGGTCAGGCCGTCGTGTTCGAGGTCGGCGAGAACGACCGCGGGCCCCAGGCGCTGCGCGTTCGCGTCACCGCCGATGCGGCCACCGGCAGCGCCGTGGGCCTGCTCGGCACCGTCAACTGGTACGAGCCGGGCAAGGGGTACGGCTTCGCGTCGCCGGACGGCGGCGGCGCCGACATCTTCGTGCACAGCTCCGCCATCGTGACCGGCGGAGTGGTCACCGAGGGGCAGCGGGTGGCCTTCCTGATCGTCGAAGGCGAGCGCGGCCCGCAGGCCGGGCACGTGATCCCGCTGGGAGCAGGGGCCGGCTCACCCGCTGCGGCTGGTATCGCGGACGGTGCCGACGGCACGGTGGCCTGGTACGACGAGGACAAGGGCTTCGGCTTCATCAACCCCGACTCCGGCGCCGGGGACGTCTTCGTTCACGCCCGGGCCCTGGCCGAGGGGCTGACGTGGCTCGCGGAGGGCGACCGCGTCGCCTACGAGGTGGCCAGTGGAGACAAGGGCCCGCAGGCCCGCGACGTGCACCTGGTCCGGGGCACCGAGCCCCAGACGGCGCCGCAGCGGTCGGCACCTGCCGCGGCCGCAGGGCCGGCGGCGCGGGACGTGCCCGTACGAGGCGGCGAGGGCGTCGTCGCGCGCTACGACGGCGAACGCGGCTTCGGCTTCATCACCCCGGACGCAGGCGGCGACGATCTCTTCGCCCACGTGTCCGTGATCATGGGGTCGGAGCCGCTGCAGAAGGGTGATCGGGTCCGGTACGCGGTGCGTCAGAGCGACCGGGGCCCGCAGGCCGACCACATCGAACGCCTCTGAAGAGGCAGCCCCACCGATGGCTGATCACTTCCCGACGAGAGTGCTCGTTCATCCCCGTCGATGGTGCCGTCGTGAATCGCCGACGCGGAGCCCGCGACCGCTCGGGCGGTCACGGGCTCCAGGGTCTGGCGGTGCTCCGGATCAGGGACCCGCCGGTCCGGGGATCATCGGACCGTGAGGGTGTACTCCGTGGTTCCGGCCTTGCCGGTGCTGTCCGTCGCGGTGATGGGACAGCGCGTCGACAGCTTGATCGAGACCTATGCGGACCTGCTGCTGACCACGGACCTGTACCTCACGCGAGGCTGGCTGGCGGCGGCACGCGGCGAGTGGGTCCGGGCGGAGGAAGCCTTCCAGGCGGCGACGGGTTCGTTCCCGACGGCGCAGGTCTTCCCGGTGGGGATCTCGGCGGCCGGAGGGATGGCGGGCATGCTCCTCAGCCGGGGCAAGGCCGACGCGGCGGAGGAACACGTGGAACGCGGCGTGGTGATGCTGCGGAGCAAAGGCGCTTGGGTGTGATCCGGCGACATCCTGCCCCAGGCCGTCGACTACTACCTGACAGTCGGCGACGTCGACGCCGCACGGCTGCTTGTCGCGGAAACAGCCCTTGGCCTGCGAGGGGTCGACGCCCCGCTGGCCCAAGCGGGGCTGACCGCCTGCCGCGCGCGGCTGGCCGCGGCCACGAACGACCGCGACGAGGCAGGCAGGCTCTACCGGGAAGCGATCGACCTGCACTGGGACCTGGGTCTGTCCTACCGGGCCACCCAGCTCGCCGAGCAGGCCGAGGGCGAAACCCTCACCGACGCCGCGGTGCTCGAAGCGCTGACCCAGCCCCTCAGACTCCCTGGGGGCCACGGTCGACGCCGCCCGTTGCCGCCACCGCGCCCGCAGCACCGGCACGGCCACCCCGTCACCCCGCGGGAGGCGCGGTTACGGCAGCGAACTCTCCCCGCGTGAACAGGATGTCGCCCGCCTTCTGGCAGGCGGCCACACCAACCGCGACATCGCCCAAGCCCTGTTCCTCTCCCGACGCACGGTCGAGGAGTACGTGGTCAAGGTTCGCCGCAAGCTGAACGTCTCCTCCCGCCACGACATCCGTCTCCTGTGAGATGCCGGGTTCTCGTTCGGCAGGCCAGGCCTGAATCAACCAGCGCTCGTGTCGACAGTCGAGATCCGGGAAGTCGGCGATGGCTGTGGGGTCGTTGCCGGAAGTCGGCGATGGCTGTGGGGTCGTTGCCGGAAGTCGGCGATGGCTGTGGGGTCGTTGCCGGAGATCGGCGATGGCTGTGGGGTCGTTGCCGGAAGTCGGCGATGGCTGTGGGGTCGTTGCCGGAGATCGGCGATGGCTGTGGGGTCGTTGCCGGAAGTCGGCGATGGCTGTGGGGTCGTTGCCGGAGATCGGCGACGTCTGTGGGGTTGTCGCCGGGAATCGGCGACGTCTGTGGGGTTGTCGCCGGGAATCGGCGATGGCTGTGGGGTCGTTGCCGGAGATCGGCGATGGCTGTGGGGTCGTTGCCGGAGATCGGCGACGTCTGTGGGGTCGTTGCCGGAAGTCGGCGACGTCTGTGGGGTTGTCGCCGGGAATCGGCGACGTCTGTGGGGTCGTTGCCGGAAGTCGGCGATGGCTGTGGGGTCGTTGCCGGAGATCGGCGATGGCTGTGGGGTTGTCGCCGGAGATCGGCGATGGCTGTGGGGTTGTCGCCGGAAGTCGGCGACGTCTGTGGGGTCGTTGCCGGAGATCGGCGATGGCTGTGGGGTTGTCGCCGGAAGTCGGCGATGGCTGTGGGGTTGTCGCCGGGAATCGGCGATGGCTGTGGGGTTGTCGCCGGAAGTCGGCGATGGCTGTGGGGTTGTCGCCGGAAGTCGGCGATGGCTGTGGGGTTGTCGCCGGGAATCGGCGATGGCTGTGGGGTCGTCGCCGGAAGTCGGCGACGGCAGTGGGGGTTGTCGCCGGAGATCGGCGACGCCTGCGGACTCGTCGCCGGAAATCGGCTACACCTGCGGACTCGCCGCGTAGGCCGGGCGGACGACAGCAGGATCGATCGGCTCCTGGTACAGCGAAGCAATCAGAGCCGCTCGACGGGTGACAACGGCGCGCTGGTTGATGTACCCCTTGTCGGTGATTTCACCGTGATCGAGACTGGGCGGCTCGGTGACCAGCAACAGACGTTCGATCCGCGCGGCCGAACCTGCGCCCTGATTCAGTTCGGCCAGCTTGCGCGCCAGGTGTAGCCGTACGTCCGGATCGTCGTGCTGGCCGGCTCGAAGCCAGCACAACGCCGAGACGGACGACCGGTCCGCTCCGACCACCACCGCGTCGGCCAGGATCCCGGTCGTGGCGAGCAAGGTCTCTCGGAGACGTCCGGGCGCGACCCAGGTTCCGCTGGCCAGCTTGAAATCCTCGGCGATCCGGCCGTCGAACACCAAGCCTTTGCGGGGGTCGCTGTCGTCGAGGAGCCGGGCAGCGTCGCCAGTGCGGTAGTAGCCCTCGTCGTCGAAGACATTGTCGCTCTTCTTGCCGACATAGCCCGGCGTCACCGAAGGGCTGAGCACCCTGACTTCCTGACGGGCGCCGTGAGGCACGAGCTTGACCGAGACCCCGGGCAGTGGCACACCCATGCCGTCCTGGACTGAGCCGTAGGTCGAGGTCGCGGCCGGTCCCGTTTCGGTCGCTCCCCATGACGAGACCACCGGGATCTCGCGTCCGGTCGCTTTTCTCGCAAGCTCGCGAAGCCGGCTCCGAAGGCCGCTGTCGAGAGCGGCTCCGGCATAGAGGATCAGATCGGCCGCACTGAAAACCTGCGACGCGAGTGCGTGGTCCTGTTCGAGCCGATGGACGAGCATGGCGTAGCCGGCCGGGACGTTGACACAAATGGTGGGCGGAGCGGATCGCAGTGCTTCAAGGGTGCGCTCGAAGAGGTCCGGGGTCGGCTTCCCGTTGTCGATGTGGAGACTTCCGCCGTTGAACAGCGCGAGATGCAGGTTGTGGTTGCCGCCGAAGGTGTGGCTCCACGGCAACCAGTCGGTCAGCACCGGCGGGGTCCTTGTCACGAACGGCCAGATCTGCCGGAGCATCTGCTGGTTGGCGCCCAGCATGGCGTGTGTGTTGAGCACGCCCTTGGGGACATCGGTGGACCCCGAGGTGAAAAGGACCTTGGCGACGTCGTCACCGTCCACCGCATGGAACGCTCGATCGACATCGGCGGTCACGGTCGTCCGCAGCAGCCCGTCGAGCGACTCGTGGCGTGGTCCTCGCGCGTCGCGGGCCACCAGCACGCGACAGGCCGGGCCGGCGACAGTGGCCACGGCGTCGAGCGCGGCGCCGAACAGCGCACCGTCATCGGCGAACACCATGCCGGGCCGCACGAGTTCGGTGATCGCCCGCAGCCGAAGGTGAGTGTCCGACCGTACCGAGTACGCCACGCTCACCGGGACGATCGGTGCCCCGATGGTGTAACACGCCAACGTGAGCAGGAGGTGGTCGATCGTGTTCCCGGACAACACGAGCAAGGGGCTTTCCCGCCCGAGGCCCCGATCGAGCAACGCCTGAGCCAGCGCGTCGACCCGAGTTCGCGCCTCACCATACGAAACGGGAAGCCAGCCTCCGGACGAAGTACGTTCGGCCGCGAAGACTTGATGGGGCGTCTCGCGGGCCCAAGTGCGGAGCGGCTCGGCGAGCGAACGTGGATAGGCGCCGACAGGTTCGGTGGAACGAAGGATCCGTACGCCGTCCGATCTGTCCTCGCACGTGATCGCGGGCTCCGCGAAGACCTGTCTCATGGCATGGGGTCGATGGTCAGTTCGCCGGACTTGATGAGCGCGGTGACCCGTTCGATGTCCTCGTCGAGCGCACGGTCGCGGTCGAGGAACGGGGATACCGCGCGAATCTGGTGGTAGACGGCCAGCGTCGGGCGGCTGAGGTAGTCGAGTCCGCGGAGGTCGGCGGCCTGGCACAGGGCGATCAGCTGGATAGCGGCGATCTGCTGTACGAGTTCGACGACGGATCGCGCGTCACGGGCCGCGATCGTGCTCATGCTGACCTTGTCCTGGTTGTGCGCTTCGGTCGACCGGGAGAACGACGTCGCCGGCATCGTCCACTTGAGAGCCTCCGCCGCCAGCGCGGACGCGGTGATCTGCATTCCTTTGAAGCCGTGGAAGAGGCCGGCCTCGAAATTGTCGTGGGTGAGCCGCGGGATCAGGTTCGGGGTCAGCCCGTTGTTGAACTTTTCGTCGACGATCAGTTCGAGCTGGCGATCCAGGAGGTCGCCGACGCTGGCCACGGCGGTCTTCACCGAGTCCATCGACTGGCTGACGTGTCCACCGTAGAAGTTCCCGCCATTGTGGACAGTGCCGGTCGCCGCGTCGAACAGTGGATTGTCGTTGGAGGAGTTGACCTCCACGGTGAGCCAGTCGCGCACCCAGCTGACCGTGTCCCGCACCACCCCGATGACGTGCGGGGCGCAGCGAATCGAATACCGGTCTTGAATCGGGTGTTCGAGTTCGCGGAAGTTCACATCGGGATGGATGGTGGTTTCGCCGATCGGCGCGACGGGCGAGAGCATCCGCCTGATGGCGTGGGCGCTGGTCATCAGCCCGTTGTGCGGCTTCTGCAGAAACAGGAACTCCGCGAAGTGGGCCGGGTTTCCGGCGAGTACCTGACTCGCCATGGCGGTGCAGCACTCCGCGACCTCGGCGACCCGCTCGGCGTCGTGCACGGCGAGCGCGGCGTACGCCGAAGAGAAGGAAGTCCCGTTCACCAGCGCGAGGCCTTCCTTGGCCTCCAGGGTGAGCGGCTGGATCCCGCATTCTCGCAGCGCGTCCGCCGCCTGCTTGAGGATCCCTCGATGGGACACGGTGCCCTGGCCGGTGATCATGCCGGCCAGATAGCTCAGGGGGACCAGATCGCCGCTGGCGCCCACCGAGCCGCGCTCGGGGATGCGCGGCAGGATCTCCGCGTTGAGACAGTCCACGATGGTCTGGATGAGTTCCGGGCGGACCCCGGACGCGCCGCGGGCGAGGCAGTTGGCTCGGACGACCATCGTCGCCCGAGCGACTTCCGGTGTGGCGTAAGGGCCCACGCCGGTGGACAGGAAGCGGATCAGGTTGTCCTGCAGCTGGGCGGTCTTGTGCTTCGAAACCTGACGGGTGTTGCTGTCGCCGAATCCGGCGGTCACGCCGTAGATCGGCAGTCCGGACGTGACAAGCTCGTGCTTGAGGTCGTTGGATGCTTCGATGCGCCGCCGCGAATCCGCGGAGAGCGTGAACACCTGCGTACCAGGAGAACGAGCGGCAAGCACGAGCTCGTTGATCGTCAGTTCGCGACCGTCGATGCGGATCTCATCGAGTTGGTGCGAGGTGGTCAAAGACATGACCGGACTCCTTCTAGTGCAATCCTGCGAGTATTACTCGGTCGCGTTGACGAGAGTGGCCGCGTTGCCGGGAGGCAGCTCGTTGGCGAGCATCCTTTGATGCACCTGCCCCAGCTCGTGGAATTCCACCGTCGTCGACAAACACGGGTCCAAGCGATTCGCCGCCACCAGTTCCGTCACCGCACGACACTGTTTGAAGTTGGCGAAATGCGATCCCTGCAGCCGTTTCTGGCGCATCCACAGGAACCGCAGGTCGATGTCCGCTTGATAGCCGGTGGTGGCGCCGCAGATCACGATCATGCCGCCGTTGTCGCCGACGTAAACCGAGGTGGGCAGTGTGTCCTGACCGGAATGTTCGAAGACGATACGGGGGTTACGGCTCTCGCCGACGATACCCCACAGCGTGGAGCGGAACCTCTTGACCTCGCTCATCCACGCTTTTGTCGCCGCGGTGTCCGACGCGTCCGGGATCGGGCCCCAATGAGTGAAGTCCTTGCGGTTGATCACGCCGGCGGCACCGAGTGCCTTGCAATGATCCGCCCTGGCTTCCGAGGACACCACCGCGACGGGGATGCCCCCGAAAAGGCGGACGATTTGAATGGCCATCGAGCCGAGTCCGCCCGCGCCACCCCAGATGAGGACCACGTCGCCGGGCTGGACCGTGTGCGGCTGCCAGCCGCAGAGCTGCCGGTACGCCGTCGCTCCGGAGACCATGAAGCACGCCGCCTCCGGCCACGAAAGCTGAACGGGTTTGGGATGGCACTGGTACTCGTCGACCAGGGTGAACTGCGCGAACGAACCGTAGTTCACTTCGTAGCCCCAAGCCTTCTGGGTCACCGAAGTGATCGGATCGGCGCCCATCCGGATGTCCGCCGCGCGCTCGTCCCATTGGCAGCCCGACAGGACGACCTCATCGCCGACCTTGACCTGGCGCACACCGTCGCCGACCGCCCACACGATGCCGGAGGCGTCCGAGCCGCCGATATGGAAGTCTTCCGGCTCGCCGTGCCGTTGCCGCATCCCGATGACGTCCAGCGGTTTGCCGAGCGCGGCCCACACGTTGTTGTAGTTGATTCCCGCGGCCATCACGAGGACGAGGACTTGACCGTATCCGGGCCGCGGAGTGGGCAGTACCTCGTGCTGAAACGCCTCTTCCGGTTGGCCGTAGCGGTCTCGGCGTAGTACCTGTGCGTGCATCTGATCCGGGACATGACCCATGGGAGGCAGTTCCCCGAGGTCGTAGAGATTTTTTCCCATTGAGTCACTTTCCTGCGATCGTGAATGGAGAATTCAACCGTGATACCCGCTGCCGGCGTCCTCTGTGCGAGTAGCCCCCAAAATCCACTATTCGCGTGCTGATCCTCGAGAAAGTCGCGGGGTGTCGCGGGAAGAAGATTCCCGCGTCGGTGCGTCCGGGTTTCCCAGGATGTCGGCCACGCGACGAGACCGTCAACCCCTAGCAGCGCCCCTAAGGCACCCAGTACCGCCGCTGACGACCAGCGGGAACACCGGTCGTCAGCGGGAAAACGCGTGTTCCGCGACGGATAGGGGTCAGTTGGTGGCGGCTAGGGGCTGCTTTCCCGCCGAGGCCCTCAGTAGCGTGCGGAGAACAAAAGGGTGACGTGCTGCCGTGGGTGAAGAGGTCTCGGATGTTTGCGATGCGTTGGCGGCTGTGTCTTCTCGGGATCGTTTTCTTCGTCGGCGTGGCGGGGATGCCGCCCGTCACGGCCGACGCGACGCCCCGCTGGCCGTCGCTCACGCAGCAGGTGCGGGGCCTGACCGAACCGGTGGACCTGCTTGTCGACAAGTGGGGTGTGCCGCACATCTACGCGCGGAACACCCCGGATGTGTTCCTGGCGCAGGGTTTCGGTGCCGCACGCGATCGAATCTTCCAGATGGACCTGTGGCGGCGCAAGGGTTTGGGCCTGCTTTCCGAAGTGCTCGGTGATTCGTTCGCGGAGCAGGACAGGGCTTCTCGGTTGTTCCTCTACCGCGGGGGCATGACGCAGGAGTGGGCCAAGTACGGGCCGGAGGGCAAGCTCGCCGCGACGCGGTTCGCTGACGGCGTCAACGCCTATGTGGACTTCCTGGCCGCCAATCCCGCCGCGCTGCCCGAGGAATTCCGGAAGATGGGGTACGCCCCGGCCCGTTGGAGCGCCGAGGACGTGGTTCGGATCCGCGCGCACGGGCTCAGCCAGAACCTCAAGAGCGAGGTGGCGCGCGCGAAGATCGCCTGCGCCGGCGGGATCGACGCCGACCGGTACCGGGTTCGGCTCGAACCCGCGCACAGCCCGCCGGTTCCGGCCGGGCTCGACCCGTGCGCGCTGCCCGCCGACGTGACGCGGGTGTTCTCCCTCGCCACCGGCGGCCTGGACTTCAGCGCGGGCGCGAGTGTGGCCGAACCGCTCGTCGAGGCACCGGAGGGCAGCAACGCCTGGGTGGTCGGCACGAACCGGAGCAGCACCGGACGGCCGGTTCTCGCTTCGGATCCGCACCGCGCCCTGCCGGCGCCCGCGACCCGGTACGTGTCACATCTGAACGCGCCAGGGCTCGACGTGATCGGCGCCGGTGAGCCGTTCGCGCCCGGGATCTCGCTGGGGCACAACGAGGTCTCCGGGTTCGGCCTGACGATCTCGGCGATGGACCAGGAAGATCTCTACGTCTACGAACTCGATCCCGCCGATCCGAGCCGGTACCGCTACGGCGGTGGCTGGGAGAAGTTCACCACCGTCACCGAGCGGATTCCGCTGCGCGACGGGGGCACCAAGGAGGTCGTGCTCCAGTTCACCCGGCACGGCCCGGTGATCAAGACGGACACCGCGGGCAACCGTGCCTACGCCGTGCGTGCCGCGTGGCTGGAGCCGGGAATGTCACCGTACTACGGCAGCCTGAAACACTTGCGGGCCAAGAACTTCAGTGAGTTCAAGCAGTCGGTGGACACCTGGGGCGCACCCGGGCTCAACCACGTGTACGCGAACTCGTCCGGGGAGATCGGCATGGCCGTGGGCGGACTCGCGCCGCGGCGGACCGGGTACGACGGGCTCCTCCCGGTGCCGGGGGACGGGCGATACGACTGGAACGGCTTCGTGCCCGCCGCGGAACTGCCCCGGGTCCACAATCCCGCGAACGGGCTCGTCGTCACCGCCAACGAGTACAACGGGACGACGCCGGGCGTGGGCTACGAATGGAGCAATCCCGCGCGCTACCAGCGGATCAACGAGGTCCTGGGGTCGAAGCCGCGAAGCACGCCGTCCGACTCCGCGACGCTGCAGAACGACCAGCTCTCCTTGCAGGCACGGCGGCTCGTCGCGCTGTTGCAACCGTTGAGCGGCACCGATCCGGCGGTGGCCGAAGCGTTGTCGTTGCTGAAGAGCTGGAACGGGGTGCTGGACGCGGGGAGCGCACCCGCGTTGCTGTTCGAGGTGTGGTTCATGTGGCACCTCGGGCCGAACTTCCTGTTTTCGGTGCTGTCCCCGGCGGTGGCCGGCGCGATCTTCCTGCCGGACCAGGCGGTGCTGATGGATGCCATGGAGAACCCGGACCGGTACTTCGGTGCCGGTGGCGCCGCCGTCAGGGACCAGCTGCTGCTGAAGACTCTCGGTACCGCGATGGCGGATGCCAAACGGCGCGGCGGTGAGGACCCGTCGAAGTGGAAATGGGGCGAGCTGCACCGGGTGACGTTCGCGCATCCACTGGCCCCCAAGGTCGACCAGGCGACGGCCGACCGCTGGAACGCGGGACCGGCGCCGATCGGCGGGTCGTGGCACACGGTGAACTCCTCGGTCTACAGCCCGGTCGACTACCAGGGCCTGGCCGGGCCCTCGTTCCGGATGGTGCTCGACGTGGGGAACTGGGACGCCGCGCAGATGATCAACGCGCCAGGGCAGTCCGGTGACCCGAATTCGCCGGGCTACGAAGCGATGACCGAGAAGTGGCGCACCGGCAAATACGTCCCGCTGGTCTACAGCCGCGAGGCGGTCGAGCGGAACACCGTCCTGCACATCCGGCTGGTGCCGAAACCCTGACGATCCCGTCCACACAGACAGCGGCCCCGCACTTCCCGGAAAGTGCGGGGCCGCAGTCTGTGGTGAGAAGAGCTGTCAGGCGATGCCCGCCAGCTCGGTGGGCAGATCGGTGCGGCGGCTGACCTTGAGCTTGCGGTACGTCTTGGTCAGGTGCTGCTCGACCGTGCTCACGGTGACGCACAGCTTCCGGCTGATCTCCTGGTTGCTGTGCCCGAGCGCGGCCAGCACCGCCACCCGTCGTTCCGCCGTGCTCAGCGGCTCCAGCGGGTTGAACTCGTCCGCGACCTCGGCCGAGCCCGCCAGGGGTTTGCTGTGCACGATCAGCCGGCTGTGGAGCACGTTGGCGTGCGCGACCTTCGAGAGCTGGATCGCCCGTCTGGCGAACATCCTGGCCCGGTTCGTCTCGCCGAGCACCTGACCGGCCTGGCTCAGGTCGGCCAGGGTGTAGGCCAGCTCGTACGGGTCACCACAGTGCTGCAGCAGATCCGCGGCCTCCTGCAGCAGCGGGACCCGCTTGCGGAGGTTGTCGGTGGAGGCCAGCACCCGCAGCGCGACCGCCCTGATCCGCGGCCCCCGGCTGCCGGGCAGCTCCAGCTCCTCGGTGACGAGGCGCTGAGCCACATCGCCGCGGCCGAGGCGGACGTACACCCTGGCCGCGTCGCTGCGCCACTGGGTGAGCGCGGGGTAGTCCAGCCCCCATCGGCGGGACCGGTCGCCCGCCATCTGGAAGTCGTCCAGCGCGGCGTGCAGCCGGTCGGTCGCCAGGTGGTAGCGCCCGCGTGCCTGCAGGTACTGCAGCCAGAACCGGGTCTGGTGCGTCGTGCGCGGCATCATGTGCGTGAGCTGCTCGGCCGCTTCGTCGAACCTGCCCATCATGGTGTTGGCCAGCACCAGGTGCGCCCGTGGCGAGCCGATCGCCACCCCCCAGCCCTGCGGCGGCATGATCTCCAGCGCCTTGAGCGCGTGGGCACGCGCTTCGGACGGGTTGCCCAGCTGGAGCGCGATCGCCGCGCGCAGATCGGTGAGGATCGCCCGCCACGTGGTCGCGTTGCGGTTCTCCGCCTCGGCCAGCAGCTCCTTGCACCACTCCGTGGCACGGTTCGGGCACTGCGCGTACAACAGCGTCTGCAGTGCCGACAGCGCGCACTCGATGGGCATGTCGCTCATCCGCCAGCTCTGCAGCACCTGCTCGGCCTCGTGCACGCTGTCCGAGGTCGCGCCGTCCTTCAGCACGGTGAACAGGGTGCTGCCGGCGGCCTCGCCCCGATCCGCGAAGGCCGGATCGACGGTGTCCTCCAACAGTCGAGGATGGAAGAACCGCAGCCACTGCACGGTCATCCGGTAGTCGGCGGCCAGCGCGGGGCCGGCGTCGGCGACCGTGTCCCGGAGACCGGCCAGTACCTCCTTGGCTTCGTTGGCGAAACCGTGCCAGGCCAGCCAGCGGGCCAACGCGGGCGCGTGCTCCTGCGCCAGCTTCCCTTGCTGCAGTTCGGCGGTGAGCAGGCTGAGGTGCTGTCCGGACGCGGCCGGGTCCACCAGCCACTGCACGCCGGTCAGCCGGACGGTCAGCTCCGCCCGTTGCCGCTCGTCGGAGCAGGTGCGCCGCGCGAGGTCCAGATAGGACACCGCGGCACGGAGGTCCGCCTGGGCGACCGCCTGTTCCGCGGTGTCCCGCAGGAAGTTGACCGCCCACATCTCGCCGGATTCTCCCGAAGCGGCGATGTAGGCCGCGACCTCGGCCGCCTCGGCCCCCTCGTCGTGCAGCAGCTTGGCCGTGCGCAGGCACAGGGCCGTGTGCTCCTGGCGATCGAGGTCGGCCAGCACCGCGTTCCTGGCCGCCGGGTCACGGAACCGGCCGCCGACGGTCAGCCCGCCGCTGTCCACAAGGGAGAGTAGGTCGGCGACGTGGGACGGGCACATCTCCGTCACCTTGGCCACGTTGGCGGCCGTGGCGAGGTCGTCGAGCACGGCCACCGCCCGCAGCACGCGAGCGGCGTCGGGATCGGCGCGGTGACAATAGGACAGCACCGCCTGCCGATAGTTCTCCCCGGTGACCGGGACCGGCGGAGGGGTCCGGCCGCTTCCGGCCACCGCGGTGGCGGCCAGCCAGTCCTCCGCCAGTGCGCACACCAGCATCGGATTGCCACCGGTCAGTTCCGCGCAGCCGGTGACGAAGGACGCGGCGGGGATACTGTCGAGCCGTTCGGCCAGCAGTTCGCCGACGCCCGCTTCGGACAGGGACTGGAGCCGGACGTGCCGGGAATGCGGCTGGCGCATGACCTCGGTCCGGAGCCGGGCCGAGCCTTCCCCGGTTCGTTCCGCGAGGACCATCAGGACCCTCGCGGACCGGATCCGCCGCTGCAGATGAAGCAGGGTGTCGATGGATGACTGATCCGCGAAGTGCGCATCGTCCACTGTGATCACAACCGGCCGCTCCTTGGCCAGTTCGAGCACGAGCGCGCAGATCGCCTGTGCGAGCAGCAGGGCCGTCTGATCGAAGGCCAGCGGGTCGTGGGCGGGCCGCCTGGTGGTGAACAGGCCGGCGGAAAGCAGGTATTCCGCTTTCGCCACGACGGTTTCGGGCAATGCCGTGTTCCGGAACAACTGTCCGATGACACCCATTCGGAGAGTCTGCTCTGCCAGCGAGGCCGTCGCGCTGAGGACCAGCGCGCCGGAGTCGATCGCCTGGTCGTTGAGCCGTTCCAGTAGTTCGGTCTTGCCGCTGGCGACGCCACCGGAGACGAGACAAGCCCGACCCCGGCCGCCATTCTCATACACTTTGTTCAGCTGATCAAAAAAGATATCTCTTTCTGCGATCGACATGGTGTCCCCCCACAGGGCTTTTGTGACATCACCGTTGCATTGACTCAGCACTAATTCCCCAGAATTCGCGAGTGAGTGAGGTGACCGTACCACCTGATCGGGTGTAACGGTGGCGGGTTCCACGGAGACGGATCCTGGGGTGCCGGTGAGCGGAGTGTCACTTTTCCAGGCGAGTTCACCTGAATGGAGCTGCGGGGGCGGTGTTTATCCAGAAGGACGCGTAGGGGGTCCTAGGAGAATAGGGGTTGAGTGGGGTCGTTCTTTCTGCTTGTGGGCATGCTTGATCGCCACTTGTCCCGACAGAGGCCGGTTGGTTAGTGGCCAACCGGCCCGCGGGTCGCGCCGCGGCTGAGGATTAACGAGTCTTTTACCTCGTCAGGGTGAGATCAGGCGGCCGCCTTCGAGGTCTGCGCCGCGGCCGGCGTCGGGGACCAGGAGCCATAGGTGACCGCACGTAGCAGCCATTCGACCGGACCGTAACGGAACAGTCGCAGCCACAGCCTGCTCGCCAGGAGCTGGGCGACGAACAGGCCGAGGGTCAGCAGCAGCACGGTGCCCGGTCGCAGCTCGCCGATCAGCCCGGCGCCGAGGCCGGTGAAGATCAGCGCGCACACGAGCGACTGGGTGAGGTAGTTGGTCAGCGCCATCCGGCCGCCCGCGGCCAGGAACCCGGTCGGTATCCGGAGGCGTGGCGAAGAGAAGATCCGCAGCGCTGTGGCCACATAAGCGGCGGTCAGCAGGGGTGCGGTGGCATAGCCGACCGCGGTGGCCAGCGTGTCGTGGGTGCCGCCGAAGCTGGCGAAAATCAGCGCTCCGGACAGACCGACCGGCAGGCCGACCCACTGGAGCAACCGCAGTACCTGCCCGTGCGCGGCCGGGTCCGCCAGTGCCCGATGCTTGCCCAGCGCCAGCCCGATCAGGAAGGAAGCGAAGGCGAGCGGGCCCTGCACGGCGAGCGTGCCGAGGCTCCACGGCAGCGTCTTGAGGTGCTCGGACAGCACCTGGCCAGCGCTTCCGCGCAGTGCTTCGGTGGATCGGGCGCCTTCGACGAGCGCCGACGCCGGGTCCGTGGCGATCGCCCCGGACAGGCTGACCAGCACCATCGCGACCGTGGTGACGACGGTCAGCAGGCAGGCGGCGATCATCGCTGTCCGTGGGCGGATGTTGCGGACAGCGAGCAGAAGCAGGCCGAGGACGGCGTATGTCGCCAGAATGTCACCGGGGAACAGCAGCACGGCGTGCGCGATGCCGAGGACGAACAGGGCCGCGAGCCGCCTGAGGAAGGCCGGTTTGAAGGGGTTGCCCCTACGCTCGGCCGAATCCATCTGCAGCGTGAAGCTGTATCCGAAAAGGAAAGAGAAAAGCAGATAGAACTTCATCGTGAACAAAAAGAAGACGGTCCATTCGACCGCGTTGTCCAGCCAGGAATCGAATGCCGGATCGGCGATTCCGGTGAAGGCGAAACCGGAGGAGAACAGCGCCATGTTCACGGCGAGAATACCCAGCAGGGCGAACCCTCGGAGCGCGTCCACGTGCATCAGGCGGGTGCCTGGGCCGGCCGCGCCGTCGGCGGTCATGAGATGCACGCCTCTTTGAGTTTGTCGATGTTCCGGACGGTGTCACGGACCCAGTGGCCGAACGTCTCGATCGTCTCCCGCTTGTTCCTCTGAGACTTGGCGTACTGATCGGCCAGGCCGCCGACGGCCCCGCCGACCTCCTTGTCGGAGACCGATCCGGCCAGCTCGCGCAGCTTGCCCGCCCGGTTCTGGAGCTCGTCGGCGTCCCGCTCGCGGTTCTTGTAGTCCGGCACCATGGCGGCCAGGTCGAGAGCCTGCACGCACGCCTTCGCCCTGCTGGTCGTGGCCTGGGCCTTGTCGACTTCTTTGCATCCACTTGCGAAGACAAGCACGGTGACCAGCAGTAACGAGCACTTCCGAGCCATTCGCGCGGTCATCTGCACCCTTCGCCGTAGCCGGGAAATCGGACATAAAGATCTGATTGCACCGATGTTATTGATCTCCCCATCTCCTGACGATCGGCGTAGAGACGGATATTCGCCTCATCAAAAGGGAGGAGGCGGCCGCGGGTCTTGGTACCGATTGACGAGGGTGCGCGGAGGCGGGCTGTGCTCCAATCGAGCGGTGCGAGAAGCGACGACGGCCCCCGTGACGACCGACGACGCCTCGGCCCCGCTGGAGATCTCCGGGCTGCGGAAAGTGTTCGGTGACAAGGTCGCGGTCGACTCGGCCGACCTCACGGTCCGCCGCGGCTCGTTCTTCGGCCTGGTCGGGCCGAACGGCGCCGGGAAGACCACCACCCTGTCCATGGCCGTCGGCCTGCTGCGGCCGGACGCCGGCTCGGTGCGGATCTTCGGCGTGGACGTGTGGCGTGAGCCCGCCAAGGCCAAGGCGTTGATCGGGGTACTGCCGGACGGATTGTCCGTACCCGAACGACTCACCGGCCGTGAGCTGCTGGTCTACAGTGGCCTCCTGCGCGGCCTGGACCGGGAGACCGCCGGCTCGCGGGCCACCGAGTTGCTGCAGGTGATGGGGCTGGCCGAAGCCGAGCGGACGCTGATCGTGGACTACTCCGCGGGCATGCGGAAGAAGATCGGCCTGGCCAACGCGTTGCTGCACGCTCCGAAGCTGCTGGTGCTCGACGAGCCGTTCGAAGCGGTGGACCCCGTGTCGGCGGCCACCATCCGGATCATCCTCAACCGGTTCGTCGCCGCGGGCGGCGCGGTCGTGCTGTCCAGCCACGTGATGGCGCTGGTGGAGCTCATGTGCGACCACGTCGGCGTGATGTCGGACGGCAAGGTGGTCGCGGTCGGGCCGGTGGACGAGGTCCGGGGCGGCGAACAAGGCCTCGAGCAGGCTTTCGTCGCGCTGGTCGGCGGGCACACCGAAGGGGCGGAGGGGCTCGCGTGGCTCTCGTCCTGATCCGGATGCGCCTGCGGGTGCTGACCCATTCCTTCCGGCCGGAGCAGGCGATCACCAGCATCGGCAAGCTGCTGCTCGGCCTGCTCGGCGCCGCGCTCACCATCGGGCTGGCGGCGGTCGGCCTCGACACCGACAAGATCACCGCGGACCTGCTCGGCATGGTGTTCCTGGCCTGGTTCGTCGGCTGGATCATCGTGCCGCTGCTCACCGGAGGCGGGGACGAGACCCTGCGCCCGGAGCATTTCGTGCTGTTCCCGATGACCTCCCGTCAGCTGGCGACAGGACTGCTCGGGGTCGCCTTCGTCGGCGGCGGCTCGCTGGTCACCCTCCTCGCCGGGGTCGCGCTGGTGGTGTTCGGCGCCGGTCTCGGCACCGGTGCGACGCTGGTCGCCATTCCGGCACTGCTGCTGCAGACGGTGTTCTTCGTCCTCGTCTCGCGGGTGGTCCTCGCCGCGCTCGGCGCCGCGCTGAGGTCACGCCGCGGGCGGGATCTGGCGCTGCTGCTGGTCGCGGTGCTCTGTGTCTGCGGCTTCCTGCTGCGGTACCCGATCCAGTCGCTCGGCCCGGAGATCGTGCGCGGGAACGCGCCGGGGTTCTCGACGCTGCTGCACCTGCTGCCGTCGGGCTGGGGGATCGCGGCGGTCGAGGCGGCGGCACGGGCCGACTGGCTGATCGCGTTCGGCGCGCTGTTCGGGCTCGCGGTGCTGGTCGCGCTGCTGCTGCTCGCGTGGGCGCCGCTGATCGAACGCCGGATCACGGCCAGGGCCGCGACCGGCCGCAGCCGCCGGGCCGGATCCGACGGACTGCTGGTCCGGCTGCTGCCGGCGACCCCGCTGGGCGGCGTCGTCCACAAGGAACTGCTCACCTGGGGCCGCGACGCGCGTCGCCGGGCGGTGCTGGTCACTTCGCTGGCGGCGCTGCCGGGTGCGGTGGTGCCGGCGTTGAGCGGCGCCGACCTGCTGCTGCCGTTCGCCGGGTTGTTCGTACTCGGCCTCGCCTGCGCGGAGACCTCGAACCTCTACGGACTCGACGGCGGCGGTATGTGGCACACGCTGGTGGCGCCCGATTCCGCGCGGGCCGACGTCCGCGGTCGTCAGCTGGCGTGGGCGCTCGTGGTGGCGCCGTTCTGTATCGCGCTCACCGTGGGCTTCACCGTCTTCAGTGGACTGGACTGGGCTTGGCCGTGGGTGCTCGCGCTCCTGCCCGCGGGCATCGGTGGCTGCGCGGGCGCGGTGGTGCTGCTCTCGGTGGTCGCCGCGTACCCGGTGCCGCAGAACTCCGACAGCAACCCGTTCACCTCGGGCACCAACCCGCACTTCCTCCAGCTGGGTCTCATACCGCTGCTGCTCACCGCGATCGGCCCGTCGACCGCCCTGCTGATCCTGGGCCTGGCCGATGACAGCCCCGTGCTCGGCTGGCTGGCTGTGCCGGTCGGGGTGGGCGTGGGCGTGGTGATGTGGTGGCAGTGCGGCCGTCAGGCGTACCGACGGCTCGAGAGTCGCGGCCCGGAACTGTTCAAGGTGGTGCGCCAGGGGGTGTGAAGCCCCTGGCGCACCGGTCAGGACTTGCTCAGCGGGAGGGTCCGCAGGCCGCGGATCACCAGTGACCGGCGGACCTTCGGCTCGGCCGCCACCTTCAGCTTCGGCATCCGGGCGGCGAGGGCCTGGAACGCCACCTCGCCCTCCAGCCGGGCCAGCGGCGCGCCGATGCAGTAGTGGATGCCGCTGGAGAAGGACAGGTGGTCCGGGCCGTCCGTGCGGTTGAGGTCGAACCGGTCCGGGTCGGTGTAGACCTCGGGATCGCGGTTCGCCGCGCCGATCAGCAGCACCACCTGGGTGTCCGCGGGAACGACCGTGCCGAGCAGCTCGACGTCCTCGTGCGGCAACCGCTGTGACTGCTGCACCGGTGACTCGTAGCGCAGTGTCTCTTCGACGGCTTTCGCCGCCAGGTCCGGGTTCTCACGCAGCAGGGCCCACTGGTCGGGATGGCGCAGCAGGGCCAGCGTGCCGTTGCCGATCAGGTTCGCCGTGGTCTCGGAGCCCGCGATGGCCAGCAGGCCGAAGATGTTGACCAGTTCCTCGGGGGTCAGCTTCTCCTCGGCCCTCGCCTGAACGAGACTGGTGGTCAGATCGTCACGGGGCTCGGCCCGCCGCTGGTCGATCAGCTCACCGAAAAGAACCGTGAGCTCCTGGATCGAGATACGCAGCTGCTTGGCGAACTTCACCGAGCTGACGCCGTCGAGTGTCGCGCCGATCACCGCGCCGTGGCGCAGGAAGTCCGTCCAGCGGTCTTCGCCGATGCCGAGCAACTGGCCGATCACGACCAGCGGCAGCCGGGTGGCGAACCCGGCCATCAGGTCGAAAGTGTCTTCGCGCTCCAGCTCGTCGAGCAGCTCTTCGCAGGCGCGTTCGACGGCGGGCCGGAAGCGTTCGATCGTGCGCGGGCCGAACGAGGGTGCGACCAGGCGGCGCAGTCGGCCATGGTCCGGCGGGTCCAGTTCCAGAAAGGACACGTCCAGCTTCGGCACGTCCTTGAGCCCGCCGTTCAACAGCTTTCCTTCGGTGGTACGGATTCCGAAGCGTTTGTCGCGGAGGATCGAGTCGATCAGCGGATGGCTGGCGGTGAGCCACGGCCCGAGTTTGCTGCGGTGCAGCGGCCCGAGGTCCCGGACCCGCTGGTGCACCGGGTATGGATTCTCCTGGCCGCGCAACAGATCCGCGAACGGATCGCCGAGCACCCCGCTGAGCCGGACCAGCGCCTTGGCGGCGAGCAGGGTCGTGCCCAGCCGGAGATCACCGGCGCGGCTCTGGGTGGCGGTCACCATGGAAAGTCCTCTCCGGAAACGGGAACAACCAATGGCCGCATCGTTCCACGGAAGTCTTCGCCGTCGTGCCGGGACGAACCCCTAGCCATCCCCTACGCGGCCCCAGAACACCTTGTCGCGGTAGAGGAAGGAGCGCGACCGACAGTACGGTCGGGCGATCCGGACGCCGATGGCAGGGGTCATCGCGCACGGTCCGAAGTCGCCCGGCATACCCGGGACCAGTGCGGTGGGGGAGCTCAGTGGAACAGAGCGTTTCGGCGACGGTGATCCCGTCGGCGGCCGAAGTCCAGGACGTCGACGTCGACCGCCGACCGGTGTTCGCCCGGACACCGGTCGCGATCGTGGCCGCCGCCGTCGGGCTGGCGCTGCTGGTCACCAGTGGGTCCTACGGCTACCACCGCGACGAGCTCTACTTCCTCGCCGCGGGTGCGCATCCGGACTGGGGCTACGTCGACCAGCCGCCGCTGGTGCCGCTGCTCGCCTGGGCGCTCGACCACGTCTCGGGCGGTTCGCTGGTCGTGCTGCGGCTGCCGGCGATCCTGCTGGCGGTGCTGGGCGTGCTCGTCACCGCGATGATCGCCCGCGAGTTCGGCGGCGCGCGACGGGCGCAGGTGATCGCCGCGGCGGCCTACGGCGCGGCGCCGATCACGCTGCTGGCCGGGCACTGGCTGGCGACCAACTCGGTGGACATGTTCTTCTGGGCGCTCGCCACCCTGCTGCTGGTGCGCTGGGTGCGCACCAGGGACGATCGGCTGCTGCTCGTGCTCGGGATCGCCGCCGGGGTGGCGTTGCAGGCCAAGTACCTGATCGTGTTCTTCCTGGTGTTCGCGGTGGCGGCGGCCGCGCTCGCCGGGCCACGGGAACTGCTGCGCCGTCCGCTGCTCTGGGCAGGTGCCGCGATCGCGTTCGTCTGCGCGCTGCCGACGGTGCTTTGGCAGGCCGCGAACGGCTGGCCGCAGATCGAGATGAGCGAAGCGATCGCGCGGTCCGCCGAGGCCACCGGTGGCCGGGCCGGCTACCTGCCGACCCTGCTTTCACTGGCCGGGCTGCCCGCGCTTCTGCTCCTGTTCGGCGCGGGACGGCTGCTGTGGTCGGACCGGTTGCGGCAGTGGAGGTTCCTCGGGTTCACCGTCGTCGCCCTGCTGGTGGTGTTCATCGCGATCAACGGCCGTGCCGACTACCTGGCCGGTGTCTTCCCGCTGTTGCTGGCCGCGGGCGCCGCCGGGCTCGGGCCGTCACCGCGTACCCGGTGGGTGCCGTGGGTGGCCTGGCCGGTGCTGCCGGTTTCGGCCGCGCTGGCCGCCGCGTTGATGCTCCCGATCTATCCGGTCGCCTCGGTGGCGACCTCGCCCCAAGCACTGGCCGAGTCGGCGCAGACCGTGGGCTGGCCCGAGTTCGCGGGCGCTGTCGAGCGGACACGGCGGACGATGCCGTCCGGCACGGTCGTGCTCACCGCGGACTACGCCCAGGCCGGTGCCCTGGACAAGTTCGCACCGGGGCTCGCCGTCTACAGCGCGCATCGTGGCTACGCGTACTTCGGTGTCCCGCCGGAGAACACGACGTCGGTGTTGTTCGCCGGATCCGATCCCGGCGAGCTGGGGAAGTACTTCGGCTCGGTGCGACCGGCGGGCACGACAGGAAACGCTTACGGCGGACTGAAGAACCTGGCGCTGGACGTTCCGCTTTGGATCTGCGACCAGCCGTTGGACAGCTGGCCGCGGCTCTGGGAACGCATGCGCCATATCGCCTGAGCCCGCCTGCCCCGCTCTCGGGGCCGGGGCTGGGGCGGGGTGCGGCGCGAAGGGGGCGATAGGGGTATCCGTTCCCGAACAACGGTTTTAGGCTCGCCCCGGCGGTACTTGCGTTGGTTCGCCCATGACGCCGGGGATTTCCGGCGATTTTCCGTCCCGGTGTGGAGGAATACCATGACTGCGAGAATTTTCGCCCCGGACTCGGTGCGTACCTTTTCCGAACTCGAACGTGAAGTGGTCGGCGTCGCCGAGGCACTGCGGCAGCGGGGTGCGGGCCCCGGTGTCCGCGTCATGCTCAAGGCAGGGAACTCCGCCGGGTACGTGAGCACGCTGTTCGCGTTGATGCACGTCGGCGCCTCGATCGTGCTGGTGGATCAACAGGAACGTCCGGAAGAGACTCGGCGGATCGCCCAGCGTGCCAGTGTGAAACTGGTCATCGCCGACGAGGACGCGCCGCTGGCCGACATCGACGAAACGTCGTTCATCTACGAGCTGATGATCGACGCGCCGGGTTTCGCACCGGCGTACCCCCGAGTGTCCTTTGAGGACTGGTGTGAGCTGCCGGACAGCCTGCTGATGTGGTCCTCGGGCTCCACCGGCGAACCCAAGGGCATCGTCAAGAACGGTGGGCGGTTCCTGCGCAACCTGCGGCGCAACGCCGATCAGGTGGGCCACACCGAGCAGGACGTCCTGCTGCCGCTGCTGCCGTTTTCGCACCAGTACGGCATTTCCATGGTGGGCATCGCCTGGCTGGCGCGGTGCTCGCTGGTGATCGCGCCCTACCGCCGTCCGGACCGGGCGATGCTCATGGCGGCGCAGTGCGGGGCCACCGTCGTCGACGCCGCCCCGGCCACCTACCGGAGCATGCTCAACATCCTCCGCAAACGCCCGCAGGTCAAAGACCAGCTGCGCACGGTGCGGATGTTCTGCAGCGGTGCGGCGCCACTGGACGGACCGCTGGTGGACGCCTACGTCGAGGAGTTCGGGCTGCCGCTGTTGGACAGCTACGGCAGCACGGAAGCGGGCAACGTCTCCTTCGCCACCTCGGAGAACGCGGTCGGCTGCGGGCGCGCCATGCCGGGACTGACGGTGGAGGCGGTGGACGACGAGAACCGGCCGGTGGCCGCCGGCGAGATCGGCGAGCTGATCATCCACACCCCGGACATCCTGACCGGCTACCTCGCCGAAGACGGCACTGTCGATCCTGCCGACCAGGAGACCTACCGCAGCGGCGACTTCGGCTACCTGGACCCGGACGGCAACGTCTTCGTCCTCGGCCGCAAGTTCGCCGTGCACCGCAACGGTTTCACACTGTATCCGGAGATCATCGAGCGCAAGGTGAGCGCTGCGGGCTGCTCGGCGAAGCTGATCGCGCTGCCGGACGAGCAGCGTGGCGCGCGCCTGACGCTCTTCGTCGAGGACGAACAGCTGCGGGAACCCGCGCACTGGCGCCCGCTGGTCGACGACGTGCTGGCAGAGTCCGAACGGCCGAACCGGATCCGCGTGATCGAGCGGTTCCCGTTGAACCGCAACGGAAAGCCGGACCGCGGTCAGCTCACCGCACTCGCCACTGGGGCCGCGGAATGACGGCGGCGGCGGAAACGGCCTACTTCTTTCCCGGCCTGGACGGGTTCCGGCTCGCCGAGATCGGCAAGTTCCTCGTGCTCAGCCCGTTCGCGCGCGAACGGCTCGCGGTCGCCGACGAGGCGCTCGGCTACTCGGTCACCCGCGCGCTGCGCGACTCCGGCGACTACGCGTCCCCTGCGGCTCGCGCCGCCACGCTGGTGAACGCGCTTTCCCTGGCGGACTGGGCGAAGGAGAACCTGGGCGAGCCCGGCTACTGCGTCGGCATGAGCTTTGGCGAGCTGATCGCCGCGGCGCACGCGGAATGCCTGCCGTTCGCCGACGCCGTCCGGATCGCCGCCGGGGTGGGCGAGTGCGAACTCGACTACTTCCGTACCGCGCACCAGGATCTCGTCACCCAGGTGGTGACCAGGGTGGCCGCCGAACGGATGGACGAACTGCTGGCGGACCTGTCCGATCGCGGGATCTGGTACGACCTGTCCGGGCACGTGGACGACGGCCACTACCTGATCACCATGGCGGAGAAGCATCTGGAGGAGTTCACCGCCGGGGTCGGCAAGGCGGGCGGGTACTCGTTGTACGCCATGCGTCCGGCCGCGCACTGCAGTGCCTTCGGGCCACTTCGCGACCGGATCGAGACGGAGGTGCTGCGCGGCACCGCGTTCGCCGACCCCGCCGTGCCCGTGGTGTCCGATGTGGACGGTTCAGTTCTGCGGACCGGCCGTGCGGTAAGGGAACTGGTGCTCAGCGGCTTTCTGCGCCCGCTGGAGTGGCGGTCCACGGCCGTCGCGCTGGCCGGGCTCGGCGTGCGCAGGCTGTGTGTGGTGGGGCTGGACCGGATGTGGTTCCGGCTCGCGGTCACCAAGAAGAACTTCATCGTGGAGCCGGTGAACCAGGCCACGGTGTTGCGACACCGCCGAGGCTGACCGCGGCGCGATGCCGGGTCGCTCGGAAAACAGGTTGAGATGGGGAGTCGTTGGCCATGGCCAGTGCGGATGATGTCACTGAGAACTCCGTCCGGACGGCCGCGCCGCGCGACCGCTTGACGGCCGCGTCCGCCGCGGAGCGCGCGCGGGCGCTGCTCCGGCTGGTCCGGGAACAGGTCGCGGACGCGCTGGAGCACGTCCGGCCGGAGGCGGTCGGCCCGCGGACGGTCCTGCCGGACCTGGGCTTCGATTCCCTCGCGGCGGTGGCCCTGCATCGCGGGCTGGTCGCGGCGACCGGGCTCGACCTCCCGGTGACGATGGCCTTCGACCAGCCGACGGTGTCGGCGCTGGTCGGCTTCCTCGAAGGTGAACTGCTGGGCCGCACCACGTCCGTGGCGGGCGCGCCCGCGCGGGTGGCCGACGACGGTGAGCCGATCGCCATCGTCGCGATGGGGTGCCGCTTCCCCGGCGGCGCCGAGACTCCGGACCGGTTCTGGGAGCTGATCGCCGACGGCGGGGACGGCACCGCCGGGTTCCCCGAGGACCGCGGCTGGGACCTGGCCGCCCTGTTCGGCCAGGACGACGGTCACAGCGCCGTGAGCGCCACTCGCCGGGGCGGGTTCCTGGACGGGGCCGACCGGTTCGATCCGGCGTTCTTCGGCATCAGCCCGCGTGAGGCGCTGGCCATGGATCCGCAGCAGCGCCTGCTGCTGGAAACGTCCTGGGAGACCTTCGAACAAGCCGGTCTCACCCCGGGTTCGCTGCGCGGGAGCCGGACCGGTGTCTTCGTCGGCGCCGAGAACCACGAGTACGGCCCGCGCACGGACAAGGCGCAGGACGGGCTTGAGGGTTACCTCGTCACCGGGACCGCGGCGAGTGTGGTCTCGGGACGGCTCGCCTACACGTTCGGCTTCGAAGGCCCGGCGATCACCGTGGACACCGCGTGCTCGTCCTCGCTGGTAGCCCTGCACCTCGCGGTGGCCGCACTGCGCCGCGGCGAGTGCGACCTGGCGCTCGCCGGCGGGGTCGCGGTCATGTCCGGCCCGGCCTCGTTCGTCGCCTTCAGCCGCCAGCAGGGGTTGGCCGCAGACGGCCGCTGCAAGCCGTTCGCGGCCGCCGCCGACGGGACCGGCTGGGGTGAAGGAGCCGGTCTGGTCCTGGTCGAGCGGCTGTCCGACGCGAAACGCAACGGGCACCGCGTACTGGCGCTCGTCCGCGGTTCCGCGGTGAACTCCGACGGCGCGAGCAACGGCCTCACCGCGCCGAACGGGCCCTCCCAGCAGCGGGTCATCCGCGAGGCTCTGGCATCGGCAGGGCTCGAACCCGGCGAGGTGGACGTCGTCGAAGCACACGGCACCGGGACGAAGCTGGGCGATCCGATCGAGGCGCAAGCCCTGCTCGCCACCTACGGCCAGGACCGGCCCGGCGACCGCCCGCTGCTGCTCGGCTCGGTCAAGTCGAACATCGGGCACACGCAGGCCGCCGCGGGCATCGCCGGCGTGATCAAGATGGTGCAGGCGATGAGCCGCGGTGTCGTACCGCCGACCCTGCACGTCGACGAGCCGACCCCGTTCGTGAACTGGGCCGCGGGCGCCGTGCGGCTGGTCACCGAGACCACGCCGTGGCCGGAAC
Source organism: Amycolatopsis sp. NPDC102522 (assembly GCF_055584485.1). NCBI lineage: Bacteria > Bacillati > Actinomycetota > Actinomycetes > Pseudonocardiales > Pseudonocardiaceae > Amycolatopsis > Amycolatopsis sp. NPDC102522. The sequence continues at coordinate 319,510 of NZ_JBVJLY010000001.1, read as the reverse complement.
TGGACCGGCCGCGCCGGGCGGCGGTGTCTTCGTTCGGGATGAGCGGGACCAACGCGCACACCATTCTCGAACTGCCCGAGCCCGAGCCCGAGCCGATGCCCGAGTCCGAGTCCGAAAAGGACACTCACCATCGGGTGCCCTGGGTGCTTTCGGCGCGGTCGGACGCCGGGCTGCTCGCGCAGGCCGCCCGGCTGAAGGACTTCGTTGCGGAACTCGAATCGCCCGGTGTGGCCGAGATCGGTACCGCGCTGGCGACCACCAGGACGGCGTTCGAGCACCGCGCGGTGGTGACCGGCACGGTGCTCGACGATCTGCTCGCCGGGGTGTCCGGTCTGGCCGAGGGTTCGGTGCCCGCGGGTACCGTGCGCGCGACCGTGGCGGAGAACGCCGACAAGGTCGTGTTCGTCTTCCCCGGCCAGGGCTCCCAGTGGGCGGGCATGGCGACGGACCTGCTGGAGAGCTCGCCGGTGTTCGCCAAGCGGCTGCGCGAGTGCGCGGCCGCGCTGGAGCAGTTCGTCGACTGGCCGGTGCTCGACGCGCTGGGCGCGGACGCGGAGGACCCGTGCTGGACGCGGGTCGACGTGGTGCAGCCGATGCTGTGGGCGGTCATGGTGTCCCTGGCCGAACTGTGGCGGTCCGCCGGGGTGGAACCGGCCGCGGTCATCGGCCATTCGCAGGGCGAGATCGCCGCAGCCTGCGTCGCGGGCGCGCTGAGCCTCGACGACGCCGCCTGGGTGGTGGCCCTGCGCAGCAAGGCGATCGCGGCGAGCCTCGCCGGTCGTGGCGGCATGCTGTCACTGGCCGCGCCGGTGGCCGAGGCCGAGCGGCGCCTCGTGGGCTGGGGCGACCGGCTGTCGGTGGCCGCGGTCAACGGGCCGAGCGCCACGGTGGTCTCCGGTGACCCCGAAGCGCTGGCGGAGCTGCAGGCCGCCTGCACGGCGGACGGTATCCGCGCCCGGCTGGTGCCGGTGGACTACGCCTCGCATTCCTCGCACGTGACCGAACTCGAGACGCATCTGCTCGACGTGCTCGCTCCGATCGACCCGCGTACCCCGCGCATCCCGTTCTATTCCACAGTGGACCGGTACTGGCTGGATTCCCCGGTGGTCGACGGCGGTTACTGGTACCGGAATCTGCGCCAGACCGTGCGGTTCGCCGAATCCGTGCGTGCGGTGCTGGAGGCCGGGCACGGCGCGTTCATCGAGATCAGCGCGCATCCGGTACTCACCGCCGCGATCGGGGAAACGATCGAAGCCGCCGGTGCCGACGCGGCCGCGTTGGGCACGCTGCGTCGCGACGACGGCGGGCAGGACCGCGTGCTGGCCTCGCTCGCCGAGGCCCACGTCCGCGGCGTCACGGTGGACTGGAGTGGCTACTTCTCCGGCGCGAGCCCGTCACCGTTGCCGACCTACGCCTTCCAGCGCGAGCGTTTCTGGCTCGACGCCGGGGAGCGCGGGCCTGCGGACCTCGCCGCCTACGGCCTCGGCCCGGCCGGGCACCCCATGCTCGGCGCGCTGGTCGGGGTGGCCGGTGACGACGCGCAACTGTTCACCGCGAGCCTGTCGGTCGCCGCGCTGCCCTGGCTGGCCGACCATGTCGTGGCCGGGAACATCCTGGTGCCGAGCACGGCGTTCGTGGAACTCGCGCTGCACGCGGGCGGCCGTCTCGGCGCGGAAGCGCTGGAGGAGCTCACCCTAGAGGCGCCGTTGATCGTGCCGGAGCGGGACGCGGTGGAACTCCAGCTGACGGTCGGGAGCCCCGACGGCGACGGCCGCCGGACGCTGCTGGTGCACGCTCGGCCCGCCGGGGGAGAACTGCTGGACACGCCCTGGACGCGGCACGCCGCGGGCGTGCTGGGACAGGCTTCGAACGGCGAAGGGCAGCGGTTCGCCTGGCCGCCGCCCGGAGCCGAACCGCTTCCGCTCGACGACCTGTACGACCGGTTCGCCGCCCAGGACTGCGTCTACGGTCCGGCTTTCCAAGGTCTGTCCGGCGCTTGGCTCGCCGGGGACGAGGTCTTCGCCGAAGCCGTGCTGCCCGAAGCGGAGGAGTCCGCCGGGTTCGGGTTGCATCCGGTGCTGCTCGACGCGGTGCTTCAGGCGACCGAACTGGCTTGGCCGGTCACCGGCCCGGCCAGGCTGCCGTTCGCCTGGTCCGGGGTCACCCTGCACGCCGTGGGCGCGACGAGGGTGCGCGCCCGGATCACCCGTGCCGGCGCGGAGTCGGTGCGGGTCGAGGTCACGGACGGCACCGGCGCCCCGGTTGCTTCGGTGAACTCGCTGGTGACCCGGCCGGTGGTGCTGGAGCGCGAAGGGCACCTGCCGCCGGATTCGTTGTTCCGGCTGGACTGGGTCACCAGGCCGCTCGCCGCCGGGGAAACCCCGGAGCACGAGATCGCCGACCTGTCCGACGACACGGCGCAGGTGCACGAAACCGCCGCCGCCGTGCTCGCCGTCGTACAGCGGTGGCTGGCCGACGAGAGCCGTAGTGCGGCGAAGCTCGTGGTGGTCACCCGAGGTGCGACCGAAGGCACGAATCCCGCACAGGCCGCCGTCTGGGGCCTGGTCCGCTCGGCGGAGGTGGAGCACCCCGGCCGGTTCGTGCTGGTCGACCTCGACGGCGAACCGGCCTCCGCCGCCGCACTGCCCGCGGTGATCGCGTCCGGCGAGCCCGAGGCCGCCGTCCGGCGGGGAACGGTGCTGGTGCCCAAACTGACCAGGGTCCCCGCGCCGGCCGCGCGCCGGCTCGACGACGGCGGCACGGTGCTCGTCGCCGGTGGAACCGCCGGGCTGGGCGCGCTGGTCGCCCGGCATCTGGTGACCGCGCACGGGATCCGGAAGCTCGTGCTGACGAGCCGCCGCGGAATCGAGACGCCGGGCGCCGAGGACCTGCGGGCCGAGCTGACGGCCACCGGTGCGGAGGTCACCGTCACCGCCTGCGACGTCGCAGACCGGGAGGCGGCGGCCGCGCTGCTCGACGGCATTTCGGATCTGACGGCGGTGGTGCACACCGCGGCCGTGCTCGACGACGGCCTCGTCGAGGATCTCACCCCGGACCGCCTGTCCGCGGTGCTCCGGCCCAAAGTGGACGGTGCGCGCATCCTGCATGAGCTGACCGCGGACACTGGGTTGGCGGCGTTCGTGCTCTTTTCGTCCGTGGCCGGGACGTTCGGTGGAGCCGGGGTGGCCGGTTACGCCGCCGCGAACTCCTTCCTCGACGCGCTCGCACAGGCCCGTGTCGCCGGGGGCTCGCCCGCGGTGTCACTGGCGTGGGGTGTCTGGGGCGGTGGCGTCGGGATGACGTCACGACTGTCCGAACCGGACCTTCGACGGCTGGCCGCGGAGGGACAGGCGCCGCTGACCCCGGAGCAGGGTCTCGCGTTGTTCGACGTGGCCCTCGGTGGTGAAACCCCCGTCCTGCTGCCCATGTCTCTCGATCGCGCGACCCTGCGCGCCCAGCCGGACACCCTGCCCGCCTTGCTGCGGGGACTCGTGCGCGGACCACGGCGCGTGGCCGCTGCCGCCGCCTCGGCGGACGGCTCGCTGGTGGGCAGGCTGGCCGGGTTGCCGTCCGCGGACCGTGACCGGGTGCTGCTGGAGCTGGTCCGGGCACAGGCGTCGGCGGTGCTCGGGCACAGCGGCACGGACGCGGTGAGCGACCGGAAAGCCTTCCGTGAACTGGGTTTCGACTCGGTGAGCGCGGTGGAACTGCGGAACCGCCTGAACTCCGCGACCGGGCTGCGGCTGCCCGCGACCCTGGTCTTCGACTTCCCGTCGCCGCTGAGCCTGGCCGCCCACATCCGCCGGTTGCTGCTCGGAGAGGCCGAGACCCCGGCCACGGTGACGACCACGGTATCGACGGACGAGCCGATCGCCATCGTCTCGATGAGCTGCCGATTCCCCGGTGGCGTCAGCACGCCGGAACAGTTGTGGGACATGCTCGCCGCCGGCGGCGAAGGGATCGGCGACTTCCCTCAGGACCGCGGCTGGGACCTGGCCGGGTTGTACTCGCCGGACCGGGACCGGTCCGGCACCAGCTACACCAGCCGTGGCGGGTTCCTCTACGACGCGGCGGAGTTCGATCCTGGGTTCTTCGGGATTTCGCCGCGTGAGGCGCTGGCGATGGATCCGCAGCAGCGGTTGCTGCTGGAAACCTCTTGGGAGGCCTTCGAGCGCGCCGGGATCGACCCGACTTCGCTGTCCGGCAGTGCTTCCGGCGTCTTCGTCGGAATGTCCTATCAGGACTATGCCTCCCGGCTGAACCGCATCCCCGAAGAGGTCGAGGCGTATACAGGCAACGGAACGTCGCTGAGTGTGGCGTCGGGTCGGGTGGCGTATGCGTTGGGGTTGGAGGGTCCGGCGGTGACGATTGATACGGCGTGTTCTTCGTCGTTGGTGGCGTTGCATTTGGCGTTGCAGTCGTTGCGTCGGGGTGAGTGTGGTTTGGCGTTGGCTGGTGGTGTGGTGGTGATGGCGTCGCCGGATATGTTTGTGGAGTTTTCTCGTCAGCGTGGGTTGGCGGTGGATGGTCGTTGTAAGGCGTTTTCGGCGGGTGCTGATGGTTTTGGTTCTGCTGAGGGTGTTGGTGTTGTTGTTTTGGAGCGGTTGTCGGATGCTCGGCGTAATGGTCATCGGGTGTTGGCGGTTGTTCGTGGTTCTGCGGTGAATCAGGATGGTGCGTCGAATGGTTTGACGGCGCCGAATGGTCCTTCGCAGCAGCGTGTGATTCGTGCTGCGTTGGCGGATGCTGGTTTGCGTTCGTCTGATGTGGATGCTGTTGAGGCGCATGGCACGGGGACGACGCTGGGTGATCCGATCGAGGCGCAGGCGTTGCTGGCGACGTATGGTCAGGATCGTGAGGAGCCGTTGTGGTTGGGTTCGGTGAAGTCGAATCTGGGGCACACGCAGGCCACGGCCGGGGTCGCCGGGGTGATGAAGATGGTGCTCGCCATGCAGCACGGCGTGCTGCCGAAGACTTTGCACATCACTGAACCGAACGAGCGGATCGACTGGAACTCCGGAGCGGTCGAACTGCTGACCGAGGCAAGGGACTGGCCGGACACCGGACGGCCGCGGCGGGCGGGGGTTTCCGCGTTCGGTATCAGCGGCACCAACGCCCACGTCATCCTGGAGCAGGCGCCGGAGATCGTTCCCGCGCCCACCGTGCCGGTTTCCGTGCAGCCGTGGGTGCTTTCGGGTAAATCCCCGGAAACAGTGGAGGCGTTCGCCGGTCGGCTGGCCGGGTATGCCGGTGATGCCGCAGGTGTGGCGGCGGGACTGACCGGTCGTTCGGTTTTCGAGCATCGCGCGGTGCTGGTGGGTGAGGATCAAGCTGGCTTGGCTGCCGCCTTGGCGTCGGGTGAGTTGCCTGCTGGTGTGGTGCGGGGTTCCGGCTCTGGTGTTGATCGTGTGGTGTTTGTGTTCCCTGGTCAGGGGTCGCAGTGGCTGGGTATGGCCTCGGCTTTGCTGGGGGAGAGCCCGGTGTTCGCTTCGCGGATGGCGGAGTGCGCCGAGGCTTTGAAGTCCTTTGTGGACTGGTCCCTGTTCGAGGTGTTGGACGACGAAGCTGCTTTGAGTCGGGTTGATGTTGTGCAGCCGGTGTTGTGGTCGGTGATGGTGTCGCTGGCCGCGGTGTGGCGTTCGCTGGGTGTGGTTCCCGCTGCGGTGGTCGGGCACTCTCAGGGCGAGATCGCGGCGGCGGTGGTGTCGGGTGGTTTGAGCCTGGAAGACGGGGCTCGGGTGGTGGCGTTGCGGAGTCAGGCGATCGCTGCCGAGCTTGCTGGTCTGGGTGGGATGTTGTCGGTGGCCGCTCCGGTGACGGAGGTCGGCGAGGGTGTGTCGATCGCGGCGGTGAATGGCCCGAACGCGGTGGTGCTGTCGGGCGATCCCGAGGCGCTGTCGAAGGCGAAGGCCAAGTTCGAGGCCGAAGGTGTTCGGGCTCGGTTGGTGGCGGTGGACTACGCGTCGCATTCGGCTCATGTCGAGCGGATCGAGGCGGAGCTTGCCGAGTTGCTGGCGCCGGTGACCCCGCGCAAGGGTGAGGTTCCGTTCTATTCCACTGTGGACTCCCGTTGGCTGGACACCTCTGAATTGACTGGTGGTTACTGGTATCGGAACTTGCGGCAGACGGTGCGGTTCGCGGACGCGGTGGAGCAGTTGGCCGCTGAGGGTCTGCAGATGTTCGTCGAGGTCAGTGCCCATCCGGTGCTGACGATGGCGATCGAGGACACCGTGGATGTGCCGGTGGTGGGCACGCTCCGCCGCGACGAGGGCGGGCTGCGAAGGTTCCTCCTCTCGGCAGGCGAGGCGTTCTGCAAGGGTGCGGACGTGGACTGGCGGGGGTTGCTCGGCAAGGCCGGGACGGTTCCGGAGGATCTGCCGACGTATCCGTTCCAGCACGAGCGCTACTGGCTGACCGACGCCCAGCCGGACTCCGCGGGCCCAGCCGAGTCCACTATGGACGCCCGGTTCTGGGACGCCGTCGGCCAGGAGGATCTCGCCGGTCTTGCGAAGACCCTCGGTACCTCCGAAGACCAGCAAGCCGCGCTGCGAGCCGTGCTGCCAACCCTCACGTCCTGGTATCGCGGGAACCAGGAACAGGCCGAAAAGGACAGCAAGCGGTACGGCGTCTCCTGGCAGCCGCTCGATCCGCCCGGCGTCCCGAAGCTCGACGGCACATGGGTCGTGCTGTCTTCGGCCGCGGACAGCGGGCACCCGTGGGTCCAAGGCTCACTCGACGCGATCACCCGGGCCGGTGCGGCGGTGCGGTACCTCGAACTCGACGAACAGGACACCGACCGCACGGTGCTCGCCGGGAAACTCCGGACGGCACTCGAAGACGGGGTTGAGCCCGCCGGCGTCCTTTCCCTGCTCGCGTTCGACGAAAACGGCCACAGCGTCCACCGCGCGGCACCGCTCGGGCTGGCGCTCACCGTCGCGCTGGTCCAAGCGCTCGGGGACGCCGGTGTGCGGGCGCTGCTGTGGTGCGCCAGTGACGGCGCGGTGTCGGTGACCCCGGCCGAGGCGCCGCGGAATCCGGCGCAGGCCCAGGTGTGGGGGTTCGGCCGGGTCGTCGGCCTGGAACACCCCGAACGCTGGGGCGGACTCGTGGACCTGCCCGCCGAGGTGACGGACCGCGCCCTCGCCGGACTGACAAGCGCACTCGGCAACGCGGCGGAGGAAGACCAGCTCGCCGTCCGTGCCACCGGCGTCCTCGTCCGACGCCTGCTGCGTACTCCGGCCGGGGACGTACCGGTTCGGACCTGGCGCCCGGAAGGCACCGTCCTGGTGACCGGGGGCACGGGCGCGCTCGGGACGCACGTCGTCCGCTGGCTCGCGCACAACGGCGCCGAGCACGTGCTCATCACCAGCCGTCGCGGCCCCGATGCCCCCGGAGCTGCGGAACTCCGCGACGAGCTCGCGGAGCTGGGCTGCCGCGTGACGATCGCGGCCTGCGACATCGCCGACCGCGCTTCGCTCGCCGAGGTGCTCGCAGAGCATCCGGTCACCGCCGTGTTCCACGTGGCGGCGGTGCTCGACGACAGCCTGATCGACTCGCTCACCACCGCGCAGATCGACCGGGTCACCCAGGTCAAGGTCGGCGGCACCCGCAACCTCCACGAACTGACCGAAGACCGCGACCTGTCCGCGTTCGTGCTGTTCTCGTCGTTCGCCGGCACCACCGGCGGGCCGGGGCAGGGCAACTACGCGCCCGGCAACGCCTTCCTGGACGCTTTCGCGCAGCAACGCCGTGCGCGCGGCCGCACCGCGACCGCCGTCGCCTGGGGACCGTGGGCGGGCGGCGGTATGGCCGAGGGCGACGGCGGGGAACTGTCACGGCGGCATGGGCTCAAAGACGTCAGCCCCGAGCTTTCGCTGGCCATCCTCCAGCAGGCACTCGACCACGACGAAACCTTCCTGACCGTCGCGGACATCGACTGGGAACGGTTCTTCCTCGCCTTCACCTCCTCGCGGGCGCGGCCGTTCCTGCACGGGGTGGACGACGTGCGGCGGATGCTCGCCTCCGGTGCGGGCGGGGACATGGTCGGCACGGGCACGGCGAAGAACGCGGCCCCCGCGTCGGCCTCCGAACTCGGCGCGCGGCTGGCGAACCAGCCGGCCGCAGACCAGGAGCGCGAGCTGATGCGGCTCGTCCGCGGCCAGATCGCCACTGTGCTCGGCCACGCCGACGCCGAACGCATCGAGGCCAAGAAAGCCTTCCGCGAACTGGGTTTCGACTCGGTGACCGCGGTCGAACTGCGAAACCGGCTGAACGTCATCACCGGACTCCGGCTGCCCGCGACGCTGATCTTCGACTTCCCGTCACCGGCCGCGCTGGTCGCGCATCTGCGCAAGGAGGTGCTCGGCGAGGCTGAAAGCGCCGCCCCGGTCACGGCCGTCCCGGTGGCCGCGACGGACGAACCCGTGGCCATCGTGGCGATGAGCTGCCGTTATCCGGGCGACGTGGAGACGCCGGAAGACCTGTGGCGAATGCTCGCCACCGGCGGCGAAGGCATCACGGACTTCCCTGTCGACCGGGGCTGGGATGTCGAGGCGCTCTACGACCCGGACCCGGCGGCCGAAGGCAAGACCTACAGCCGCCGCGGCGGTTTCCTGCACCGGGCCGGCGATTTCGATCCGGGGTTCTTCGGGATTTCACCGCGTGAGGCACTGGCGATGGATCCGCAACAGAGGTTGCTGCTGGAAACCTCTTGGGAGGCCTTCGAACGAGCGGGCATCGACCCGCTGTCCCTCGCGGGAAGTTCTTCGGGAGTCTTCTTTGGAATGTCCTATCAGGACTATGTCGATCAGCTGAATCAGGCACCTGACAGTGTTTACGTCGGAGTCGGCAACACCGCGAGTGTGGCGTCGGGTCGGGTGGCGTATGCGTTGGGGTTGGAGGGTCCGGCGGTGACGATTGATACGGCGTGTTCTTCGTCGTTGGTGGCGTTGCATTTGGCGTTGCAGTCGTTGCGTCGGGGTGAGTGTGGTTTGGCGTTGGCTGGTGGTGTGGTGGTGATGGCGTCGCCGGATATGTTTGTGGAGTTTTCTCGTCAGCGTGGGTTGGCGGTGGATGGTCGTTGTAAGGCGTTTTCGGCGGGTGCTGATGGTTTTGGTTCTGCTGAGGGTGTTGGTGTTGTTGTTTTGGAGCGGTTGTCGGATGCTCGGCGTAATGGTCATCGGGTGTTGGCGGTTGTTCGTGGTTCTGCGGTGAATCAGGATGGTACGTCGAATGGTTTGACGGCGCCGAATGGTCCTTCGCAGCAGCGTGTGATTCGTGCTGCGTTGGCGGATGCTGGTTTGCGTTCGTCTGATGTGGATGCTGTTGAGGCGCATGGCACGGGGACGACGCTGGGTGATCCGATCGAGGCGCAGGCGTTGCTGGCGACGTATGGCCAGGATCGTGAGGAGCCGTTGTGGTTGGGTTCGGTGAAGTCGAACCTGGGGCACACGCAGGCGGCCGCGGGTGTCGCGGGCGTGATGAAGATGGTCATGGCCATGCAACACGGACTGATCCCGGCGACGCTGCACGTGACCGAGCCGTCTCCGCACGTGGACTGGTCTTCGGGCGCGGTGCGGCTGGCGACGGATTCCGTCGAGTGGCCGGACACCGGCAGGCCGCGTCGGGCGGGGGTTTCCGCGTTCGGTATCAGCGGCACCAACGCCCACGTCATCCTGGAACAGGCACCGCTCACCGAAGCCCCGGTTTCCCCGGCCCCGGCGGTGCTGCCGTGGGTCGTGACGGGCAAGACACCGGAAGCGCTCACCGCGCTGGCGGCCCGGGTGGCCGAATACGGCCTCGACCACAATCCGGCCGACGTCGCCGCCGGGCTCGCGGGCCGGTCGATGTTCGAGCATCGCGCGGTCGCCGTCGGTTCGGCTCAGCCGGAACTGCTGTCGGCCTTGGCATCAGGTGAGTTGCCTGCTGGTGTGGTGCGGGGTTCTGGCTCTGGTGTTGATCGTGTGGTGTTTGTGTTCCCTGGTCAGGGTTCGCAGTGGCTGGGGATGGCCTCGTCGCTGTTGAATGAGAGCCAGGTCTTTGCTTCGCGGATGGAGGAGTGCGACAGTGCTTTGAGGTCCTTTGTGGACTGGTCGTTGTTCGAGGTGTTGGACGACGAGGCCGCTTTGAGCCGGGTTGATGTTGTGCAGCCGGTGTTGTGGTCGGTGATGGTGTCGCTGGCCGCGGTGTGGCAGTCGCTGGGTGTGGTTCCGTCAGCGGTGGTGGGCCACTCTCAGGGTGAGATCGCCGCCGCTGTGGTGTCAGGTGGCTTGAGCCTGGAAGACGGCGCGCGGGTGGTGGCGTTGCGGAGCCATGCCATCGCTGCCGAGCTTGCTGGTCTGGGTGGGATGTTGTCGGTGGCCGCTCCGGTGACGGAGGTCGGCGAGGGTGTGTCGATCGCGGCGGTGAATGGCCCGAACGCGGTGGTGCTGTCGGGCGATCCCGAGGCGCTGTCGAAGGCGAAGGCCAAGTTCGAGGCCGAAGGTGTTCGGGCTCGGTTGGTGGCGGTGGACTACGCGTCGCATTCGGCTCATGTCGAGCGGATCGAGGCGGAGCTCGCTGAGTTGCTGGCGCCGGTGACCCCGCGCAAGGGTGAGGTTCCGTTCTATTCCACTGTGGACTCCCGTTGGCTGGACACCTTTGAGTTGTCGGGTGGTTACTGGTATCGGAACTTGCGGCAGACGGTGCGGTTCGCGGACGCGGTCGAACAGCTGGCCGCCGAAGGTCTGCAGATGTTCGTGGAGGTCAGTGCTCATCCGGTGTTGACGATGGCGATCGAGGACACCGTGGATGTGCCGGTGGTGGGAACGCTCCGCCGCGACGAGGGTGGGTTGGAGCGGTTCCTGCTCTCGGCAGGCGAGGCGTTCTGTCATGGCGCGGACGTCGACTGGCCGGGCCTGCTCGGCAAAGCCGGGACAGCCCCCGAAGACCTGCCCACGTATCCGTTCCAGCACGAGCGCTACTGGCCGGATGGCGTGAACGGCAACGGAAACGTCGTGTCCGCCGGACTCGGCGCCACCGAACATCCGCTGCTCGGCGCGGCGATCGAACTCGCGGACGGGGAGGGGCTCCTGTTCACCGGCCGGGTGTCCGTGCACAGCCACCCCTGGCTGGCCGAGCACGCCGTCGCCGGCACCATCCTGTTCCCCGGCACCGCTTATCTTGAACTCGCCATCCACGCCGGTGACCGGATCGGCTGCGGTCACCTCGAAGAACTGGCCATGGAGACCCCGCTTGTGCTGCCCCGCAGTGGCGGAGTGCAACTGCAGCTGGTCGTGGCCGAGCCCGGCGAGGGCGGGCGCCGCGGCATCGAGCTCTACTCCAGGCTCGACGACGGCGAGTGGACCCGGCACGCCGCCGGGGTGCTCAGCCCGGCCGCACCGGCGGCCACCGCGGACCTGACGGCCTGGCCCCCGCCGGGCGCGGAAGCCGTCGACGTCGCCGGGTTCTACGATGGGCTGGCCGAGCAGGGCTACGAATACGGACCGGCGTTCCAGGGCCTGCGGGCCGCTTGGCGCCGGGGCGACGAGGTGTTCGGCGAGGTCGCGCTGCCCGAGGCACACCGGTTCACCGCGGACCGGTACGGCCTGCACCCCGCCCTGCTGGACGCGGCGATGCAGACCACCGAACTCGGCGGCTTCGACGAGGACGGGCAGACCCGCCTCCCGCTGCTGTGGACCGGCGTCACCCTGCACGCCACCGGCGCCGCCGCATTGCGCGTCCGGGTTTCGCCTGCCGGGCCCGACGCCGTGGCCGTCGACGTGGCAGACCTTGCCGGCGCTCCGGTCGCGTCGGTCGCCTCGCTGGTGGCGCGCCCCGTGTCGGCGCAGCAACTCGCCGCCGCCAGGTCCGCCGGTCGGGACGCGCTCTACCGGCTTGACTGGACGCCCCTGCCAGTAGAACCGCAGGCCGGTGAGCAGCCGGTACTGGTGGGCGGGGACCACCTCGGCCTCGCCGCCGCGGGTCTCGAACCGGTCGAGTATTCGGATCTTTCCGTGCTGGCGAAGGAACTCGCCGAGATCCCGGCGGTGGTACTCACCACCTGCCCCACCGCACCCGAGGACAAGCTGACCACCGCGATCGGGACGGCGACCGAACGGGTGCTCGGGCTGGCGCAGGACTGGCTGGCCGACGAGCGGTTCGCCGCCGCGAAACTGGTGCTGGTGGTCCGCGACGCGCCCGCGCAGTCCGCGATCACCGGCCTGATCCGGTCCGCGACCGCGGAGAACCCCGGCAGGCTGGTGCTGGCGCATGTCGACGACGACCCGGCCTCCCTGCGGGTCGTGCCCGGCGCGCTGGCCACCGGTGAACCGGAGTTCGCCGTGCGGGCGGGACAGGTGCTCGTGCCACGGCTGGCGCGAGCCGGGCAGCCCACCGGTGAGCCGGTGACGCTCGACGCGGACGGCACGGTCCTGGTCACCGGCGGCACCGGAACTCTCGGCCGTCTCCTGGCCCGGCATCTCGTCTCCCGGCACGGCGTCCGTCACCTGCTGCTCGTCAGCAGGCAGGGACCCGAGGCCGAAGGCGCGGGCGCACTGGTCGCGGATCTCGCCGAGCTCGGCGCCGAAGTGACCGTCGCCGCCTGCGACGTGTCCGAGCGGGAGGAGGTCCGGGCCCTGCTGGGAACGATCCCGGCCGACCGGCCGCTGACCGCGGTGGTGCATACCGCCGCGGTACTGGACGACGGAGTGTTCGGCTCGTTCACCCCGCAGCGGGTGGACAAGACCTTGCGCCCCAAGGCTTACGCCGCGATCCACCTGCACGAGCTCACGAAGGACCTCGATCTCACCGCCTTCGTGCTCTTCTCCTCCGGCGCGGGCGTCTACGGCAGCCCCGGGCAGGCGAACTACGCGGCCGCGAACTCGGTGCTGGACGCCTTGGCGCAGCAGCGCCGGGCAGCCGGGCTCCCCGCGATCTCGCTGGATTGGGGACTTTGGGCGAGCACCAGCAAGCTCACCGGCACGCTGGGCGAGGCGGACTTGAGCCGCATCGCAAGGGAAGGCGGCCTCGCGATCTCCGACGAGGAAGGCCTGGCGCTGTTCGACGAAGCGCTGCGGCACAACTCGCCGGTGCTGATGCCGTCGCCGATGGACACTTCGGTGTTGCGCGCCCAGGCCAAGGCGGGCACCCTGCCCCCGTTGCTGAGCGGACTGGTGCGGGCACCCGTCCGTCGCGGCACGGCGGGGACCGCTTCCGCCACGGGCGGGGACGACCGCGAACAGGCCGCGTTGCTCGGCAGGCTGGCCGGGCTGGACCACGACGGCCGGGTCGCGCTGCTGCTGGACCTGGTGTGCGGGCACGCCGCCACCGTGCTCGGGCACCAGAGCGCGGCGGCGGTGGATCCGCAGCGGGGATTCCTCGAGATCGGCTTCGACTCGCTGACCGGGATCGAGCTGCGCAACCGGCTCAACGCGGCGGTCGGGCAGCGGCTGCCCGCCACGCTGATCTTCGACTACCCGGCGCCGGAAGCGGTGGCCGGTCTGCTCGCGGAAAACCTGACTGTCACCGGACAGTCCACTGTGGACGCTCCGCCGCTGCTGGGCAGGCTCGACAGCCTGGACGCGGAACTGGCCGCGCTGACGCTGGACGAGCGGTCGCGAGCCCAGCTGGTCGAGCGGCTCACCGCGCTGGCCGCCCGGTACGGCGGCGGCACGACGGCGGGCGGCGGACTCACCGAAAAGATCGACGCCGCCTCCGACGACGAGATCTTCGACTTCATCGACAACGAGCTCAAGGCGTGAGTTCGGCAACCGAACAGATCGAGGCTGAATGTGATGCGAAAGATGACACGACGGCGATTGCGGCCGTCCGCGCTGCTGGTCGCGGCGCTGCTCGGGACCACGCTGGTCTCCGGCGTCGGCGGCCAGACCGCTCAGGCGGCGCCGCCGGTCCCGGCGCGCCAGCCCGACGAATCGGTGCTGCGCCCGGCCGAGGCCCAGCACGACCCCCCGAGCAAGCTGCCGCCGGGATTCGCCCAGCAGACCGTGGTTTCGGGCCTCACCGAGCCGACCGCGGTGGCGTTCGCGCCGGACGGCAAGACCTTCATCGCGGAGAAGTCGGGGATCATCCGGGTCCGGGATTCCGTCGATGCCGCGACAGGCAAGGTCTTCGCCGATCTGCGGACCGAGGTGTTCGACGGCTGGGACCGCGGCCTGATCGGCCTGGCCGTGCACCCGAAGTTCCCGCAACAGCCCTACGTCTACGCGCTCTACACCTACGACGCGCCGCCGGGGGAGACCGCGCCGAAGTGGAACGACAAGTGCCCGTCGCCGCCCGGGTACACCGAGGACGGCTGCGTGGTGACCAACCGCATCGTCAAGCTCACGATGGGCGCAGACGGGATCGCCGGTGCGCCGGAGACGCTCGTCAGCGGCTGGTGCCAGCAGTACCCCAGCCACACCGCGGACACGATCGCCTTCGGTCCCGACGGCCTGCTGTACGCCAGCGCCGGTGAAGGCGCCAGCTTCAACTTCGTCGACTACGGCCAGCAGAAGAACCCGTGTGCCGACCCACCGGGCGGCGCGGGCACCAACCTGACCATTCCGGACGCCCGTGGCGGTTCGCTGCGCTCGCAGTCACCGCGCCGCCCCGGCGGCGAGCCGATGGTGCTCAACGGCACCGTGATCCGCGTCGACCCGCTGACCGGCCAGGGCGTGCCCGGCAACCCGTACGCGTCGAGCGCCGACGAGAACGCGCGCCGGATCGTGGCCTACGGCATGCGCAACCCGTTCCGGTTCACCGTGCGCCCGCAGACGGGTGAGGTCTGGCTCGGCGACGTCGGCGAGACGCTGGCGGACGAGATCAACCGGTTCACCCCGGACCCGGCGAAGGCGCCCAACATGGGCTGGCCCTGCTTCGAGGGCAAGGATCCGCATCCCGGCTGGAAGGCCGCCGGGCTGAAGCTGTGCGACTCCCTCTACGCGGAGGGCGGCGATCAGAAGCCGGTTCTGCAGTACGCCGGCGGTGCCAAGGTTTCGCCGGACGACACCTGCCCCAACACCAGCGGTGCGTCGTTGTCCGGGTTCGCTTTCGCCGACGGCCAGACCCTTCCTGAGCCGTACCGGAATTCGCTGTTCTTCAGCGACAGCACCCGCGGCTGCATCTGGGTGATGGGCAAGGACGCGCAGGGCGCACCGGATCCGGCCAAGGTGACCACCTTCGCCAGCGGTCTCGGGGTGCCGGTGCAGCTGGCGTTCGGGCCAGGCGGCAGCCTGTACTACGTCTCGGTCGACACCGGCGAGCTGCGCCGGATCAGCTACGACAACGACCCGAACGTCGCGCCGCAGGCCGTGATCAAGGCCAAGCCGACCGCCGGGCGGTCCCCGCTGTTCGTGCGGTTCGACGGCCGCGGCTCCACCGACCCCGAAGGCGCGCGCCTCCGGTACGAATGGGACCTGGACGGCGACGGCCAGTTCGACGACCGGACGGGGCCGGTGGCGAGCTGGCTTTACCTGAAGAAGCAGTTCGTGCGCCCGGCGCTCAAGGTCACCGACCCTGGCGGCAAGAGCTCGACGGCCAAGGTCGACGTGGTGGTGGACAACGCTCCGCCGCCCGAGCCGGTCCCGGTGATCACCACGCCGGCTCCCACGCTCACCTGGCAGGTCGGCCAGCGGATCTCCTTCTCCGGTGGGGCTTCCGACGCCCAGGACGGCCCGTTGCCCGCCTCGGCGCTGGACTGGAAGCTGACCATGCGGCACTGCGCCGGGGACGGCCACTGCCACAGCCACGACATCGAGACGTTCCCGGGCACGGCCTCGGGTGAGTTCGCCGCGCCCGACCACCCCTACCCGTCGCACCTCGAGCTGACGCTCACCGCCACCGACTCCGACGGCAACGTCAGCACCAAGACCATCGAGCTGCAGCCGCAGACCGTGGACGTCACGTTCAAATCCGACCCGCCGGGCATCGGGGTCACCGTCGGCAACTACGGCGTGGTGACGGACTCGACGGTGAAGGTCATCGTCGGCACCGCGCTCTCGGTCAGCGCCGCCGGCAAGATCGAGATCCCACCGTACGAGCTGGTGTTCGACAAGTGGGGCGACGGCGCCGGGGCGAGCCGCATCATCAAGGCACCCGAGCAACCGGCGACCTACACCGTCTATTACCGGGTCTGCCCCTGCTAGCCGGATTCCGCGGGTAGCAGATCCGTGAAGGCCTCCTTCCCTACCTTGAGCGTAGGGAAGGAGGCCTTCACGACACCGGCTCCACCGTGAGGTGCCTGGGCGCGGGACACACGTGTCCAGAGGCGGAACTCGCGTGACTGGGAGCGGAACTCGCGTGATTGGAGGCGGAACTCGCGTGTTCGCGGTTCCTCGCGGTGCTAGGGGGCGGTTAGGGGTTGTCGGTCCCTCTTCGGCGCAAATATTCTCAGCGGGAATTCTGGGGAAACGTGCGTGTACGGGCAATTCTTTGTTTCGCGGATTCCCGCGGACGCGGTCAGGCTGCGGGGTTTTCGCGCGGGCCGCGCGCGTGGGTGGTTCGTCGTGAAGAGGTGGTGTTGAGTGAGCAATGAGCAGAAGCTTCGGGACTACCTCAAACGTGTGACAGCGGAGCTGGCGCAAACGCGCCAGCGGCTGCAGTCGGCCGAAGAGTCGGAGAACGAGCCGATCGCGATCGTGGGCATCGGCTGCCGGTTCCCCGGCGAGGTGCGCTCCGCCGAGGACCTCTGGGAGCTGGTCCGCGCCGGTGGTGACGCGATCGGCCCCTTCCCCGCCGATCGCGGCTGGGATCTCGAGGCGCTCTACGACGAGGACCCCGACCGGCCGGGCACCAGCTACGTCCGCGAAGGCGGGTTCCTGCCCGACGCCGCCGATTTCGATGCCGGGTTCTTCGGTATCTCGCCGCGTGAGGCGCTGGCGATGGACCCCCAGCAGCGGCTGCTGCTCGAGGTTTCCTGGGAGGTGCTCGAACACGCCGGGATCGTGCCCGCGTCACTGCGCGGCAGCCGGACAGGCGTGTTCTCCGGCGTCGCCTACTTCGACTACCTGAGCCGGTTCTCCGGCGCCGAGCTCCCCGCCGATCTCGAGGGTTACGTCGGCAACGGCAACGTCGGCAGCATGGCCTCCGGCCGGATCGCCTACACCCTCGGCCTCGAAGGCCCCACCCTGACCGTGGACACCGCGTGCTCCTCGTCGCTGGTCACGCTGCACCTGGCTGTCCGTGCGCTGCGGGCGGGCGAATGCGATCTGGCACTGGCGGGCGGGGTCACCGTCATGCCCAGTCCGGCCACGTTCCAGGATTTCAGCCGTCAGCGCGGGCTCGCCACCGACGCGCGCTGCAAGGCGTTCGGTGAAGGCGCCGACGGCACCAGCATGAGCGAAGGCGTCGGCATGTTCCTGGTGGAACGGCTCTCCGACGCCAGGCGCAACGGGCACACCGTACTCGCCGTGGTCCGCGGCACCGCTGTCAACTCCGACGGCGCCAGCAGCGGGCTCACCGCCCCCAACGGCCCTTCCCAGCAGCGGGTCATCCGCGCCGCGCTCGACAGCGCCGGTCTCAAACCGTCCGATGTGGACGCTGTCGAGGCGCACGGCACGGGTACCTCTCTTGGCGACCCGATCGAGGCGCAGGCGCTGATCGCGGCGTACGGGCAGGATCGGGCGGCACCGCTGTGGCTGGGCTCGGTGAAGTCCAATATCGGCCACACGCAGGCGGCCGCCGGTGCCGCGGGCGTGATCAAGATGATCATGGCCATGCGGCACGGTGTACTACCGAAGACGCTGCATGTCAGCGCGCCGACGTCCCAAGTGGACTGGACCGCGGGCGCGGTCTCGGTGCTGACCGAAGCCAGGCCGTGGCCGGAGACCGGGCAGCCCCGCCGCGCCGGTGTCTCGTCGTTCGGCATGAGCGGGACCAACGCCCACGTCGTACTCGAACAGGCGCCGGAGGTCGAGTCCGCGGATCTCTCGCCGAACGGCCCGGCGGTGGTTCCGTGGGTGCTTTCGGCCAAAACGCCGGAGGCGCTGAGGGACCAGGCCGGACTGCTGAGGCAGGCCGTCGGCCCGTCGGCGGACGTCGCCGACGTGGCGTTCTCGCTGGCGACCACCCGGTCGTCGCTGGAACACCGAGCGGTCGTACTGGGCGAAGGCCACGAGGATCTCCTCGCCGCGATCACGGCCCTGGCCGAGGGGACGACGTCACCGGACGTGGTGACCGGTATCGCGACGCGCGGCAAGACCGCGTTTTTGTTCGCTGGTCAGGGTTCGCAGCGGTTGGGTATGGGGGCGGAGCTGTATGCGGAGTTCCCTGTTTTCGCTGAAGCTTTTGATGCGGCATGCGAGTTTCTGCCGCCGTTAGGTGATCTTGGCCGTACGGAGTTCGCGCAGCCTGCGTTGTTCGCTCTTGAGGTTGCGTTGTATCGACTTGTCGAGTCGTGGGGAGTGCGTCCTGATTTCCTGCTGGGTCATTCCATTGGTGAGATCGCGGCCGCGCATGTCGCTGGGGTGTTCTCCCTGGAGGACGCGGGCAAGCTGGTGTCCGCTCGTGGCCGGTTGATGCAGGCGTTGCCCGCTGGTGGCGTGATGGTTGCTATCGAGGCGACTGAGGACGAGTTCGTGCCGACGGCGGAGTTCGGGATCGCGGCGGTGAATGGTCCGAATTCGGTGGTGATTTCGGGTGCCGAGTCTGCGGTTGTCGCTCTTGCTGAAGAGTTCGCGGCCAAGGGTCGTAAGACGAAGCGGCTTGAGGTGAGTCATGCGTTCCACTCGCCGTTGATGGAACCGATGCTCGCCGAGTTCGCCGAAGTCCTCACCGGGATCACGTTCAATGAGGCCGTGATTCCGGTGGTGTCCACTGTGTCCGGTGGGCTCGCCGCGGACTTGGCGTCACCGCGGTACTGGCTTGATCATGTGCGTCAGGCGGTGCGTTTCGCCGACGGCGTCCGAACGTTGGCGGCACAGGGCGTGACCCGGTTCGCCGAAATCGGACCCGACGGCGTGCTGACGGCGATGGCCCAAGGCTGCCTCTCCGACACTGAAGCCCTTCTAGTGCCGTTCCTGCGGGCCGATCGACCCGAGGTGCGCACCGCGATCACCACGCTGGCCGCACTGCACACCCGCGGCGTCCCGGTGGACTGGACCGCGCTGGTCAGCGGTCGCCGGATCGGGCTGCCCACCTATGCCTTCCAGCACGACCGGTACTGGTTCGACGCCCCGGCCGCGTCAAACCAGCGGTCCGCCGCGACCGGGCTCGGGCTCGCCGCGACCGAGCATCCGCTGCTCGGTGCCGTGATCGAACTCGCCGCCGGTGAGGAGACCGTCCTCACCGGACGCCTGTCCCTCGCCACCCATCCCTGGCTCGCCGGGCACGCGGTGCACGGGCGGGTACTGGTGCCCGGCACCGCGTTCGTGGAACTCGCCGTCCAGGCAGGCGACCGGGCAGGCTGCGACCAGGTCGACGAGCTGATCATCGAGGCACCGCTCTACCTGCCGGAAACCGGCGGCACCCGGCTGCAGGTGTCGATCGGCGGCCGGGACGAGCACGGACGCCGTGAACTCGGCCTGTTCTCCCAGCCCGAGGACGATCCGGACGCCGCCTGGACCCGGCACGCGGCGGGTTCCCTCAGCTCAGGCCCCCGTCGGACGGCCGATACCCTCGCCACCTGGCCCCCGCCGGAAGCCGAGCCTGTCGACCTCGGCGACTTCTACGCGGATGCCGCGCGCCAGGGATTCGCCTACGAGCCCCCGTTCCAGGGGTTGCGGGCCGTCTGGCGGCTCGGCGACGACGTGTTCGCCGAGGTCGAACTGCCGTCCGAAGCCAAGGCGGACGCGGACCGGTTCGCGGTCCATCCGGCCCTGCTGGACGCCGCGCTGCACGCGCTCGCGTTCGGCGACCTGATCCCCGGTGGCACCGCGGGCAAACTCCCCTTCGCCTGGACCGACGTCGTGGTCCACGCGGTGGCCGCCGCTTCGCTGCGGGTCCGGCTGAGCCCGGCCGGGACCGACGCCGTCGCCGTGCTGGTCGCGGACGGAGCCGGCGAACCGGTCGCCGAGATCGGCTCTCTCACCTTGCGCCCGCTGGCCGCCGACGCGCCGACCGACCGGCATCGCGACAGTCTGTTCCGGCTGGACTGGCACCCGATTCCCGCCGGGGATGCGCAGCCGTCCGTCGCCGTGTTCGGCGACGACTTCACCGGTTTCGCGGAACTGGCGGCCCGGGACGGGCTGCCCGGCTACGCGGTGGTCCCGTTCACCGCGACGACGGCGGACCTCGCCGGGCAGGTCGGCCGGATGCTGCGGCTGGTCCAGGACTGGCTCGCCGAGGAAGCGCTGGCGGACACCCGGTTCGTCCTGCTCACCGGCAACGCGGTGACCACCGGCGAGGACGCCGCGCCGGAGCCCGCCGCCGCGGCCGTCTGGGGACTGCTGCGCTCGGTCCGCGAGGAGAATCCCGGCCGGGTCGTGCAGATCGACGCGGACGACGGCCACGCGTCCGTCGTGGCCGCGTTGTCCTCCGGCGAACCCGAGGTGGCTGTCCGCGACGGGAAGTTGTTCGGCGCGAGGCTGGTCAGGGCCGAGCCGCCGGCCGTGCCGCCAGCCGGTCCGTGGCGACTGGAGAGCCGCCGGAAGACCACCCTGGCCGAGCTCGCCCTGCTGCCGTGCCCCGAGGCCGCCGCGCCGCTGGCGCCGGGGGAGGTCCGGGTTTCGGTCCGCGCGGCGGGCCTGAACTTCCGTGACGTGCTCAACGCGCTCGGCATGTACCCCGGTGACGCCGGGCTCATCGGCGTCGAAGGCGCCGGGGTCGTCACCGAACTCGGCTCGGCGGTCACCGGGCTCGCTGTCGGCGACAGGGTGCTCGGGCTGCTGCCCGGCGGTTTCGGCCCGCTCGCGGTCACCGACGCCCGCACGGTCGTGCGCATGCCCGAGCACTGGAGCTTCACCGAGGCGGCTTCGGTCCCGGTCGTGTTCCTCACCGCCTTCTACGCGCTGCGGGACCTCGCCGGTCTGCGCGCGGGGGAATCGCTGCTGGTGCACGCGGCGGCGGGCGGTGTCGGCATGGCCGCCGTGCAGCTGGCGCGGCATTGGGGCATCGAGGTCTTCGGCACCGCGAGCGCCGCCAAGCAGCCGGTTCTGCGGGGTCTCGGCATCGACGACGACCACCTCGCCTCCTCCCGGGACCTCGACTTCGCGGACAAGTTCCTCGCGGCCACCGGCGGCCGCGGGGTGGACGTCGTACTGAACGCGCTCGCGAACGAGTTCGTCGACGCGTCGCTGCGCCTGCAGCCGCGCGGTGGCCGGTTCCTGGAGATGGGCAAAACCGACGTCCGCGAACCCGAAGCGGTCGCCGCCGCCCACGAAGGCGTGCGCTACCAGGCATTCGACCTCGGCGACGCCGGTCCGCGGCGGATCGGCGAGATGCTTGGCGAGGTGCTGGCCCTGTTCGACGCGGGCGCGCTCGACTTCCTGCCGATCCGCACCTGGGACGTCCGCCGGGGCGCGGAGGCGTTCCGGTTCGTTTCCCAGGCCAAGCACATCGGCAAGGTGGTGCTCACGGTGCCGCGCCCGCTCGACGAGCAGGGCACCGTCCTGATCACCGGCGGCACCGGCACGCTCGGCGGGCTGGTCGCCCGGCATCTGGTCACCGAGCACGGCGTGCGACATCTGCTGCTGGCGAGCCGCACCGGCCGCGCCCCCGCGCTGGAAGCCGAGCTGACCGAACTCGGCGCACAAGTCCGTATCGCGGCGTGCGACGTCGCGGACCCCGACCAGCTGGGCACGCTCCTGGCGGAGATCCCGGCCGGGCACCCGCTCACCGCCGTGGTCCACGCGGCGGGGGTCCTCGACGACGGGATCATCCCGTCGCTCGACGACGACAGGCTCACCGCGGTGCTGCGGCCCAAGGCGGACGCGGCCCTCGTGCTGCACCGGCTGACCCGACACCTCGACCTCGCCGAATTCGTGCTCTTTTCCTCCGGTGCCGGGGTTTTCGGCAGCCCGGGGCAGGGCGCCTACGCGGCGGCCAACGCCTGCCTCGACGCGCTGGCCGAGCAGCGCCGCGCCACCGGCCTGCCCGCCGCCGCACTGGCGTGGGGGCTGTGGGCGGAAGCCAGCGGGATGACCGCGGGACTCGGTGAGACCGACCGCGCCCGGCTGGAACGCGGCGGCAGCACGGCCTTGTCGAGCGAGCAGGGGCTCGCGTTGTTCGACGTCGGCCGCGGCGGTCCCCACGCGACGCTCGTGCCCGCGCCACTCGATCTGGCCGCACTCCGTGCCGAGGCCCGCGCGGGCACTCTCCCGGTGTTGCTGCGCGGCCTGGTGTCCGCCGGTTTCCGGCGGACCGCTTCGGCCGCGGCGACGGCACAGGGCGGTGAGCTCGTCCGAAGGCTGGCCGGACTGTCCGATGTGGACCGTGAGCAGGCGCTGGTGGATCTGGTCCGCGCCGAGGCCGCGGTGGTGCTCGCGCACCGTTCGGCCGACAGCGTCGATCCCGGCCGCGCGTTCAAGGAACTCGGCTTCGACTCGCTGACCGCGATCGAACTGCGCAACCGGCTCGGTGCCGCGACAGGCCTGAAGCTACCGGCGACCCTGGTCTTCGACTACCCGGCGCCGATCGTGCTCGGCCGCTTCCTCGACGAAGAGTTGCGTGGTGGCGCCGCGGGAACCGCCGCACCGGTCCGCACCACCGCCGGGGTGACCGACGAACCGATCGCCATTGTCGGCATGGCCTGCCGTCTGCCGGGCGGCATCGACGGCCCGGACGGGCTGTGGCGGCTGCTCGAAGACGGTGCCGACGCGATCGGCCCCATGCCCGCCGACCGCGGCTGGGACATCGACCGGCTCTACGACGCCGACCCGGACAAAGCCGGGACGATGTACACCGTCGACGGCGGCTTCGTGGCCGGCGCC
Source organism: Amycolatopsis sp. NPDC102522 (assembly GCF_055584485.1). NCBI lineage: Bacteria > Bacillati > Actinomycetota > Actinomycetes > Pseudonocardiales > Pseudonocardiaceae > Amycolatopsis > Amycolatopsis sp. NPDC102522. The sequence goes on along the minus strand of NZ_JBVJLY010000001.1, from coordinate 296,669 downwards.
GCCGACTTCGACCCCGCGTTCTTCGGGATTTCCCCGCGTGAAGCGCTCGCGATGGACCCGCAGCAGCGGCTGTTGCTGGAGACCTCGTGGGAGGCGCTGGAGAGGGCGGGTATCGACCCCCTGTCCTTGCGCGGCTCCGCCACCGGTGTGTTCGCGGGTGCGGGTGGGTCCGACTACGCGAACGTGCTGAAGAACGCGCCGGCGGAAACGGAGATGCACGTCCTCACCGGCACGGCGGGTGCGGTGGTCTCGGGCCGGATCGCCTACGTCCTGGGGCTGGAAGGCCCCGCGGTCACCGTCGACACCGCTTGTTCGTCCTCGCTGGTCGCGTTGCACCTGGCGGCCCAGTCGCTCCGGCAGGGCGAATGCGATCTCGCGCTGGCCGGGGGCGTCACGGTGATGGCCACCCCGGCGACGTTCGTCGAATTCAGCCGTCAGCGCGGTCTCGCCGCCGACGGCCGGTGCAAGCCCTTCGCCGAGGCCGCGGACGGCACAGGCTGGGGCGAGGGCGCCGGAGTGCTGCTGGTAGAACGGTTGTCGGACGCCCGGCGGCTCGGCCACCCCGTGCTCGCGGTGGTGCGAGGCAGCGCGGTGAACTCCGACGGCGCCTCGAACGGCTTGACCGCGCCGAACGGTCCTTCGCAGCAGCGGGTCATCCGGGCGGCGCTGGCGAGCGCCGGCCTTTCACCGTCCGATGTGGACGTTGTCGAGGCGCACGGCACGGGCACCGCGCTGGGCGACCCGATCGAGGCGCAGGCGCTGCTGGCGACCTACGGCCAGGACCGGGACGAACCGTTGTGGCTGGGGTCGGTGAAGTCGAACCTGGGGCACACGCAGGCCGCGGCCGGGGTCGCGGGCGTGATCAAGATGGTGCTGGCGATGCGGCACGGTGTGCTGCCGAAGTCGTTGCACGTGGACTCGCCCTCGTCGCAGGTCGACTGGTCGGCCGGGTCGGTGGAACTGCTCACCGAGGCCAAGGCCTGGCCGTCGGCCGGGCGTCCGCGACGGGCGGGGATCTCCTCGTTCGGCATCAGCGGGACCAACGCGCACACCATCATCGAGCAGGCGCCCGACGAGGCTCCGGCCCGGCAGACCGCCGCACCGTCGGTACTGCCCTGGGTTCTCTCGGCGAAGACCGCTGACGGGCTGCGAGCACAGGCGACGCGGCTGCGCTCCTTTGTGGACTCTCCGACGGACTTGGCCGATGTCGCGTTCTCGCTGGCGACGACCCGGGCCTCGCTTGAGCACCGCGCGGTCTTGCTGGGCGAGGACAAGGACGAACTGCTGCGGTCGCTGACCGCGCTGGCCGACGGCGAGTCCTCGGCCGCTGTGGTGGCCGGGACGCCAGTACGGGGCAAGCTCGCGTTCCTGTTCAGCGGCCAGGGCGCCCAGCGGGTGGCCATGGGACGCGAGCTGTACGCGGAGTTCCCGGTGTTCGCCGAGGCGTACGACGCTGCCTGCGCCCACTTGCCTTCGGGGCTGCGTGAGGTCGTGGCAGGCGACGCCGAAGCGTTGAACCGGACGGAATTCTCCCAGCCCGCCCTGTTCGCGATCGAGGTCGCGCTGTACCGGCTGGCCGAATCCTGGGGGATCCGGGCCGACTTCCTGCTGGGGCATTCGATCGGCGAGGTCGCGGCGGCCCACGTCGCGGGCGTGTTCTCCCTGGCGGACGCGGGCAAACTGATCACCGCCCGCGGACGGCTGATGCAGGCGCTGCCCGACGGCGGGGCGATGGTGGCGGTCGAAGCGACCGAGGACGAGTTCGAACCGGACGGCGAGTTCGGGGTCGCCGCGGTGAACGGTCCCGATTCGGTGGTCCTCTCGGGCGCCGAGGACGTGGTGTGCCGGATCGCGGCGGAGTTCGCGGCCAAGGGCCGCAAGACGAAGCGGCTCGCGGTCAGCCACGCGTTCCACTCGCCGTTGATGGAGCCCATGCTCGCCGGGTTCGCCGAAGTGCTCGCCACCCTGACCTACCACGAACCGGCGATTCCGCTGGTGTCCACCGTGACGGGGGCCGTCTCCACCGAACTCGCCTCACCCGGGTACTGGCTGGAGCACGTCCGCGCCGCCGTGCGGTTCGCCGACGGTGTAGGGGAACTGGCCGCCCAGGGCGTGACCACCTTCGTCGAACTGGGCCCCGACGGGGTGTTGAGCGGACTCGCCCAGCGGGCCCTGCCCGACACGGAAAGCCTGTTCGTGCCGGTGCTGCGCGCGGACCGGCCCGAAGTGCGTTCGGCGCTGGGCATGGTGAGCGCGGTGCACACCCGCGGGATCGCGGTGGACTGGACAGCGCTGCTCACCGGCAACCGGGTCGAACTGCCCACCTACGCTTTCCAGCACGAACACTTCTGGCCGAAGGGCATGGGCGGGCACGGCGACCTCACGGCGGCCGGGCTCGGCAGCGCCGACCACCCGCTGCTCGGGGCGGCGGTGGAGGTCGCGGACGGCGAACTGGTCCTCACCGGACGTCTCGCGCTGGCCACCCACGGCTGGCTGGCCGACCACGTGGTCCGTGACAGGGTGCTCCTGCCGGGGACCGCGTTCGTCGAACTGGCGCTGCAGGCCGGGAAACGGACCGGATACGACCGGCTCGCCGAGCTCACGCTGTCGGCGCCGCTCGTCCTGCCGGAGACCGGCGGGGTGCGGCTCCAGGTGGTCCTGCGCCCGGCAGACGAAGGGACCGGCCGGGAAATCGCGATCTACTCACGTCGCGACGCCGACGGGGAGGAGTGGACTCAGCACGCCCTCGGCACGCTGGTCGCCGCGCTATCGACAGAGCAGCCGGGCGCGCTGACCGAGTGGCCGCCGCCCGGCGCGGTACCGGCCGGGCTCGGTGAGTTCTACGAAAGTTTCGGCGAGGGCTTCCGCTACGGCCCGGCTTTCCGCGGCCTGCGTGCCGTGTGGACGCTCGGGGACGACGTCTACACCGAGGTCGAGCTGCCGTCGGAAGAGCATTCCGAGGCGGCCCGGTGTGGTCTGCATCCCGCGCTGCTCGACGCCGCGTTGCACGGAATCGGGTTCGGCGGGTTCGTCTCCGACGCGGGCGCGGGTTTCCTGCCGTTCGTGTGGAGCGACGTGGCGCTGCACGCCACCTCGGCCACGGCCGTACGGGTCAAGCTCAGCCCGGCCGGGCCGGACGCGGTGTCGGTGCTGGTCGCCGATGCCGAAGGGGCACCGGTCGCCGAAGTCGGCTCGTTGGCCCTGCGCGCGGTGACCGCCGATTCGGTACGGGACTCGGCGATCCCGGCGGACACTTTGTGGACGGTCGACTGGGTCGCGCTCCCGGCCGGACCTGCCGTGGACACCGAGGTGACGGTGCTCGCGGACCTCGCGGAACTGAACGGCGAAGTGCCCCCGATCGTGGTGGTCGACTGTGCGGCCGACGGCGCGGCCGCGGGTGAACTGACTTCGTCGACGCTCGAACTCGTCCAAGAGTGGTTGCGCGACAAGGCTTTCGAGGACTCGCTGCTGGTGGTTCGGACGCGCGGCGCGGTCGCGACAAGTGCGAGCGAGGATGTTCGCGACCTCCCCGCCGCCGCGGTCCACGGCCTGCTGCGCAGTGTCCAGTCCGAGCACCCCGGCCGCGTGCTGGTGGTGGACGTCGACGAAGACCCGCGGTCCCTCGGGCTGGCGCTGTCGATCTCCGGCGAGCCGGAGATCGCGGTGCGGGGCGGCGAGCTTTTCGTGCCACGCCTTGCCCGCGTTTCCCGGACCGCCGAGCTGGCGGCGCCCGCGGACGGACCTTGGCGCCTCGACAGCGTCGGCAAGGGCACGCTGGGGAACCTCAGCCTGCTGCCTTGGCCTGCCGCGCGGGAACCGTTGGGCGAACTCGAAGTGCGCGTCGCCATGCGGGCCGCGGGGGTGAACTTCCGTGACGTGCTGAACGCGCTGGGCATGTATCCCGGCGACGCCGGTCTCATGGGCATGGAAGGCGCCGGGGTGGTTCTGGAGGTCGGTGCGAAGGTCACCGGGCTGACTCCGGGCGATCGCGTGCTCGGCCTGATCTCGGCGTCCTTCGGCCCGGTGGCGGTGGCCGACTCCCGGATGCTGGCCAGGATTCCGGCCGGATGGTCCTTTGTGGACGCTGCTTCGGTGCCGCTGGTCTTCCTCACCGCGTTCTACGCTTTGCGTGATCTGGCCGACGTCAGGTCGGGGGACGCGGTGCTGGTGCACGCGGCGGCTGGCGGGGTGGGCATGGCCGCGGTGCAGCTGGCCCGGCACTGGGGTGCCGAGGTCTTCGCGACGGCGAGTGCGGGTAAGTGGGACGCGGTTCGTGCGCTGGGTGTGGCCGACGACCACGTCGCGTCGTCACGGGACACCGGCTTCGAGGCGAAGTTCCTTGCTGCGTCCGAAGGTCGTGGTGTGGATGTGGTCCTCGACGCGCTGGCCGGTGAGTTCGTCGACGCGTCGCTGCGGTTGTTGCCGCGTGGCGGCCGGTTCGTGGAGATGGGCAAGACCGACGTTCGTGAGCCGGGCGAGGTCGCGGCCGAGTTCCCCGGTGTTGTCTATCGGGCCTTTGACCTGATCGAGGCCGGTCCGGTGCGGATCGGTGAGATGTTGACCGAGCTGGTCGGGTTGTTCGAGGCCGGTGCGTTGTCTCCCTTGCCTTCTCGGGTGTGGGATGTGCGGCAGGCGCCGGAGGCTTTCCGGTTCATGTCGCAGGCGAAGCACGTGGGCAAGGTCGTACTGAGCGTGCCGCGGCCGCTTGATCCGGCGGGAACGGTGTTGATCACCGGCGGTACCGGGAATCTGGGCGCACTGGTGGCCCGGCACCTGGTCGGTCAGGGTGCGCGGAAACTGTTGCTGGTGAGCCGTCGTGGTGTGGCGGCTCCGGGTGCGGATGCGTTGGTTGATGAGCTGACCGGTCTGGGTGCCGAGGTTTCGGTGGTCGCGTGTGACGTGGCGGATCGTGACGCGTTGGCTGAAATGTTGTCCACTGTGGACTTGACGGCGGTGGTGCACACCGCGGGCGTGCTGGACGACGGGGTCGTGGAGTCCTTGACTGCCGACCGCGTCGCCGGGGTGCTGAGTCCGAAGGCGGGCGCGGCATGGAATCTTCACGAGTTGACGAAAGACAGCGATCTGGCCGAGTTCGTGGTGTTCTCGTCGGCATCGGGAGTGTTCGGCAATCCCGGTCAGGCGAACTACTCGGCGGCGAATGTCTTCCTGGATGCTCTGGCCGCTCACCGCCGGGCACACGGTTTGCCGGGGTTGTCGCTGGCGTGGGGCCTGTGGGATCAGGAAAACGGCGGCATGGGGGCGACCCTCGGTGTCGCCGACCGCGCCCGCACCGCCCGGTCCGGCAGCGCCGCGATCCGTCCGGAACAGGGGCTTGCCCTGTTCGACGCCGCCCGTGCGCGGGCCGCGTCTCTGCTGGTCCCCGCACCGCTCGACCCGGCCTCCCTGCGAGACACGGCCGTACCGGCGCTGCTCCGGGGACTCGCCCGGCCGTCTGCCCGGCGCGCCGCCTCCGGTAAGGCGGGCGACGGCAGTTCCCTGGTGGGCGAGCTTTCCGGGCTCTCCCCGGCGGAACAGGACAAGCGGCTCACCGACCTGGTGCGGGCCAACGCGGCGATCGTGCTCGGGTATGCCTCGGCGGACCGCATCGAACCGCTGCAGGCGTTCAAGGACCTCGGTTTCGACTCGCTGACCTCGGTCGAACTGCGCAACCGGCTGGCTTCCGCGATCGGCGCGAAACTGCCGGCCACGCTGATCTTCGACTACCCCAGCCCGGCGGTGCTCGGGACGTACCTGCGCACCGAACTGCTCGGCACCCAGCCCGCCCTCGCCGCCGCACCGGTGCGGCGGCAGGCGGTCACGGACGACCCGATCGTCATCGTCGGCATGGCCTGCCGTTTCCCCGGCGGAGCGAATTCGCCGGAGGAGTTCTGGGATCTGCTGCTCCAGGGCCGCGACGCGATTTCGGAGTTCCCGGCCGACCGCGGCTGGGACGCCAAGGCGCTGTACCACCCGGACCCCGCCCACGAGGGCACGACCTACACCGTCGAGGGCGGGTTCCTGCACGACGCCACGGAGTTCGACCCCGGGTTCTTCGGCATCTCGCCCCGCGAGGCGCTGGCGATGGACCCCCAGCAGCGGCTGCTGCTGGAGACCGCGTGGGAGGCCTTCGAACGCGCCGGACTGGACGCCACCGCCCTGCGCGGCACCGCCACCGGCGTCTTCGCCGGGACGATGGGCCAGGACTACGCCAGTGTCCTGCAGAACGCGTCGGCGGAGACCGAGGCACACGCGCTGACCGGCAACGCGGCGTCCATCGTGTCCGGTCGCATCGCCTACACCCTCGGGCTGGAAGGCCCCGCCGTCACCGTGGACACCGCGTGCTCGTCTTCATTGGTGGCCTTGCACCTGGCCATGCAGTCCCTCCGCACCGGCGAATGCGACCTGGCGCTGGCCGGTGGCGTGACCGTGATGGCCACCCCTGCGGCCTTCATCGACTTCAGCCGCCAGCGCGGGCTGGCCGCGAACGGGCGCTGCAAGCCGTTCTCGGCCGACGCCGACGGCACGAGCTGGGGCGAAGGCGCCGGAATGCTGGTCGTAGAAAGGCTTTCCGACGCCCGGCGGCACGGACACTCCGTACTCGCGATCGTGCGGGGCAGCGCGGTCAACTCCGACGGCGCGTCCAACGGGCTGACCGCGCCCAACGGTCCCTCGCAGCAGCGGGTGATCAAGGCGGCGCTGGCCGGGGCCGGCCTCGCACCGTCCGATGTGGACGTCGTGGAGGCGCACGGCACCGGAACCTCGCTGGGCGACCCGATCGAGGCGCAGGCCCTACTGGCCGCCTACGGGCAGGACCGCGACCGGCCACTGTGGCTGGGGTCGGTCAAGTCGAACCTCGGGCACACCCAGGCCGCGGCGGGCGTCGCGGGCATCATCAAGATGGTCATGGCGATGCGGCACGGGGTGCTGCCGAAGACACTGCACGCCGACCAGGCGTCACCGCATGTGGACTGGTCGGCGGGCGCGGTGGAACTGCTCACCGAAGCCCAGCCGTGGACCCGGAACGGGACCCCGCGCCGGGCGGCGGTCTCCTCGTTCGGGATCAGCGGGACCAACGCGCACACCGTCCTCGAAGAAGCACCGGAAGCGCCGCCCGCCGCGGTGACGGCGGACCGGCCGCTGGTGCCGTGGGTGCTCTCCGCCAAGTCGGTACCCGCGCTGCGAGCCCAGGCGGACAGGCTCCGGGCCCGTGTCCTCACCGGCACGGCCCCGAACCCGGTCGACCTCGGCTGGTCGCTCGCCGCATCCCGCGCCGCTCACGAACACCGCGCGGTGGTGCTCATCGAGGACGCCGCGAGCGCGGCCGCCGGGCTCGGCGCGGTGGCGGCGGGGGAAGCACTGGCAAGCGTGGCGGAAGGGACCGCGAACACCGGCAAGCTGGCCTTCCTCTTCACCGGCCAGGGCGCTCAGCGCCAGGGAATGGGTTCGCAGCTGTACCGCGAGTTCCCGGTGTTCACCGAAGCCTTCGACGCCGTCTGCGCGGAACTCGACCCGAAGCTCGGCCGGTCGCTGCGGTCGGTGCTCGAAGACGAACCGGATCTGCTCGACCAGACCCGTTTCACCCAGGCGGCGCTGTTCGCTCTCGAGGTCGCGTTGTTCCGGCTGGTCGAGTCCTGGGGCGTCCGCCCGGACTTCCTGCTGGGGCACTCCATCGGGGAGATCGCCGCCGCGCACGTCGCCGGTGTGTTCTCGCTCGCGGACGCGGCCACGCTCGTGGCGGCTCGCGGGTCGCTCATGCAGGCGCTGCCGTCCGGCGGCGCGATGCTGGCCGTCGAGGCCACCGAGGACGAAGTACTGGTGCAGCTGAAAGCCGTACCGGACGCGGTGGACGTCGCCGCGGTCAACGGGCCGCGTTCGGTGGTGATCTCCGGCGCCGAAGCCGCGGTGCTCGCGGTGGCGGACGGCTTCACCGCACAGGGCCGCCGGACCAAGCGGCTGACCGTCAGCCACGCGTTCCACTCGGCCTTGATGGAGCCGATGCTCGCGGAGTTCGCCGAGGTCCTCGGCGGGCTCACCTTCGCGGAGCCGCGGATCCCGATCATTTCGAACGTGACCGGTGAGCTCGCCACGGGACTTTCCGAGCCCGCGTACTGGACCGCGCACGTCCGTCAGGCCGTCCGGTTCGCCGACGGGGTCGGCCTCCTCACCGATGCCGGGGTGACGACGTGGCTCGAACTCGGGCCGGACGGGGTGCTTTCCGCGATGGCCCGTGAGTGCCTGCCGGAGCAGGGGACCGAGGCCGCTTTCGCCTCGGTGCTGCGCGGCGAGCGTGACGAGTCGCGTGCGGCGCTCGGTGCGCTGGGAAAGGTGTGGGCGAGCGGCGGGGAGGTCGACTGGGCCGCGTACTTCGGCCCGGCCAACCGGGTCGACTTGCCGACCTACGCCTTCCAGCGGCAGCGGTACTGGCTCGACGCCCCGGCCACCACCCCACTGGAGCAATCGTCCGAAGTGGACAGCCGGTTCTGGGCGGCGGTGGAACGCCAAGACCTCGGTTCCTTGGCGGAAGGCCTCGACGTGGACCAGCCGCTCAGCGCGGTGCTCCCGGCGATAGCGGAGTGGCGGCGGCAGCAGCGCGACGAGTCCGTTGTGGACGGACTGCGGTATCGCGTGAGCTGGCAACGGCTGCCCGAACGGCGGGGCGGGGGAGTCACCGGTTCCTGGTTGCTGCTGGTGCCCGCCGACGGCCACCCGGCCGCCGAAGCGGTGAGCCGGGCACTCGGCGCCGAGGTCCGGACCCTTCCGCTGCCGTCGGACTCCGGCCGCTGGGGAAGCGAGTACACCGGTGTCGCCGCCTTGCTGCCCGCGGGCGCACACGCGGCGACGGAAGCCCTCGCCCTGATCCAAGCGCTCGGGACGGCCGGGCTCGACGCGCCGCTGTGGCTGCTCACCCAGGGAGCGGTGACCACCGGCGGCGGCGACAGGCTCGCCGACCCCGCGCAGGCACAGGCCTGGGGCCTTGGCCGCGTGGCCGGGCTGGAGCTCCCCGACCGGTGGGGCGGTCTCGTCGACCTTCCCGCCGACTGTGACGACCGTGCCGCCGAGCGGGTGCTGGACGCGCTCACCGGGGACGAGGACCAGGTGGCCGTACGGTCCACCGGGACGTTCGCCCGGCGGCTCGTCCGGTCCGTGAAACCGGCGGGAGCCACGGCTTGGCGGCCGTCGGGCACGGTCCTGATCACCGGTGGCACCGGCGCGCTGGGCGCGCGGGTGGCTCGATGGGCGGCGCGCAACGGTGCCGGTCACCTGGTGCTGACCAGCAGGCGGGGCGCCGACGCGCCCGGTGCCGGGGACCTCGCCGAGGAACTGCGCGGACTCGGCGCCGAGGTCACGGTCGCCGCCTGCGACGTGGCCGACCGCGACGCCGTCGCCGCCCTGCTCCAGAGCCTGCCCGCCGGGCCGGACTCGGTGGTGCACGCGGCAGGGGTGTCCCGTTCGGCACCGCTGGGCGAGACCTCGGCGGCCGACTTCGCCGAGGTGCTCGACGGCAAGGTCGCCGGTGCGGTCCACCTGCACGAACTCACCCGCGATCGGGACCTCGACGCGTTCGTCGTGTTCTCCTCCATCGCCGGGATCTGGGGCAGCGCCGGGCAAAGCGGCTACTCGGCCGCCAACGCGGCGCTCGACGCGGTGATCGAGCAGCGACGCGCCGACGGGCTGCCGGGGACCGCGATCGCCTGGGGCCCCTGGGCCGAAGGCGGCATGGCCGACGGCGAGGGCGGCGAGCAGCTGCGGCGGCTCGGGCTGGCGGGGCTGGCGCCCGAGCGGGCGCTCCTCGCGCTGGCCGGGGCTGTCGGCGCCGGGGACGCCACGGTGACCATCGCCGACGTCGACTGGTCACGATTTCTGCCGGTGTTCACCTCGGCCCGGCCTGCCCGGCTGTTCGACACGCTGCCGGAGGCCGCCACCGGACCGGCCGCGGCCGCTGAGCCAGGGCGCCGGGACGAGCTGGCCGGGATGAGCCCGGCCGAACTCCGGCGCACCCTGCTCGACCTGGTCTGCGCCGAGACCGCGGCGGTGCTCCAGCTGCCGGGCGGCGGCGACATCGGTCCCGCGCGCCCGTTCCGCGACCTCGGGCTGGACTCGGTCACCGCGGTGGAACTGCGGGACAGGCTCGCCGCGGCGGCCGGGGTCCCGTTGCCCGCCAGCACCGTGTTCGACCACCCGAGCCCGGACGCGCTCGTCGTGCACCTGGCCGCGGAGATAGCCGGGGACGGCGACGAGTCCGGCGAGTCCGACGAGGACGGGCAGCTCCGCCGCGCGCTGGCCCTGATCTCGCCGGCCGCGCTGCGGGAGGCCGGGCTCAGCGGCACGTTGCTGCGACTGGCCGGGCTGACGGACCCGGATTCGCCGGACCAGTCCGGGGACGGGGATCTCCTCGACTCGATGGATCTCGACAACCTGGTGAAGATCGCGCTCGACGGCAATTCCTGATTGACACAGCCAGATGGGGATGATGATGGGTACGCCTTCCGAAAAAGTCGTCGATGCGCTGAGGGCGTCGCTCAAGGAGACCGGCAGGCTGCGCGAACAGAACCAACGCCTGCTGGACGCCGCGCGGGAGCCGATCGCCATCGTGGGCATGGCCTGCCGGTACCCCGGCGGGGTCGCTTCGCCGGAGGACCTCTGGCGGCTGCTCGCCGACGGGACCGACGCGGTCGGCGGCTTCCCCACCGACCGCGGCTGGAAGCTGGACGAGCTGTACCACCCGGACCCCGACCACGCGGGCACCAGCTACGCCCGCGAAGGCGCGTTCGTCCACGACGCCGGACAGTTCGACCCCGGACTGTTCGGAATTTCCCCGCGTGAGGCGCTCGCGATGGACCCGCAGCAGCGACTGCTGCTGGAGACCTCGTGGGAGGCGTTCGAACGGGCGGGCATCGCCCTGCCCGCGGTGAAGGGCACCCGGACCGGCGTGTTCGCCGGCACCAACAACCAGGACTACGTCTCGTTGCTGGAGAACGGTCCGGACGAGCTGGAAGGCTTCCTCGGCACCGGGAACGCGGCCGCGGTGCTGTCCGGCCGGGTGGCCTACACCTTCGGGCTGGAAGGTCCGGCGGTCACCGTCGACACCGCCTGCTCCTCCTCGCTGGTGGCCCTGCACCTCGCGGTGCAGGCGCTGCGCAACGGCGAATGCGACCTGGCGCTGGCCGCCGGAGTCACCATCATGTCCACCCCGGCGGCGTTCCTGGACTTCAGTCGTCAGCGTGGCCTCGCGGTGGACGGCCGCTGCAAACCCTTCGCCGACGCCGCCGACGGCACTGGCTGGGGCGAGGGCGCCGGTGTACTCCTGGTGGAGCGCTTGTCGGACGCCCGCCGCGCCGGACACCGGGTCCTGGCCGTGGTGCGGGGATCGGCGGTGAACCAGGACGGCGCTTCCAACGGGCTGACCGCGCCGAACGGACCTTCGCAGCGCCGCGTGATCCGGGCCGCGCTGGCCAACGCCGCGCTCACACCGTCCGAAGTGGACGTCGTGGAGGCGCACGGCACGGGGACCGCGCTGGGTGACCCGATCGAGGCGCAGGCGTTGTTGGCGACGTACGGCCAGGACCGCGAGCGGCCGCTGTGGCTGGGTGCGGTGAAGTCGAACCTCGGGCACACCCAGGCCGCCGCCGGGGTGGCCGGGGTGATCAAGATGGTCATGGCGATGCGGCACGGGGTGCTGCCGAAGTCGCTGCACACCGACACGCCGTCGTCGCGGGTGGACTGGACGGCGGGTTCGGTGGAGCTGCTCACCGAAGCCATGTCCTGGCCGGAAACCGGGCGTCCGCGGCGGGCGGGGGTCTCGTCCTTCGGCTTCAGCGGGACCAACGCGCACGCGGTGCTGGAACAGGCTCCGGTGGACGACGCCGAGCGGGTCGAGCCTGTCGCGCCGCCGGTGGTGCCGTTCGTGCTGTCCGGCAAGACCCCGGCCGCCCTGCGGGCGCAGGCCGACCGGCTGCTGTCCGTTGTGGACAGTGGGGCGGACCCCGTCGACGTGGCCTTCTCGCTGGTGACGACCCGCACGGCGCTGGAGCACCGCGCCGTGGTGCTCGGGGACGAACTGACGGCCGGATTGACCGCGCTGGCCGCAGGCACCTCCTCGGCCGACGTGGTCACCGGGGCGGTTTCCCGTGGCCGGTCGGCGTTCCTGTTCGCTGGTCAGGGTTCTCAGCGGTTGGGTATGGGGGCGGAGCTGTATGCGGAGTTCCCTGTTTTCGCTGAGGCTTTTGACGCGGCGTGTGAGTTCCTGCCGCCGTTGGGTGATCTTGGCCGTACGGAGTTCGCGCAGCCTGCTCTGTTTGCTCTTGAGGTTGCGTTGTATCGACTTGTTGAGTCGTGGGGCGTGCGTCCCGACTTCTTGCTGGGTCATTCCATTGGTGAGATCGCTGCTGCTCACGTTGCTGGGGTGTTCTCTCTGGAAGACGCGGGCAGGTTGGTGTCGGCGCGTGGTCGGTTGATGCAGGCGTTGCCCGCTGGTGGCGTGATGGTCGCGATTGAGGCGACTGAGGACGAGTTCGTGCCGACGGCGGAGTTCGGGATCGCGGCGGTGAATGGTCCGAATTCGGTGGTGATTTCGGGGGCCGAGTCTGCGGTTTCCCGTATTGCGGGGGAGTTTGCGGCGAGGGGTCGTAAGACGAAGCGGCTTGAGGTGAGTCATGCGTTCCACTCGCCGTTGATGGAGCCGATGCTCGCCGAGTTCGCCGAGGTACTGAACGGAATCACGTTCAATGAGCCGGTGATTCCCATCGTGTCCACTGTGTCCGGTGGACTCGCCGCGGACTTGGCGTCGCCGCGGTACTGGCTTGATCACGTGCGTCAGGCGGTGCGTTTCGCCGACGGAGTGGGAACGCTGGCCGCACAGGGCGTCACTTCGTTCCTGGAACTGGGTCCCGATGGGGTGCTGAGCGGGCTGGCGCAAGGTTGCCTGCCCGACACCGAAGCCCTGTTCGCGCCGATCCTGCGTGCCGACCGGCCCGAGGTCCGCACCGCGATCACCGCGCTGGGCGCGCTCCACACCCGGGGCGCCGACGTGGACTGGACCGTACTGGTCACCGGGAACCGCGTCGAACTGCCCACCTATGCCTTCCAGCACGAGCGGTACTGGTTCGACCCGGCGATCACCGAGGTCGTCGCCGACCCGCTCGACGCGGAGTTCTGGGCGGCCGTCGAACGCGATGACGTCGAGTCGATCGCCACCACGTTCTCCGTCGACGCCGACCAGCCACTGCGAGCCGCGCTGCCCGCGCTGGCGGCGTGGCGGCACCGCCGTCGGCAGGAAGCGGAGGCGGACTCCTGGGCCTACCAGGTCGACTGGCGGCCGCTGACCCCCACGGGCACCGCCGATCCCGACGGCCGCTGGCTGGTGGTGCTGCCCGAGTCGCACCAGGACACGCGGCTGCTGGAAGCTTTCGGCGACCGCGCCGAGGCGCTGGTCCTCACCGGCACGCCGGACCGCGCGGAACTGGCCGCCCGCCTCGTGGATCTGGCCGGGTTCACCGGCGTACTGTCCAGAATGGACGGTGTGGGCACCTTGGTGCTCCTGCAGGCACTCGGCGACGCCGGACTCGAAGCGCCGCTCTGGGCGGCCACCCGGCAGGCGGTGTCCGTCGCACCGGCCGACAGGGTGGCCCGGCCGGAAGAGGCTCAGCTCTGGGGCCTCGGCCGCGTGGCCGCGTTGGAACACCCCGACCGCTGGGGCGGGCTGCTCGACCTGCCCGCCGAGGACGACGAACAGACGCTGCGACACACACTGGCCGTGCTGGGCGGCACCGAAGACCAGCTCGCGATCCGGCCGTCGGGTGTGTTCGCCCGCAGGCTGACCAGAGCCGCCGCGACCACGGGCACCGACCGGTCGTGGCAGCCCCGTGGCACGGTCCTGATCACCGGCGGCACGGGCGCGCTCGGCTCGCAGGTGGCCCGCTGGGCCGCGGCCGCCGGAGCCGACAGGCTCGTTCTCGCGGGTCGTCAGGGGCCGGACGCTCCGGGCGCCGCCGAGCTGGCGGCGGACCTTCGCGCGCTGGGCGCCGAGGTCACGATCCTGGCCTGCGACGTCGCCGACAGGGCCGCGCTGGCGGAACTCGTCACAGGCGCGGGGCCGCTGACCGCGGTCGTCCACACCGCCGGGATCCTCGACGACGGCGTGCTCGACGGCCTTACCGCCGAACGCCTCGCCGCCGTGCTGCCCGGCAAGGCCGACGCTGCCGTCCACCTGCACGAACTCACCCGCGATCTCGACCTCGACGCGTTCGTCCTGTTCTCCGCCTTCGCGGGCACGATCGGCAGCGCGGGCCAGGGCAACTACGCGGGCGCGAACGCCGTGCTCGACGCCCTCGCCGAGCAGCGGCGTGCCGATGGCCTGCCCGCCACCGCGATCGCCTGGGGCCCATGGGCCGGGGACGGCATGGCCGCCCGCGCGGCAGACGGCCTCGACGCGCTGGGCCTGCCCGCGATGGATCCGGCCGTCGCGCTCGAAGCGCTCGGCCGGGCCGTGGGCGGCGCCAGGGCGATCACCGTGGTGGCCGACGTGGACTGGGACAGATTCGCGCCCGCGTTCCGCTCCGGCAGGCCCAGCCCCCTGCTGGCCGAAATCGCGCCGGTGCCCGCGGAGACCGGGCCCCGGCTCACCGGGCTGGCCGCCCGCGTCGCCGGTCTCGACCCGGCCGAGCGGGAGCGCGTCCTGCTCGCCACCGTCCGCACCGAAGCCGCCGCGGTACTCGGCTATCCCGACCCGGCGCTGGTGGACTCGGGCAGCGCCTTCCGGGAGCTCGGTTTCGACTCGCTGACCGCGATCGAGCTGCGCAACCGGATCGTCGCCGCGACCGGCTTGAAACTGCCCAGCAGCCTGGTTTTCGACTACCCGACCCCGGCCGCGCTCGCCGCGCATCTGCTGGCGGGACTTCTCGGCGCCGAGGCGGAGACACCGGCGGCGGCCGTCGCTCCCACCGCCACCGACGAGCCCATCGCGATCGTCGCGATGGCCTGCCGGTTCCCCGGCGGGGTCGCGACGCCGGAGGACTTCTGGCAGCTGCTCGTCGACGGCCGCGACGCGATGACCGGCTTCCCCACGGACCGCGGCTGGCTCGCGACAGGGACCGGCGCGTTCCTCGACGACGTCGCCGGGTTCGAGCCCCGCTTCTTCGGGATCTCGCCGCGTGAGGCGCTGGCGATGGACCCGCAGCAGCGGTTGCTGCTGGAGACCTCGTGGGAGGCCTTCGAACGCGCCCGCATCGCGCCGGATTCGGTCCGTGGCAAGCGGATCGGCGTGTTCGCGGGCACCAACGGCCAGGATTACGTCGCGCTGGTGGACCAGGGCGGCGCGGAGACCGAGGGATACCTGGGCACCGGCAACTCCGCCAGCGTGCTGTCCGGCCGGGTGGCTTACACCTTCGGGCTGGAAGGTCCGGCGGTCACCGTCGACACCGCCTGCTCGTCTTCGCTCGTGGCGCTGCACCTCGCGACGCAGGCTTTGCGTGGCGGCGAGTGCGAGATGGCGCTGGTCGGCGGCGTGACGGTGATGTCGACTCCGAGCGCCTTCGCCGAGTTCACCGCGCAGGGCGGGCTCGCCGCGGACGGCCGCTGCAAGCCTTTCGCGGCCGGCGCCGACGGCACCGGCTGGGGCGAAGGCGCAGGCATGCTCTTGGTGGAGCGGCTGTCCGACGCGCGCCGCCACGGCCGCCGGATCCTGGCCGTGGTCCGCGGCAGCGCGATCAACTCCGACGGCGCCTCGAACGGGTTCACCGCGCCGAACGGACCCTCGCAGCAGCGCGTGATCCGTGCCGCGCTGGCGAACTCCGGCCTGCGACCGTCCGAAGTGGACGTTGTCGAAACCCACGGCACCGGCACCGAACTCGGCGACCCGATCGAAGCGCAGGCACTGCTCGCCACCTATGGGCAGGACCGCGAGGAGCCGTTGTGGCTCGGCGCGGTGAAGTCCAACATCGGCCACACCCAGGCGGCCGCCGGGGTGGCGGGCGTGATCAAGACGGTGCTCGCCCTGCGGCACGGCACCTTGCCGGGCACGCTGCATTTCGACGGGCCCAGTCCGCACGTCGACTGGTCGGCGGGCCGGGTTTCCGTGGTGGACCGGACGCGGGACTGGCCCGAAACCGGCCGTCCGCGCCGGGCCGGGGTCTCCTCGTTCGGGCTGAGCGGCACCAACGCGCACACCGTGCTCGAACAGGCGTCCGCCGAAACCCCGGCCGAGGCCGCGCCGGAGCAGCCGGGCCTCGTCGCCCTGCCGCTGTCCGGCAAGACGCCGGACGGCCTGCGGGCGCAGGCGAGCAGGCTCCGCGAGACCGTGGCCGACGCGGAAAACCTCGTGGATACCGCGTATTCGCTGGCCGTGACCCGGTCGGCGCTGGACGAGCGGGCCGTGGTCCTCGGCGCCGACCGTGACGAACTGCTGGCCGGTCTGAACGCGCTCGCGGAGGCCACGTCGTCGGCGCAGGTGATCCGCGGCTCGGCCGCACCGGGCGGGGTGGCCTTCCTCTTCACCGGCCAGGGCGCGCAGCGACCGGGCATGGGTCGTGAGCTGTACCAGCGCTTTCCCGCTTTCGCGAAGGCGTTCGACGAGGTGTGCGAGAACGTCGACGGCCTGCTCGATCGCCCCCTGCGTGAAGTGGTTTTCGCCGCCGCCGGGACGCCGGAAGCGGATCTGCTCGACCGGACCGCCTACACCCAGGTCGCCCTGTTCGCCGTCGAGGTCGCGCTGTTCCGCCTCACCGAGTCCTTCGGCATCCGGCCGGACGTCCTGCTCGGCCACTCGGTCGGCGAGATCGCCGCCGCGCACGTGTCCGGGGTGTTGTCGCTCGCGGACGCCTGCAAGCTGGTCGCCGCGCGCGGCAGGCTGATGCAGGCACTTCCCGCCGGGGGCGCGATGGCGGCGCTCGAGGCCACCGAAGCCGAGGTGCTCGCCCTGCTCACCGACGAGGTGGGCATCGCCGCGCTCAACGGCCCGCGGTCCACTGTGGTCTCCGGCGCCGAAGCCGCCGTCGACGCCGTGGCCGCGCGGCTCGCGGCGACCGGGCGCAAGACCCGGCGCCTGCGGGTGAGCCATGCCTTCCACTCGCCGTTGATGGAACCGATGCTCGCCGGGTTCGCCGAAGTGCTTCGAGGGCTGCACTTCGGTGAGCCCGTCATTCCCTTGGTGTCCAACGTGACGGGCGAACCGGCGACCGCGCTGGACGCCGAATACTGGCTCGCCCACGTCCGCCGGGCCGTGCGGTTCGCCGACGGGGTCGCCGTGCTGCGGGACCGGGGCATCTCGACCGTGGTCGAACTGGGACCGGACGGCGTGCTGTCCGCGATGGCCCAGGAAACCCTGCCGGACGTCACGTACCTGCCGGTGCTGCGCAAGGACCGGCCCGAGGAGAACTCGCTGTTCGCCGCGCTCGCCGGGCTGCACGTTCGCGGGCGGGCACCGGACTGGGCCGCGCTCTACCCCGGCGCGCGCCTCGCCGATCTCCCGACCTACGCCTTCCAGCGGGAGCGGTTCTGGCTCGACACCCCGGCCCAGGAGGGCCACACGGGTGAGCCTGTCGACGCCCGATTCTGGGCGGCGGTGGAGCGGGCCGATCTCGATTCGCTGGCCGCGACCCTCCAGGTCCACGGCGAGGACCGTGAGCCGCTGCGTTCGCTGCTGCCTTCGCTTTCGGCTTGGCACCGCCGCCGGTCCGAGCTCGCCGAGACCGCCGGCTGGCGCTACCGGATCTCCTGGGAACCGTTTCCCCGCAAGGAAAACACCCGGTCCGGCTCCTGGCTGGTGGTACTGCCCAACGGGTACGAGGAAGCGGAGACGGCACTGGCCGTCGTGGCCGCGCTGCCCGATGCCCGGACGCTTTGCCTGACCCCGGACGACCTCGACCGCGAAACCCTCGCGGGCGTGCTGGGCGAACACGCCCCGGACGGCGTGCTGTCCCTGCTCGGCCTCGCCGACTGGGGTGTCGCCGGCTCCCTGGTGCTGTTCCAGGCACTGTCGGGGCTCGACACCCGGATCTGGGCGGTCACCCGGGGCGCGGTCTCGGTGTCCGCGGCAGACGGTCCGCCCGACCCGGTCGCCGCGCAGCTGTGGGGCATCGCCAGGGTCGCCGCGCTCGAACTGCCCGCGATCTGGGGCGGGATCATCGACCTCCCCGTCGACGGGGGCCCGCTGGCCGCCGAGGCGATGTCGTTGCTCGGCGGGACCGAAGACCAGGTCGCGGTCCGGCCGTCGGGAATCTTCACCCGCAGGCTCGTCCGTGCGGCGCCGTCCGGCGAGGAGACGACTGCTTGGCGGCCGTCGGGCACCGTGCTGCTCACGGGCGGCACCGGCGCACTCGGCGCCCAGGTGGCCCGGTGGCTCGCCGGCCGCGGCGCCGGGCACCTGGTGCTCTGCGGACGTCGCGGTGCGCAGGCCGAAGGCGCGACTGAGCTCGCCGACGAACTTCGCGCGCTCGGCAGTGCGGTCACCCTGGCCGCCTGCGACGTCACCGATCGCACTGCGGTGGAAGGGCTCCTTCGCCGGCTCTCCGACGACGGCGCCCCGGTGCGGGCGGTCGTGCACGCGGCGGGTGTGCCGCAGCTGACCGCACTGGCCGACACCGATCCCGCCGAGTTCGCCGAGGTGGTGGCGGCCAAGGTGGAAGGCGCCCGCCACCTGCACGAGCTCACCGAAGACCTGGACGCCTTCGTGGTCTTCTCCTCGATCGCCGCCACCTGGGGCAGTGCGGGGCAGAGCGGTTACGCCGCGGCCAACGCCTACCTCGACGCGCTGGTGGAACTGCGTCGAGGCCAGGGGCTCAGCGGCACTTCGGTGGCGTGGGGCCCGTGGGCGGGCGACGGCATGGCCGCGGGTGAGGCCGGGGCGCAGCTGCAGCGGCTCGGCCTGACCGGGCTGGCCCCGGAACTGGCCACCGCGGCGCTCGGGCACGCGCTCGACCACGACGAGGTCACCGTCACCGTCGCGGACGTCGACTGGCCGCGGTTCGTCCCGGTGTTCACCGCACACCGGCCCAGCCCGCTGCTGGCCGCCGTGACCGAGGTCGACGCCGTCGCCGAACCGGCCGACTCCGCGCTGTCCCTCCGGTTGCGGGCACTGCCCGAAGCCGCTCGCCAGGAGTTCCTGCTGGACCTGGTCCGCACCGAGGCCGCCGCGGTGCTCGGTTACGCCGGACCTGACGCCGTTTCCAGCGGTTCGTCGTTCCGCGAACTGGGTTTCGACTCGCTCACCGCCGTCGAACTGCGCAACCGCCTGACCGAGGTGACCGGCCTCAAGCTCACCGCGACCCTCGTGTTCGACTACCCGACACCCGAGGCGCTGGCCGGGTACCTGCGCACCGAACTGTCCGGCGATACCTCGGCCGCCGCCGTGGTGAGCAGGGCGGCCACGGTGACCGACGAGCCGATCGCCATCGTGGGCATCGGCTGCCGGTTCCCCGGCGGCGTCACCTCGCCGTCGGACCTGTGGGCGCTGCTGGCCGAAGGCGGCGACGCGATCTCCGCCTTCCCCGCCGATCGCGGCTGGCAGCCGGACGCCGGTTACGCCCACGAGGGCGGGTTCATCCACGACGCGGCCGAGTTCGACGCCGAGTTCTTCGGGATCTCCCCGCGTGAGGCGCTGGCGATGGACCCGCAGCAGCGGATCCTGCTGGAGACCTCCTGGGAGGCGTTCGAGCACGCCGGTATCGACGTCTCGACGCTGAGGGGCAGCCGGACCGGCGTGTTCGTCGGCGCGGGACCACAGGGTTACGGCGCCGGGGCGGGGGGCCTGCCGGAAGCCGTCGAGGGACACCTCATGATCGGCACCACGCCGAGCGTGGTGTCGGGCCGGGTCGCCTACTCCTTCGGGCTGGAGGGCCCGGCGGTCACGGTGGACACCGCCTGCTCGTCTTCGCTGGTCGCGCTGCACTGGGCCGCGCAAGCGCTCAGGCAGGGGGAGTGCGAGCTGGCGCTCGCCGGCGGGGTCACCATCATGTCGACGTCCACCGCGTTCGAAGGGTTCAGTGCGCAGGGCGGGCTGGCCGCGGACGGCCGGTGCAAGGCGTTCGCCGAGGGCGCGGACGGCACGGGCTGGGGTGAAGGCGCCGGGATGCTGCTCGTGGAGCGGCTGTCGGACGCGCAGCGGCTCGGTCACCGGGTGCTGGCGGTGGTGCGCGGGAGCGCGATCAACTCCGATGGAGCGTCGAATGGTTTGACGGCGCCGAATGGTCCTTCGCAGCAGCGGGTGATTCGCGAGGCGCTGGCGAATGCCGGCCTGGAACCGTCCGATGTGGACGCTGTGGAGGCGCACGGTACGGGTACGGCGCTGGGTGATCCGATCGAGGCGCAGGCGTTGCTGGCGACGTACGGTCAGGATCGGGATCAGCCGTTGTGGCTGGGTTCGGTGAAGTCGAACCTCGGCCACACCCAGGCCGCGGCGGGCGTGGCGGGTGTCATCAAGATGGTGATGGCGATGCGGCACGGTTCGCTCCCGAGGACACTGCACGCCGCGGAGCCGACCTCCCGGGTCGACTGGTCGGCGGGCGCGGTCTCCCTGCTCACCGAAGCCCGCGACTGGCCGGACGACGCCGCACCGCGTCGCGCCGGGGTTTCTTCGTTCGGCATCAGCGGCACGAACGCGCACATCATCCTGGAGCAGGCACCGCCGGAGCCGTCACCGGAGCCCACGCGCTCGCCCTCGGTGGTGCCGTGGGTTCTCTCCGCCAAGAGTGAGCTCGCCCTGCGGGCGCAGGCGGTGCGACTCCGGTCCATTGTGGACGGGACGGCGGCACCGGCGGACGTCGCCAACGTCCTGGCCACCGGACGGTCGGCGCTGCCGTACCGGTCGGTGGTGCTCGGCGCCGACCGTGCCGAGCTCGCGCGAGCCCTCGACGTCCTGGCCGCGGGCGAGTCCGCCGCCGGGGTGGTGCGCGGGGAACAGGGCAAGGGCAAGGTCGCCTTCCTGTTCACCGGGCAGGGTTCGCAGCGCCTGGGCATGGGCCGCGAACTGGCCGCGGAGTTCCCGGTGTTCGCCGAGCACTTCGGGCTGGTCTGCGCCCGGCTGGACGAGCTGCTGGGCGGGTCGGTGGCCGAGGTGACGTACGCCGGTGACGACCTGCTGGACCAGACCGTGCACGCCCAGGCGGCGCTGTTCGCCGTCGAGGTCGCGCTGTTCCGGCTCGCCGAGTCCTGGGGCGTGCGGCCGGACTACCTGATGGGGCACTCCGTCGGCGAGATCGCCGCCGCCCACGTGTCCGGGGTGCTGTCGCTGGCGGACGCCTGCAAGCTGGTGGCCGCCCGCGGGAAGCTCATGCAGGCACTGCCGTCCGGCGGGGCGATGGTGGCGGTGGAGGCCGCCGAGGAGGAGATCCTGCCGCTGCTGAGCGGAGCCGAGGAGCACGCCGGCATCGCCGCGTTGAACGGCCCCCGCGCCGCGGTGCTGTCCGGCACGGAAGAGGTGGTGCTGCGCGTGGCGGCCGAGCTCGCCGGGCGGGGCCACCGGACCAGGCGCCTCCGGGTCAGCCACGCGTTCCACTCCCCGCTGATGGAGCCGATGCTGCCGGAGTTCCGCGCGGTGCTGGAGACCCTGACGTTCGGTGCCGCGGAGATCCCTGTGGTGTCGAACCTGACCGGTGCGGTCACCGACGACCTCGCCTCGCCTGCCTACTGGCTGGCGCACGTGCGCCAGGCCGTCCGGTTCGCCGACGGCGTCCGGATGCTGCACGGCCTCGGGGTCACGACCTTCCTGGAGCTCGGCCCGGACAGCACGCTCTGCGCGACCGCGCGTGACTGCCTGCCCGATGCCGCCGGGGTGGACTTCGTCCCGCTGCTGCACCGGGACCGGCCCGAGGTGCGCACCGCGGTGACCGCTCTCGCTCGTCTCCACGTGCGGGGCGCGGGCGTGCACTGGAGCAGCGTCGTCGGCGGCGCCCGGCCGGAGCTGCCGACCTACGCGTTCCAGCGGGAGCGCTATTGGCTGACCGTCGCCGCGCCCGCCCCGGCGGGCAGGGGAGACGGCGACCCTGGATTCTGGGAAGCGGTGGACCGCGAGGACGTCGAAGCGGTGGCCGCGTCGTTGCAGGTCGGCGAAGAGGAACTCGCCACGGTGCTGCCCGCGTTGTCCGCGTGGCGACGGCGTGGCACCGAGAAGTCCACTGTGGACTCCTGGCGGTATCGGGCGGACTGGCGGCCGGTGTCGCAACCCGGCGGACCGCCGTCCGGCCGGTGGCTGGTGGCGTTCCCCGAAGGACTTCAGGACGACGAGGCCGTCAGCGGCCTGCTGTCGGCGCTCGGTGCGCATGCGGTGCCCTTCGGCCTGGCCGACGCCGATCGCGAAACCCTCGCTGAAAGCCTTCGCGCGGCCGGCGACGGGGTGACCGGCGTGATCTCGCTGCTGGGCCTGGCGGGCGGAGGCATGCTCACGTCCTTGGTGTTTCTCCAGGCGCTGAACGACGCCGGGCTCACCGCGCCCTGCTGGGCGATCACCCGTGGCGCGGTGTCGACGGGCCCGTCCGACCGCGTCGCGGATCCCGCGCAGGCGCAGATCTGGGGTCTCGGCCGGGTGGCCGGGCTCGAACAACCGGCGCGCTGGGGCGGTCTCCTCGACCTGCCCGCCAAGGCCGACGACCGGACCTTCGCCCTGGTGCTCGGCGCATTGGCCGGGGCCGAGGACCAGGTCGCCGTCCGGCCGTCCGGGGTCTTCGCCCGGCGGCTGGTGCGGGCCGCCGATCCGGTGGAGACCGCCTGGCGGCCGAGCGGGACGGTGCTGATCACCGGCGGGACCGGCGCGCTGGGCGCGCGGGTCGCCCGCTGGGCCGCCGCGGGCGGTGCCCGGCACCTCGTGCTGACGAGCCGCCGTGGCCCCGGCGCCCCGGGGAGCGAGGCGCTGGAAGCCGACCTCCGCGCGCTCGGTGCCGAGGTGACCATCGCCGCCTGCGACGTCACCGACCGCGAGGCCGTGGCCGGTCTGCTGCGCGAACATCCGGTGTCCGCCGTGGTGCACACCGCCGGTGTCCTCGACGACGGCATGCTGGACGGCTTGACGGCCGAACGGGTCGACGCCGTCCTGAAGTCCAAAGTGGAGGGTGCGCGGATCCTGCACGACCTGACCGGCGACCTGGACGCCTTCGTGGTCTTCTCGGCCTTCGCCGGTGCGGTAGGCAGTGCCGGTCAAGCGGCCTACGCCGCCGCGAACGCACACCTCGACGCGCTGATGGAACAGCGTCACGCCGACGGCCTGCCGGGTACCGCCATCGCTTGGGGCCCGTGGGCGGGCGACGGCATGGCCGCCGGGGTCGCCGCCGGGCTCGGCGCGCTCGGCCTGCCCGGGATGGAACCCGAGCTGGCCGTGCAGGCACTCGGGGTCAGCGTGGCCGCGGGGCGGCCCGCCGTGATCGTGGCCGACGTGGACTGGACCCGGTTCGCGCCGTTGTTCAGCGGCACCCGCGCCGCCCGGCTGCTGGCCGAGCTTCCGGAGGCCTCGGTCGCCGAGAACAACGAACCGGCCGAAGCGGCGTCGGGGATGCTCGGCGGCAAGCTCGCCGGACTGTCCCGGCCGCGGCAGGAAGCCGTGCTGCTGGACCTCGTACGAGCCGAGGCCGCCGCCGTGCTCGGGTATCCCGGGCGCGACGCGGTGGCCGCCGACAGGGCCTTCCGCGACCTCGGGTTCGACTCCCTGACCGCGGTGGAGCTGCGGAACTCCCTGGAGGCCACCACCGGGCTGCCGCTGCCCAGCAGTCTCGTCTTCGACTACCCGACCCCGTCGGTGCTGTCGGCCTGGCTGTGCGCCGAACTCGTCGGCCACACCCCGGACGTGGCCGAACCCGCCGTGCTCACCGGCCGCGCCGATGAGCCGATCGCGATCGTCGGCATCGGCTGCCGGTTCCCCGGCGGGGTCCGCTCGCCGGAGGAATTCTGGAGTCTGATCGCCGACGGCCGTGACGCCGTCGGCGGCTTCCCGGCCGACCGCGGCTGGGACCTGGACCGGCTCCACCACCCGGGCGGCGGGGAATCCGGAGGCTCTGACGCCAAGGAGGGCGCTTTCCTGCACGGTGCCAGTGAGTTCGATCCGGCGTTCTTCGGGATTTCCCCGCGTGAGGCGCTGGCGATGGACCCGCAGCAGCGGCTGGTGCTGGAGACCTCGTGGGAGGCCTTCGAGCGGGCCGGGGTCGACCCGGAGTCCGTGCGGGGCAGCCGGACCGGCGTTTTCGTCGGCTCCAACGGCCAGGACTACCTGACGCTGGTGCTCGAAGCCCAGGAGAACCTCGAGGGCTACCGCGGCACCGGGAACTCGGCCAGCGTGATGTCCGGCCGCGTCGCCTACGCGCTGGGGCTGGAGGGACCGGCCGTCACCGTCGACACGGCGTGCTCGTCGTCGCTGGTGGCGCTGCACTGGGCCGTGCAGGCCCTGCGTGCCGGCGAGTGCGAGCTGGCGCTGGCCGGCGGGGTCACGGTGATGTCGACACCGGGCGCGTTCGTGGAGTTCTCCGCGCAGGGCGGGCTCGCGGGCGACGGCCGCTGCAAGGCGTTCGCCGAGGGCGCGGACGGCACGGGCTGGGGTGAGGGCGCCGGGATGCTGCTCGTGGAGCGGCTGTCGGACGCCGAACGCCACGGTCACCCGGTTTTGGCGGTGGTACGGGGAAGTGCGATCAACTCCGATGGCGCGTCGAACGGCTTGACCGCGCCGAATGGTCCGTCGCAGCAGCGGGTGATCCGTGCCGCGTTGGCGAGTGCCGGGTTGCGACCGTCCGATGTGGACGCTGTGGAGGCACACGGTACGGGGACCGCGCTGGGTGATCCGATCGAGGCGCAGGCGTTGCTCGCGACCTACGGCCAGGACCGTGAGGAGCCGCTGTGGCTCGGTTCGGTGAAGTCCAACCTCGGCCACACCCAGGCCGCGGCGGGCGTCGCCGGGATCATCAAGATCGTCATGGCCCTGCGGCACGGTCTGCTGCCGAAGACGTTGCACGTGGACGAGCCCACCTCGCAGGTGGACTGGTCGGCCGGTGCGGTCTCGCTGCTGACCGAGCCCCGGCCGTGGACGGACAACGGGCGTCCCCGGCGCGCGGCGGTTTCGTCGTTCGGCATCAGCGGGACCAACGCGCACACCATTCTCGAACAGGCGCCGCCTGTCCCGGCTTCGGTGGCGTCCGTGCCGACGACCACCGTGCCGTGGGTGCTCTCCGCCCGTGACGAGCAAGCGCTGCGGACAAGGGCCGCCGAGCTCAAGTCCTTTGTGGAGTCCGGTGCGCCCGGGATCCCGGACGTCGCCTACTCGCTGGCCGTCAGCCGGTCCGCGATGGACCATCGCGCCGTGGTGACCGGCCGGGACCGTGCCGAACTGCTGCGGGCGCTCGACGTCGTGGCCGAAGGCGGCTCGGCGCCGGGAATCGTCCGCGGTGTGGTCTCCACCGGCCGGACAGCCTTCCTGTGCACCGGGCAGGGCGCGCAGCGGCCGGGGATGGGCCGCGAGCTGAGCGCGGAGTTCCCGGTGTTCGCCGAGGCGCTCGCCGAGGTCTGCGCCGAGTTCGATCGATACCTGGACCTGCCGCTGCTCGAAGTGATGCTGAGCGATCCCGAGTCACTGAACCGGACGGAGTACACCCAGGCCGCCCTGTTCGCCCTCGAAACCGCGCTCTTCCGCCTGCTGGAGTCCTGGGGGCTGCGGCCCGACTACCTGCTGGGGCATTCCGTCGGGGAGCTCGTCGCGGCCCATGTGGCGGGCGTGTTCTCGCTGACGGACGCCTGCAAGCTGGTGGCCGCGCGCGGCAGGCTGATGCAGGCGCTCCCGTCGGGGATCGACGGCGGGGGAGCGATGGTCGCCGTCGAAGCGACCGAGGACGAGGTGCGAGGCCTGCTGGAGAAGGCTGAGGGCGGGTTCGACATCGCCGCGGTCAACGGCCCGCGTTCCGTGGTGCTCTCCGGCGCCGACGCCGCTGTCTCCGCGGTGGCCGATGAGTTCGCCGGGCAGGGCCGCAAGACCAAGCGGCTGGTGGTGAGTCACGCGTTCCACTCCTCGCTGATGGAACCGATGCTCGAGGAGTTCGGCCGCGTGCTCGGCACGATCACCTTCCACGAGCCCGAGATCCCGGTCGTGTCCAACGTGACCGGCTCGCTCGATGGCGCGCTGACCACACCCGCGTACTGGCTCTCGCACGTCCGCCAGGCCGTGCGCTTCGCCGACGGGGTGGCGACGCTGGCCGCCGCCGGGGTGACGAAGTTCGTGGAGCTCGGGCCGGACGGCGTGCTGACCGCGATGGCACAGGGATGCCTGCCCGAGGAGGACGCGCTGTTCGTGCCGGTGCTGCGTGGCGACCGCCCGGAAGCGCGGACCGCGGTGACGGCCGTCGCGGCGCTCTACGCCCACGGCGCGGCGGTGAGCTGGCCCGCGTTGCTCGACGGCGACCGGGTCGACCTGCCCACCTACCCGTTCCGGCGGGACCGGTACTGGGTTTCCCCTGCCGAGCCCGGTCAGACCGCGGCGGACGCGGTGGACGAGAAGTTCTGGGCGGCGGTGGACACCGGGGACCTCGCATCGCTGACCGGCTTGACGGCCGCGGGCGGCGACCAGTCGCTGAGCAGTGTGCTGCCGGCGCTCTCCGCCTGGCGGCGCGGGCAGCGGGATTCCTCGGTGGCGCAGCGCTGGCGCTACCGCGTCGGCTGGACGCCGGTACCCGTTCCCGGTGGCAGGCCGGCGGGCCGATGGATGGTGGCCTGCGCGGCCGCCGACCCTGCGGCCGCCGCGCTCGCCGCTGAACTGGACGCCGAGCTGGTCTCCGGGGTGACCGGTCGTGACGGCTGGGCCGCGTGGCTCACCGAGGCCCGCCCGGACGGCGTACTGTCCTTTTTGGACGCCACCGCCACCCTGACCCTGGTGCAGGCGATGGTCGACACCGAGAGCACCGGGAAGGTGTGGGCCGTCACCCGGGGTGCGGTGTCCACCGGCCCGGCGGACCGGCCGGACGCGCCGGAACAGGCCCTGGTGTGGGGTCTCGGCCGGGTCGTGGCACTGGAGCGACCCGAAGTGTGGGGCGGCGTCGTCGACCTGCCCGCCGACTTGCCTGCCGACCTGGGCGACGACGCGCTGACCGCGTTGCCCGGGCTGCTGGCCGACGGTGCCGAGGACCAGGTGGCGGTGCGGTCCGACGGCGTGTTCGCCCGGCGGCTGATGCCTGCCGCTCCGGCGGTTCCCGGGCCCTGGCCGGTTTCCGGTACGGCGTTGGTGACTGGTGGCACGGGAGCGCTGGGTGGGCACGTCGCCCGCTTGCTGGCCAGGCGCGGCGCCGGGCACCTGGTCCTGGTGAGCCGCCGTGGCGCGGAGTCCCCTGGTGCCGAGGACCTGGCCGCCGAGCTGCGGGACCTCGGAGCCGAAGTCACCCTGGCCGCCTGTGACGTCGCGGACCGGGCGGCGACGGCCGCCCTCCTCGACGGTCTGCCGGACCTTTCGGTCGTCGTGCACGCCGCGGGGCTGGCGCAGTCGACGGCGTTGCCGGACTGCACCGAGGCGGAGTTCGCGGCGGTGATCTCCGCGAAGGTCGACGGCGCGGTGAACCTGCACGAGCTCACGAGGGAACGGCCGTTGTCCGATTTCGTCGTGTTCTCGTCGATCGCGGCCACCTGGGGCAGCGGCGGGCAGAGCGGTTACGCCGCCGCGAACGCGTTCCTCGACGCCCTGATCGAGCAGCGGCGCGCGGATGGGCTTCCGGGCCTGGCGGTCGCTTGGGGTCCCTGGGCGGGCGGGGGTATGGCCGAGGGCGAGGCAGGCGAGGGCTTGGCGAAGCGGGGCTTGCAGGCGCTGGCTCCGGAGCGCGCGCTGACCGCGTTGGAGCAGGCGCGTGAGGACGTCACGGTGACCGTCGCCGACGTGGACTGGCGCCGGTTCGCCCCGGTGTTCACCACGCGGCGGCCTAGCCCGCTGCTCACCGGATTGCCCGAGGTCCGCGAGCTCGTCGAGGACAATCCCGTGGCGGACGAAGACAGCTCGGCCGGCCTCCGCGACAAGCTGGCCGCGCTGGAACCGGCCGAGCAGGTCAGGACGGTGCTGGAGCTGGTGCGTGCCGAAGCGGCGACGGTGCTCGGGTACGGCGGCCTCGAAGCCATCGAACCGGGCCGGGCGTTCCGCGAGCTGGGGTTCGACTCGCTGACCGCGGTGGACCTGCGCAACCAGCTGCGGGCCGCCACCGGGCTCACGTTGCCCGCCACGCTGGTCTTCGACTACCCGAAGCCCGCCGTGCTGGCCGACTACCTCCTGGCGCAACTGCGCTCCGGGGACAGCACGGGCGTGGACAGCCTGTTCGGGCAGCTGGACCAGCTCGACGCCACCCTGGCGCGGCTGACCGGCGACCCGGACGTGCTCGGCTCGGTCACCGCCCGGCTGAACGCCGCGCTGGCGAGGTTGACGGGAGCCGGGGAGACCGAGGAGGAGACGGCGGTCGCCGACCTGCTGGACGAGGCCTCGGACGACGAGATCTTCGCTTTCATCAACAACGAGCTCGGCAGATAATCGCTTTTCCCGCGGGCGAATTCCTTTCGGGAATTCGCCCGCGGGAAAAGAGTGAAAACAAAGTGTTTGCGCTATGCTTTCCCGGAAATGGCAATCGGGAACAATGCGCAAGTCAGGGGCCAGGACCGCTGATGTGCGGTGCCTAGGGGTCACCTAGGGGTTGTCGCCCCCGTCGCCCGTCGAATACTTTTTTCTTTGGTTCCCGGCACCGAGATCGATCGTGCCGGTCAAGGGTGTATTCGTGGTCTGCGGTGATCGAGGTGGCTCAGATTGGCCAGTGAAGACAAACTTCGCGAGTATCTCAAGTTGACCACCACTGACCTGCATCAAACGCGCAGGCGCCTGCGTGAACGGGAAGTGGCCGAGCAGGAGCCGATCGCCATCGTCGGCATGGGCTGCCGGTACCCCGGCGGCGTCCGCACGCCCGAGGAACTGTGGGACCTGGTGCTGGCGGGCACCGACGCGGTCGGCGACTTCCCCGGCGACCGCGCCTGGGAGCTCGACCAGCCGGGGTTCGCCCGGCTCGGCGGGTTCGTCGACGACGCCTCCGGGTTCGATCCCGCGTTCTTCGGCATTTCGCCGCGGGAAGCGCTCGCGATGGACCCGCAGCAGCGGCTGCTGCTGGAGACCTCGTGGGAGGCCTTCGAGCGCGCGGGCATCGCCCCCGCCGCGATGTCGGGCGCGCGGGTCGGCGTGTTCATGGGCACGAGCAGCCAGGACTACGCCGCGGTCCTGCGCGCCTCCGCCGAGGACACCGAGGGCCACCTGCTCACCGGCAACGCCGCCGCCGTGGTGTCCGGGCGGCTCTCGTACACCTTCGGCCTGGAGGGCCCCGCGGTCACGGTCGACACCGCCTGCTCGTCCTCGCTGGTCGCGATCCACCTCGCCGTGCAGGCCCTGCGCCGCCGCGAGTGCACGATGGCGCTGGCCGGCGGCGTGATGATCATGTCCACGCCGGGCGCGTTCCTGGAATTCTCCGCGCAGGGCGGGCTGGCCGCCGACGGCCGGTGCAAGGCGTTCGCCGAGGGCGCGGACGGCACGGGCTGGGGCGAAGGCGTCGGCGTCCTGCTGGTGGAGCGACTGTCGGACGCCCAGCGGCTCGGTCACCCGGTGTTGGCCGTGGTGCGCGGTTCCGCGGTGAATCAGGACGGTGCGTCGAATGGTTTGACAGCGCCGAATGGTCCTTCGCAGCAGCGGGTGATCCGTGCGGCGTTGGCGAGTGCGGGGCTTTCGCCGTCCGATGTGGACGCCGTGGAAGCGCACGGCACGGGTACCGCGCTGGGCGATCCGATCGAGGCTCAGGCGCTGCTTGCGACCTATGGCCAGGACCGCGATCGGCCGTTGTGGCTCGGTTCGGTGAAGTCGAACCTGGGGCACACGCAGGCGGCCGCGGGAGTCGCGGGCGTGATCAAGATGGTCATGGCCCTGCGGCACGGAAAGCTGCCGAAGACACTGCACGCCGACAGGCCTTCGTCCCATGTGGACTGGACGGCGGGTGCGGTGGAGCTGCTGACCGAGGTCCAGGACTGGCCGGCGGGCGCCAACCCCCGCCGGGCCGGGGTGTCCGCGTTCGGTATGAGCGGCACCAACGCGCATGTGGTGGTCGAAGAGGCCCCGGCGGCTGAACCCGTCGTCACGGTGCTCGCGCCGGTGGCGCCCTGGGTGTTGTCGGCGAAGTCGGCGGGTGCGCTGGCCGAGACCGCCGCCCGGCTCGCCGACTTCGCCGCCGACCGTGACGCCCTGGGTGTGGCGGCGGGGCTGGCCGGTCGTTCGGTGTTCGAGCACCGTGCGGTGCTGGTGGGTGAGGATCAGGTCGGCTTGGCTGCCGCGTTGGCGGCGGGTGACCATCCCGCTGGTGTGGCGCGTGGTTCGGGTTCCGGTGTTGAGCGTGTCGTGTTTGTGTTCCCTGGTCAGGGTTCGCAGTGGCTGGGTATGGCTTCGGCTCTGCTGGGGGAGAGTCCGGTCTTTGCTTCGCGGATGGCGGAGTGCGCCGAGGCCTTGAAGTCCTTTGTGGACTGGTCCCTGTTCGAGGTGTTGGACGACGAAGCTGCTTTGAGCCGGGTTGATGTTGTGCAGCCGGTGTTGTGGTCGGTGATGGTGTCGCTGGCCGCGGTGTGGCGTTCGCTGGGTGTGGTTCCCGCTGCGGTGGTCGGGCACTCTCAGGGCGAGATCGCGGCGGCGGTGGTGTCGGGTGGTTTGAGCCTGGAAGACGGGGCTCGGGTAGTGGCGTTGCGGAGCCAGGCCATCGCTGCCGAGCTTGCCGGTCTGGGCGGGATGTTGTCGGTGGCCGCTCCGGTGACGGAGGTCGGCGATGGTGTGTCGATCGCGGCGGTGAATGGCTCGAACGCTGTGGTGTTGTCGGGTGATCCTGAGGCGTTGGCCAAGGCGAAGGCCAAGTTCGAGGCTGAGGGTGTTCGGGCTCGGTTGGTGGCGGTGGACTATGCCTCGCATTCGGCTCACGTGGAGCGGATCGAGACGCAGCTAGCCGAGCTGCTTGCCCCGGTGACCCCGGTCTCGGGTGACGTCCCGTTCTATTCCACTGTGGACTCCCGGTGGCTGGACACGGCCGAGCTGTCGGGTGGCTACTGGTATCGGAACCTGCGGCAGACCGTTCGGTTCGCGGACGCGGTAGAGCAGCTGGCCGCTGAGGGTCTGCAGATGTTCGTCGAGGTCAGCGCGCATCCGGTGTTGACGATGGCGATCGAGGACACGGTCGACGTCCCCGTGGTGGGAACGCTCCGCCGCGACGAGGGTGGGTTGGAGCGGTTCCTGCTCTCGGCGGGCGAGGCGTTCTGTCATGGCGCGGACGTGGACTGGCCGGGGTTGCTCGGCAACGTCGGAACCGTTCCGCAGGATCTGCCCACGTATCCGTTCCAGCGCGAGCGCTACTGGCCGACGAGTTCGCCCGCGTTGCACGGTGACGTCGTCGGCGCCGGGCTCGGCGCCATGGGACAGCACCCGTTGCTCCGCGCCGTGGTCGAAGTGGCCGGAGGCGACGAGGTCCTGCTCACCGGACGGCTTTCGCTGAGCACCCACCCGTGGCTGGGCGAACACCGGGTGCTCGGACGGGTTTTCCTGCCGGGCACCGCTTTCGTGGAACTGGCCGGGCAGGCGGGTGACCGGGTCGGCTGCGCCAGGGTGGAGGAGCTGACGGTCGAGGTGCCGCTGGTGCTGCC
Source organism: Amycolatopsis sp. NPDC102522 (assembly GCF_055584485.1). Classification (NCBI taxonomy): domain Bacteria; kingdom Bacillati; phylum Actinomycetota; class Actinomycetes; order Pseudonocardiales; family Pseudonocardiaceae; genus Amycolatopsis; species Amycolatopsis sp. NPDC102522. Next base: position 265,040 of record NZ_JBVJLY010000001.1, on the reverse strand, counting down.
CGCGACCGGCGGGGTCCAGGTGCAACTCGTGGTCGGCGCGGCCGACGAGACGGGGCTGCGTGGCCTGGTCTTCTACTCCCGCGAAGAGGAGGGGATGCCGTGGACGCGGCACGCCTCGGGCGCCCTCTCGCCGGACCCGGGAACGGCTGAAGGACTGCAGACCTGGCCGCCCGCGAAGGCCGAACCGGTCGACATCGACGGCCTGTACGCCGGACTCGCCGGTGTCGGCCTCGAGTACGGTCCGGTCTTCCGTGGTCTGCGCGCGGTGTGGGAGCGCGGGGACGAGGTGTTCGCCGAGGTCGAGCTGCCGCGTGAGCAGCACGCCGGGGCGGGTGACTTCGGGCTGCATCCCGCGCTGCTCGACGCCGGTCTCCACGCGCTGGGCGCGGTGTCGTTCGGCGGTGGCGGGGCATACCTGCCGTTCTCCTGGACCGGCGTGTCCCTCCACGCGACCGGCGCGTCGGCGTTGCGGCTCCGGCTGACCCGGCACGCGGGCGACAGCGTGTCACTCCTGGCCGCCGACGGCGCGGGAAATCCCGTCGCGTCGGTGGAGTCACTGGCGCTGCGACCCGCGTCGGCGACGGGAGCCGGGCGGTCGAAGAACCTGTTCCGGGTCGGCTGGGAAACCCTCCCGCTGCCCGATGCCGAGTTCGCCGCGCTGCCGGAGTACCCGGTACCGGCCGACGTCGAGCCCGTGCCGGACACCGTCCTGCTGCCCTGGACGGACGTCGAAGGTGATCCACATCAGACTGTCCACAAAGCACTGACAGTGGTGCAGGACTGGCTGGCGCAAGACCGGTTGGCGAGCTCGCGGCTGGTCTTCGTGACCCAGGGCGCGATCGCCGCGGACCCCGGTGAGGACGTGCCGGACGCCGCTTCGGCGGCGGTCTGGGGCTTGGTGCGCTCCGCGCGTTCGGAGAACCCCGGCCGCTTCGCGCTGGCCGACGTCACCGATCCTGCCGATCTCGGCCTGCTCGCCGCGGCGCTGACCACCGGTGAGCCCGAACTTGCCGTGCGGGACGGCGTGGTGCTCGTGCCGCGGCTGGCGCGCGTCGTCCAGGGCGAAGCGCCGGAGGGGCTCGGCGGGGACGGGACCGTGCTGATCACCGGCGGTACCGGCAACCTCGGCGGGCTGGTGGCCCGGCACCTCGTCGCCGAACACGGCGTGCGTCACCTTCTCCTGCTCAGCCGTCGCGGGCCCGCCGCCGACGGAGCGAACGAGCTGGCAGGCGAACTGACCGGACTGGGCGCCGAGGTCGAGGTGGCCGCTTGCGACGTCGCCGACCGCGAGCAGCTCGCCGCGGTCCTGCGCGGGCTGGACCGGCCGCTGACCGGTGTCGTGCATACCGCGGGCGCGCTGGACGACGGTCTCGTCGACACGCTGACCCCGGAGCGCGTCAGCGCCACCTTGCGGTCCAAAGTGGACTCGGCGGTGCACCTCGACGAGCTGACCCGTGATCTCGACCTGGACCTGTTCGTGGTGTTTTCGGGAGCCGCAGGGATCTTCGGCGCCGCTGGGCAAGCGGGCTACGCCGCCGCAAACGTCTTCCTGGACGCGCTGGCCCATCGCCGCCGCGCCGCCGGGCTCCCGGGTACTTCACTGGCGTGGGGTCTCTGGTCGCGGCTCGGTGGCATCACCGGGCATCTCGGAGAAGCCGACGTCGCGCGGCTCAGCCGTGACGGAGTCGAGGGACTGGGCGAAGCCGAAGGGCTCGAACTGTTCGACGCCGCACTGGCCGCGGACGAACCGCTGCTGGTCCCGATCCGGCTCCAGACCGACGGCCTGCGCGGCGCGAAGACCGAGGTCCCGCGCCTGCTGCACGGCCTGGCAGGCATCCGGCCAGGCCGCGGCAAGGCGGCGGCCGTCACCGGCCTCGGCGACGCGACCCTGCGGCAACGGCTCGCCGCGCTGTCCGCGGCCGACGCCGAACGCGTGCTGCTCCACCTCGTCCGCACCGAAGCCGCCGCGGTTCTCGGCTACCGCTCGGCCGAGGCGATCGAACCCGATCGCGCGTTCCGCGAGCTGGGCTTCGATTCGCTCACCGGCGTCGACCTCCGCAACCGGCTCAACGCCGTCACCGGAGTGCGGCTGCCTGCCACGACGGTCTTCGACCACCCCGCGCCCGCCGTGCTGGCGCGGTTCCTGCTCGGCGAGCTGGCCGGTTCGACCCCGGCCGAACGGTCGGCGGCCACCAGGGCGAAGGCGGACGACGAGCCGATCGCCATCATCGGCATCGGCTGCCGCTTCCCCGGCGGGGTGGCCTCGCCGGAAGACCTTTGGGAGCTGCTGACCGCCGAGACCGACGCGGTCGGCGGGTTTCCCACCGATCGTGGCTGGACCACCACCGCGGACGAGTCCTACGCGCCCCAAGGCGGTTTCCTCCACCACGCCGCCGAGTTCGACCCCGGCTTGTTCGGCATTTCGCCGCGAGAAGCGTTGGCGATGGACCCGCAGCAACGAGTGCTGCTGGAGACCGCGTGGGAGGCCTTCGAGCGCGCCGGGATCACCCCGGCCCAGGTCCGGGGCAGCCAGGCCGGTGTGTTCGTGGGCGCCGCGGCACAGGGCTACGCGGTGGGCGCCGAGGCGCCCGACGGGGTACAGGGCCATGTGCTGACCGGCACCACGCCCAGCGTCGCGTCCGGGCGGATCGCCTACAGCTTCGGGCTGGGTGGACCGGCGATCACCGTCGACACCGCTTGTTCCTCTTCACTGGTGGCACTGCATCTGGCCGCACAGGCACTCCGCAGGGGCGAGTGCGAACTCGCGCTGGCGGGCGGGGTCACCATCATGTCCACCCCGAACGCTTTCGAGGAGTTCGGCGCACAGGGCGGGCTGTCCGCGGACGGCCGCTGCAAACCGTTCGCCGACGCCGCCGACGGCACCGGATGGGGCGAAGGCGCGGGCATGCTGCTCGTCGAGCGGCTGTCGGACGCTCAGCGCCACGGCCACCGGGTGCTGGCCGTGATCCGCGGCAGCGCGATCAACTCCGACGGCGCCTCGAACGGGCTGACCGCGCCCAACGGCCCGTCACAGCAGAGGGTGATCCGCGCGGCACTCGCGAGTGCCGGGCTGGAACCGTCCGAAGTGGACGCTGTCGAAGCGCACGGAACCGGGACCGCACTGGGTGACCCGATCGAGGCACAGGCGTTGCTGGCGACTTACGGGCAGGACCGCGAAGAGTCCTTGTGGCTCGGGTCGGTCAAGTCCAACGTCGGACACACCCAAGCCGCGGCGGGCATGGCCGGGGTGATCAAGATGGTCATGGCCCTGCAGCACGGCATCCTGCCCAAGACACTGCACGTGGACGCACCTTCCACGCAGGTGGACTGGTCCGCCGGCGCGGTGGAACTGCTCACCGGTGCCCGCGCGTGGCCGGACACCGGCCGCCCCCGGCGGGCAGGCGTCTCCTCCTTCGGGATCAGCGGGACGAACGCGCACACGATCCTCGAACAGGCCCCGGCCGTCGAGCCTGCCGCCGACCCGCGGCTGCCCTCGGTGGTGCCGTTCGTGCTGTCCGGCAAGACCGCAGCGGCCTTGCGGGCGCAGGCCTCGCGGTTATCGTCCCTTGAGGACGGAGAACTCGCGGACGTGGCTTTCTCGCTGGCCACGACGCGGTCAGCGCTGGAACACCGCGCCGTGGCCCTCGGTACGAACCGGGACGAACTGCTGGCCGCGCTCACCGCGCTGGCCGCAGGCACCTCCTCGGCCGACGTGGTCACCGGGGCGGTTTCCCGTGGCCGGTCGGCGTTCCTGTTCGCTGGTCAGGGTTCTCAGCGTGCCGGTATGGGGGCAGAGCTGTACGCGGAGTTCCCTGTTTTCGCTGAGGCTTTTGATGCGGCGTGTGAGTTCCTGCCGCCGTTGGGTGATCTTGGCCGTACGGAGTTCGCGCAGCCTGCTCTGTTTGCTCTTGAGGTTGCGTTGTATCGACTTGTTGAGTCGTGGGGCGTGCGTCCCGATTTCTTGCTGGGTCATTCGATCGGTGAGATCGCGGCCGCGCATGTCGCTGGGGTGTTCTCCCTGGAGGACGCGGGCAAGCTGGTGTCGGCTCGTGGACGTTTGATGCAGGCGTTGCCCGAGGGCGGCGTGATGGTCGCGATCGAGGCGACGGAAGACGAGTTCGAGCCTGACGCTGAGTTCGGGATCGCGGCGGTGAACGGTCCGAACTCCGTGGTGATTTCGGGCGCTGAGGCAGTGGTTTCCCGGATTGCTGAGGATTTTGCGGCGAGGGGGCGTAAGACGAAGCGTCTTGAGGTGAGTCATGCGTTCCATTCGCCGTTGATGGAGCCGATGCTCGCGGAGTTCGCCGAAGTGCTTGAAGGCATCACGTTCAACGCACCGGTGATTCCGGTGGTGTCCGGTGGTTCTGCCGTGAATTTGGCGTCACCGCAGTACTGGCTGGATCACGTGCGTCAGGCGGTGCGTTTCGCCGACGGTGTGAAGGCGCTGGCTGCCGAGGGTGTGACGTCGTTTGTCGAGTTGGGCCCGGACGGTGTGTTGAGCGGACTGGCGCAGAGCTGTCTCCCCGACGCTGAGGCCCAGTTCGTGCCGCTGCTCCGCGGTGACCGGCCTGAGGTCCGCACGGCGATGGCCGCGCTGAGCGCTCTCCACACCCGGGGTATCGCGGTGGACTGGACCGCGCTGGTCAACGGGAACCCGGTGGACCTGCCCACCTACGCCTTCCAGCGCGACCGCTTCTGGCTGGAGCTGGGCAGCGCTACCGCGTCCCCGATGGACGACGTCGACGCGGCGTTCTGGGACGCGGTCGAGCGTGAAGACCTGGATTCGCTGTCGAAATCCCTGGCGCTCGAAGCCGGTCAGCCCTTGGGCAGCTTCGTGTCGTCGCTTTCGTCGTGGCGGCGGAAGCGCCGCGAGTCCTCCGTGGTCGATGGCTGGCGGTATCGGGCGGAGTGGGTGCCGGTACGGGCGTCCGAAGCCCTGCCGGAGGGCGAGTGGTTGGTGCTTTCGCCGGAGCCCCTGGCCGAAGGTGACGCGCTCGCCGGTCTTGGCGAGGTTGTCGTAGCCGAGCAGCCGGATCTATCAGCGTTGTTGGTGCCTGGCCGTTTCGCTGGTGTGGTGTCCTGTTTGGATGCTGCGTCGACGTTGCCGGTGATCCAGGCGGCGGTGGGTACGGGCTCGAAGGTGTGGGCGGTGACCCGGGGCGCTGTTTCCGTCGGTCGGTCGGATCGGCTGTCGGCGCCGGAGCAAGCGCAGGTGTGGGGCTTGGGCCGGGTCGCGGCGCTGGAGCATTCCGAGGTGTGGGGCGGGCTGATCGACCTGCCCGCTTCGGGTGACGACCGGGTGCTGGGTGTGCTCGCAGGTGTCGAGGATCAGGTCGCGGTGCGAGCGTCCGGGGTGTTCGCGCGTCGTCTGGTGCGTGCCGATGCGGCCGGTCAGGAACCGTGGGCTTTCGGTGGCACGGCGTTGGTGACCGGTGGCACCGGGGCCTTGGGTGGTCAGGTCGCGCGCTGGCTGGCCGAGCGAGGTGTCGGACATCTGGTGCTGGTCAGCCGTCGCGGGCTCGCTTCGCCGGGTGCGGAGGATCTTGCCGCAGAGCTGCGGGAGCTGGGCGTCGCGGTGACGGTGGCGGCGTGTGATGTGGCTGATCGCGCGGCGGTTGCCGAGCTGATCGACGGGCTCGAAGACTTGTCGGTGGTGGTGCACGCGGCTGGTGTCGCGCAGTCGACGCCGCTGGCGGACTGCTCGGTGGAGGAGTTCCGTGCGGTGGTCGCGGGCAAGGTCGCGGGTGCGGTCAATCTGCATGAGCTGACTGAGGGTCTTGACGCGTTCATCGTGTTTTCGTCGATCGCGGCGACCTGGGGCAGTGGTGGCCAATCTGGCTACGCGGCAGGTAATGCGTTCTTGGATGCGCTCGTGGAGCAGCGTCGTGCCGATGGACTCTCCGGTCTTTCGGTGGCGTGGGGTCCGTGGGCCGAGGCGGGTATGGCCGTCGGAGAAGCGGGTGAGCAGCTGGCGAGGCGTGGTCTGACCGCGTTGGCGCCGGAGCGCGCATTGGCGGCGTTGGAAGGTGCGCGGCGCGACACGACGGTGACCGTGGCTGACGTGGACTGGGCCCGGTTCGCGCCGGTGTTCACCTCCCGGCGGCCCAGCCCCCTGCTCACCGAACTGCCGGAAGCGGCGAGCATCCAGGTCGAACCCCACACCACTGGACTGCGGGAAGAGCTCTCCCGTTCGGACCGCGCCGGGCAGCTGGCGACCCTGCTGGACCTGGTGCGCACCGAGGCCGCCGTCGTGCTCGGGTACGCCGGTCCGGACGCCGTCGAGCCGAACCGCGCCTTCCGCGAGCTGGGTTTCGACTCCCTGACCGCGGTGGAACTGCGCAACCGGATGGTCCCGGCGGTCGGACTCGACCTGCCGACCACGCTGGTCTTCGACTACCCCAACCCCCACGTCCTGGCCGGGCACCTGCTCGACGAGCTGGTCGGCGGAGTGGCCGAGGTCGCCGCCGAACGGTCCGTCCTGGTGGACAGCGAGCCGATCGCGATCGTCGGCATGGCGTGCCGGTTCCCCGGCGCGGTGGAGAACCCGGAGCAGCTGTGGCAGCTGGTCGCGGACGAGGTGGACGCCGTCGGCGACTTCCCGGCGGACCGGGGCTGGGATCTGGAGACGCTCTACGACCCCGATCCCGAGAACCCTGGCACCACCTACACCCGTGACGGCGCTTTCCTCGACACGGCAGCGCATTTCGATCCGACGTTCTTCGACATCTCGCCGCGGGAAGCGCTGGCGATGGACCCGCAGCAGCGGCTGCTGCTGGAGACGTCGTGGGAGGCCTTCGAACGCGCAGGAATCGACCCGGCGTCCGTGCGGGGGAGCCGGACCGGCGTGTTCGTCGGCTCCAACGGGCAGGATTACCTGGTAGTGCTGGCCGGCGCCGAGGACAGCCACGACGGTCACCTCGGCACGGGCAACTCGGCCAGCGTGATGTCCGGCCGCGTCGCCTACACCTTCGGGCTGGAAGGCCCGGCGGTCACGGTCGACACCGCCTGTTCGTCTTCGCTGGTGGCCCTGCACTGGGCCGTGCAGTCCCTGCGTAACGGCGAATGCGAGATGGCGCTCGCCGGCGGGGTCACGGTGATGTCCACCCCGGGCGCGTTCGTCGAGTTCAGCGCCCAGCGCGGGCTGGCGGCCGACGGCCGGTGCAAGGCGTTCGCCGACGGCGCCGACGGTACGGGCTGGGGCGAAGGTATCGGCATGCTCCTGGTCGAGCGGCTGTCGGATGCCCGGCGCAAGGGACATCCCGTGCTGGCCGTGGTGCGGGGCAGCGCGGTGAACCAGGATGGCGCTTCGAATGGCTTGACCGCGCCGAACGGTCCTTCGCAGCAGCGGGTGATCCGCGCGGCGCTGGCCGACGCCGGGCTTCGAGCGTCCGAAGTGGACGCTGTGGAGGCACACGGCACGGGGACCTCGCTGGGGGATCCCATCGAGGCGCAGGCGTTGCTGGCGACCTACGGGCAGGACCGCGAGGAGCCGTTGTGGCTCGGGTCGGTCAAATCCAACGTCGGGCACACCCAGGCCGCCGCCGGGGTGGCGGGCATCATCAAGATGGTCATGGCCATGCGGCACGGCGTGCTGCCCAAGACCTTGCACGTGGACGCGCCGTCGGCACAGGTGGACTGGTCCGCGGGCTCCGTCGAACTGCTCTCCGAAGCCCGCGAATGGGCGGAAAACGGGCATCCCCGCCGGGTCGCGGTGTCCTCGTTCGGTTTCAGCGGGACGAACGCGCACACCATCCTTGAGCAGGCACCCGCCGAGGCGGCCGTCCCGCCGTCGGGCACGAGGGTTCCTTCTGTCCTCCCGCTGGTGGTGACGGGCAGGTCGGCCGTGGCCGTGCGGGGACAGGCGGGCAGGCTGGCCGCGGCCATGGAACAGGGCACGGATTCGCTGCTCGACCTCGCGTATTCGCTCGTCTCTTCGCGGGCGTCCTGGGAACACCGGGCCGTCGTCGTCGCCGAGGACCGGTCCGCCGCCTTGCGTGCGCTGCACGGCTTGGCCGAGCGCGGTGCCGATCCTTCGGTGGTGGAGGGCACCTCGGTCGCCGGGAAGCTGGCCTACCTGTTCACCGGTCAAGGCGCGCAACGGCTCGGCATGGGACGCGAGCTGCACACCGAGTTCCCCGTGTTCGCCGAGGCCTTCGACGAGGCTTGTGCGCATTTCGACCGGTACCTGGACAAGCCGTTGCGGGAGGTGGTGTTCGGCGAGCCCGAGCTGCTGGCCCAGACCGTTTACACGCAGGCGGCCTTGTTCGCCGTCGAGACCGCGCTGTTCCGGCTGCTGGAGTCCTGGGGAATCCGGCCGGACTTCCTGCTGGGCCACTCGCTCGGCGAGCTCGTCGCCGCGCACGTGGCCGGCGTGTTCTCCCTTGCCGACGCGTGCGCGCTGGTCGCGGCTCGCGGCAGCCTGATGCAGGCACTGCCGGTCGGCATCGGTGCCATGGTCGCCGTGGAGGCCACCGAGGACGAGGTGCTGGTGCAGGTGAAGAACGCCGCGGGCGCGGTGGACATCGCCGCCGTCAACGGCCCGCGGTCCGTGGTGGTCTCGGGTGAAGTGGCCGCGGTGCTGCGGATCGCGGACGAGTTCGCCGCGCAGGGCCGCAAGACCAAGCGGCTGTCGGTCGGCCACGCCTTCCACTCGCCGCTGATGGAACCGATGCTCGCCGAATGGGAGAAGGTCCTCAGTGGACTGACCTTCCACGAGCCGCGTATCCCGATCGTGTCCAACGTGTCCGGTGCCGTCACCGGGGAACAGGACACGCCCGCGTACTGGGTCAGTCACGTGCGGGAAGCCGTCCGCTTCCTCAGCGGGGTCGAGACGCTCGCCGCGCACGGCGTGACGAAGTTCGTCGAGCTGGGGCCGGACGGTGTGCTGACAGCCATGGCACAGGATTGCCTGGCCGATGCGGACGCGGTGTTCCGGTCCGTGCTGCGGGGCGACCGGCCGGAGGCGCGGAGCGCGATCACGGCGCTGGCCGGGTTGTCCGTGGACGGCTCCACTGTGGACTGGGAGACGGTGTTCGACGGCACCGATGCCAGGCGCGTCGACCTGCCGACCTACGCCTTCCAGCGCGCGCCGTACTGGCTGGAGACCAGTTCCTTCAGCGGCACGGCGGAACCCGCGTTGCTCGGGCTCACCGCCGAGGACCACCCGTTGCTGGGGGCCGCCGTCGAGCTGGCCGACGGCGACGGGGTGGTGCTGACCGGTCGCCTGTCCACGCGGACGCACGGCTGGATCGCCGACCACGTCATCCTGGGCCGGGCGCTGGTGCCGGGAACCGCGCTGGTGGACCTCGCCGTCGCCGCCGGTGACCGGACAGGCTGTGGCCGCATCGAGGAGCTGACCCTGCAAGCGCCGCTGGTGCTGCCGGAGTCGGACGGGGTGCGACTGCAGGTCGTGGTCGGGGAACCGGACGACGAAGGCAGGCGCGCGGTCTCGATCCACTCGCGGTTCGACGGCGCGGCCACCGACGGGGTGTGGACCAGGCACGCCACGGGATCGCTGTCGCCGCGGGCCGGAGAACCCGGTGCCGGGCTTACGGAGTGGCCGCCTGCCGGAGCGCGACGGGTGGACGTCACCGGTCTCTACGAAGGACTGGCCGAGGCAGGTTTCGCCTACGGGCCGAGCTTCCAGGGCCTGCACGACGTATGGGTGCGGGGCGACGAGGTGTTCGCGAACGTGGCATTGCCCGCCGAAGCGGTCGGTGAGGCGGGCCGCTTCGGGCTGCACCCGGCGTTGTTCGACGCCGGTCTCCACGCGTGGGTCCTGCGTACGGACGCGACCGAGGGCGGGCGCATCCCGTTCGCCTGGTCGGGCGTGTCCCTGTTCGCGGCCGGCGCGGCCGCGGCCAGGGTGAAGCTGACCAGGACCGGCGCGGACTCGCTGTCGATCGAGGTGGCGGACAGCACGGGACAGCCGATCGCCTCGGTGGACTCGCTGGTGCTGCGTGAAGTGTCCGAGGAGTCGTTGCCCAGCGCCGGCGACTACGCCGACAACAGCCTGTTCCGCCTGACGTGGGAGCCGGTCACCCCGGCGGACGCGGCGCCCGAGTGGCGCACGTTGCCGGGCTTCGACCTGAAGCCGGTGAGCGTGGACGTGCCGCCGATCGTGGTCGTGGACTGCGCGGCCGACGGCCGGGACACGACCGAAATGACGTCTTCCGTACTGGAACTCGTCCAGGAATGGCTGTCGGACAGCGCTTTTGACGATTCGCAGCTGGTCGTGGTGACCCGCCGGGCTGTCGCGGCGAGTACCGGCGAGGACGTGTTGGACCTCGCGGCCTCCGGGGTGTGGGGCCTGCTGCTGAGCGTGCAGAGCGAGCATCCGGACCGGGTGACCGTGGTCGACGTGGACGAGGACCCGAGGTCCCTGGAACGCGCGTTGGCTGTCACCGGCGAACCCCGGCTGGTCGCGCGTGGTGGCGACGTCTTCGCCGCGCGGCTGGACCGGGCTTCGCGGTCGGCCGACCTGGTGCCGCCGATCGACGAGACGCTGTGGCGCCTCGACAGCGTCGGTAAGGGCACGTTGTCGAACCTGTCGTTGGTGTCTTGGCCGCAGGCCGGGGATCCGTTGGGGGAGTTGGACGTCCGGGTCGAGGTGCGTGCGGCGGGTGTGAACTTCCGTGATGTCCTGAACGCGCTGGGCATGTATCCCGGTGATGCGGGTCTGATGGGTATCGAGGGTGCCGGTGTGGTGCTGGAGGTCGGTCCCGGTGTCACGGGGCTGGTCCCTGGAGACCGGGTGCTGGGGCTGCTGTCGGGGGCGTTCGGCCCGGTGGCGGTGACGGACTCCAGGATGCTGGCCAGGATTCCGGCCGAATGGTCCTTTGTGGACGCGGCTTCGGTGCCGATCGTGTTCCTCACGGCGTTCTATGCCCTGCGTGACTTGATGGATGTCCGTACTGGTGAGGCGGCGTTGATTCATGCGGCCGCCGGTGGGGTCGGGATGGCCGCGGTGCAACTGGCCCGGCATTGGGGCGTCGAGGTTTTCGCGACCGCGAGTGCTGCCAAGTGGGACGCGGTTCGCGCGCTGGGCGTGGCGGATGACCATCTGGCGTCGTCGCGTGACACTGACTTCGAGGCGAAGTTCCTTGCAGTGTCTGAAGGTCGTGGCGTGGATGTGGTGCTCGATGCGTTGGCCGGTGAGTTCGTCGACGCCTCGTTGAGGTTGTTGCCGCGGGGTGGCCGGTTCGCGGAGATGGGTAAGACCGACGTTCGTGAGCCGGGCGAGGTCGCGGCCGACTACCCCGGGGTCCGGTACCAGGCGTTCGATCTGGTGGAGGCCGGTCCGGTGCGGATCGGTGAGATGCTGGCCGAGCTGGTGGGTCTGTTCGAGGCTGGCGCGTTGTCGCCGTTGCCGTCTCGGGTGTGGGATGTGAAGCAGGCTCCGGAGGCGTTCAGGTTCATGTCGCAGGCGAAGCATGTGGGCAAGGTCGTGCTGAGCGTGCCGAGGTCCCTTGACGTCGAGGAATCGGTGCTGATCACCGGTGGCACGGGCAGTCTGGGCGGGTTGGTGGCCCGGCATCTGGTCGGCCAGGGTGTGCGGCATCTGGTGTTGCTCAGCAGGCGTGGCGAGCAGGCGCCGGGTGCGGCCGAGCTGGTGAGTGAGCTGACCGGTCTGGGTGCCGAAGTGTCGGTGCTCGCTTGCGACGCGGCGGATCGAGCCGCTCTGGCCGAAGCGTTGTCCACTGTGGAGCGTCCGTTGGCGGCGGTGGTGCACACCGCCGGCGTGCTGGACGACGGTGTGGTGGAGTCGTTGACTCCCGACAGGGTAGCTGGGGTGCTGGGTCCGAAGGCGGACGCGGCATGGAATCTGCACGAGTTGACGAAGGACAGCGACCTGTCCGAGTTCGTGATGTTCTCGTCGGCGTCGGGGGTGTTCGGTAACCCGGGGCAGGCGAATTACTCGGCGGCGAACGTTTTCCTGGATGCTCTCGCGGCTCATCGCCGGGCGACCGGACTGCCGGGGTTGTCGTTGGCGTGGGGATTGTGGGATCAGGAAAACGGCGGCATGGGCGGGACGCTCAGCACCACGGACCGGGCCAGGGTTTCCCGGTCGGGTAGTGGCGCGCTGAGTCCCGAGCAGGGGCTCGCGCTGTTCGACGCGGCCCGTGCCCGCGCTGACGCGCTTTTGGTGCCCCTGAACCTGGACCTCGGTTCGGGCCAGGCGACCGCGGCCGAGGTGCCGCCGCTGCTGCGCGGTCTCGTCAAGGTGGTGACTCGCCGGGCGACGGTCTCGTCCGCCGGCGAAACCACGGCGACCCTCGGGGCGCGTCTCGCCGGGCTGAGGGTGGCCGAGCAGGACGAGGCGCTCGTGGAGGTGGTGCGGGAACAGGCCGCGCTGGTCCTCGGGTACCACGACCCGGCGCACGTGGAGCCCGACCGATCCTTCCGGGAACTCGGTTTCGACTCACTGACCTCGGTCGAGCTGAGGAACCGGCTCAACACGGCCACCGGGCTGAAGCTCAGCGCCACCCTGGTCTTCGACTATCCGACGCCGTCGGCGCTCGCCGAGTACCTGCGTGGCGAACTGGTCGGCGAAGAGGTCGCTCCCGGCGTGGACGCCGAGCTCGACAGGCTCTCCGGCGCGCTCGCCGTCTTCTCCGCGGACAGGCGCGAACGAGAGCGGATCGGCGCCCGGCTCGCCGCGATCCTCGCCGACTGGAACGACGGCAGGCGCGCTCCCGACGACGACGGCGACCTCGAGGAAGCCACCGCCGATGAACTGTTCGACTTGCTGGACAAGGGTTTCGGCAACTCCTGACCTGCTCGACCCCAGATCCCGATCGCTTCGAGGGCGGAAGAATTTCGATGGAAAACGAGCAGAAGCTTCTCAACTACCTCAAGCGTGCGACCGCTGACCTGCGTGACGCGCATCGGCGGCTGCGGGAGGTCGAAGAACAGCAGCAGGAGCCGATCGCGATCGTCGGCATCGGGTGCCGCTTCCCCGGCGGGGTGCGCTCGCCGGAGGATCTGTGGCGCCTACTGGAAACCGGGCAGGACGCGATCGGCGGCTTCCCCGCCGACCGGGGCTGGGACCTGGACAACCTGTACGACCCCGACCCGGGTGCCACGGGCACGTTCCACGCCCGTGGCGGCGGGTTTCTCTACGACGCGGCCGAGTTCGATCCGGGGTTCTTCGGGATTTCGCCGCGTGAGGCGCTGGCGATGGATCCGCAGCAGCGGTTGCTGCTGGAGACCACGTGGGAGGCCTTCGAGCGCGCGGGGATCGACGCCACGACCATGCGCGGCAGCCAGACCGGTGTGTTCGTCGGCGCGGCGGCACACGGTTACGGGGTCGGCGTGGACGCCGCGCCCGAGGGCACGCAAGGACATCTGATGACCGGCACCACGCCGAGCGTGGCGTCCGGCCGGATCGCGTACTCGCTGGGGCTGGAAGGCCCCGCGATCACCGTGGACACCGCGTGCTCGTCCTCGCTGGTGGCCCTGCACCTGGCGGCGCATTCGCTCCGGCGGGGTGAATGCGACCTGGCCGTGACCGGCGGGGTCACCGTGATGGCCGGGCCGGGCACCTTCGTGGAGTTCTCCGCGCAGGGCGGGCTCGCGGGCGACGGCCGCTGCAAGGCGTTCGCCGAGGGCGCCGACGGTACCGGCTGGGGTGAGGGCGTCGGGATCCTGCTGGTCGAGCGGCTGTCGGACGCCGTGCGCAACGGCCACACCGTGCTGGCGGTGGTCCGTGGCTCCGCGGTGAACTCCGACGGCGCGTCGAACGGGCTGACCGCGCCGAACGGACCGTCTCAGCGCCGGGTGATCAAGGCGGCGCTGGCGAGCGCCGGGCTGGGACCGTCCGAAGTGGACGCTGTCGAGGCGCACGGCACCGGCACCGCGCTGGGCGACCCGATCGAGGCGCAGGCGCTGCTCGCGGCGTACGGGCAGGAACGTGAAGTGCCCCTGCTGCTGGGGTCGGTGAAGTCGAACCTCGGGCACACCCAGGCCGCCGCCGGCGTGGCCGGGGTGATCAAGATGGTCATGGCGATGCGGCACGGGGTGCTCCCCAAGACACTGCACGTGGACGCGCCGTCGTCGCATATCGACTGGTCCGCCGGAACCGTCGAGTTGCTCACCGAGGCGCGGGCATGGCCCGACGCCGGACGTCCCCGCCGCGCGGCGGTGTCCTCCTTCGGGATCAGCGGCACCAACGCGCACACGATTCTCGAGCAGGCGCCCGTCCAGGAGCAGACCCCCGAGCGCCGGGCACCCGCGGTGGTGCCGTTCGTGCTGTCCGGTAAGACGACGGCGGCGTTGCGCGACCAAGCGGCCAAGCTGGCGTCCTTTGTGGAGGACGGCGAGGCGGCGCTGACGGATGTCGCGTACTCGCTGGCGACGACGCGGTCGGCGCTGGAACGGCGTGCCGCGGTGGCCGGAGCCGACCGTGACGAACTGGTGCGGGCACTGCGGGCGCTGGCCGAGGGCCGTTCGTCCGCGGACCTGGTCGAGGGTTCCGCCGGTCGGGGCCGGTTGGCATTCCTGTTCGCTGGTCAGGGTTCGCAGCGGGTTGGTATGGGGGCGGAGCTGTATGCGGAGTTCCCTGTTTTCGCTGAGGCTTTTGATGCGGCATGCGAGTTTCTGCCGCCTTTAGGTGATCTTGGTTGTACGGAGTTCGCGCAGCCTGCGTTGTTCGCTCTTGAGGTTGCGCTTTATCGACTTGTCGAGTCGTGGGGCGTGCGCCCTGATTTCCTGCTGGGGCACTCGATCGGTGAGATCGCTGCTGCATATGTCGCCGGGGTGTTCTCTCTGGAAGACGCGGGCAGGTTGGTGTCGGCTCGTGGTCGTTTGATGCAGGCGTTGCCCGAGGGTGGCGTGATGGTCGCGATCGAGGCGACGGAAGACGAGTTCGAGCCTGACGGTGAGTTCGGGATCGCGGCGGTGAACGGCCCCAACTCGGTGGTGATTTCGGGTGCCGAGTCTGCGGTTTCCCGGATTGCGGGCGAGTTCGCGGCCAAGGGTCGTAAGACGAAGCGTCTTGAGGTGAGTCATGCGTTCCACTCGCCGTTGATGGAGCCGATGCTCGCCGAGTTCGCAGAAGTCCTTGAGGGCATCACGTTCAATGGGGCCGTGATTCCGGTGGTGTCCACTGTGTCCGGTGGGTTGGCCGCGGATCTGGCGTCGCCTGGGTATTGGCTGGAGCACGTGCGTCAGGCGGTGCGTTTCGCTGACGGTGTGAAGGCGTTGGCCGCTGAAGGTGTGACGTCGTTTGTCGAGTTGGGCCCCGATGGTGTGTTGAGCGGGCTGGCGCAGAGCTGTCTCCCCGACGCGGAGGCCCAGTTCGTGCCGCTGCTTCGCGGTGACCGGCCCGAGGTCCGCACCGCCATGACGGCGCTCGGCGCGCTGCACACCCGGGGAACCCGCATCGACTGGACGGCCCTCCTGGCGGGTGAGCGGGTCGACCTGCCCACCTACGCCTTCCAGCACGAGCGTTTCTGGCTGGAGTTCGGCGGCGGTTCCACGGCCGAAGTGCAGGACAGCGAGTTCTGGGACGCCGTCGAGCGTGCCGACGTCCGCACGCTCGCCGCCGAACTGCGGGTCGCGGGCGAGGACGAACAGTTCCTAGGCGCGTTGCTGCCCTCCTTGTCGGCCTGGCGTCAGCGGCGCCGCGAGTCCTCGGTCGTCGAGGGCTGGCGGTACCGGGCGGAGTGGGTGCCTGTGAGGGTGCCCGAAGCTCGGCCGGACGGCGAGTGGCTGGTGCTTTCGCCGGCGCCTTTGGCTGAAGGTGACGCTCTCGCCGAGCTCGGTGAGGTTGTCGTCGCCGAGAAGCCGGACCTCTCGGAGTTGTTGGTTGCTGGGCGTTTCGCCGGGGTGGTGTCCTGTTTGGACGCCGAGGCCACGCTCGCGGTGGTGCAAGCCGCCGTGGGTACCGGTGTCACGGTGTGGGCGGTGACCCGGGGTGCGGTGTCGGTCGGCCGTGACGACCGGCTGACCGCACCGGAGCAGGCGCAGGTATGGGGTCTGGGCCGGGTCGCGGCGCTGGAGCATCCCGAGGTGTGGGGTGGGCTGATCGATCTGCCCACCTCTGGAGATCCTCGGCTGTTCGGGGTGCTGGCGGGCGTCGAGGATCAGGTCGCGGTGCGGCCGTCCGGGGTGTTCGCGCGTCGTCTGGTGCGCGCTGGTGTCGTTGGCGTGGAACCGTGGGCTTTTGGTGGCACGGCGTTGGTGACCGGTGGCACCGGGGCCTTGGGTGGTCAGGTCGCGCGGTGGCTGGCCCAGCGGGGTGCCGGGCATCTGGTGCTGGTCAGCCGTCGCGGGGCGGCGTCACCGGGGGCCGAGGACCTGGCGGCGGAGTTGCGGGAACTGGGCGTCACGGTCACTTTGGCGGCCTGTGATGTGGCTGATCGTGCGGCGGTTGCCGAGCTGATCGACGGGCTCGAAGACTTGTCGGTGGTGGTGCATGCGGCTGGTGTCGCTCAGTCGACGCCGCTGGCGGACTGCTCGGTGGAGGAGTTCCGTGCGGTGGTCGCGGGCAAGGTCGCGGGTGCGGTCAATCTGCATGAGCTGACTGAGGGTCTTGACGCGTTTATCGTGTTTTCGTCGATCGCGGCGACGTGGGGTAGCGGTGGTCAGTCTGGCTACGCGGCTGGCAATGCGTTCTTGGACGCGCTCGTGGAGCAGCGTCGTGCCGATGGCCTCCCTGGTCTGTCGGTGGCGTGGGGTCCGTGGGCCGAAGCGGGCATGGCCGCGGGCGAGGCCGGTGAGCAGCTGGCGAGGCGTGGTCTGACCGCGTTGGCGCCGGGGCGGGCGTTGGCGGCGTTGGAGGGCGCGCGGCACGACACGACGGTGACCGTGGCCGATGTCGACTGGGCCCGGTTCGCGCCGGTGTTCACTTCCCGGCGGCCCAGCCCCCTGCTCACCGATCTGATCGAGGTGACTCCCGCTGTCGATGAACCGCGGGACACCAACGAACTGCGGACCAGGCTGATCGGCCGTCCCCTCGCTGACCAGCGGCGACTGCTGCTGGAGCTGGTTCGCGCCGAGGCGGCTGCCGTTCTGGGCTACTCCGGGCCGGAGGCTGTGGAGCAGGACCGTGCGTTCCGTGAGCTGGGTTTCGATTCGCTGACCGCGGTGGAACTGCGTAACCGGATGGTCCCGCTGGTCGGTCTCGATCTGCCGACCACGCTGGTCTTCGACTACCCCAACCCCCTCGCTTTGGCCGAGCACCTCCTGGGTGAACTGCTCGGTGCGCGGGAGAACGTCGTGGCCACCGGCGTGGCGGCCAGCGACGAGCCGATCGCGATCGTCGGCATGGCCTGCCGGTTCCCCGGCGGCGTGCACTCACCGGAACAGCTGTGGAGCCTGCTCGCCTCCGGCGAGGACGCTGTCGGCGGCTTCCCGGAGAACCGCGGCTGGGACCTGGAAGAGCTGTACCACCCCGAGCCGGGCAACCCCGGTACGAGCTACACCCGCGACGGCGCGTTCCTGTACGACGTCGGGGAGTTCGACGCACGTTTCTTCGGGATCTCACCGCGTGAAGCCGTGACGATGGACCCGCAGCAGCGGCTGCTGCTGGAGACCTCGTGGGAGGCCTTCGAACGCGCGGGGATCGACCCGGCGTCCGTCCGGGGAAGCCAGACTGGTGTCTTCGTCGGCTCGAACGGCCAGGACTACCTCTCGGTGCTGCTCGCCTCCTCGGATCTCGGGGACGGACACCTCGGCACCGGAGTGTCCGCGAGCGTGGTTTCCGGCAGGCTGGCTTACACGTTCGGGCTCGAGGGCCCGGCACTGACCGTCGACACGGCGTGCTCGTCTTCGCTCGTCGCCCTGCATCTGGCCGCGCAAGCTCTGCGCAACGGCGAATGCGAACTGGCGCTGGCCGGCGGCGTGACGGTGATGGCCACGCCAGGGGCCTTTGTGGACTTCAGCGCACAACGAGGCCTCGCGGCGGACGGCCGGTGCAAGCCCTTCGCCGAGGGTGCGGACGGCACCGGCTGGGGTGAAGGCGCCGGAATGCTGCTGGTCGAGCGGCTGTCGGACGCGCAGCGCAAGGGACACCGAGTGCTGGCGGTGGTGCGTGGTTCCGCGGTGAATCAGGATGGTGCCTCGAATGGTTTGACGGCGCCGAATGGTCCTTCGCAGCAGCGGGTGATTCGTGCTGCGCTGGCCAGTGCCGGATTGCGTCCGTCCGAAGTGGACGCCGTGGAAGCACACGGCACTGGTACCGCGCTGGGTGATCCCATCGAGGCGCAGGCGTTGCTGGCGACCTATGGCCAAGACCGTGAACAGCCGCTGTGGCTGGGCGCGGTGAAGTCGAACCTCGGGCACACGCAGGCCGCGGCCGGGATGGCCGGGGTGATCAAGATGGTGCTGGCCCTCCAGCACGGTGTCCTGCCGAAGACCCTGCACGTGGACTCGCCGTCGTCCCAGGTGGACTGGTCGGCCGGGGCGGTCGAACTGCTCACCGAGTCGCGGTCGTGGCCGGCGGGGGAGGCGCCGCGCCGTGCGGGTGTCTCGTCGTTCGGTATCAGCGGGACCAACGCGCACACCATCCTCGAAGAGGCACCGGAAACGCCCGCCGTGGAGTCCGCCGTGTCGCCGTCGGTCGTGCCGATGGTGCTTTCGGCGAAATCCGCCGAGGCCCTTCGAGCGCAGGCCGAACGCCTGCGGCTGCTGGTGACGGAAGGCGGCGACACCGCCGCGGTCGCCCGCTCGCTGGCCACCACCAGGTCCACCTGGGACCGCCGCGCGGCGGTCGTCGGAACGGACCACGACAGCCTGCTCGCGGGCATCGCCGCACTCGCGGCCGGGGGACAGGCTCCGGGCTTGGTCGAAGGCACGGCAGACTCCGGCAAGACCGCGTTCTTGTTCGCTGGCCAGGGTTCGCAGCGTGCCGGTATGGGGGCGGAGCTGTATGCGGAGTTCCCTGTTTTCGCGGCGGCTTTTGACGCTGCGTCAGAGTTTCTGCCGCCGTTAGGTGATCTTGGTTGTACGGAGTTCGCTCAGCCCGCGTTGTTTGCTTTGGAGGTTGCGCTTTATCGACTTGTTGAGTCGTGGGGTGTGCGTCCCGACTTTTTGCTGGGTCATTCGATCGGTGAGATCGCTGCTGCTCACGTTGCTGGGGTGTTCTCTCTGGAGGATGCGGGCAGGTTGGTGTCGGCTCGTGGTCGTTTGATGCAGGCGTTGCCCGCTGGTGGCGTGATGGTTGCGATCGAGGCGACTGAGGACGAGTTCGTGCCGACGGCGGAGTTCGGGATCGCTGCGGTGAACGGTCCGAACTCGGTGGTGATCTCCGGGGTCGAGTCCGTGGTTGTCGGTCTTGCCGAGGAGTTCGCGGCCAAGGGTCGTAAGACGAAGCGTCTTGAGGTGAGTCATGCGTTCCATTCACCGTTGATGGAGCCGATGCTCGCGGAGTTCGCCGAAGTACTCAACGAGATCACGTTCAACGCACCGGTGATTCCGGTGGTGTCCACTGTGTCCGGTGGCTCTGCCGCAGATCTGGCGTCACCGCGGTACTGGCTGGACCACGTTCGTCAGGCGGTGCGTTTCGCCGACGGCGTGAAGACGTTGGCCGCCGAGGGTGTGACGTCCTTCCTCGAACTGGGTCCCGATGGGGTGCTGAGCGGTCTGGCGCAAGGTTGCCTGCCCGACACCGAAGCCCTGTTCTCGCCGATCCTGCGTGCCGACCGGCCCGAGGTCAGCACCGCGATCACCGCCCTGAGCACGCTCCACACCCGCGGCGTCCAGGTCGACTGGGCCGCGTACTTCGGCCCCGGCGAATCGGCAGACCTGCCCACCTACGCCTTCCAGCGCGAGCACTACTGGCCGAAGATCTCCGGCCTGGTGGCCGGCGACGTGACCGGTGCCGGGCTCGGCGCGGCCGATCACCCGCTGCTCGGCGCCGCCGTGGAGCTGGCAGGCGGCGACGGCCTGGTCCTGACCGGCAGGCTCTCGGCCAGGACACACCCCTGGCTGGCGGACCACCGGGTCCAGGGCCGGGTGCTCGTACCCGGCACCGCCCTGCTGGAACTCGCGGTCGCCGCCGGTGACCGGACGGGCTGCGACTTCGTCGAGGAACTGACGTTGTCCGCGCCACTCGCACTGCCCGATTCCGGCAGCGTCCAGGTGCAGGTCGCCGTCGGCGTGGCCGACGAGACCGGACGGCGTGAGCTGTCGGTCCACTCGCGCACCGAGGGCGACTGGACGACCCACGCGATCGGTGTCCTCGCCCGCCGTGCCGTGCGACCCGATGCCGGGCTCGCGGAGTGGCCGCCGTCCGACGCGCGCCAGGTGGACGTTTCCGGTCTGTACGCCGGAATGGCGGAAGCGGGCTTCGGCTACGGCGACAGCTTCCAGGGCCTGCGAGCGGCCTGGGTCCGCGGCGACGAGATCTTCGCCGAGGTCGAGCTGCCGCGGTCCGTCCGCGACGAGGCCACCCGCTTCGGGCTGCACCCCGCCCTGCTCGACGCGGGCCTGCACGCGCTGGCCCTCCGCGCGGGCGACGGTGACGGCGGCGGCCGCGTCCCGTTCTCCTGGACCGGGTTCTCCCTGTTCGCCGTCGGTGCCGCCGCGGTCCGGGTCCGGCTGACGCCGTCCGGCGCGGACACGGTGTCGATCGAGGTCACCGACACCGAAGGCCGTCCGGTGGCGGCGGTCGACTCCCTGGTCATGCGGGCGCTGTCGGGCAACCGGAACGCCGACTCGGACGCGCTGTACCGCCTGACCTGGGAACCGATCTCCCTGCCAGCGGGCGAGACGGCACCGGTCGTGACGGTGGAGTGCGTTTCCCGGGGCCGGACGACGGCCGAGCTGGTTTCGTCGATGCTCGCGGACGTCCAGGACTGGCTGGTGGACCGCACCGCCGAGGGAACGCGGCTGATGGTCGTCACCCGTGGCGCGGTCGCGGCCGAGGCCGGGGAAGAGGTCCGTGACCTGCCCGCGGCGGCCGTCTGGGGGCTGCTTCGCACGGTGCAGGCGGAACACCCGGGACGGCTGCTCCTCGTCGACGTCGACGAAGACCCGCGCTCGGCGGAGGCACTGGCCTCCGTCCCGAACGGTGACGAACCTCAGGTCGTGATTCGTGGCGGCGAAGCGTTCGCCGCGCGATTGGGCCGGGTTTCGCGCTCCGCCGACCTGGTGCTGCCGGACGAGCGCACCTGGCGCCTCGACAGCGTCGGTAAGGGCACGTTGTCGAACCTGTCGTTGGTATCTTGGCCGCAGGCCGGGGACCCGTTGGGGGAGTTGGACGTCCGGGTCGAGGTGCGGGCGGCGGGTGTGAACTTCCGTGATGTGCTGAACGCGCTGGGCATGTATCCCGGCGATGCGGGTCTGATGGGTATCGAGGGCGCCGGGGTGGTGCTGGAGGTCGGTGCGAAGGTCACCGACCTGGTGCCCGGCGACCGCGTGATGGGACTGCTGGCGGGCGCGTTCGGCCCGATCGCGGTCACCGACTCCCGCACGGTGGCGCGGATTCCCGCCGACTGGTCCTTTGTGGACGCGGCTTCGGTACCGGTCGTCTTTCTCACGGCGTTCTACGCCCTGCGTGACTTGATGGATGTCCGTTCCGGTGAGGCAACGCTGATTCACGCGGCGGCTGGCGGGGTGGGCATGGCCGCGGTGCAGCTGGCCCGGCACTGGGGGTTGGAGGTTTTCGCGACGGCCAGTCCTGCCAAGTGGGACGCGGTTCGCGCACTGGGCGTGGCGGACGACCATTTGGCGTCGTCGCGGGACACCGGTTTCGAGGCGAAGTTCCTTGCCGCGTCCGAAGGTCGTGGCGTGGATGCGGTCCTGGACGCGTTGGCGGGTGAGTTCGTCGATGCCTCGTTGAGGTTGCTGCCGCGGGGTGGCCGGTTCGCGGAGATGGGCAAGACCGACGTTCGTGAGCCGGCACAGGTCGCGGCCGAGTTCCCCGGTGTTGCCTATCGTGCGTTTGATCTGATCGAGGCCGGTCCAGCGCGGATCGGTGAGATGCTCGCCGAGCTGGTGACGTTGTTCGAGGCCGGTGCGTTGTCGCCGTTGCCGTCTCGGGTGTGGGACGTGCGGAAGGCGCCGGAGGCGTTCCGGTTCATGTCGCAGGCCAAGCACGTGGGCAAGGTCGTGCTCAGTGTGCCGAAGCCCCTCGATGCCGCTGGAACGGTGTTGATCACCGGCGGTACCGGGAATCTGGGCGCACTGGTGGCCCGGCACCTGGTCGGTCAAGGTGCGCAGAAGCTGCTATTGGTGAGCCGTCGTGGTGTGTCGGCTCCGGGCGCGGACGAGTTGGTCGAGGAACTGACCGGTCTGGGTGCCGAGGTCTCGGTGGTCGCGTGTGACGTGGCCGATCGTGACGCGCTGGCCGGGCTGTTGTCCACTGTGGACTTGACGGCGGTGGTGCACACCGCAGGCGTGCTGGACGACGGTGTGGTCGAGTCCTTGACTGCCGATCGGGTCGCCGGGGTGCTGAGTCCGAAGGCGGACGCGGCATGGAATCTCCACGAGTTGACCAAGAACCGCGATCTGGCCGAGTTCGTGGTGTTCTCGTCCGCGTCGGGAGTGTTCGGCAATCCCGGTCAGGCGAACTACTCGGCGGCGAATGTCTTCCTGGACGCTCTCGCGGCTCATCGCCGGGCGAACGGCCTGCCCGGACTGTCGCTGGCGTGGGGCCTGTGGGACCAGGAAAACGGCGGCATGGGCGGGACCCTCAGCACCGCCGACCGCGCCAGGGTTTCCCGATCGGGCAGTGGCGCACTCAGCCCCGAACAAGGCCTCGCCCTGTTCGACGCCGCCCGCACCCGCGCCGATGCGCTTTTGGTGCCCCTGAACCTGGACCTCGGTTCTGGCCAGGCGACCGCCGCCGACGTACCCCCGCTGCTGCGCGGTCTCGTCAGGGTGATGACGCGCCGCACAGCCGCGTCCGCCGGGACGGAATCGGCCGACTCGCTCGGGCAACGGCTCGCGCTCCTGCCCGTGGCCGCTCGGACCGAGGAACTCACCCGTATCGTTCGTGACCAGGCCGCCCTCGTGCTCGGTTACGCGGACGCCGAGCACGTCGTACCGGAGTCGACCTTCCGCGAGCTGGGGTTCGACTCGCTGACCGCCATCGAGCTGCGCAACCGTCTCAACCAGGCCACCGGGCTGAAACTGCCGGCCACCCTGGTCTTCGACTACCCGACACCGCTGGTGCTCGCGGCCTTCCTCCGTGCCGAACTGGTCGACGAGGACGCCGTGACCCTCGCTCCGGCGGTCCAGAGCCGTCCCGCCGCCGACGAGCCGATCGCGATCATCGGCATCGGCTGCCGGTATCCCGGCGGAGTCAGCTCGCCCGAGGACCTGTGGGACCTGGTGACGTCCGGACGCGACGCCATCGGCGCCCTCCCGCTCGACCGCGGCTGGGACCTCGACCTCGATTCCGTCAGGGAAGGCGGGTTCCTCTACGACGCGGCCGAGTTCGATCCGGGGTTCTTCGGGATTTCGCCGCGTGAGGCACTGGCGATGGATCCGCAGCAGCGGTTGCTGCTGGAGACCACGTGGGAGGCCTTCGAACACGCCGGTCTCGACGCGGCGAACCTGCAAGGCAGCCCGACCGGCGTTTTCGTCGGCACCGCCACCCAGGGCTACGCCGTCGGTGTCTCACC
Organism: Amycolatopsis sp. NPDC102522; assembly: GCF_055584485.1. NCBI lineage: Bacteria > Bacillati > Actinomycetota > Actinomycetes > Pseudonocardiales > Pseudonocardiaceae > Amycolatopsis > Amycolatopsis sp. NPDC102522. The sequence goes on along the minus strand of NZ_JBVJLY010000001.1, from coordinate 241,470 downwards.
GCTGCCGGACGGGGTCCGGGGACACCTGATGACCGGCACCACCCCGAGCGTGGCGTCAGGCCGGGTGGCCTACACCTTCGGGCTCGAAGGCCCGGCTGTCACGGTCGACACCGCGTGCTCCTCTTCGCTGGTGGCCCTGCATTGGGCGGCGCAGGCGCTGCGGAACGGCGAATGCGACCTCGCACTGGCCGGTGGGGTCACGGTGATGTCCGCGCCGGGCGCGTTCGTCGAATTCGACGCCCAGGGCGGTTTGTCCGCGGACGGCCGGTGCAAGGCGTTCGCCGAAGGCGCGGACGGTACCGGCTGGGGTGAGGGTGCCGGGATGCTGCTGGTGGAGCGGCTGTCCGACGCGCGGCGCAAGGGCCATCGGATCTTGGCCGTGGTGCGGGGCAGCGCGGTGAATCAGGATGGTGCGTCGAACGGTTTGACGGCGCCGAATGGTCCTTCGCAGCAGCGGGTGATCCGCGCGGCGCTGGCCAATGCCGGGTTGCGATCGTCCGATGTGGACGCAGTGGAGGCGCACGGCACCGGAACCCCTCTGGGTGACCCGATCGAGGCGCAGGCGTTGCTGGCGACTTACGGCCGGGACCGTGAACAACCGTTGTGGCTGGGTTCGGTGAAGTCGAACCTGGGGCACACTCAGGCGGCCGCCGGGGTCGCGGGCATCATCAAGATGGTCATGGCCCTGCGCCACCAGGTGCTGCCGAAGACCCTGCATGCCGGCACGCCTTCGTCCCATGTGGACTGGAGCGGGGGTGCCGTCGAGCTGCTCGACGAGTCCCGTGCGTGGCCGGAGACCGGCCGACCTCGGCGGGCGGCGGTTTCCTCGTTCGGGATCAGCGGCACCAACGCGCACACCATCATCGAGCAGGCGCCCGCCGAGGCGCCCCTGGTACCCGCGCACGGCCCCGCCGTACTGCCGTTCCTGGTGTCGGGCAAGACAGCGGCCGCGTTGCGCGCGCAGGCCGCCCGGCTGCTTCCTCTCGCGGAAAACCCGGCGGTGGCGCTGAAGGATCTGGCGTTCTCGCTGGCGACGAACCGGTCCGCGCTCGAACGGCGGGCTGTGGTGACAGGCGCCGACTTCGCCGAGCTGGCACGCGCGCTGGGCGCGCTCGCCGAGGGGCGGTCGTCCGCCGACGTGACCGAAGGCGCCACCGGCCGCGGCAAGACCGCGTTCCTGTTCACCGGTCAGGGTGCGCAGCGGGTCGGGATGGGGCGCGAACTCCATGCCGAGTTCCCCGCTTTCGCCGAAGCCTTCGACGACGCCTGTGAGTTCCTGCCGCCGCGTCTTCGCGAGGTGGTACTGAGCGAGCCGGAGCTGCTGAACCGCACGGAGTTCGCCCAGGCCGCGTTGTTCGCGGTCGAAGTGGCCCTGTACCGCCTGGTCGAGTCGTGGGGGGTGTGCCCCGACTTCCTGCTGGGGCACTCGATCGGTGAGATCGCAGCCGCCCACATCGCCGGGGTGTTCTCCCTGGAGGACGCGGGCAAACTCGTCTCGGCCCGTGGCCGGTTGATGCAGGCGCTGCCCTCGGGCGGGGCGATGTTCGCGATCGAGGCGGCGGAGGACGAGTTCGAGCCGGCCGCCGGGTTCGGGATCGCGGCTGTCAACGGTCCGTCGTCGGTCGTGGTTTCCGGGGACGAGACGGTCGTCGCCGGGGTGGCCGCCGAGTTCGCGGCCAAGGGGCGCCGGACCAAACGAGTCGAAGCGAGTCACGCTTTCCACTCGCCGCTGATGGTGCCGATGCTCGCGGAGTTCGCCGAAGTGCTGACGGGGTTGACCTTCCAGGACCCGCAGATCCCGGTGGTGTCCACTGTGTCCGGTGAGCTCACCGGGGACCTCGCTTCACCGCGGTACTGGCTGGACCACGTGCGTCAAGCGGTGCGTTTCGCCGACGGCGTGCGGACGCTGGCAGAGCAGGGAGTGACGTCGTTCGTCGAACTGGGCCCCGACGGGGTCCTGACGGCGATGGCGCAGGGCTGCCTGCCCGGGACGGACGCCCTGTTCGTGCCGATGCTCCGTGCCGACCGGCCCGAGGTCCGGACAGTCATCACCGCGCTGGGCGCGTTGCACACGCGGGGTGTCGCGGTGGACTGGTCCGCGTTGCTGAGCGGGAACCGCGTCGACCTGCCCACGTATGCCTTCCAGCGGGAGCGGTACTGGGTCACGCCCGCGCGGACCGCCGGTGCCACCCGCTCGGACGAAGTCGATGCGGCGTTCTGGGACGCGGTGGAACGTGAAGACCTGGAGTCGGTAGCCGCCGAACTGGCGATCGACCACGAACCGGCCCTGGACACCGTGGTGTCTTCGTTGTCGGCGTGGCGGCGGAAGCGCCGTGAGTCCTCTGTGGTCGATGGCTGGCGCTATCGGGCGGAGTGGGTTCCGGTGCGGGTGCCTGATGCCCGGCCGGAGGGCGAGTGGTTGGTGCTTTCGCCGGAGCCCCTGGCTGAAGGTGATGTTCTCGCTGGTCTTGGTGAGGTTGTCGTCGCCGAGAAGCCGGACCTCTCGGAGTTGCTGGTGCCTGGCCGTTTCGCTGGTGTGGTGTCCTGTTTGGACGCTGCGTCGACGTTGCTGGTGATCCAGGCGGCGGTGGGTACGGGCTCGAAGGTGTGGGCGGTGACCCGGGGCGCGGTCTCGGTCGGCGGGTCGGATCGCTTGTGGGCGCCGGAACAGGCGCAGATGTGGGGTCTGGGCCGGGTCGCGGCGCTGGAGCATCCCGAGGTGTGGGGCGGGCTGATCGACCTGCCCGCTGCCGGTGACGACCGGGTGCTGGGCCTGTTGACCGGTTCCGAGGATCAGGTCGCGGTGCGGCCGTCGGGTGTGTTCGCGCGACGTTTGGTGCGGGCGGATGCGGCCGGTCAGGAACCGTGGGCCTTGAACGGTACGGCGCTGGTGACCGGTGGCACGGGTGCGCTGGGTGCACAGGTGGCGCGGTGGCTGGTTGAGCGGGGTGTCGAGCATCTGGTCCTGGCGAGTCGTCGTGGGGCGGCGTCGCCGGGTGCGGAGGACCTTGCCGCGGAGTTGCGGGAGTCGGGCGTCGCGGTGACGGTGGCGGCCTGTGACGTGGCTGATCGCGCGGCCGTGGCCGAGCTGATCGACGGTCTCACGGATCTGTCGGTGGTGGTGCACGCGGCTGGCGTCGCGCAGTCGACCCCCCTGGCGGACTGCGGCGAGGAAGAGTTCCGCGCGGTGGTCGAGAGCAAGGTCGCCGGTGCGATCAACCTGCACGAACTGACCGACGGTCTTGACGCGTTCATCGTGTTCTCATCGATCGCGGCGACGTGGGGTAGCGGTGGTCAGTCTGGCTACGCGGCTGGCAATGCGTTCTTGGATGCGCTCGTCGAGCAGCGTCGTGCCGATGGCCTCCCTGGTCTGTCGGTGGCGTGGGGTCCGTGGGCCGAAGCGGGGATGGCCGCGGGTGAAGCGGGCGAGCAGCTGGCCAAACGTGGTTTGACCGCGTTAGCGCCGCAACGGGCGTTGGCGGCGTTGGAAGGCGCGCAGCACGACACCACGGTCACCGTGGCTGACGTGGACTGGGCCCGGTTCGCGCCGGTGTTCACCTCCAGGCGGCCCAGCCCCCTGCTCACCGAACTGTTCGAGGTCGAGGACACCGCCGACGAGCCCGCCGGGGCGGGTTCGGCCGAGCTGCGCGAGAAACTGGCCGGGCTCGCCCCGGCCGTCCGGCGGCAAACGGTCCTGAACCTGGTCCGTGCCGAGGCGGCGACCGTGCTGGGCTACTCCGGGCCGGAGGCCGTGGAGCAGGACCGCGCCTTCCGTGAGCTGGGTTTCGACTCCCTGACCGCGGTGGAACTGCGCAACCGGATGGTCCCGCTGGTCGGGCTCGACCTGCCGACCACGCTGGTCTTCGACTACCCCAACCCCCTCGCACTGGCCGAGCACCTGCTCGCCGAGCTGACCGGTGTCCACACCGCGATCACCACGGCCACCGTGGTGGCCGCCGCCGACGAGCCGATCGCGATCGTCGGCATGGCCTGCCGGTTCCCCGGCGGCGCGCACTCACCGGAACAGCTGTGGGAACTGCTGTCGGAAAGCCGCGACGCGGTCGGGCCGTTCCCCGGCGACCGCGGCTGGGACCTGGCCGAGCTGTACCACCCCGAGCCGGGCAAACCCGGCACGAGTTACACCCGCGACGGCGCGTTCCTCTACGACGTCGGGGAATTCGATCCCCAGTTCTTCGGGATCTCCCCGCGTGAGGCGCTGGCGATGGACCCGCAGCAGCGGCTCCTGCTGGAGACCTCGTGGGAGGCCTTCGAACGAGCCGGTCTCGACCCGGCCGAGTTCCGGGGCAGCCGGACCGGGGTGTTCGTCGGCTCGAACGGTCAGGACTACCTTTCGGTGCTGCTCGCCTCGTCGGACCTCGGCGAAGGACAGTTGGGTACCGGGGTCTCGGCGAGTGTGGTCTCGGGCAGGCTGGCTTACACGTTCGGGCTCGAAGGCCCGGCCGTCACCGTGGACACCGCCTGTTCCTCTTCGCTGGTCGCGATCCATCTCGCCGTGCAGGCACTGCGCAACGGCGAGTGCGACATGGCGCTGGCCGGCGGCGTGACCGTGATGTCCACGCCCGGGGCGTTCCTGGACTTCAGTGCCCAGCGCGGACTGTCGGCGGACGGCCGGTGCAAGGCGTTCGCCGAGGGCGCCGACGGCACCGGCTGGGGCGAAGGCGCCGGAATCCTGCTGGTGGAACGGCTGTCCGAGGCCACCCGCCAGGGCCATCAGGTGCTGGCCGTGGTGCGGGGCAGCGCGGTCAACTCCGACGGCGCGTCCAACGGGCTCACCGCGCCGAACGGTCTCTCCCAGCAACGGGTGATCCGGGCCGCGCTGGCCAACGCCGGGCTCGGGACGTCCGATGTGGACGTCGTCGAGGCACACGGCACAGGCACCACACTCGGCGACCCGATCGAAGCCCAGGCACTCAACGCGACCTACGGGAAGGATCGCGATCGCCCGTTGTGGCTGGGTTCGGTGAAGTCGAACCTCGGACACACCCAGGCGGCGGCAGGCGTCGCCGGAGTGATGAAGATGGTGCTGGCGCTGCGGCACGGTCTGCTGCCGCGAACCCTTCACATCGACACGCCATCGTCCCATGTGGACTGGACCGCCGGGGCCGTCGAACTGCTGACCGAAGCCCGTGAGTGGCCGGAGCGCGAGTCGGCGCGGCGAGCGGGTATCTCCGCGTTCGGCATGAGCGGCACCAACGCCCACCTCATCCTGGAGCAGGCGCCCGCGTCCGTGCCTGCCGATGTCGTCCCGGTGTCGGTCACGCCGTGGGTGCTTTCGGGCAAGTCGCCGGAGGCGGTGGAAGCGTTCGCCGGTCGGCTCGCCGGATATGCCGCTGATACCGCGGGTGTGGCGGCGGGATTGGTGCGTCGTTCGACGTTCGGACATCGCGCGGTCCTGGTGGGTGAGGATCAGGCCGGTTTGGCTGCCGCGCTGGCGGCGGGTGACGAGCCCGCTGGTGTCGTTCGGGGTTCTGGCTCCGGTGTCGATCGTGTGGTGTTTGTGTTCCCTGGACAGGGTTCGCAGTGGCTTGGCATGGCCTCGGCTCTGTTGCAGGAGAGCCAGGTCTTTGCTTCGCGGATGGCGGAGTGCAACAGTGCCTTGAGGTCCTTTGTGGACTGGTCGTTGTCCGATGTATTGGACGACGAGGCCGCTTTGAGCCGGGTTGATGTTGTGCAGCCGGTGCTGTGGTCGGTGATGGTGTCGCTGGCCGCGGTGTGGCAGTCGCTCGGTGTGGTTCCGTCAGCGGTGGTCGGTCACTCCCAAGGTGAGATCGCCGCAGCCGTGGTGTCAGGTGGCTTGAGCCTGGAAGACGGGGCTCGGGTGGTGGCGTTGCGGAGTCAGGCCATCGCCGCCGAGCTTGCTGGTTTGGGTGGAATGCTGTCGGTGGCAGCTCCGGTGACCGAGGTCGATGAGGGTGTGTCGATCGCCGCGGTGAACGGCCCGAACGCGGTCGTGCTGTCCGGTGACCCTGAAGCGCTGGCGAAAGCGAAGGCCCGGTACGAGGCCGAAGGTGTCAGGGCTCGGCTCGTGGCGGTGGACTACGCGTCGCATTCAGCTCATGTCGAGCGGATCGAGGCGGAGCTCGCTGAGCTGCTGGCGCCGGTGACCCCGCGCAAGGGTGAGATCCCGTTCTATTCCACTGTGGACTCCCAATGGCTGGACACCTCTGAGCTGACGGGTGGCTACTGGTACCGGAATCTGCGGCAGACTGTCCGGTTCGCGGACGCGGTGGAAGAACTGGCCGAAGAAGGCTTGCAGATGTTCGTCGAGGTCAGTGCCCATCCGGTGTTGACGATGGCGATCGAGGACACGGTCGACCTCCCCGTGGTGGGCACGCTCCGCCGCGATGAGGGCGGGCTGCGAAGGTTCCTGCTGTCGGCAGGCGAAGTGTTCTGCCACGGCGCCCACATCGACTGGCACGCACTCCTGGGCAAGGCCGGGACGGCCCCCGAAGACCTGCCCACCTACGCGTTCCAGCACGAACGCTACTGGCCTCGGGCGGACGCGTCCTCCGGCGGAGACGTCACCACCGCCGGACTCGGCGCCACCGACCACCCGATGCTCGGCGCCACTTTGGACTTCGCGGGCGGCGACGAAGTGGTGCTCACCGCCAGGCTGTCGGTCTCGGCGTCACCGTGGCTGGCCGAGCACGTGGTCTCGGGGCAGGTGTTCCTGCCGGGCACCGCTTTCGTCGAACTGGCGGTACAAGCGGGCGACAGGGTGGGTTGTGCCAGGGTCGACGAGGTGACGATCGAGGCGCCGCTGGTGCTGCCCGCGACCGGCGGGATCCAGCTGCAGCTGGTCGTCGGTACACCGGACGAAGGGGGCACCCGCGAGCTGGTCTTCTACTCCCGTGAAGCGGACGGCGAGCCGTGGACACGGCACGCTTCGGGCGCCGTATCGCCCGAATCCGGCGAGCCGGACGAGCCCGGCGACCTCCGCGAGTGGCCACCCGCGAAGGCAGTCGCCGTGGACATCGAGGGCCTCTACGAAGGCCTCGCCTCGGCAGGGCTGGCTTACGGTCCGGTGTTCCGCGGGCTCACGGCGGTCTGGGAACGCGACGCCGAGGTGTTCGCCGAGGTGGAACTGCCCCGTGACGAGTCCGCCGAGGCCGCGCGGTTCGGGCTGCACCCGGCACTGCTCGACGCCGGTCTCCACGCACTGGGCGCGGTGAAGTTCGGCGGTGGCGGGGCGTACCTGCCGTTCTCCTGGACCGGCGTGACCCTGCACGCGACCGGTGCGCGGTCGCTGCGCGTCCGGCTGACTCGCCACGACGGCGACAGCGTGTCGATCTTCGCCGCGGACGGCGCGGGCGACCCGGTGGCGGCGGTCGAGTCCCTGGCCCTGCGGCCCGCCGGCGCGGCGGGCACCGTGCGGGCGAAGAACCTCTTCCTGGTCGGCTGGGACGACGTCGCGCTGCCGTCCGCCGAACTGCTGGACCTACCGGAACTGCGGGACGTCAAGCCGGACCAGCGCCCGGAAACGGTGGTGCTGCACTGGCTTCCCGGCACCGACGGCCCGCACTCCGCCGCGCACCGCGTGCTGGCCGTGGTGCAGGACTGGCTGGGAGACGACCGATTCACGGACTCCCGGCTGGTCATCGTCACCCGCGGGGCGATCGCCACCGCGCCAGGCGAAGACGTGCCGAACGCCGACGCGGCCGTGGTGTGGGGGCTGGTGCGCTCCGCGCAGTCGGAGAACCCCGGCCGGTTCGTGCTCGCCGACCTCGGCGGTCCCGAAGACCTCGACAAGCTGCCGTCCGCGCTCGGCAGCGGTGAACCGCAGTTCGCGTTGCGCGACGGGCGGCTTCGGGTGCCGAGGCTGGTTTCCGCGGACCGATCCACCGCGTTGACACCGCCCGCCGGGGAGCCGCACTGGCACCTCGACCTCACGGGCCGGGGCACGCTGGAGAACCTGGCCCTGCTGCCCTCTCCGATCGCGGCGGCCGAGCTCGGCGAAGGAGAGGTGCGGCTGGAGGTCCGGGCGTCCGGGGTCAACTTCCGCGACGTGCTGATCGCGCTCGGCATGTACCCCGACGAGGTGCCGCTGGGCAACGAGGGCGCGGGCGTCGTCCTCGAAGTCGGGCCCGGGGTCACCGGGCTCGCTCCCGGCGACAGGGTGCTGGGGGTGTTCGCCGGGGGTGTCGGCCCGGTCGCCGTCGCCGACGGCAGGCTGCTGGCGAAGCTGCCCCCTGAATGGTCCTTTGTGGAGGGTGCGTCGGTGCCGGTGGTGTTCCTCACCGCCTACTACGCGCTGCGGGACTTGGCAGACCTCCGGCGCGGCGAGTCCGTGCTGGTACACGCCGCCGCGGGCGGGGTCGGCATGGCCGCCGTGCAACTCGCCCGCCACTGGGGCGCCGAGGTGTACGGCACCGCGAGCCCGGCGAAGTGGCAGGCGGTCCGGGAACTCGGTCTCGACGACGGGCATCTCGCGTCCTCGCGGGATCTCGGGTTCGAGGCGCGGTTCGCCGACGCCACCGGCGGCCGGGGGATGGACGTGGTGCTGGACTCGCTCGCCCGCGAGTTCGTCGACGCGTCGCTGCGGCTGCTGCCCAGGGGCGGGCGGTTCGTCGAGATGGGCAAGAGCGACGTCCGCGATCCGGAGCTGGTCGCCGCCGAGCACCCGGGGGTGCGCTACCGCGCCTTCGACGTGATCGAGGCGGGCGCCGAGCGGATGGGAGAGATCCTCCGCGAGGTCATGGCGCTGTTCGCCGAAGGCGTGCTGAGGCCGTTGCCCACCCGGACCTGGGACGTCCGCCGCGCCCACGAGGCGTTCCGGTTCCTGTCACAGGCCAAGCACGTCGGCAAGGTCGTGCTCACACAGCCTCGCCGTCTCGACGGGACGGCGACCGTGCTGGTCACCGGCGGCACCGGCAACCTGGGCGCGTTGGCCGCCCGGCGGCTGGTGACCGGTCACGGTGTCCGTGACCTGGTGCTGACCAGCAGGAGCGGACCGGACGCGCCGGGTGCGGCGGAACTGGTGCGCGAGCTGACCGAACTCGGCGCGCGGGTCCGGATCGTCCGCTGCGACGTGGCCGACCGGGCGGAGATCGCCGAGGTGGTCTCCGGGATCGGCACCGCGCTGGCCGGTGTGGTGCACACCGCGGGCACCCTCGACGACGGGTTGATCGGCGATCTCACCCCCGAGCGGCTCAGCGCCGTGCTCCGGTCCAAAGTGGACGGTGCGGCGCATCTGGACGAGCTGACGCGGGGGCTGGACCTGTCGTTGTTCGTGCTCTACTCCGGGGCCGCCGGGGTGTTCGGCGGGCCGGGGCAGGGCAACTACGCGGCGGCGAACGTCTGGCTGGACGCGCTGGCGCACCGGCGTCGGGCGGCGGGACTGCCGGCGACGTCCCTGGCCTGGGGGCTCTGGGCCCGGCTCGGCGGGATGACCGCGCATCTGGGCGAGGCCGAGCTCGCGCGGTTGAGCCGGGACGGTGTCGGCGGGCTGGACACCGAAGAGGGACTGGCCCTGTTCGACACCGCGCTGGCCATGGACGAGCCGCTGCTGCTGCCGATGCGGCTGGACGTGGCGGGCCTCCGGCGTCAGCGGCCGGACGACGTCGCGCATCTGCTGCGCGGCTTCACCGTCGCCACGACGTCCCGCAGGGTCGCGGGCGAAGCGAAGGAAGACAGTGGGTCCAAGCTGCTCAAACGGCTGGCCGGTCTCCCCGCGCCGGAACAGGAAGCCCTCCTGCTCGAACTGGTGCGGACCGAGGCGGCGGCCGTACTGGGCTTCCCGTCGACGGCGGCCGTGGAACCCGCGCGGGCGTTCCGCGAGCTCGGTTTCGACTCGCTGACCGGGGTCGAGCTGCGCAACCGGCTCGGCAAGGTCACCGGCGCCAAGCTGGCGCCGACGCTGGTGTTCGACCATGCCACCCCGGCGGCGCTCGCCGCGTTCCTGCGGGGCGAGCTGGCGCCGAGCGGCGCCGAGGAAGCGGCTTCGGACGTCCTCGGCGAGCTCGGGCGGCTGGAACTGGCGGTGACCGGACTCGCCGACGACGGCGAAACCACGGCGGAAGTGGCCGCCCGGCTGCGGTCCCTGCTGGCCCGCCTGACCGGGGACGAGGCGGAGAACGGCGTTTCCCGGCGGATCCAGGACGCCACGGCGGACCAGATCTTCGACCTCATCGACAACGACTTGCAGATCTCTTGATCGCACCGGCGGAGAAACGAGCACAGCCATGAGCACTGAGCAGAAACTTCTCGACTACCTGAAGCGGGTCACCGCGGACTTGCACGACACGCGCGAGCGGCTGCGGACGGCCGAGGCGGCCGCCGGGGAACCGGTCGCCGTGGTGTCCATGGCGTGCCGGTACCCGGGCGGGGCGAATTCGCCGGAGGAACTGTGGCGGCTGGTGGCGGACGAGGTCGACGCGATCACCCCGCTGCCCGCCGACCGCGGCTGGGACGCCGTCGACGGCGAAGGCGGGTTCATCGACGACGCGGGGCACTTCGACGCCGCGTTCTTCGGGATCAGCCCGCGTGAGGCGCTGACCATGGACCCGCAGCAGCGGGTCTTGCTGGAACTGGCCTGGGAGGCGCTGGAGCTCGGCGGGTTCGACCCGGCGGCGCTGCGGGGCAGCCGCACCGGCGTGTTCGTCGGCGGCACCACCTCCGGTTACGGCCTCGACGGCGAGGGTGTCGCGCCGGAGGCCGAGGGCTACGTGCTCACCGGGACGGCGCCGAGCGTCCTGTCCGGCCGGGTCGCCTACACGCTGGGCCTCGAGGGCCCCGCGTTGACCATCGACACCGCCTGTTCGTCGTCCCTGGTCGCACTGCACCTGGCGATGCAGGCGCTGAGGCGCGGCGAGTGCGAGCTCGCGCTCGCCGGCGGGGTCACCGTGCTCGCCTCGCTCGCCGTGTTCGTCGACGCCAAGGGTCTCGACGCGGCCGCCGCGGAGTCACGCTGCAAGGCGTTCGGCGCGGGAGCCGACGGCACCGCCTTCGCGGAGGGGGCGGGGCTGCTGACGCTGGAACTGCTGTCCGACGCCGAGCGCAACGGCCACGAGGTGCTGGCGGTGCTGCGCGGCAGCGCGCTCAACCAGGACGGCGCCAGCAACGGGCTGACCGCGCCGAGCGTCGCCGCCCAGCAGCGGGTCATCCGCGACGCGCTCACCTCCGCCAGGCTGACGGCCTCGGACGTGGACGCGGTGGAGGCGCACGGCACCGGCACCGCGCTGGGCGACCCGATCGAGGCCACCGCCCTGCTGGCCACGCTGGGCCAGGGCCGTCCCGCCGACCGGCCGCTGCGCCTGGGCTCCATCAAGTCCAACATCGGCCACAGCCAGGCCGCCGCCGGGGTGGCCGGGGTGATCAAGATGGTGCAGGCGATGCGGCACGGCCTGGTGCCGCGGAGCCTGCACGTGACCGAGCCGACCCCGCATGTGGACTGGTCCACCGGCGCCGTTGAGGTGCTCACCGAGGCCATGCCCTGGCCCGAGACCGGCCGCCCGCGCCGAGCGGGGGTGTCCTCGTTCGGGCTCAGCGGTACGAACGCGCACCTGATCATCGAGCAGGCGCCCGCCGGTACGCCGTCACCCGTGGCCGAATCCCGCCCGGTGGCGACGGTGCCATGGGTGCTGTCGGCCAAGTCTTCGGCCGGGCTGCGCGCGCAGGCCGCCCGGCTGCGCGCGCACGTCGACGCCGAACCCGAGCTGGACCCGGCCGACGTCGGGCATTCCCTGCTGACCACGCGCAGCCGGTTCACCCATCGCGCGGTGCTGGCCGCGGACACGCTGAAGGAGTTCTCGGTCCAGCTCGGCGTACTCGCCGAGGGCGGGCGACCGGACGGCGCCGCGCAGGGGAACCCGGTGCGCGCCGGGGGCCGGACGGTGTTCGTCTTCCCCGGCCAGGGCTCGCAGTGGCCGGGCATGGGCGCGAAGCTGTACGAGGATTCCGCTGCCTTCGCCGAAAGCGTGCGGACCTGTGACGCCGCCTTCGCGTCCTATGTGGACTTCTCCGTGACAGCGGTGATCCGGGGCGACGAGGGCGCCGCCTCGACGGACCGGCTGGACGTGGTGCAGCCGGTGCTGTTCACGATGATGGTGTCGCTGGCTGAACTGTGGCGCTCCCACGGCGTCCGGCCGGACGCCGTGACCGGGCACTCGCAGGGCGAGATCGCCGCCGCGTACGTCGCCGGCGCGCTCACCCTCGACGACGCCGCCCGCATCGTCGCCTTGCGATCGCGCGCCTTGCTGGAAATCAGCGGGCAGGGCGGGATGGCGTCGGTTTCGCTCCCGCACGCCGAGGTCTCCGCCCTGATCGAACGCTGGGAAGGGCTCACCGTCGCCGCGGTGAACGGCCCGGCGTTGTGCACGGTCGCCGGGAACGTGGCTCAGCTGGAGGAACTGCTGGCCCTGTGCGAACAGCGCCGGGTGCGGTCCCGGCGCATCCCCGGCACGCCGGGCGCCGGGCACTCGCCCCAGGTCGAGGTCCTGCGGGAGCGGATCCTGCGGGAGCTGGCCCCGGTCCGCCCCCGGCAGGCCGAGGTGGCCTTCCACTCCACGGTCACCGGCGCCCGGCTCGACCCGGCGGAGCTGACCGCCGACTACTGGTACCGGAACATGCGGCAGCCGGTGCTGTTCGAACCGGCGCTGCGCGGGCTGATCTCCGACGGGTACGACCTGGTGGTCGAAGCCGCCCCGCATCCGGTGCTGCGCAACGCCGTGCACGCGATCGCCGAGCACGAGGGCGCGGAGCAGATCGCCGTCGTGGGCTCCCTGCGCCGTGAGCACGGCGGGATGCGGCAGTTCCTCGTCTCGCTCGGCGAGGCTTTCGCCGCCGGCACCGAGATCGACTGGCCGGTGGCCTTCGCGGGGACAGAACCCCGGCGGATTCCGTTGCCCACCTACGCCTTCCAGCGCCGCCGCTACTGGAACATCCGTCAGGCGGACCCGGCACCCGCCGCGGCGGATCCGGTCGGCGGCCGCTTCTGGGAACTGGTCGGCGACCAGGACCTGACCGAGCTGGCCCAGCTGATCGACGCCCCCGACCAGGAGGCGCTGGGCGCGGTACTGCCCGCGTTGTCCGGCTGGTACCGGCAACGGGCCGAACTGTCCGTTGTGGACTCATGGCGCTACCGGGTGGAGTGGCGGCCGGTCGGGCTCGGCACGAACACCCCGCTCACCGGCGACTGGCTGGTGCTCGTACCGGAGGCGCCCGATGACGACGTGGCCGCCGTGGTGCGGACACTCGGCGACCGGGGAGCCCGGGTGCACGAGCTGTCGGTGCCCGCCGGGGACCTGCGGCGCGAGACACTGGCCGCGCGCCTTTCGGAGCTGCCGAGGTTCGACGGCGTGCTGTCGCTGCTGGCCTTCGGACCGGAACGCCTGCCAGGACGCCGGGCGCTCGCCGGGCTGGTCGTCGTACAGGCACTCGGCGACGCCGGGCACACGGCCCCGCTTTGGCTCTGCACGAAGGCCGCGGTCGCGACCGGCGCCGCGGACACGGCCCCGGACCCCGGCCAGGCCACGGTGTGGGGGCTCGCGCTGAGCGCGGCGCTCGAATACCCGGGACGGTGGGGCGGGATCGCCGACCTTCCCCCGGTGCTCGGCGACCGGGTGCCCGGCCTGCTCGTGGACGTGCTCGCCGGTGCCGGTGACGAGGACCAGCTCGCCGTGCGGGCCAACGGGGTCTTCGGCCGCCGTCTGGTCCGCGCGCCCGCCGGGGACGAACCCGAGTCGCAGTGGCAGCCGCGGGGGACCGTCCTGATCACCGGTGGCACCGGCGCGCTCGGCGGGCACGTCGCGCGCTGGCTCGCGGCAGGCGGCGCCGATCACCTGGTGCTCACCAGCAGGCGGGGCCCGCAGGCACCGGGAGCCGCCGAGCTCGAAGCCGAGCTGAGCGCGTTGGGCGCCAAGGTCACCATCGTGGCCTGCGAAGCGGCCGACCGCGGCTCGCTGGCCGACCTGCTCGACGTGCTGCCGCCGTTGTCCGCCGTCGTCCACACCGCCGGGATCGCTCCCTCCGTCCCGCTCGACGAGACGACCCCGGAGCTGCTCGCCGAGGTGTTCGAAGGCAAGGTGACCGGCGCCGAACTGCTCGACGAACTCACCGCGGGCAGCCCGCTCGACGCCTTCGTGCTGTTCTCCTCGGGCGCGGGCGTATGGGGCGGGATCCGGCAGGGCGCCTACGCCGCGAGCAACGCCGCGCTCGACGCACTGGCCGAGCGCCGCCGCGCCCGCGGCCTGGCCGCGACTTCGGTCGCCTGGGGCGGCTGGGACGGCGACGGGCTCGCCGTCGGGCCGTACAGGGCCGCGATGCTGCGGCGCGGGGTCCGCCCGATGGCGCCCGAACTCGCCGTCCGCGCACTGGCACAGGCACTCGACCGCGGCGAAACCACGCTGACGGTGACCGACATGGACTGGTCGGTGTTCTCCCCGGTGTTCACCGCCACCAGGCCGAGCCGGCTGCTGGCCGAACTGACCGAAGCCGTTGCCGTGGCCGAGGAGCCCACTGAGTCCGATGCGGGCATCGCCGCCGGGCTCGCGGCGCTGCCTGCCGGTGAGCGGCTGTCCTTTGTGGTCGACCAGGTGCGGGCCGTCGTGGCCGCGGTGCTGGGCCACCCGGACGCGACCGCGGTCGAACCCGGCGCCCGCCTGCTGGAGGCCGGATTCGACTCGCTCACGGCGGTCGACCTGGCCAAGCGGCTCACCGCGGGGATCGGGCGCCCGGTGCGCTCGACCGCGGTGTTCGAGTTCGGCACCCCGGTCGAACTGGCCCGGCACCTGCTCACCCTGGTGGGAGAGCAGGCCGAGGCGACCCCGGCGCAGCCCACCGGCACGCTCAGCGCACTTTACGAGCGGGCAGGCGAACTGGGCCGGATCGACGAGTTCATCGCGCTGTTGAACACCGCGGGCACCTTCCTGCCGACGTTCGGCTGCGCGAAGGACCTGCCGTCGCTCCCGGAGGCGGTGCGGCTCGCGGAAGGGCCGGCCCCGACGCGGCTCGTATGCGTGCCGCCGTTCGTCGGCAAGACCGGCCCCCAGCAGTACTCCCGGTTCGCCGCCGAGCTCCGCGCCGAGCGAGACCTGTTCGTGTTGCCACTACTGGGTTTCCTCACCGGAGAACCACTGCCCGCCGACGCCGAAGCGCTGCTCGACGTGCACTACGCGGCCATCGAGGAGCGGGTCGGCGAGGAGCCGTTCGTCCTGGTCGGCTACTCGTCCGGCGGGGTCATCGCCCACGCGCTGGCGCGGCGGCTGGAGAACGAGGGTGTCCGCCCGGCGGCGGTGATCCTGCTGGACACCTACTCCCAGCTGGACCTCGCGACGATCGGGGACTCGATCGCCGACACCTGGCAGGGCCTGATCGACCGGGACCGCACCGCCGACGACGCCTGGGGCGAGGCCTGGCTGACCGCGATGGGCCGCTACTTCAACCTGGCGTGGACCCCGGAGCCGATCTCGGCGCCCACCCTGCTCGTGCGGGCCACCGAGCCGCTGGGCGACGGCGGACAGGCGACCTGGCCGCTGCCGCATTCCACAATGGACATCCCGGGAAACCACTTCGGGATCATGGAGAACGGCGCGGCGGACACCGCACGCGCCATCAGCGACTGGGTCGTCGCGGAACTAGAGAGCTGATTCCGCTGAAATGGCAACAGGAGGGCGACCTGCGGACAGGCTGCCCTCCTGTTGTCATCAGGAGAACCGGAGCGGACCGGGGGAGAATCCGCGCCGGAGTACAGACCCGCGTCCGGTGGGGTAACCGGGCTGGGGGGTATCCGGGAACCCACCGGACGCGGGCGTCGCGCAGGCCGTGCCGGACGTCCGACACGGCCTGCGCGTCCCCGGGGACCCGCTCGTCAGCCCTTGCGGGCGAAGGGGATCTCACCCGAGGCGACCGGGTGCAGATAGTTGCGGGAGCTGATGCCCGTCTTGCGCATGGCCAGCCCGCTGATCGACTCCAGGATCACCCGGCGGGCGAGCGTCGCGGTGAGGTAGCCCGGGTCGAGATGCGGGGCCACCTCCACCACGTCCAGCCCGGCCACCGGCATCTCGTGGCACAGCCTGCGGAAGGTGGTGAGGATTTCGCGGCTGGTCAGGCCGCCGGGCTCCGGGGTTCCGGTGCCCGGGGCGTACGCCGGGTCCACCACGTCGATGTCGAGCGAGACGTAGACGACGTCGGCGTGTTCGGTGGCCTCGTCGATCACCTTGTCCACCACGGCCGACAGGCCGATCCGCTCGATCTCGGCCATGAAGTGGGTGTGGATGCCCTGTTTGCGCATCCAGTTGAACAGCTGGTTGTCCGGTGAC
Organism: Amycolatopsis sp. NPDC102522; assembly: GCF_055584485.1. Classification (NCBI taxonomy): domain Bacteria; kingdom Bacillati; phylum Actinomycetota; class Actinomycetes; order Pseudonocardiales; family Pseudonocardiaceae; genus Amycolatopsis; species Amycolatopsis sp. NPDC102522. Next base: position 225,193 of record NZ_JBVJLY010000001.1, on the reverse strand, counting down.
CCCGGTGTGCGGATACCGGCTTGCACGATGTTCCGCCCGGGGATGCCCAGCTCGTGGACCAGCCGCCAGATGGTGGTGGCGTGGGTCTTCGTGTGCCCGTAGATCTCTTCGTGGCAGTCGGGATGCGCGTCGAAGTGCACTACGGCCAGGTTTCCGTTGCCGTACTTTTCGGCCAGCGCGCGGACACTGGGCACCATGACCGAGTGGTCACCGCCCATGATCACCGGCACCGCGCCCGCCGCGACCACCTCGCCGACGACCTGGCCCACCGTGCGTTCGGTGTTCTCGATGCTCCACAGGTCCACCGCGGCATCCCCGTAGTCCACCACCGTCAGCTCGGTGAACGGTTTCACCCGCGTACTGGAGTTGACCAGCTCGGCGGTGTTGTTGAACAGGTACCGCTCGTCCGCCCGCAGCGCTCGCGGGCCGAACGCGGCACCGCGGTGTCCGGTGGAGGTGTCCACCGGGGCGCCGAGCACCGCCACGTCCACCTGCCCGGCCACCAGATCCTCCGGCGTCAGACAGACCGGCAGGCTCATGAACGTCGGTATGCCCACGTACGCGGGCTGATTGTCGTTGCGGTGCAGGCTGATCGGACCGGATTTGCGCGGCGGTGCCGAATCCGGATCGACCGGGTACGGCCAGCCACTGCCCGTTGTCGACGGCGAGTCCACTTCTTACCCCTCCCCGGGTATTCGAGCGCGCTGTCCGTGCGGGCTACCGGTCCTTGTTGCGGCGCAGGTACTTGTCCTTCTCCTTGAGCAGGTACTTACCACCGGCCATGATGCCGCCGACCACGATCAGCACGATGCTGATCGGGATCTCGAACCCGTTCAGCGCCTCGATGTGGTTGACCAAGAACCAGCTCTTGCCGCTGTCGGTCTGCAGGTTGTTGATCAGGCCGCCGATTCCCTGGACGACGAACAGGATTCCGATCAATTCGATCATCGTGTGCTCCTCGGTGCTGCCGTCGGCGCTCGGCCGGCGACGGTGAATTCCTTGTAGGAACCATAGAACGGCACGGCCTCGGGCAAATCCTTCGAGAGTACCGACAGGCTCATCACTTCGGAGGAGTTTCGCCGCTAGATCGGATCTGGCGGCCGGGACCGCCCGATCTCGCGCCTTCAGGGTATGACGGCGAGTACCGCGGAGAAGAACAGAACCCCAGGCGGAGGCCGGGACTGCCCGGCGATCGAAACCATCGGGCTGACGAAGACCTTCGGCGCCCACCGGGCGCTGGACGGGCTGGACCTGACGGTGCCACCCGGCATCGTCTACGGGGTGCTCGGGCCCAACGGCGCCGGCAAGACGACCGCGGTGAAGGTGCTGGCCACCCTGTCGCGTCCGGGCGGCGGCACGGCCCGTGTCTTCGGGCACGACGTGAGCGCCGAACCGGACGCCGTACGCGCCAGGATCAGCCTCACCGGCCAGTACGCGTCGGTGGACGACGTGCTCACCGGGGAGGAGAACCTGGTGATGCTGGCCAGGTTGCTCGGCCACGGCAAAGCGGCGGCACGGCGGCGCGCCGGGCGTCTGCTGGCGGCCTTCGGGCTCGACGAAGCCGCGGGCAGGCAGGTCAAGACCTATTCCGGCGGGATGCGCCGACGGCTCGACATCGCGGCCAGCATCATCCGCACCCCCGACCTCTTGGTGCTCGACGAGCCCACCACCGGGCTCGACCCGCGCAGCCGGGTCCAGGTCTGGGACATCGTCCGCACGATCGTCGGACAGGGCACGACGGTGCTGCTGACCACGCAGTACCTGGAGGAGGCCGACAGGCTGGCCTCGCGCATCGCTGTGATCGACCACGGGCGCGTGGTGGCCGAAGGCACGCCGGGGGAGCTCAAGGCCTCCGCCGGGGCCGGCACCGTCCACCTGCGACTGTGCGATCCCGCCGATCGCGACACCGCGGAGAGGGTGCTCGCGCGGGTGCTGTCCGCCCGCGTCGAGCACGACCCCGATCCGCTGGTCCTCAGCGCGCTGGTGGGTGTCGCGGGAGCGGAGAAACAGGCCTCCGCTGTCCTCGCCGAACTCGACGGCGCCGGGGTCCGGGTGGACAGTTTCACCCTGGGCAGGCCCAGCCTCGACCAGGTCTTCCTCGCGCTCACCGAGCGCACCGCGGGACAGGAGACGGGCGTATGACCGAGTCCACGCTGGTATCCGTGCTCGACGAAGGCGACGCACCGTCCCGGCCCAGCGCCTGGTCGGCTTCGCTCACCTTCGGCTGGCGGTCGATGCTCAAGCTCAAGCACATCCCCGAGCAGATCTTCGACGTGACCGCGTTCCCGGTGCTGATGACGCTGATGTTCACCTACCTGTTCGGCGGCGCGCTGGCCGGGTCCACCGCGGACTACCTGCAGTTCCTGCTGCCGGGGGTGCTGGTCACCAGCGTCGTGATGATCACCATGTACACCGGCACCGGGGTGAACGGCGACATCAAGGACGGGGTGTTCGACCGGATCAGGACCCTGCCGGTGTGGCGGCCCGCGGCGCTGGTCGGCGCCCTCCTCGGCGACGCCGTGCGGTATTCGGCGGCTTCGGTGACCATCCTGCTGCTGGGCCTGGTGATGGGGTTCCGCCCGGCGGGCGTGCTCGGGGTGCTCGCCGCGATCGCCCTGCTGCTGCTGTTCTCCTTCGCGTTTTCCTGGATCTGGACCATGTTCGGGCTCCTGCTGCGCTCGGAGAAGTCGGTGATGAGCGTGAGCATGGTGGTGGTCATGCCCGGCACGTTCCTGAGCAACGTTTACGTGGACCCGGCGACCATGCCGGGCGCGGTACGGGCCGTGGTGAACGCGAACCCGATCACCCACGTGGTCTCCGCCGTGCGCGGCCTGATGGCCGGTCAGTTCCCCGGCGGCTGGATTCTGTCCACAGTGGCCTTTTCCGCCGCCATCACCCTGGTTTTCGGCACGATCAGCATGCGGTTGTACAACCGCCGCGAATGACGCGGGGGCGGGCCCGGCGCCGTGCGTGAGGCGTCGGTTCAGGTGGTCGTGAGTGGCGATTCGGGTTCTATAAGTACGTGAAGGCCCCCTTCACTGCGCCTAGCGCAAGGAAGGGGGCCTTCACGTACTTAGGGGAGGCGTGACGCGGGGCGGGCCCCTATCCACCCCTGATCGTCCGGTGCGGGGGTGGCAGGGGTTGTTCGCCCGGAAGGCCCGGAAATACTGTCGGCGTTCGCGGGCCGAAGGGGCAGGAACGAACCGTCCCGCGAATTCCCAGTGAACTCCGTCGAGAGGTTGCCGACCGATGTCTCTGGCCACCCCTGACGTGCCGACCATGCTGGTCCCGGACTTCCCGTTCGGCTACGACGAATGGCTGCGCCACCCCGCCGGGCTGGGTTCGCTGCCGTCGCATCGCCACGGCACCCCGGTCGCGGTGATCGGCGGTGGCATGTCCGGCATCACCGCCGCGTACGAACTGATGCGCCTCGGCCTGCGTCCGCACGTCTACGAGGCCGAGCAACTCGGCGGCCGGATGCGTTCGGTGCCCTTTCCCGGCCACCCCGGGTATTTCGCGGAAATGGGCGCGATGCGGTTCCCGGTTTCGGCCGCGTCGCTGTTCCACTACATCGACAAGCTCGGGCTGTGCACCGCGCCGTTCCCGAACCCGCTCGCACCGACGACCCCCGCCACCTTGATCAACCTGCACGGCGGGCGCCAGTGGGCGGGCACCGCCGACGACCTGCCCGCCGAGTACCAGGAGGTCAGTGACGCCTGGGCGAAGGCACTGCAGGAACGTGCCGCGCTGGCGACCATGCAGGACGCGATCGCCCGGCGCGACGTGCCGGTGATCAAGGCGCTGTGGGACCGGTTGGTGCGGGAGTTCGACGACCTGTCGTTCTACGGATTCCTGGCCAGCACCCCGGCTTTCCAGTCGTTCCGGCACCGGGAGCTGTTCGGCCAGGTCGGTTTCGGGACCGGCGGCTGGGACACGGACTTCCCCAACTCCGTCATCGAGATCCTCCGGGTGGTCTACACCAAGGCCGACGAGGACCAGGTGAGCATTCTCGACGGCGCCCAGCAGGTGCCGCGCGGACTGTGGGCGCATCCCGCCGAGCGGCTCGCGCACTGGCCGGAAGGCACCTCGCTGGCGGGGCTGCACGACGGCGGCACCCCCTATCCCGCGGTGACCCGCCTCGCCCGCGACGGCGACGGCTTCCGGGTCGAAGACGCGACGGGTGCCGTACGGAAGTACCCGGCGGTGGTCTTCAGCCCGCACGTGTGGACGCTGCTCAACCGGATCGACACCGATCCCGGCCTGCTGCCCGACGAGCACTGGGTCGCCGTGGAGCGCACGCACTACATGGGCGCGTCCAAACTGTTCGTGCTGACCGACCGGCCGTTCTGGCGTGACCTCGACCCGGCGACCGGCCGGGAGACCATGGGCATGACGCTGACCGACCGGATGCCCCGCGGGGTCTACCTGTTCGACCGGGGGCCGGACGAGCCCGGGGTGATGTGCCTGTCCTACACCTGGAACGACGACTCGCTGAAGTTCGCGACGCTGTCCGCCGAAGAGCGGTTGGACCTGTTGCTGGGCAAACTCGCGGCGATCTACCCCGGAGTGGACATCCGCTCGCACATCGTCGGCCCGCCGCTGGCGATCACCTGGGAGACCGAACCGCGGTTCATGGGCGCGTTCAAATCCAACCTGCCCGGCCATTACCGGTATCAACGACGGCTGTTCACCCACTTCCGGCAACGGGATCTCGCGCCGGAGCACCGCGGGTTGTTCCTGTGCGGCGACGACATCTCCTGGACGGCGGGATTCGCCGAGGGCGCGGTCACCACGGCGCTCAACGCGGTGTGGGGAGTGCTGAACCACCTCGGCGGCCGGACCCCGCCCGGCAACCCCGGCCCCGGCGACGTCTTCGACCGGATCTCGCCCGTGGATCTGGGCCCGTGACCCAAATCCCGGGCCGGTGCCACCGCTCATCACTTAGGAGGATGTGTGGCGTATGAGCGTGTGCTCTCATGGTCTTGTGTCTTCGGTCGTCATGGCGGCTTTCCACCGTCTCCCCAGAAAACACCAGGATCGACTGATCGTCCTGGGGTACTTCTGTGGTGGCACGGTGTTGTACTGCACCGGTATCTACCCGGTGCTCGACCAGGGTTCCGCCCCGATCTGGCTGCGCATCGCGGTGCTGGCGCTGATGTGCGGATTCCAGCTGCTCCGCCGCCGCGCTCCGGTGATCGGCCTGGGCCTGGCCCTGATCCCGTTGAGCGGGGACGTCGCGATGGGCATGTCCGCGCCGATCCTGATCGCGCTGGGCGATCACCTTTACTGCGCGGTGCTCTACAGCTCGCCGCGGGTCGGGAGGGTGGTGACCACCCTCGCGGTACTGGGCACCTTGGTGGGCACGGTCGTGGCGCTGACACTGGTCCCGAACTGGCGGCTGGCCATCTTCGTGGTGGTCGCCTGCGCGCCGTTCATCGTGATTCCGGTGTGGTGGGCGGCGAACATCCGTCAGCACCGGGTCATGGCCGAGTCCGAACGGGCGGTTTCGGCGCAGCTGGCCAGGATCGCCGATCTGGACCGCAAGGCGGACGTGGTGGCCGAGCGGGCGCGGATGGCCAGGGATCTGCACGACGTGGTGGCCGGGCACCTGTCCGCCATCGCCATCCAGTCCGAGGCCGCACTGTCCATCAAGGACCCGGACAGTGCCCGCAAAGTACTCACCCTGGTCCGGGAGAACAGCGTCAGCGCGCTGACGGAGATGCGCTCCATCATCACGCTGCTGCGCGCGGACGGCAGCGGCGTCGACGAGAGCACCTCACCGCCCCGGCTCAAGGAACTGTCGAAACTGGTCGAATCGGCCAGGGCGGCGGGTATGCGGGTGGACGTCCACAACACGCTGAGCCACTCCGCCGTGCCCCTGCCCGCCGCGGTGGATCTGGCCGCGTACCGCATCGCGCAGGAGGCGCTGACCAACGCCATCAAGCACGCGCCGGGGGCGCGGGCCTCGGTGGCCATCCAGCACAGCGAGGGCACGCTCACTCTGGAGGTGAGCAACGAACTGGCCGGGGCGGCCCACCGCGGCAGCGGCGTCGGGCTGTTGAGCATGCGCGAGCGCGCGATCGCGATCGGCGGCTCGTTCAGTGCCGGCCCCGTGCCGCGCGGCTGGCTGGTCAGGGCCGTGCTGCCGGTGGGCGGCCTGGACTAGGCCACGTCCCGGGCCGTGTCCGGCGAAGCGAGTCCACGGTCGAGCGGATTCATCGGCCATGGGCTGGTGACAGTGGGTCGCCGGCTGGTAAATTTTCCCGATTCACAGGCGTTGTTCGCAGAAAAGGTGCACCGGTGACCATTCGTGTGCTCGTCGCAGACGACTACGGCGCCATCCGGGCCGGGCTCGCGATGATCCTCAACGACGCCGACGGCATCGAGGTGGTCGGCGAAGCGGCGGACGGCGCCGCGGCGATCGCCCAGGCCAAGGCGCTGAACCCTGACGTGGTGCTGATGGACCTGCGCATGCCGGGGATCGACGGCATCACAGCTACCCGGCGCATCGTCGAGGACGGGCTGGCCCAGGTCCTCGTCCTCACCACCTTCGACCTCGACGAGGACGTCTACAACGCGCTGCGCGCCGGTGCCGGCGGGTACCTGCTGAAGTCGGTCGACGCACCCAAGCTGGTGGATGCCGTGCGGGTGGTGGCCACCGGCGAGGGCGTGCTGTCGCCGACGATCGCCCGCAAGCTGATCTCGACCTTCGCGTCCATCGCGCCGCCGGTCCCGGCGCCCGCCGTGAACCTGGACGAGCTCACCGAGCGTGAGCGTGAGGTGTTCGACTGCCTCGGCGAGGGCCTGTCCAACGCGCAGATCGCCGGCCGCCTGTTCATCGCCGAGACCACGGTGAAGACGCACGTTTCGAAGGTGCTCGGCAAGCTGGGGCTCCGGTCGCGCGTGCAGGCGGCGATCGTCGCCCAAGAGCCCACCTGAAGTCATGAGCTCGAACCTGATCGGGCGTGCCGGGCCCGCCGGGCTGCTGCGCGCCGCGATCGCGAGCGACCGTGGCGCCCTGGTCCTGGTCACCGGCGAGGCGGGGATCGGCAAGACAGCGCTGCTCGCGGCTGCGGTCGCCGAAGCGGCGGAGTCCGGTGCCCTGGTGGCCGCCGTCTCCTGCTGGCGGCCGGGCCCGGCCGCCGGACACTGGCCGTGGGAGCGCGTACTTCAGGCACTGCCAGGCCCCCCGGCCGCTGTCGGAGACGATCCCGGTGTGCTGGTGAGCCGGATCGCCGCGTTCGCCCAGGACAGGCCGCTGCTGCTCGTGCTGGACGATCTTGAGCACGCCGGCCCCGACGCTCTGCGTGTCCTGGAGTTCGTCGCCCGGCACGTGGCCTTCGACAGGGTGGTCCTGCTGGCCGCCTGCCGCGACCCCGAGCCGGGCTCCGCGCTGGCACCGTTGTCCGCCAGGGCCACGCTCGTCCCGCTGAGCGGCCTGAGCAGGGCGGACGTGGGCGAGCTGATGACCCGGCTCACCGGCGAGCCGCCGGAAGACTGCCAGGTCGCCGCCCTGCACCGGCGGACTGGCGGCAATCCGGCCTTCGTCGAGCAGGCGATCCGGTTCCGGCAGAGCACCGGGTCCGCCACGGCGGTCGCCCCGGGGATCACGGAGACCGTGCGCGCCCGCCTGGCGAGCCTGCCGCCGCCAGTGGTCCGGACGCTGTCCGTGGCGGCGGTGCTCGGCCTGGAGTTCCAGGCCGACCTGCTGCCAGCGATGACCGGTGACCCAGCGCTTCGGATCGGGAGGCTGCTGGACACGGCGGTCGGGGCACGGCTGCTGGTGAGCGGCCAGGAGGGCCAGTTCTCCTTCGTGCACGGGGTCGTCCGGGAGACGCTGTGCGAACAGCTCGGTGAAGACGAGATCGGCAGGCTGCACCTGGCGGCGGTCGAGGCCTACACGCGGGTGCCCGGCTGGGCGGGCGGCAGGTTTTCCGGCGAACTGGCGCACCACGTCTACCACGCGGGAGCGCGGCTGGACCGGGCGCGCGCACTGCGGTACCTGCTCTCCGCCGCCCGTGATCCCGGCCGCAAGCTCGCGTCGGAGGAACGGGTGCGGCACTACCGGCGGGCACTCGAACTGGTCGACGATCAGCGCGTGCGGGTGAAGATCACGCTGGACCTCGCGCACGAACTCCAGCTGGCAGGCGAGCAGGGCCCGGCGTGGCCGGTGTTCCAGGAGGCCGCCACGCTGGCCAGGAAGCTGGACGATCCCGAGCTGATGGCCAGGGCCGCGCTCACGTTGTACCGCGGCCCCGGCGCGGACGAGGCACTGCTCGCGGAGGCGCACGGCAGGTTGTTCGGTGATCTTCCCGGGCAGCCGGCGGCCGCGGTGCTGGCGAACGGGATCGCCGAACGGATCACCGGTCTGGCCCGGCGGGAGGGTGACGACGAGGCACTCGGGTTCGGGCTTTCGGCGCAGCACGACCTCCTGTGGGGGCCGGGCACGGCGCTCGAACGGGAACGGCTGGCCGAAGAGCTGACGGTGACCGCCCGCCGGACCGCCGACGCCGAAATGGAGCAGTACGCGACCGACCTGCGCTGGGTGGCGCTGCTGGAGCTCGGAGACCCTCGCTACGCGGACTATCTCGACAGGTTCGTGGCACTGGCCGCGAGCGTCGGCGGGCCGGAGGCAGGCGCGGTGGCACTGGCCGACCGCAGCATCGCCGCCGCCCTCGCCGGCCACTTCGCCGAGGCCGAGGAACTGCTCGACGAGGTGAGCGGCCGGCACACCGCGTTCATGGTTCACCACCTGCGCTGGGCACTGTTGCTGCAGCAGGGCCGGTTCGGCGAGCTCGCGCGGCTGCACGGATCCCTCGGCAGGCGGGACTACCCGTTCCCTCAGCTGATCGAAGCCATCACGGCGGTCGAGGCCGGGGACCACGACTCCGCGCTGCGTTTCCTCGACGAAGTGCCCGCGGGACCCGAGCCGTTCCCGCGCATGGTGATGCCGTTGTGGCTGCGATTCCTGGCGCAGGTCGCGGCCGCGACGAGGGACCCCGAGCTGTGCGCAAGGGCGCGAGCCGGGCTCCGGCCGTTCCACGAGCTGTGGCTGGTTTCGTTGCACGGCGGCGATGTCAGCGGGCCCGTGGCACTGTGGCTGGCCGCGCTGGACGCCGCGGGTGGCGACTGGGACGCCGCGATCGCCGGGTTCGGGGTGGCTCGCCGACAGGCGGACCTGCTCTCCGCGGTGCCCTGGTCCCTCGAAGCCAGGGCAGGGTTGGCGAACGCCCTGATGGCGAGGAGGGCGGAAGGCGATCTCGACGCCGGTCTGACCCTGCTGGACGAGGTCGAAGAAGAAGCGGACCGGATCGGGATGCGCGGCCTCGCCGAGCGCCCCCGGCGGATCCGCGCGGCAGGCCACCGGCCGGACGCGGAGTTCCGCCACACCGGCGAGGTCTGGCAGCTGGGTTACGCGGGTCGCACCATTCATATGCCCGCCACCAAGGGGTTACGAGACCTGCACACCCTGCTCGGCGCACCCGGGACTGCTGTGCCTGCCACGGTTCTGCTTTCCGGTGGCGCGGTGCCGGGGCTGCTGCTCGGCGCGGACGAGATCCTCGACGAGACAGCCAAGTCGAGGTACAAAGCCCGCCTGGCCGAACTCGACGCGCTCATCGACCAGGCGACCGAACTGGGGGATGTCCTCCGCGCGGCCGAAGCCGACAGGGAACGCGACGCGTTGCTGAGCCAATTGCGCGCGGCCGCCGGACTCTCCGGCCGATCCCGGCGGCTGGGTGACGAAGCCGAACGCGCCCGCAAGACCGTCACCGCCCGTATCCGCGACACACTCCGCAAACTCGACGACCGCCATCCCGCGCTGGCCACGCACCTGCGTGAAACCGTCACCACCGGCTCGACCTGCACCTACCAGGCCGACCCCGCTGTCCGCTGGCTCCGGTGACGTGAATTCGCGAGCCGGCCGCAGGAATCACAGAATCGCGCGAAGCCTTTTCGTCAAGGTGCATTCTTCGTCTGTTTGTTCGAACTCATTCAGAGCCTTGGACGAGATCCGGCTGGAACAAAGGATTCCTGTGGTACGGTGCGAAAGGAGCTCGATGCCGAGCCACTGGGGAAACTGGGGAAGTAACCGATAATCGTGGCAGCGCGGCGCGCTGCCCGTCTGCCGTGGAGTGGGCCACCTATGTCTGTCAAGGAAAACGACACCGGCTTGTGGGTCCGCCGGTTCCACCCGTGGGACTCCGCACCCGCGCGCGTCATTTGCCTCCCGCACGCGGGCGGCTCGGCGAGCTACTTCATGCCGGTGTCGAAAGCGCTGGCGGGCAAAGCGGAAGTGCTCGCGATCCAGTACCCCGGACGGCAGGACCGCCGTCAGGAAAAGGGCCTCACCAGCGTTCCCGTCCTCGCCGACGCGGTCGTCGCCGCACTCGGCCCCTGGCTCGACCGCCCGTTCGTCCTTTTCGGACACTCGATGGGGGCCAGCGTGGGTTTCGAGGTGGCCCGTCGTCTGGAGGCCGCGGGCACCGTTCCGGTGGCGTTGTTCCCGTCCGGCCGGGTGGCCCCGAGCCGGGCCCGGGACGAGCGCGTCCACCTGCAGGGCGACGACGCGCTGATCCGCGCGGTGAAGGAGCTCAACGGCACCGATTCGCAGATCTTCGACGACGAAGAGCTGCTGCGAATGGTCCTTCCTGCCCTGCGCAGCGACTACACCGCCGCCGAAACGTATCGCTGGGAACCGGGACCGCCGCTGGCGACGCCAGTGCACGCGCACGTCGGCGACCGTGACCCGAAGGTCACCGTGGACGAGGCCCGCGACTGGGAAAAGCACACCACGGGCGGGTTTTCGCTCACCGTGCACTCCGGCGGGCACTTCTACCTCGACCAGCACGCGGCGAAGGTCATTCAGGCGATCGCGGACGTCCTTCCGGTGTAGCCTTCTTGGTCCTTTGTGGACTTAGCGTTCTTTCTCTGTAAGGTCGGGGCTGTTTCGCAACTTTCGCACGGCTTTGTGGAGGGTGTCTTCGGCACCTGCCGGATTCTGGCTGCGGTGTACGTGAAGGACCCCTTCACTGCGCTCGGCGCAATGAAGGGGTCTTTCACGTACTTCAAGCGGAGCAAGGGCCCGGAACCGACCCCTTTCGGCAAACGCACAGATGCGAACCGAACCTTCAGTCGCCAGAAAGTGTCCCTTGTGGACGGCCAAGACCAGCACCGGTCCATCAGTCACCGAAGATCAGGTAGCAGTCCGGAGCCCTTCGGGTAGCAGCCTTCTTCAAGCAGGAAAAGGTACTTCCGGAGATCTTCGTCAAGCCCCGCCGCGATGTAACCGGCGAAGTCCCTCAACCCCTGGGCAGCTTCCCGCTCGTCAGATCTCTCACTGGTCGCCCACTCGGGCAGAAGAGAATCCAGATACTCGACAACCCGGCCACGGTCTCGCCACCACTCCCGCACGGACTCGACTGTCCATCGGCTGTCACCGTCGCAGGCATAACCGCGATACGGATCTTGCTGTGCCGCCGCCAGCAGGTTCAGGACCTCGGCCGGGGTCGCAGGCTGGCGATAGACGTACTCGCCGAAGTACTCGCCGCCGTAAAGCACATGACGCGGTGCGTGCAGCCGGCCGGTCCAGCAGTTGTCGGCAATGCCGGTGTAGAAGGGGCCAGGAACGTTCAGCCACAACCGCTCCTCCCAACGCCCCCCGAATGACCCCTCAGGCTCACCTTCTGGAAGCACCGCCAACAGGGCCGTCACCGGAACCAGCGCCGCCGCTTCGACGGGTTTTCCGCGGGGTCGGCCGGCTCCAGTCCCAACCTTCCGGTCAGGAAGAAGGTCCCGGTCACGATGTTGCCGAGCTCGGGTGACTTGTCGAGGTCGGCGGTCGCGATGGCGACGTCGAGTTCGATCGCGGCGATGGTGCGGACGCGGATCCGATGGAATGCCATGCCGGTAACGGTGTTCACGGGGTTCTCGACCTTGATGACTTCGCCTGCGAACAGCGCGCGGGCGGAAGGGGTCCAGCCGGGCGTGGGGTCCGCGGGCTGGAAAAGTCCGGAGGGGATGAAGTGGTCGGCGGCGAATTTCGGGCCGTCGTCGTCCTGGGAGGCATAGTAAGTGTCGGCGTCGGCGTGCACGGTGACGTCTTCGGCCAGAGCGGCCAGCTCCAGGGATCCGGTCTCGAGGTGCCCACCGGAGTGGGCGAGGACAGCTCGGTCTTCCAGCTCCACCGCGATGGGACAGACCAGCTCCCGCTCGACGCTGTCGAGGAGGTCGAGCCTCGCGGTCTCGTCGTCGACGAGGCGAACGTCGCCTACCGGTATCGCGGGCGCCGTGCCGGCTAGACACGGCAGGAGAAACTCGATCTTGCCCTTGCGGACCTGCGCGACCAGCCGTGCGCCGGAAGGATCAGTCCAGACATGCTCGCTGACCTTCGGAGTGATCTGCCGGGCGGTGCCCTCGCTGATCAGGGAGACCACGAGTTGCCCGAACTCGTCCTCGCTGGTGACGCCGATTCCGATCGGCTCGAAGTGGCTGGACACGATCAATCCTCCTGCTCCATTTGTCCACCGGAGATTACTTGTCGGCCGATACAAGGTCATCCGGGTTTACGTGGCAGAGCGGTCAGGGCGCCCAGGCGGGAGCGAGGTGCCAGGTGACGTCCGCGTCGTAGTTCTCCGGCGTGTGAATCGTGTCGGGAGGGCCGGAGCTCGCGATCCATACTTCGGCGTAGTAGTGGCGGATGAGGTGGTCCGGGATGTTGCACGCCGCCAGCGACACGTTCCCGGTTTCATGCCTGCCGGGTTGGGCGCGGAATGTGGCGTCGGCGTCGAACAGGGCGGTGCCGTCGCGAAAGTCGAGGCGAAGGCGAAAGTGGGCGTGGCGCAGGTATGCCCCGGGATAGTTGCGGGACTCGAAGGAGTAGCCGCTGTCGTCTGCCAGGCCGCGCCGGATGATGAAGGTGGCGTCCTCCTTGAGGAGCCTTTCGCTGTCCGGCTCGACAACCTCGGTGCAGGCGAGGCTGTTCCGGTGCCGGAGGTAGCGGTTTTCGAAGCCGGGCGTGACCACCTGGAACGACCGTGCCTGCCCGATCGGGAGGTCGACGTCATCGGGGTCGAACGGTGAGCCGATCCGGGTCGGGGCGAGGTGCCTTTTCGGTGCCCCGTCCAGCAGCCGGGTGACCTCGGCGCGTTGTGCCTTGATCAGGTTGAGCACGGATACGGGCCAGGGCTGCAGAGCTGGGGCTGTATGGCCGATCAGCTTCAGCAGATCGTCCGGCGTCGGCCGTTCCGCGGGATCGGTGGCGAAACACGGCTGGACGATCCGGAGTACTGGCGACGGGATCGCGCTGAGGTCGGCCTCGCCGTTGATCACGTTGGCCAGCGCTTGCTGGGATGAAGTACCGGCGAAGGGGCTCCGGCCGCTGCACGCCGCGGCGATCACGGCGCCGAGGGAGAACACGTCGCTGGCTGGTGTCAGTTCACGGCCGTCGGCTTGTTCGGGGGACATGTACTCAGGCGTGCCGATGAGCCAGCCGGTGCGAGTGAGACCACCGCCCGCGGGTTCGAGCGTGCGGACGATGCCGAAGTCGATCACGCGGGGGCCGTCGGCGGCCAGCAATACGTTGGAGGGCTTCAGATCCCGGTGTATCAGGCCGGCGCCGTGGATCTCCGTCAGCGCGGTGGCCAGCCCGGCGGCCAGGCGCAGTGCTGCTTCCGGTGGCAGGAGCCCGGCGGTGTCGACAGCGTCCTGGAGTGTCGGGCCGGGGGTGAACACCGAGGCCAGCCACGGGGTGGTCGCTTCCGGGTCGGCGTCGACCACGGCGGCGGTGTAGGCGCCTGAGACCTTCCGGGAAGCCGTGACCTCTAGGCGGAACCGAGCACGGAATCCTTCGTCGTGGGTCAGGGGCGTGAGTACCTGTTTGAGCGCGACCAACCGCCCGTCGGGGCCGCTCGCCAACAGCACCCGCCCCATGGCACCCCGGCCCAGTTCCGCCAGCAGCCGGTACCGCCCGACCTCGCGCGCGTCGGAGTCGGCCAGCGGCCTCACGACGGACCTGGCCCAGCGTGCCGAGGTACTACTGACACCGCACGGAAGCGGAAGCCGCTGGTTTCCATGATTCCCTTTCGCAGACGGAGGGAGACCGGTTCCCTCTGCGGCTGAGCATGGGCGCTGGGCAGCGTAGTCGGGAACGACGCTGCCCAGCCGGGTACCCACCCAGCCCAAGGGAATCTCGGGCGTGGAGATCATGGCATCCAGCACCGACAATTCCGGCGAGAGAGCGTCGCACCATGCTCGCTCAACTCGTCGAGGCGCGGATCCCGGTCAGCCGGGCCAAAGTGCCGAAACCATCGTCCGTGCCTGGCCAGTGCGCACGGACGGTGTCGATCCCGACGTGGCGGACGACGCCGCGCAGGACGGCGGTGACGATGATGGCGTCGTCGGCGTAGCCGAGCACCGGGATGACGTCGGGGATGAGGTCGATCGGCAGCGCCAGGTAAACCAGCTGGAGCGCGAGCCGGATCCGCACACCCTTGCCGAGGGTCTTGTCTTGAGCGAGGCGCCGGATGAGCCGCAGTACGTCGGGCAGGAGTCGCAACGCTTCTCGCAGCAGGCCACCGCGCGGCCGGACGAGGACCAGCGTGACGATGAGCGCGAGCCAGGTCAGCACGAGCGCACCGGCCACGCTGATGAGCAGGTCCCACCAGAGCGGCAGGCCGTGGCGGGCGGTGCGGATGATCGACTGCGGTGAACCGCCGACGCCGACCCAGGTGGTCAGGCGTCCGAAGTCGGTCTTGGGGTACACGTCGGCGTGTTCGAGCGGAGCGCGCACGGTGCCGGTCCACGTGAGCGGCTTCTCGTCGAGGAGCCGGACGAACAGTTCGAGCTTCTCCTCGAAGAGCACCTCGTAGTCGGCGAGGTCGTAGCCGAACAGGGGGAACGACTCGGTGAACGAGCCGCGCCCGAGGATCACCTCGGCGCGGCCCGACGAGATCGCGTCGAGGGTGGCGAAGCGCTGGAAGACGCGCACGGGGTCGTCGGAGCTGAGCACGGTGACGCCGGAGCCGAGGCGGATGTCACCGAAGGTTTCGAGGCCGAGCACGAGGTCACTCATCGGGTTGCTCCTGGATGTTCATCGCACTCGAGACAGGTCAGCAAGACGTGCCGCTATGCGTGAGTGCCGACGGGCGTGTCGAGCAGCTGCGTCTCCCAGGCGAAGGCGATCCCGGTGCCGCCTTGGTGCTGTGCGGCGACCTCGACGAGCGCCGGGATGGTCGCTTCGCGAGCCCAGTCACGCTGCAGCTCACCCTGGACGGCGACCCAGGTCATCGGCACGACGCCCGCCTGGATCATGCGTCGTACGGCCATGTCATGCGCTTCGGCCGACACTCCGCCGGAGGCGTCTGTCACGACGTAGACGGCGTAGTCGTCGTCGAGGGCCTGAATCGCCGGCATGGCCACGCAGATCTCCGTCCAGAGACCCGCGATGATCAGTTTCTTGCGCCCGGTCGCCCTGACGGCGTCCACCACGCGGCTGTCCTGCCAGGTGTTGATGAGCGTCCGGTTGATCGGCTTCTGGTCGGGGAAGACGTCCTGCAGTCCCTGGATCAGGTTGCCGCCGCGTTCTTCCATGACCGTGGTCAGGATCGTGGGGATGCCGAACGCCTTGGCGGTCTTCGCGAGCCCGACGGCGTTGTTGACGACCATCGTCGGTTCGTGGCTGTTGAGGTTGGCGAACTGGAACGGCTGGTGGTCGATCAGCAGGAGGACACTTTCCTCCGGAGTCAGCAACGCATCGAGCCCGATCTTCTTGGCGCTCATGGCAAATCCCTTGTATCGCGTGTGGGTGTCGACCGAATCGACAGCGGGCCACGGCACCGACCGGCACGACGTTCATCGCGACGGTGGCTTCCCTGTGGCAGGACCGGGTGATGCGGGGCAGCACCGGTTTTTGTTGACGTGTCTACATCTACTGGAATTTCGATGACGCGTCAACATCGCTGATAGGCTCCGCATGGCCGGAGGTTCATCGGCAAGCCGTCTGCGAGGAAGGGGGAGGGGAAAGCGGGCCGCGTAGCGGTACCCGACGCCCCTGATCAGCAATGGGTGAGACGCGCTGGCTCGACGAGCGGGAGGCGCGCGCGTGGCGCGGGATGATCAACGTGATGCCGCAGCTGACCGCGGTGCTGGACCGACAACTGCTCCAGGACGCGGGGCTGTCCGCGGCGGAGTACACCCTTATGGTGCCGCTGTCGGAGGCCCCGGACGGAGTGCTGCGGGCGCGTGACCTCGGCCGGATGGTCTGCTGGGAGCGCAGCCGGATCTCTCACCAGGTCATCCGGATGGAGAAGCGCGGCCTCGTCGTCCGCGAGGAGTGCAGCGAGGACGCGCGCGGGTCGATGGTCCGGCTCACCGACGCGGGCCGGACGGCCATCGTCGCCGCCGCGCCCGCACACGTCGCCGCCGTCCGGCAGTACTTCATCGGCGCGCTCACCGAGGCCGAGCTCGACGTCATCGGCCCCGCGCTCGAAAGGGTCCTCGACAGGCTCCCCGACGACGACGGATGACGTCGCCTCCTCGCCGACAAACTCTCACCTGGGCAGGCAGCGAGCCGAGTCCCGAAGTGGTCGTCCAGCAGGAAGGTGCTTCGGCGCTATCGATATGGCCGCGTCGGTGTCGGGCCGCAACCCTCTCGGGGATCAGCAGGTCAAAAACGCGACGCGGGCGGCCTCCCGACGTCGGGAGGCCGCCCGCGTCGGCGCATGTCGCGCGAAGCCGTCAACGGTGGCTTTCACTACTTCGTGCAGGCGTCCAGCCGAATTCGGGCCGGAAGCGCGATCTGAGGGCTAGGACTTCTTCCGGGGCGCGCGCTTGCGTTTGGCGGGCGCCTCTTCGGCGGCAGGTTCGGCGGCGGCCGAGTCGGCGTTGTCGAACGCTTCGTAGATGTCGTTCGGGATGCGGCCGCGTTCGGCGATGGCATAGCCGTTCGCGGACGCCCAGGCACGGACCTGCTGGTTGCGCTCGCGGTCGGTGGGCTTCGCCGCGGTACCGGTCACTGTGGACTGTCCGGTTGCGACCTTCACCTTGCGTCCGCCGGTCCGCCTGCTCGCGTCGATGAAGCGCTCGAGCTCGTCGCGCAGGGCGCCGGCGTTGTCGTCGGAGAGGTCGATCTCGTAGGTGACGCCGTCGAGTGCGAAGGGCACGGTCTGGGTGGCTTCGCCACCGTCGATGTCGTCGACGATCTGGACGGATACCTTTTGTGCCATCGATGGTGCCTTTCGCTAGGTCATGCTCACCGCGTCGGGTTGGCGCAGTGTCAATGAGTCTAGGCGTGCGGGTCGCCGGTGATGATCGTGGCCTCGATGTGGTGCGGGTTCACGCCGGGATGTGGACGGTCCTCTTGAGTGGATCCGTGCCCTGGCGAGCTCCGCTTGCGGAAACGTTGCGCGCGCTGAATCCTCGAGTTTGAGTTGGTCCCTCTCGTGGTATTGAGGGACATCATTGCTGTCTTCCTGCGGAGGGTGCTCGTGCAGATCCAAGTCAACACCGACCACAACATTCACGGTGGCGAACGACTGGTCGCCTTTGTGACGACAGACCTGGAGAACACCCTGTCCAGGTTCGGCGGATGGTTGACCCGGGTGGAGGTGCACCTCAGCGACAACGGGGGTGCCAAGTCGGAAGACAGGAAGTGCGTGATCGAAGCGCGTCCCGGGGGTAAGCAGCCGGTCGCGGTCACCCACCACGCCGCGACCGTGGACGAGGCATATGCCGGGGCGGCGCACAAGTTGCGGGGAGTACTGGATTCCCAGTACTCCCGCGCCCACGATCACAAGGGCAGCGAAAGCATCCGCCACATGCCAGGTCCGGATACCCCGGATCAGGTCGGCGTGATCGAGAGCGAATCGCAGGGCTGATCAAGGCTGTACCCGGAACGGCCGAAGTTCTCGATGTCGAGAACTTCGGCCGATCCCGGTTGGTCTTCCGCCGTCGCTGGAGGCGTAAACGGCTGATTGCCGGGCGGTGCGTCCGTTTCCCGGCGCACCGCCCGGCCGGTAGCCGCAGCGGCTGGGGCCCCGACTGCCTTTATGACACCTGGACGGCCCTGGTCTCGGAGTCACGGGCCTCTTCGTGGTCCGGCTCCGGTGTCGAACCCTTCTTCTTTCCGGCAGCAGGCAAAGTGAACAGCAGTACAGCTGCTCCGAGGAGTGCGATGACCGCGATCCAGCCCGCGCCGACGTGCATGGCATGGACAAACGCATTGTCGGCAGCCTGAGCGAGAGCGGGCCGGTGGACAGCGGCGGCGACGTGGCGGGCCTGTTCGGCGGAGAGTCGTGCCTGATCCTGCACCGGACCGGGCACACCCTCCAGTGAAGGTTCGATCGCGCGCCGGTACATGATCGACATGATCGTGCCGCCCACCGCGATTCCGATCACGCTGCCGGTTTGCCGCACGGTGTTGGTGACGGCCGATCCCGCGCCTGCCTGCTCCAGCGGCAGGTTGCCGATCAACGCGGCCGTGACGGGGCCGATCACCATCCCGATCGAAAGACCCTGTATCAGCAACAGGATCTCGATCCAGACGAGTGGGGTCTGCAGTCCGAGGAACCCGTACCCGCCCATGGTCAGCGCGGCCACGGTCAGTGCCGGCACGGTGACGAGCCTGAGCGACAGGCGCCGAACCAAGCGCGAGGCAAGGGGTGCCCCGGCGAGCGCGCCGAGCGCTGTCGGGATATTGGCCAAACCCGCCTTCATCGGCGAAAACCCGAGCGCGCCTTGCAGGTAGAACGCGTTGTAGAAGGTGATGGCGGCCACGGAGAAGAGTAGCAATCCGAGCGCCACATTGCCGCCACCGAAGGTCCGTTGCGCGAGCAGTCGCGGATCAAAGCTGGGCACCTTGACGCGCAGTTCGACGAGTACGAAGACGGCCAGCAAGACCAGGCCGACAACGATCGGCGCCCAGACGTCGGTCCGGCTCCACGTGGCCACCTGGCCCGCCCGGATCAGCCCGTAGGCCAACGCCGCGAGCCCGCTGATCGACAGCAGCATTCCAGCAGGGTCCAGCGGCCGCCGGGTGGGGCTGCGGAAATTCGGGACCAGGATGGCGAGCCCGATCAGTGCCGATACCGAGACCGGGACATTGATCAGAAAGACCGAGCCCCACTGGAAATGGTCGAGCAGGAATCCCGCCAGCACCGGGCCGGCGGCCATTCCGACACCGGCCGACGTCGAGAATATGCCGATCGCGGCAGCCCGCGCGGGGCCGGTGAAGGTCCACATGAGGATGGCCAACATGGCGGGCGTGATCAGCGCGCTGCCCACCCCCATCACGGCTCGGGCCGCGATCAGCTGGCCCGCATCGCTCGCGTATGCAGCCCATAGCGAGGACCCGGCGAAGATCACCAACCCGCTGGAAAACACAGTCCGGTGACCGAACCGATCGCCCAACGCGCCCGCGGTGAACATCAATGTGGCGAAGGTCAGGGTGTACGAACCGGTCGCCCACTGCAGCTCGCCGGGATCGGCCCCCAGGCCGCGGACCGGGTCCGCGAGGGTTTCCAGCGTGGCACTCAGGACGGTGTTGTCCAACCAGATCAGCAGCGAACACAACATGAGAACGGCGAGAATCAACTGCTGCCTGAACTTCGGCAGCGTCGGAGGCGTGGCCATGAACACCTTTGGATAGCGGTCGGCGGGAACTCGAATGACCATAAGAAGAGTCCGCGGCACTGTCAAGCATTAAGGTTTATTTTCGATACTGTTGCGACCGCGCGAATTATATGCCCTCTGTCAGATTTGCATACTGAATAGTTTTATGCCCTCTGACGATTTTCGCTTTGCGATTTCATGGCTTCCGGAGGGTTGCGACGGAGCGGATTTCATGCCCTCGGCCAAGACGGATGGGCACGATCGCTGCCCCGACGACGGGCAGCGATCGACCTCGTGGCACGCCGGCGCAACGGCTGACCACGTCACCAGCCGGTGAACCTCGGCCATGCGTGGTTGCAGGTGACGTAGCCCAGTTCGGTCGCACGCCGGATCGCGCTGTCGTCGTAGATCTTGAACTTCTCGTAGGACGCGCGGGCGTCGTCCCACTTTCCGAGCTTGAGCTTCCCGGTCATGTCCGACCACCACCAGTTCGCGTCCGAGTAGTCCGCCCACACCTTCTCGGTTTCGTCGCCGAAAGAAGTACTGAAAGGATCATTCGGCTTACCGGTCTTCTTCCATCGCGAAATCATGTCGGTCCGCAGCACGCCGATCGCGGCGGGCCATACGGCGGGGCGCGCTGTCGAATACGTCCCGGCGGTGCCGACTTTCCTTGTCGCGGCGTAGCAGGCTTTGTCGGCCGCGTGGATGTAGTCCCACTTGCCCGCGTCGGGATCCACCGAGGGCGGGTTCGAGCCTGGCGTGGCCACCGGCGTGGCGCTCCTGCTGGGCGGGAGCGGTTTGCCGAGGTCGCTGGCGCCTTTCAGGCCGAAGAATGCCAAGATGCCCAGGATGCCGGAGACCAGACCGATTGCCTTGATCACAACGCCTTTTGACATGGTCTGAGCTTAGGAATCGCCGATGATCGACTGGGTGGAACCGAGGTGTCATCACTCTGACAGTGCAGTCGACGAACACGAATGGGTCTCCGCGTTCCGCTTTCCCTTGCATTTCGTGAACGCGGGGAAGCGGCTGACGGGATGTCGACCCGCCGACCCCTTCGGCTATCACTTACACGTATCGGACTGCACAGGGGCCTGCGTTCAGATACCGCCCGTGTGAACCGGATCAGGCATCGGACGGCCTCCGGTCCTGGACGCGGCGGGCGATGGCGAGCGCGATCGGCGCCGCGAGCCAGCACAGGTACGCGCCGGCGTCCTCGGTCAGGAACGCGACGGGAATGGACACCCCGAACACCGCGACCAAGCAGACGCTGCGCGTCAGGCTCTGGGCGAACACCCGGGGTGGGCCGTCCGTCCGGTAGAGGTGTTCGCGCCGGATCTCCCGGATGATGAGCGCGAACGACGCGGACGCCAGAACCTGCACCAGCGCGTACAGGCTGAACCGGAGTGGGAAGGCGCCCTCGGCGGTGATCACCCGCGTCGCGAACGGCATCAGGACCTGCATGAACAGCCATGCGAAAGTGAGGCTGATCAGGCGGCCGCTCAGTGAGCGGACGTAGGGGAAGATCTCGTGGTGGGCGCGCCAGTGGGCGGCGATCACCACGAAGCTGAGCGCGAAGGCGAGGTATTCCTTGCCGTGGGCCGCCACCGAGTTCAGCATGGCGCCGGTGGTGTCGCCGTGGGGGATCGGGAGATCCAGGGCCAGCAACGTGAGCGCGATGGCGATCGCCGCGTCGACGAACATGGTGAGCCGCTCGGTGGAGGCCCTCCCGATCGCTTCGCCGGGGTTGTGACTGGTCTGTGTGTTCATGGTCGGAAACAACTCCAGCGGTCTCAGGCGGCGATTTCCGCGGCCGGTCGTGGCGTGGTCTCGAATCGCCGGGACCGGACGGCAAGGATGATCATGACCGCCGGGATCAGGATGTCGGTGACGATGACTCCGCCGGTGTTTCCGGGGGCGTGGTCACCGTTGGCGAACCACTGGTAGACGTGACCGACGACGGCTCCCCAGAGGAACATCCCGCCGCCGAGGCCGATGGTGAGGCGTTCGCGTGCGGATGCCGAGGCCGCTCGGAAGCCCAGGATGGCCATGCCGAGGTTGGCGAAGGCGATTTCGAACATGAAGGGGGTCCGGTCGAAGCCGATCGCCGTGGCCATGACGTCCGGGAAGGCGAGGAAAGCGACCGTCATCCACAGGCTGCCGCAGCCGAAGGCGCCGATGGCCCACCAGCGCTGCCAGATCTCGAGCCGTTCCCGGGGTGACGTGGCGTGGCGGGCGCGGATGGCTGCTCCGACGGCGGGCACCACGACCCAGACCAGCGGGAAGGCGGATTGGGCGAGGAAAGAGAAGTTGTCCATGGCCCCAGTCTTGCCTGGTTAATATTAACTTGTCAACACTCTGGTACAGTAAGTGTCGTGGATGACGGACTCGCAGACTTGTTGCACCGCGTGGTCATGCTGCTGGGCGAGGCGACCCGGCGGCGCACTGACGACCTCGACGGCTTGACCTACAGTCAGATACGGCTTCTGGGCACATTGGAGGACATCGAGCCGGCGACGCAGCATCGGCTCGCGCAGGCGATGTCGGTGTCCGACCCGGCGATCAGCCGGGCGCTGCGACCGCTCGAGGCGGACGGCCTGGTGCAGATCGTCGTCGACCCCGAGCACGCGCGGCGGCGGCTGGTCCGGCTCACCGAGTCCGGCCGGAAAGCCTTCCATGTCGCCGGGAAGCCGCTTTACGACGAGTTCCGCCAGGCGCTCGTCGCGGCTGGGTTTCCTTACGAGCGCTACCTCGAAGACACCCTTCGGCTGGCCGAAATCCTCACGCCTGACTGAGGGGCGGCAGGGGTCGAACGGACCACATCGTCCGCGGGGTGCGTCGGATACGCTCTGGATCATGACTGTCCAGAGGCCAGACAGGCTGCTTTCCCGGCAGGACAGGGTCAAGATCCAGGAACAGGTGCTCGGTCCGCGAGCCGCCAAGCGGGTGGCGTCCTTTCGTGACGGCGTGTCCTATGTGGAGGCCGGTGCCTGGAGGCAGTTTTTGGCCTGGCTGATCGATTTCGTCGTGTTCGTTCTCGGTGTGGGAGTCGGCGTCATCGTCTTGGTCGTCGTGGATCGCTCGGCGAACCTCGACGGTGGGCTGATCGCCCTGTCCATCGTGGCGATCCTGTTCGCGGTGCCGTCGCTGTACGGCGTGTGCTACCGGAACGGCCGTGCGCTCGGCGCGGTCGTCGCCGGTACCAGGCTCGTGCGGATGGCCGACGGTGGCCGGATCGGCGGCAAGGCGCCCTGGGCGATGGTGGTCAGGACGGTACTGATGCCGCTGCTGCTCGCCACGGTGGTCGTGGGCGCGCTCGCCGGAGGCGGTGCGGCGCCGGGTGGCTCGCTGGTCAGAGTCAGCGTGGACGTCGACGCCACCGGCAGGCTCCGCGCGGCAGGCATCACCCGGTGACCACCGGGAAAGGGCCGGCTTCGATGACACGAAGCAAGCGACTGTGGTGGTTGCCGGCACTGCTGGCGGGCTTCCTGCTGCCGGTCTCAGGGTGTTCGACGGGCGCCGTCAGATGTGAGAAGGCGTTCGCCGCGGCGGCGATGTCGGTCTACGGCGTGACTTCCGCGGTGTGGGACTGCAGCGAGCAGTTCGGTGGCGGCTGGCAGCGCGGTGACGTGGTGATCGAGGCGGCGGACAAGGCCGAGGCGACTGCGGTGATGGAGGCGGTCATGCGGGCTTTCGCCGCGTCGCCGGACATCGAGGATCGTTGGTCGACTCCGCAGGAGTACAGGACGCACGACCGGTCGATCGTGGTCGGTGCGGGTGCGCTGGGGTTCAACGGACCGCCCCGGGTCCGTGAGGTGCGCGAGCACTTCGGCATCACGCCCGGGTGAGCGCCGAAACTCTGCCTACGCCGCGGTTCGGAGATCCGCGATCCGGTCGGCGAGGTCGCGTGCGTCGGAGTTGGCCCGGCGCAGATGCGCTTGCGTCCACAACGGGCGCAACCGGTCCGCGAGGCGGGTGGAGTTCAAGCTCGCCGCGCTGGTCAGCACCGCGTCGGCCACCCTCATCGAATGATCGGCGTCTCCGTGGACGAGGTGGCTCGTGGCCAGCATTGTCAGGCAGAACGCCTTGCTGCGCGCCATCGCGCACGTGTAGGAATCGACCACGCCGGTCAATTCGATGATCGCCGGGCCGGCGTAGGCGGGATCCGCGGTGGTGGCGAGCTCGTTGTGCACCGTCCCGGCCATCGCCGCGAGGTCGGTCTCGCCGAAGAACGCCGCATACGGCGGAACGTCGGTCAGGTCGGACTCGTCGAAGGCCGCGCGTGCCCAGTCCAGCCACCTGATCGCCTGCCGGCTGTCACCGAGTTGCGCGTACGCCCAGGCCATGTTCGCGCGCAGCACGCTCAGCATCAGCGGCGAACCGCCGGACACGGCCGCCCGCTCGCCGCGCCGGAACGCGCCGAGTGCCTGCCGAGACCGGCCGTAGTGCAGGAACACCCGCCCCTTGCGGTAGCAGATGTTCGAGACCAGTACGGCGTCTTCACCCGCGTCTGCCAGCCGCAGCGCCCTGTCGAACGCGGCGTGCGCGAGATCGGCCCGGCCGTCGTCGAAAGCCGTCCACCCCAACAGATTCGTCAGATCCGCCAACGCGGTGCACAGCCGCCGCCGCACCGGATCGTCGCAGTCCCGACCGAGAAGACGCGACGCCCGGAGTCGATGGTCCGCCACGGCGTCCGAGCACCGGCCGCCGCCGTAGCGGTAGTCCAGCGCACGGAGCCTCCTCGTCTCCGCTTCGACCTTCCGCACGTCGTCGAGCCCGAGGCGGCCACGGGCATCCGCCGGCCAACCGCTCCTCGCAGGGGCGGAGATACACGTGGCGGGCTCGTCCTGCATGACGCTCACCTCGGTATTCGAGCGGCCCCCTGGGGTTTGCTCCACCATGGCGTACTCCGCGGACTGCTTCGAGAGTCGAAAGTCCCCTCCGACCAGTGAAAACAGACCAATCCTGTCGGCATCGGCCCGATCATCCCCGCAGGAAGGTGCAGCTGCCTCGGGACGCCGACGAGCAGATTTTTGTAGCACGGCCATGCTATTTCTGATGTAGCATGGCCGCGCCACAAACCTGACGGACTGGAGACTCCCATGAGCGACGCACTCATCGTCGGCGCGATCTTCCTGGTCATCGTGCTGATCACCCAGGTCGGCGTTCGCCCGCACAACCTCTTCCTGGCGGTGATGCCGTTCGTGACCGCCGCCGTGATGGGCTACCTCGTCCTCGGTCTCGGGCCGCATCGCTACGCCTCCGGTGACCTCGGCATCGCGGTGGTCGGAACGGCGATCGGGGCTTTCTTCGGGCTGTGCCTCAACCGCACCATGACCCTGCGACGAGACCCGGCGCGGAACGGTCGCCTGTACACCAGGGACGGCGTCGCCTACCTGGCCATCTGGCTGTCCGTGCTGCACGGCATGAGCGTCACCCGGGAGATCGCGCTGCTGCTGCGCGCCCGGCGTATCCCCCGGGTGGCCGCCGCACCGGTCGATCAGCGGGACAGGACGCGCTCGTGCAGCTGACTGACCGCCAGTCGGGCGGACTCGAACGCGCCGGCCTGCCAGCTGGACAGGTGACTGAGCCAGTCGCCCGCGAAGTACAGCCGACCGGCGGGTTTGCCGAGCAAGCGGTAAGCCGGGGTGCCCACCGGGGGAATCGCCCAGGCGCCTTCGATATGCGGTATCAGGTGCCAGGCAACCGAGAACGAGTTCGTCAGCTCGGTGCGGTGTTTCGCGCCGTGGATCTTGACCCCTTGCGCCACCGCCCGCCGCACCCGCTCGCTGGGCTGGAGATCCCCGTATCTCCTGGCATGCTCGTCGTAACAGTAATTCACGAGAAGCCCGCGCGGGCCATGGAAACCCTGTGACGGATACCAGAGGTGCTCGATGTCGAGGTCGGTCTCGGTGATCCCGCCGTAGATCCGGTGGTCGGTTTCCCACCACCGGCTGCGGTACTCCAGGCCGATCTTCGCGGCCGTGTCGATCGACCAGGTGCCGAGCGCTTTCTGTACTTCCGCGCCGAGGTTGTGCGGAATCCTGGCCAGGACATGCGGCGGAAGGGTCGCGACGCAGTAGTCGGCGGTGATCTGGCGCTGCTCGCCGTTCGAGTCGAGGTAGGTGACGGTGACTTCGTCCGGTCCGCCGGTGATCCTGGTGACCACGGTGCGCAGCCGAATACGATGCTTGCCGATCTCACGGGCCAGGGCCATCGGGATCCGGTCCATGCCGCCGACCGGTTGGAACATCAGCATCGCCTGGTCGTAGTCGAATTCGAAAGAGAAGTACCGGCCGGTGCCGTCGGCGAACGTCCGGCCGAGCGAGGGGACCGGGCCGAGCGGCGTGCCTGCCTGATCACCGGCGCCCGGATCGACCGAGTAGCCGCGTCGCGGGGTGCCACGGTAGCGCCGGTTCGCCGCCTTGCCACCGATCGCGCCCCAGTCCCGCAGGAAAACCAGCAGTCGTTCCTTGTCCGCCTCGGTGAGTTCACCGTCCAGCGCGTGCCTGTCGGTGGCTTTGGAGAGCAGTTCGCTGACGTATCCGTATACATCCGCCTTCGCCGTGCGGTACCGGACCGGTTCCCGCATTCCGGCCGCCTCGTTGTACAGGAAAGCGTTGGCGTTGCTATTCGTGAACACCTCGATCGGAACACCCAGTTCGCGACAGTAGTCGAGGGTGACCATCCACTGCGGGATCCGGCCAGGACCGGTATTCATGTAGACATCGTCACTGAAGCGAGCCGTCTGCTTGTTCCCGCGGACATCGGTCTGCACCGTGCCGCCGCGGGCGGTGAAGTTCCGCCCGCCCGTGCGGTCCCTGGCCTCCAGGATGGTGCAGTCATAACCCGCCTTGCCCAATTCGTAGGCGCTGGTCAAACCTGCTATTCCGCCACCCAGAATCACCACTTTCGCCTTACCGCGTCCCGAAAGGGCGAAATCCGAACGCTGGGGCGCGCGGAACGGCGGAGCCGCCTGCGCCGTCGGCGCGAGCCCCAGCGCCCCCATGGTCGCGAACAGCGTCCCCGCGCCACCGGCAGCCCCTACCGCGGCAAGGAAATCCCGTCTTCGTAATCCGGGTCTCCAGTCTGAATCAGTCATCGAAAAACCGCCCTCTCCTCCGGGTTCTTCGGATATCGGAAGGCAGTCGGCCCCGCGATGCGCGAAACGGTGTACCCCAGTCCGTCGCACGTCACTGAATCCGGAGACCTATTCGCGCGGCCGAGTGCTCCTGCGACTGTACGTCAGATTGTCGCTTGTCCTCAATGCGGTATCCTGTGCGATCGATCCGCTCCGTAATCTCGATGGTGGATATCGCAGTACTGCCGCGGCCCTGAATGAGTATCGAGTAGAAACGCCATGGGCGAAGAATGGATGCCGTGATTCGGCCCGCCATTTCGGCGTGCGGAGAGAACTGTCCATCATGGACACTCTGGCGTGGCTGTGTCGGCGCTCCGTGCGGTGTCGCGCCGCCGCTTTCTGCTCAGGAGGCAGTACGCCGTGGATGACAAGGCTGCATGCGCAGTCGACGATGCTGGTTTCCGACGCCCGGGGCCTTGCGGCCGTGCTCGCCGAGGCCGTCGCGAAGGGCGCGGGCGAAGTCGTGCATCCGGCTGGGTCACCACGTCATCGGTGACCGCTCTCTCACCGGGTGCGAATCGGGTCGCCCCTGAATTCGGCTCCTCAGCCGAATTCGCGTTCTGCGTCCGCGAAGGTCCTGGGATCGACGTGGGGCTTCCCCGACTGCAGCAGCCATCGCTCCAGCGCCCGTCCGGAGTCGGTGCGGAAAAGGGTGCCGTCGTTCTGGGTGATTTGCACTATTCCGCGCTGGACCAGCGCGGTGGCGGCGCCGGTGCGCACGATGAAGCCGCGGTAGCCGAGGTTGTTGGCGATCCGGCCCTCGGACGCCTTTGGGAGGGACTCGAGTTTGCGCTGGAACTCGGCTGCTTCCGCGTTCCGCAAGGTCCAAGCCGGGTTCGGCATCCCCGAGAAGAGGTCGAGCTCGACGGATACGTTTTCGGCCACGGTGGTGTTCCCTCCTGGCGTCGTCGGCGCCGTGCTGCAAGCGCACAGGACGAGCGCCAGGAGGATCCACCGGAGACCGGAAAATGCGGTGATGGCTGCTCCTAGGCGACGAGGGCTGTGCTGTTGTTCTGGTAGAAGTACCCGCAGAAGTCGGTGTAGTTCCCCCGGCAGCAGTTGTTGGGAGCGTATCCCTGGCCGTTGTACTGGTAGATGCTGTGGCCGCAGTCGTCGGTGTACTTGGCGGGTGTCCCGCCGGGTTTGTGGCCCCACCACCAGTACGGCGCGTCGGTGACGAGCCGGTAGAAATGGTAGTCGCGGTTCGGCCAGATCACCAGCACGATGGTCAGGCCGTTGGTCTGGCAGCCGTCCTTCCAGCCGTCCGCGTAAAGACCATTGGTCACGCCGCCACAGGTGATCGAGGTCGCGGGCCGTCCGCCGCGCTTGCCCGGCAGCGCGTACCGCACCCCCGCCAGGTGGTTGCTGGCGAAGCAGTAACAGTTGTTCCGGCCGACGTTTTCGGGCTGGTTGAACAGGGACGCGTTCGCGTTGAAGTAGTTCGAGTTGCAATCCCACCAAGTCGCGCCTTCGGCGTGCACGTCACCCGGTTCGTTGGGGGAGTGCGCTCCTTCGCCTTCCAAGCCGGAAATAGCGGTGCCGCCCGCGTGGCTGCTGACGAATCCGGCGGGATCCACGGCGTCGAAGGACGACTGCACCAAGTCGATGCCATTCGCCGCGACTTCGCGCAATTCGTCGTCGACTCCGGCGTCCGGGTAACTCCCGGAGGTCTGCAAGAGCCACTCGGCGACAGGCTCCGTCGCGGGTTTGCTGCCGATCCGGAATTCGCCGGGGAGCGGTGTTCCCCAGGCGGAAGTGAGTTTGTTCCAAGGGCCGTCGTCCGTCTTGGTCAGCCGGACGAGCAGGCCTCGATAGCCGAGACTGAACTGTTCGTCGAGTGTGGCCGACGGCGAGACCTGGGCCGGGTCGGCCGAGATTCTTTCGATGAGTTCCTGCTCCTCTCTCCCCGAGAGGGTCCAGGTTGGATTAGGCATACCTGAGAAGATGTCGAGTTCGACTTCGAGCACGGCTGCACCTCACCTTTGACATGGGCTCGTCCACGAAAGAGGGGTGGCGCTTACCTTCCCCTCCCCGGATCCTTTGTACTCCGGCGAGGGGGAATCGAATAGGGACTTAGTGCTCCTCGTGTGGTTCGCGGCCGGCTGTTTCCCCAAAATATGCCCAATCGGGCAATCGGGCCCGGTCGCTTTCGGTCTACTACTGGAAAACTTTTGACACGGCGGAAATTCTCAGTCGGCCCGCCGCCGTGGTGTGTAAAGGCGATGCATGAGTAGTTCGAGCGGGCCGCGGTCGAAGTAGCGAAGCCACACGACGGCGAAGGCGACGTTCACCAGTCCGACGAATCCCCAGAGCCCGACGATCCACCAGGGGCGGGCGTCCGCGAAACGCTCGGCGAGTCCGAGACCCCAGCCGTAGCAAAGGATGCCGGCCAGCAGGTTCTGGAGCACGTAGCAGGAGAGGGCGGTGCGCCCGACCGACATCAGTCCACTTCGGACGATCCCTGGCGTGTCGCGCATCCGGAGGGTGAGATGGGTGACCAGGGCGAGCAGGCCCAGTGCGACGAGCGGTGGCAACAGGTACCTGTCGACGAGCAGCCAGTCCGGCCCGCTGAAGGCTGTCAACACGTTCAGCGGCAGAGCGACGGCGAAGCCGAGTACGAGCAGCCGGGAACGGAGCCGCCCGCCTTCGACCGTGTCTTCGAAGACACCGGCCCTGCGCAAGCGTGAACCGAGCAGGAACAGGACGACGGCGGAGGGCACGATCAGGATCATCTCGACCCGTAACAGCAGGAAGTCGTTCAGCCGGACGGCGACCTGAGCGGGCCAGCTGGCCGTTGCGGAGGGGTCCACCGGGGGCGGCTCGCCGGAGATGTCCGGTGTGGCCACGAGCAGCGCGGTCACGGCGAGCAGCAGCGTGGCGTACACGCCACCCACCACGGCGACGACGTTGCGTACGACTCGATCGCTCCGGCCGACGAGGTACGCGACGAGCAGCGAGGTGAGCCCGTAGGCCATGAGCACGTCGGCTTCGAACACGAGCAGATAGTGCGCGAATCCTTCCAGGAAGAGAATGCCCGCCCGGAGCGGATACCTGCCCGGCCAGGGAACACCGCGCCGCCGGGCGGACTGGTACTGCAACTCCAGGCCCACGCCGAACAGGATCGTGAGCAGGGCGAGGAATTTTCCGTTGCTCAGCAAGCGAAGACCGATTTCGGCGCGCTCGGCGAAGGTCGTCGCGGCGCCGGTGAAGTCCTGGAAGAATCCCATGGGCCCGCCGGGATGCGCGAAAAGGAACACGTTCGTCCCGAACGTGCCGAGAATCGCCACCCCTCGGAGCAGGTCGAGAGAAGGGATTCGCCGACCGCCGGAGTGCTTGGCGGCGGCGACGGCCGAAGTCCGGTGAGTCATACCGTCGAGCGTGCCATCGTCCGCGTCCGGCACCCTCGGCCGTTGGAATGATCTTGCCGTGGTCACTTCGTAGTATTCCGGCCCGCGGCTCGCTCGCGCCCGCGATTCCGTTGAGTGATTCTTCGACGGCGGGGCGGGAACCAAGGAGGGACAAACGATTCCGTCGTTTGCTCGCCAGCCTCCCTGCCAGGGGCGTTCGAAATGATCCGGTCACGAACCGTGGTTCCGGCGCTGTCGACTGGGCTGATCGGCTGTCACACTTCCGGGGGTCGCCGTATCCTTCGGAGGGACTAGGGAGACGCACGACCATCCCGGCCCCGGTTGGCCGGGTGGGGCTCCGCGCGGATCGCCGGGGTGTTGCGAAAGTGGCTTTCGCAACGTCGGCCGTAGTGGCGGGGCCAGGTGGTCGTGAGTGGCGATTCGGTTCAGAGCCGAGGGTGCCTACTGGGCTCCGGCTGGGGTTTGTTTCGCGGGCCGGTCCGTGAAGGCCTCCTTCACGGAACTCAGGCGACCAGGGTGCAGGTACCGACCCAGGCCTCACCGCCGCCTTGTCACGCACCAGGTGGCGGAAGCGGCCAGCTTTCGACCTTGACGTACAGGCGCACGGTTCCGCCGCGGTACGTGCGGCAATAGTTCTCGAGCTGTGCGCAGCTCGTGACGAATCCGCGGCGAAAGTCGCTGATCGCGAGGATGCGGGAATCGACCGGCTGCGCTCAGAGCGCGCGACGGAGAGCAGCCGCTCGCTTGGCGTCGTGGTGTTCGACGGCGGTCAGATACTGCCGTAGCAGAGCCTGCCGAGACCGTTCGAGCTCCGTCAAGTCGACCGAGGTCGCCCGGGCGGCTCTCAACGCCTCCAGGGCGGGCGCGGGCAGACGGTCGACCTCGCGACCGTGCCAAGGGTTCAAACCGTTCCGCAGGCACAGCAACGTGATGATCTGGTCGCGGAACTCGTCGAGCATCGTGACGGCTTGCCATGTCCGCTCGCGGGCGATCGCCGTGCGGGCGTGCAGCGCGTAGAGCCAGGCCATGCCGATCGTCTGCTCGCCGGCGGGTTCCGGCGACCTCGTCGGCTCGTTGGCCTGACCGAAGACGAGCCGGAAGCCGTTTTCGGTGGCGCGGAACAGTTCGCGTGGCCAGAACGACAGGTCGATCTGGAGTGACGAGTCGAGCAGGAACACCCGGTAGCGAACTCCCTCGCGCGAAATCACGTCGAGGGTGTCGGCGACCCCGAACTCGTCGTCGAGCGATCGAGTCCACCGCGCGACGACCGAGGGCTCGTCCGCGTCGTCGGCGAGCTGGAGGACGAGATCGATGTCCGACCAGCGGTCCTCGGCGTCGCGAGCGGCCGAGCCGACGAGAGCGGCACCGACGATGTCCGCGTCACGGCGGGCCGCGGCGATCAGTTCTTCACGGACTCGGGCGCGTTCGGCGACTTCGAACATCCTGTTCCCCTCAGGTGCGTTGGAACTCGACCGCGATGGGCCGTGTGTCGAGGTCGGCCCGGAGGATCTTGCTCTCCACGACGAAATCGGGCAAGACCGTGAGGTCGCCGCCGTCCAGGACCGGGAAGAACCGGGTTCCTTCTTCGAGGACGAACACGTGCGCTGTCAGGCGCATGTGCCTACGGGGTCACACCTGCTCGATCCCGGTCCACCGGATTCCGTCGCCGGCGGTCTTCAGCCACTTGCGGGCGTCGGCCGGCCGCCGGTGCACCACCAGGCTGGTGTTGAGGCGCAGAGTGCGCAAGGGACGCAGGATGGCGTACGCGGCGGTGTGGACCGCGAAGGGCACCCTGTCGCGTTGCGCGTCCGAGTGCGCTGTCAGCAGTTCCCAGAAGGTGCTGGCCGAGCCGAAGGTCATCGTGGTCGCGTCGATCAGGAGTGCTCGCGGTCTGGCGGCGATCGCGTCGGCGAGGCAGGCGCGCAGCGAGTCCTTCCGCGTGGCGTCGAAGTCTCCGCGCAGTGCCACGATCATCGCGTCACCGTGCCAGGTCGTCTCTTCGAAACCCTCGCGTGGCATGGGGATCCGGGAATAGTCGAGCTCGCGTGCCGAGGCGCGCGCGGGAGAGCGAAGTGACCCGTTGGGGGACATGACGTCGTCTCCTCGGATTTGAGCGTTCGTTGCCGCTGCGCGAAAGAAGATCATAACCCGGCCGATCCCGGCGTCGGCCCGCGACTCGGATACGCTAGATTTAGTAAATGGTGAATTTGGATCGCGAGCTCGCCAGGGAAGGCGCCGTACTGCGGTACGGCGATCTCGCGGGGGAGGGGCGGCCCGTGGTCTTCACCCACGGCGCCGGGATGGACCACCGGATGTTCGACGCGCAGGCGGTCGCCCTGCACCAGGC
Source organism: Amycolatopsis sp. NPDC102522 (assembly GCF_055584485.1). Classification (NCBI taxonomy): domain Bacteria; kingdom Bacillati; phylum Actinomycetota; class Actinomycetes; order Pseudonocardiales; family Pseudonocardiaceae; genus Amycolatopsis; species Amycolatopsis sp. NPDC102522. Next base: position 192,732 of record NZ_JBVJLY010000001.1, on the reverse strand, counting down.
CGGCCACCGGGTCGTCAGCTGGGATCAGCGCGGCCACGGCGGGTCGGAACTCGCGCCGGGTGCCCGGTTCACCGCGGCGACCGCACTCGGCGATCTGATCGCCCTCCTCGATCATCTCGGTCTCGACAGGCCGATCCTCGTCGGGCATTCGCTCGGCGGGAACCTCTCGCAGGCGCTCGTCCGCGAACTCCCCGAACGCGCGTCCGGCCTCATCGTCGTGGACTCCACCTGGAACACCGGGCCGCTCACCGCGGCCGAGCGGTTCTTCTTGAAACTCGCCGCGCCTTCACTGGCGATCGTCCCCGCGTCGCGGCTTCCGGGCCTGATGGCCAAGGCGTCGGCCGTCACGCCTCAGGGGATCGCCGGGTCGGAAGCCGTCTTCGCGCGCATGCCCAAGCGCGTGTTCCTCGATGTCTGGCGGGCCACCGTGTCGTTCGTGGACCCTGATCCGGGCTACCGCACACCGGTGCCGCTGGGCCTCATCCGTGGCGGCGGCGACGGTACCGGCAACATCGCGACCGCGATGCCGCGCTGGGCGAAGGCCGAAGGCGTGGCCGAGCACGTCGTCCCCGGCGCGGGCCACGTCGTCACCCTGGACGCGCCGGACGCGGCCACGCGGGCCGTCCGGGACATCATCGACGGCTGGGGCACGCGACTCGACGGGAGCCCGTCGTGACGGACGGCGAGCGCGCGCGGTTCGTCGCGGCCATGGGCGACTTCCTCGCGTCGTGGAACCTGCCCCGTGCTACTGGCCGCGTCTACGGGAGGCTCCTGCTCAACGCCGCCCCGGCGTCGCTCGACGAACTCGGCGCGGCACTCGAACTGAGCAAAGGCGCGGTGAGCACGGCCGTCCGGGAGCTGGTTTCCTGGGGGCTCGCCCGGACCATCCCGCAGCCGGGCAGCCGCCGCCTCCTCATCGAGGCGGTGGGCGGGTTCGAACAACTCCTGGCGGCCAGCCACGAACGGACCCGGGCCTTCATCCGGGTTCTCCGGGACGGCACGGACAGCGCCGAGGACGACCACGCCAGGTCCCGCCTCTCGGGGATCGCGGCGTTCTTCGAGTCCTATGTGGACGCTGGTGAGCAGATGCTGCGGGGACGCCCTGGTCCCGCCCGCCGGGCTCAGCCGTAAGGCGTCGTCGGGGTTCCGCCCGCGACCCCGACATCGGCGTCGCCTGCGCCTGCGGCAAACCGCGCCCGGCCGACCCCGGATCCGGTACTGTGCTGGGACTTGACGCGCCGCTTGCGAAGATCTTGGAGATCGAGATGAGCATGGATGAGGCCGCACGGTTGAGTGCGGCGGTGGACAAGGTCTCGGTGGGGCGGGTGTACGATTATCTGCTCGGCGGGACGCATAACTACGCTGTCGACCAGGCTTTCGCCGAGAAACAGCTCGCCGTGCTGCCGGAGATCCGCGACTTCGCCCGGGCGAACCGGGCGTTTCTCGGTCGCGCGGTCCGCTTCATGGTCGGGCAGGGGATCCGGCAGTTCGTGGACATCGGCTCCGGGCTGCCGACGCAGGGCAACGTGCACGAAGTCGCCGACGAGGTGGCCCCGGGCGAATGCCGCGTCGTCTACATCGACAACGAGCCGATCGCTCGCGCGCACGCGCAGATCCTGCTCGAACAGACCGCGGACCCGGCCCGGCACGCCGCGCTGGACGCCGACTTCTTCGACCAGTCCGAGCTGTGGGAACGCGTGCTGGACACCGGCCTGATCGACCGGACCCAGCCCGTCGGGCTCCTGCTGGTGGCCCTGCTGCACTTCATGCCCGACGAGCAGAACCCGCACGCGGTGCTCGGCTTCCATCGCGCGATGCTGCCGCCGGGGAGCTTCCTGGCGGTGTCGCACATCCATGTCGCGCCCGAGGACGTCGAGACCCGGAACGCGGGCAAGCGGGTGGCCGAGGAGTACGGACGGCGGACCAATCACACCGCGATCATGCGGTCGCGTGAGCAGGTCGCCGAGTTCTTCGGGGATCTGGAACTGGTCGAGCCCGGTCTGGTGTGGCTGCCTCAATGGCGGCCCGGCATCGCCGAATCCGACGCCGAAGCCGCTCGTTCGCGCGGTCTGGCCGGCGTGGCCCGCACTCGCTGAGTCGCCTGCCGCTCCCGCGTCAGGTGGCCCGGTCGTCGTTCTGGCGGCTTTCCAGCTCCCGCAAGGAAAGCGTCAGCCGTCGCAGGGTGCCGCGGGCCTCCTGCAGCGTGTCCTCGTCGAGGCCGGCGGTCGACGTGACCCTTTGACGCGAGTGCTCACTGACTTCCCAGAGCCGGTCGAGCAAGGCGCGGCCCGTCGGGGTGACGCCGACCTTGGGCGACCGGAGGTTGCCCGGATTCGGCTGCCGGAACAGGTCACCCGACTCGACGAGATCGTCGACGACGCGCTGCACGCCTTGGCGCACCTGCCCGAGCCGGCGCGCGATTTCCGGTACGGCCGCCGGTTCCTCCGACACCGCGCTCAAGACGTGCCAGCGCGCGACCGTGGTTCCTTCGCCGACGGCCTCGCGCTCGCCGATCCGGCGGCTCAGGCCCGCCAGTTCGTACACGTCGGCGATCAGCAGCCGGTATGCGTCCACTGCACCGCTCACCGTCACGCTCCTTGTCTCCGCGTTGACAGCATGTTGTCGTCGATGGCAGCATACTGTCATGGGGATCTGGCGGTGCGCGGCCACGGCGCGGCGCCCGGACGGCGTGGGGAAGACGGTCGTGCCCGCCGATCGCACCGTGCTCCCGCTGCTCGCGCTTTACGTGTGCTGGGGTTCGGCGATCCCGGCGATGAAGCTGATGGTCGATACGATCCCGCCGGTCGGGGGAGCGGCGCTGGTCTTTTTGCTCGCCGGGGTCGTGCTCGCCGGTGTGGCGCGCGGGCGTCCGCGGCCCACACGACGGCAGGTGTGGACCCTGACGGCCGCCGGGGTGTTGTTGCTGGTGGGCGGGCAAGGGCTCGCCACGGTGGCGTTGACCGCGGTGACGGCCAGTCTCGGGGCGATCCTCGCCGCGGCGATTCCGCTGTGGGTGGTGCTTCTCAGCGGTCTGACCGGGGCCCGGGCAGCGGTCGCGTCGTGGATCCGCCTCGTGGCGGGGTTCGGCGGCATCGTGATCGTCGTGCTGACCGCGCCGGGCAGGGCCATCGGCGGGGCGCCCTGGGCGGTCGTGGCGTTCTGTGTCGCGCCGATCCTCTGGGCCGCGGGAAGTCTTCTGACGGCGAACGTCGACCGCCCGCTCGACCGGGTGGTCGCCAGCGCGGTCCAGTTGCTCGCCGGTGGGACGGTGCTGCTGGTGGTCGCGCTGTCTCTCGGCCAGCTCGATCCGAGTCGGTGGGCGGAGGTCAGCTGGACTTCGGCCGGAGCCGCCGTCTTCCTGCTCGTTTTCGATTCGCTCGTCGGGTTCATGCTCTACATCCGCCTGTTGGAGAGCGCGCCTGCTTCGCTGGTCAGTACGTACGCCTACGTCACACCACTGGTCGGTGCCGCGATCGGCGCGACCTTGCTCGACGAGCCGCTGTGGGTGGGCGCTTTCGCCGGCGGCGCTTTGGTACTCGGCGCGGTCGCGCTCGAACTGCGCGCCCGCTGAATCCGCGTCAGGGGCCTTCTTCTCGGTGCGTCTGTCTACTGTGGACTTACGGCGTCACGTGACATATGACTCGTTCGTGAACGATCGTGCGTTCTGCGGACCGGCCGGATGTCGCCTAGCGTTACTTGCAGCTTCCGGTCGGCGGGTGGTGTCACTCTCCAGGTACGGGTCTGAGCAGCCATGCCGGCGAGGAGCTGACGACGCCGACACGGAGGAACGGTCTATGACGCGACTCGAAGCGGCCACGAAGGACCCGAACAAAGGGTACGTAGCTCTTTTAGGGTGGAGCCTCAACGCTGTGGAGGCACTTGACCGGTTCGACAGGCGCTATGTCGTCGTCGCGCCGGACTGGGCCGAGAAGTACTGTGTGGAACACGATATTCCTTATCTGCCCTGGAATTTCGAGCGGCTCAACGACCGCTCGCTGGAGATCGCCGAGACGCTGCAACGCGAAGGTGTCGACGTCGCGATCCCGCTGTTCGAGGAAACCGTGGAGTGGGCGGGAGCGATCAACGCCGTCCTGATGGACAATCCACGCCTGTTCGGCCAGGCCATGCTGCTGCGGGACAAGTCGCTGATGAAGCGGCGGGCGCAGCTCGGCGGGATCCGGGTCGGGATCTTCGAGGAGGCGCACGACCGGGACGACGTGATCCGCTTTCTTAAGCGGGTCAACCAAACGCTGCTCAAACTCGACGGTGATCCGAACGACCCGATCCACCTCAAGGCCTTCGACAAGGCCGGCTGCCTCGGGCACCGCGTCGTCCGCACGCCCGACGACGTCGACGCCATCCCGGAGGAGGAGTTCCCGGTCCTGATGGAGTCGCATCTCGACGGCTGGGAGTTCGCCGTCGAAGCGTGGATCCACCAGGGGAAGATCAAGTTCCTCAACATCTCCGAGTACGTCACGCTGGGCTACTCGGTGTTCGTGCCCGCCACTCCGGAACTGGAGCGGTACCGGCCGCAGATCACCGCGCAGATCGAGAAGCTGATCAAGACATTCGACATCGAGTTCGGCTTCGTGCACCCCGAGTACTTCGTCACCAACGACGGTGAGATGTACTTCGGCGAGGTCGCCTACCGGCCGCCGGGTTTCAAGGTGTTCGAGCTGCTCGAACGAGCCTATGGGTTCAACGCCTACCAGGGACTGGCGCTGGCCTTCGACCCGAAGACGACCGAGGAGGAGATCGACGCGTTCTTCCCCCAGGCGGTCGACGACGCCAGCGGGGTCGCGGGCTGCTTCGGGGTCTATCCGCGCCGCCGCGTGGTCAGTGAGCTGCGGATTCCGCCGGAAACCGAGGACCACGACTACTACGAGTCACACGACCTGACGGCGCCGTTGGAGGAGACGGTCACCAAACGGACCGCGTTCGGTACCCACTGGGGTCTGCTGTACTTCTTCGGCGATGATTCCTACGAGATGCGTGATCTGCTGAAGCAACAGGAAGAGTTCGACTTCTACGTCTGACGGGCAGCCCCGCGCGCGCAGGAGACCGACCCGAGGGATGCCTTTGAAACCGACCGTCGATGTTCATGGCGCCTCCGCCACGCTGGACAAGCGCGTGGCCTCGCTCGACGACGCCGTCAAGGTGATGGCCGAGACCCGCGACTTCGGCAAGCACACCAAGCTGCGGCGGATCCTGGAGGCGTTGCGGCGAGTGCTGGTGCAGCCGGGCGGTGCCGCGGCGGTCCAGGCCAGGGCGCGGGCGCTGGAGGAGGCGGGCCTTTTCCAAGGGACGGACTGGGCCACCCCGGAGATCCTGATCCCGGCGCTGGTCGGGCCGGGACTGCACGCCGGGGACGCGGACACCGTGGTGATGGAGGCGTGCAGCGAGCTGCGCACACTCGCCGTCGCCCGCGGTGACTACGCGCACCCGACGCTGTCCGCCGAGGACGCCCGAGAGTTCCTGTCCCAGGTGCTCGCGTTGAACCTGGAACTGCTGTTCACCCCGCCCACCGAGGCGGAGCGGACCCGGCAAGGCCGGACAGCGCAGCTGATCAGGGATCTGTTCCGGCACGTCGCCGAAGAGATCGGCTACGAGAGCGTGCTGGACAAGCTGGTCGAGGAGATCTGGCGGATCCTGCGCCAGCGCCCGATCCAGGTCGACCAGGTGCAGTCGCTGATCACGCGGATCGCGGTCTACCGCGGGGATCCGGAGGTCGATCTCGGCAACGCCCCAGGGCAGGGCATCGACAGGCTGATCAGCGCCCTGTTCGGCACCACCGAGGCCTGCCGGGAGGACCCGGGCACCGAGGTCTTCCGGTCCCGGCTGGAGGCGATGGACGACGGAGCCCTGCAGTACGAGGCCACCGGGTTCGCCAGGGCGATGCACGACACCGGGCTGGTCTCGCCGTATCACGCCGAGTTGCTGCGGCTCCTGCGGCACAAGAGCGATTACCTGCTCGGGGAGGCACTCGGCCTGTCCGACATCGGCCGCAACTGCCTGCTGCGCCACCGCGACCTGATCCACCGGCTGATCGAGGTGGCGGTGCACACGCAGACCGCCCAATGCATCTACGGGCTGGCGCTGCTCCTCGACCGCGGCATCCTGCACGCGCCGCCGATGGTGCCCGCACTGTGGCGTCAGCTGGGGCTGGAACTGTCCGAGAGCGCGCGCGAGCGGCTGACGACGGTGTTCGGCGACGAGCCGGGACCCGAGGCGAGGCTGATCGCGGGCGTGCTGTCGATGCTGGGCCTCCCGCTGGGCGTCGGACAGGGCGACAACCCGACCTGCCAGTCGGCCCGCGCGCTTTCGATGTGGGCCTACAACGACCCGGACTACCTGCTGCAGATCGTGGTCTGGGCGGCCCGCGACGACGAGATCGTCATGCATTTCGAAGGCCAGCCGATCTCGTCGAACGACAGCGCCGGCGGAGTCGCGACCACCCCTCAGACGGATCTGGACCCGGTGTCGTTGCTCGTGGTGCCGCACCTGGACCGGATCTACGCCGAGATGGGGCGCCGCTGCATCGGCAGGCCCGGCGATCCGCACCGCTGGGTCAACCCCGAATTCCACGGCTGGTGGGCCGCGCGCGGGTTCCGGATCAACGTCGACGTCGAGACCGGGAACCTGATCGAGCTCGACACCTTCTTCCGGCAGTTCCACGTGAGCTACCACCCGGCCTACAACGGCGGGCAGCCGCTGATCCATCCGCAGCCCGCCGGGGTCGCCGTCACCGACAGCGCGGCCCGCTACGTCGGCTGGCACGCGATCACCATCCTGCGGGTCGCCGCCGATCCGCAGGACGTCACCCGGGTGTACTTCTACAACCCGAACAACGACAGCGGACAGGACTGGGGCGACGGCGTCGTGGTCTCGACGGCGGGCAACGGCGAGCGGTTCGGCGAGGCCTCGCTGCCGTTCGACCAGTTCGCCTCGCGGCTCTACATCTTCCACACGGACCCGCTCGAACACGGGGAACCGGAGAAGGTGCCGGCGGAGGACATCACGCGGATCGTCGAGTACATCGAACGCAGCTGGGGCGCCAACCGGCTGCCGGGGGGCGCGCTGCAGGCTTCGAAAACCCCGCAAACCTAGCCTGGGTCGTGAGGGTCCCCTTCCACCCACCTCTCACTCTGGGTAACACTTCACGCGGTCTCTCAGCGCCGCCTTTGCCCTACCCCTCGATGACCTGAATCGCCGCTCACGACCCACGGGGCCGCCGCTTTGGGCACCTGAGATACGTGAAGGCCCCCTTCATTGCGCTAGGCGCAATGAAGGGGGCCTTCACGTACTTGACCCGGGGCCTAACCGCAGCCGAAATCCACTCAGGTACCTAAGAGACCCTCCGGACCGGAACGTCAGCCGGTGACGTCCAGGTGCGCGGGGACCGGGGTGGGCTTGGGCGCCTTGCCGCCGGGCTGGGGCTTGTCGCCCGGCTTGGTCGGCGGCACCGGAGTGTCGTCCGCGGACTTGGCACAGGTGGCCGAAGCGATGTCCAAGGTCTGTGTCTTGCCGAGCAGCTTGGCCGAAATCGCGGTCACGGTGAGCGTGCCGTCGGCGTTCTTGGTCTGCTTGTTCACCGTCAGTTCGAGCAGCGAGGCCACCGGGACGGTGGTGTTCGGCGCGACCTGGTCGAGTTTGATCGTCTTGCCGCCGACCTTCAGGTTCGCGATCGACACCGAACCCTTGCCGTTCTGGCACTCGGACTCGATCACCTCGGCGCTCAGGCCGGGCAGAGCGGCACCGGTGGGCAGCAGGCCGAGGTTCAGGGCGAGCCCGGCGACGCTGGATTCGGCGTGTCCCGGCTTCACCGCGGCGTTCAGCGCCTTCGCGCCGACCAGCGACGGGCCTTCGGTCGGCAGTGCCACCGAGGCGAGAGATTCCTTGCCCTGCCCGGAAACCGAAGGCGTGCGAGGGATCTTGACCAGACCGGACGCGGCGATGGCGTACGCGGATTCGGCCGGGGCGGCGATGGCGGGGGTGGCGGCGAGGACCAGACAGGCCGCCGCCGTGCAGGCGAGCACGCCGGTTGTACGTGGGGACAAGGAAATTACCTCCGTGGTTCGAATATTCAGGTGATGTGCACGACGGTGCCGAGCGGCAACTCGACGAGGCGGTTCAGCGCCTCGCGGGTGACCCGGATGCAACCGTCGCTGGTGGCTTTGCCGACGAAGCTGTTGTCCGGCCAGGTATGCAGGCCGACCGTGCCGGGCCCGCCGCCGAACGTCTCGTGCGAATCGGAATGGTTGCTCAGCGGCAGCACGATCGGGCTGTAGGTGTTCACGCTCTCCTTGATCGAGGCGAGGATGAACGCGCGGCCGGCGGGGGTGGGGTGCTCGGGCTTGCCGGTGCCGATGGTCCACGAGCCGGTTTGTTTGCCCGCTTCGAGGATTTCCAGGCGGAATCCGGCGAGGTCCACGCGCACCTCGAAGTCGTTGTGCGCCGATTCCACGGTTTCCGGGGTGGCGTGCAGCCAGCCTGTCGCGCCGTTGGGACGCGTGGGAAGCAGCACCTGCGCCCAGTCGCCTTGCCGGGCGATCACCGGGACCCAGGTCGGCGAGCCGATCTGGGTTTCCGGGAGCCGGGCGATCGGCTCTGCACCAGGGGCGCTGTAGACGGCGATGTCCGCCTTCGGGTGCAGGACTTCGCCGCCCGCGGGGAGCTCGTGGGCAGGGTCGGCAGGCGCGGATTTCAGTTCGCCGAAGGTGTTCGCCTCGGGTAAGGCGGCCAGCGCTTCGGGCGACGAAGAGTGCGGGGCCACGGGGGCCGCCGCCCCGCCGCCTTCGGCCTGGGTGGCGCCGCAGCCGGCCAGCGGCAGTATCACCAGCGCCAGTGCGAGGAGCGCGGTAGCCGCATGAGGGCGCGCGCCACCGCAAGAGGTCTGCAGTCGGGTCATTCAATACCTGTCCATGCGCAGGGTCATTCGCAACGGGATGCGAATCCGGGACGGCTATCTCTAACAGCAAGGTCGTGCGCTGATCAATGTGCGCGGTGCCTATTCAGAGCGAATCTGCCTGCGGTTTTCCGGAGTTTCCGCAGTTCACAGGCGTTTGCCTGAGTTCACTCGATCGAGGCGAAATGACGATTTTTGTAACGCCGGAAGTAAACACACTCTGCGTATTTGTGCCTGCGGCCATTCGGTGGGAAACGACAGTGTGGCCCGGCGTGGTGATCACGCGGAGTGTCCGGCGATCCCCGCTGTCAGAGCCAAGGCGGCGGCTTCGCCCCGGGAGCCGACGTCCAATTTCCTCAGCACGCCCGCGACGTGGAACTTCACCGTGCTCTCGGTGATGCCGAGCGCCGCGGCGATGGTCTTGTTGCGCTGCCCCCGCGCCACGAGCCGCAGCACTTCGAGTTCGCGGCGGTTGAGGTCGGCGAGCACGGCCTCGCCGGTCCTGTCCGACTTCGGCTCGAAAGGGAGGACGACGGTGACGCGGCTGCCCCAGCCGGGAACGGCGTCCACCTCGGCGGTGGCGCCGAGGGCCTTCGCGCGCCCGTCGAGCTGCAGGCGCAGGCCCGCGACGTCGAGGCTGCCGGATTCCTGGTCACGAACGTCGAGGTGGAGAGCCGTTTCGTCGCTCGTCCACGCGATGCGGAGGCGGCTCAGATCCGGCTGGGTGGTGAACGCGAGCACCGCGGTGCACGTCATCGCGCGGGCGGCGTGGGCGACCTCGCCGGGCAGCGGCCGCCCGTCCTTCGACGGCGCGACGAACTCGACTTCGGCGTCGTGATGCCGCATCACCTGCCGGACTTCCCGGCGGAGCCTGCCGAACGCGATGTGCGCCGGTTCCTCGGACAGCGCGAGGTCGGCCTGGTGCGCCGACCTCAGCGCCACCAGCGCGGCGGAGGCGGAGTCGGTCGCGACGAGGCGGGCACGATGGTCGTCCAGCCGGGTGGAGCGCAACGCGGTCAGGATCGTCACGAGCGCGGTTTCGTGTGCGGCGGCCATCTCCACGATCGTGCGCGCGCGTTCGCTGGACGCAGCGCGCGACTCGGCGAGGTAGTCGGGGCTGGCCTGGGTGACCTGCTGGCGGATCGACGTCGCGACGATGCCGAAGATCTCCGCCAGCCGCGCGGGCTGGGGAAAGCGTTTGCGGCTGGGGCGCGGAACGAGTACGAGCAGCGTCCCGCCCGGATCGCGCACGGCCCAGACCGGGCGCGGGGCGCCGCCGAGAGTGGCCGTCGTGGTCAGGTGCCCGCCGGGTTCGACGAGCGACTTGAGCGCCTCGAGTTCGCGGATGGCCACCTTGTCGGTGATCTCTTTCGCGCCGGTGACCTTGCGCGGCCTGCCGGTACATTCCAAGGTGAAGATGACGAGGGCCTGGTGCGGCCAGTCCTCGGCGAGCAGCCGGGAGAACCGGCCGGCGATCTCGGCCAGCGGGCCCTCGACGACGTCGCGCAGCGCGGGCAGGTCGACGGATTCGGGCATCGTGGTCAGCCTAGCTCTTCCCCTGACCTGGCCGAAAGACCAGGTTTCCTCGACCGACGGTCAGGTCGCGGCCGCTTCCGTCCCGGTTTAGCCTCGCGTCAGGCATGCGCTGCCGCGCATGTCTTCGTCGCCGAGCGGAGGAATCAGGGAATGCCACAACAGGTGCGCGGGGTGATCGCCCGGTCGAAGGGGGCGCCGGTCGAGCTGACGGACATCGTGATCCCCGACCCGGGACCCGGCGAGGTCGTCGTGTCGATCGCGTCCTGCGGGGTCTGCCACACCGATCTGACCTATCGCGACGGTGGCATCAACGACGAATTCCCCTTCCTGCTCGGGCACGAAGCGGCGGGCACCGTGGAAAGCGTCGGTGACGGCGTCGATTCCGTGCGGCCCGGGGACTTCGTCGTCCTCAACTGGCGCGCGGTGTGCGGGCAGTGCCGCGCTTGCAAGCGGGGACGGCCGCAGTACTGCTTCGACACTTTCAACGCGGCACAGAAGATGACGCTGACCGACGGCACGGAGCTGACGCCCGCGCTCGGCATCGGCGCGTTCGCGGACAAGACGCTCGTCCACGCCGGACAGTGCACGAAGGTCGACCCGGCCGTGGATCCCGCGGTCGCGGGCCTGCTCGGCTGCGGGGTGATGGCCGGTCTCGGCGCCGCGGTCAACACCGGCGGTGTCGGCCGGGGCGATTCGGTGGCCGTCATCGGCTGCGGGGGAGTGGGTGACGCCGCGATCGCCGGGGCTCGCCTGGCCGGCGCGGCGACGATCATCGCCGTCGACCGCGACGAGCGGAAACTGGAGTGGGCGCGAGGTCTGGGCGCGACGCATACGGTCAACGCCACGGAGACCGACGTCGTCGCCGCTGTCCAGGAGCTGACCGGCGGTTTCGGCGCCGACGTCGTCATCGACGCGGTCGGCCGTCCCGAGACCTGGAAGCAGGCCTTCTACGCGCGCGACCTGGCGGGCACCGTGGTGCTGGTCGGCGTGCCGACGCCGGACATGCGGCTGGAGATGCCGCTGCTGGACTTCTTCTCGCGGGGCGGCGCGCTGAAGTCGTCCTGGTACGGCGATTGCCTGCCGGAGCGGGACTTCCCGATGCTGATCGACCTGCATCTGCAGGGCAGGCTGCCGCTCGACCGGTTCGTGACCGAGCGGATCGCCCTCGGCGACGTCGAGAAGGCGTTCCACACCATGCACGCGGGTGAAGTGCTGCGCTCGGTGGTGATCCTGTGAGCGGGGACCTGCGGATCGAACGTGTCGTCACGAGCGGCGTCTTCGAACTCGACGGCGGCTCGTGGGAGGTCGACAACAACATCTGGCTCATCGGGAACGACGCCGAGGTCGTGATCGTGGACGCCGCGCACGACGAGCACGCGATCACCGAGGCCGTCGGCGGCCGTCGCGTGGTCGCCGTCGTGTGCACGCACGGGCACAACGACCATGTCACCGTCGCTCCGCAGCTCGGCGAGCGTCTCGACGCGCCGGTCCTGCTGCACCCCGCCGACCGGGAACTGTGGGAGATGACCCACCCCGGGCGTGCGTTCCGGAGCGTGGAGGACGGCGAACGGATCGCCGTCGCGGGCACGGATCTCGAAGTGCTCCACACCCCGGGGCACTCTCCCGGTTCGGTCTGTCTGCACCTGCCCGAAGCGAAAGCCCTGTTCTCCGGCGACACGCTGTTCTCGGGCGGGCCGGGGGCGACCGGGCGTTCGTTCTCCAGCTTCCCGACGATCATTTCGTCGATCAAGGAGCGGCTGTTCGCGTTGCCGGACGACACCCGCGTCCACACCGGCCACGGCGACGGGACCACCATCGGGATCGAGGCGCCGCACCTGGCCGAATGGATCGCCCGGGGCCACTGAGTCTCGCCGGCTCAGAGAAAGGCGCCTGCGTACGGCCGGAGTTCGGGGAGCAGCGCACGCCGTTCGAAGAGCAGGTCCTGAGCCGCGGTCAAGCGCACGCCGAACAGGCGGATGATCGCGGGAAGCGGGCCGATGATGTTCGGCGCCGCGAGGATGGCGTCGTCGATCATCAGCCAGCGCTTCGCTTCGTGCCCTTCGCGTCCGGCGAGCACGACCGCCCGGAGGCGTTCGGCTTCCGTGAGGAGCTGGTGCTCAGGGTGGGTCTCGGAGGTCCCAGGACCCTCCCGCCGCGGGAGTTCGAGCTCGCGGCAGAGCCAATCCCTCAGAGCGGTGAGTTCCGGAGGAGAAGAAGGCAGGTCCAGGATCTGCTCCTGGAGCGCGGCCGGTGTCCGGGCGTCGAGTGGCCGGTGGGCCTCGGCGCCCGGCGCCGGTTTGTCGAGAGCGCTCAACGGTGCGATGACGCCGAAGCCGAAGTCCCAGATGAGTACGTCCCGGACCGCTCGGGGGATGGTGTCGGACGTCCAGAGTATGTCGCCGAACTTGCCGATCACGATTTCGACGGCGGGGTCGGCGAGCGACAGCCGCCCTTGGACCTCCCCGTCCGGTGCCCGTGCCTCGGCCACCGGCCCGAAGTCGTCGCCCAGCCGCCGGGCCAGCGCGTCGAATCGTTCGCGCGCGACGTGCTCGTCGAAGTCCTGCGGCCGGATGAACCGGTCCGGGTCTTCGACTTCGCGCAGCACCGCGCACAGATCCTCGAGAGGCTTCGCCATGGCCGTGGATGGTTCCACAGGACGGGAAGCGCCCGCGACGGATTATCCTCGTGAGTGGTACGGACGGTTCTAACCGTCTTTACCACTCACGACGCTTTTCATCGGGCGCGAGCGGTGAGGCCGGTGAGGATCGCGTCGACGCCGAACAAGAAGGCCTCCGCGGATTCCCGTTCGTGGGCGGGTTCGTCGTCGACGATGCGGGCGCGCACGAGTTCGGCCCGGTTCTGTTCTTCCGCGACGAAGCCGAGTACATAGTGGACGATCGTGCGGGCGGCCCATTCGGCTTGGCGGGCGGCGAACTGTTCGGCGAACAACCGGTTCAGCGCTTGTGTCGGTGCCAGGACGTCGGGTCGGTACGCCTGCACGAAGGACACGACCTCGGCGCCGTCGCGGACCCGGAGCAGTGCCGCGCGCAGGTCTTGCGCGGCCTTGCGGGGATCGGCGGGTGACGCCGGGAAGTCGGCGAGGACCCGGGCGGCGACCACGGCGAGCAGTTCCTGTTTGTTGGCGACGTGGTAGTACAGCGCGCCGGGCTGCACACCCAGATCGAGGGCCAGCCGCCGCATGGACAGGCTGCTCAGCCCACGCTCGCGGAGCAGCTCGTACGCGCCGTCGACGATCTGCGTTCGCGTCACCTTCACCGGGCCATTGTGCCCGCCGCCGTCGGGGCCACCTTGCGCGACCCTCGGCGTCCATCTACGATTTGAAAGGTGTTCAAAACAGTGGATGACCTGGCCTCGCGTCAGCTGGCAGGTGGTGCCCTCGATCGCGACGACGCCCGCGCGGTCCTGAATACCCCCGACGACGAGGTGTTCGGCCTGGTCGTCGCGGCCGGACGGCTCCGGCGCGCGTACTTCGGGGATCGGGTCAAGGTCAACTACCTGGTGAACCTCAAGTCCGGACTGTGCCCGGAGGACTGCACGTACTGCTCGCAGCGGCTCGGTTCGTCGGCGCAGATCCTCAAGTACTCGTGGCTTTCGGCCGACGAGACGGTCAAGCAGGCGACGGCGGGTATCGAGGGCGGCGCGTCCCGGGTCTGCCTGGTCGCGAGCGGGCGCGGGCCGAGCGATCGCGACGTGGACCGGGTCGCCGGCGTCGTCGAGGCCGTCAAATCCGCCCACTCCGGCGTGGAAGTCTGTGCCTGCCTGGGAATTCTGAAGGACGGCCAGGCAGAGCGGCTTCGGGACGCCGGTGTCGACGCCTACAACCACAATCTCAACACGAGCGAGTCCCGGTACTCGGAGATCTGCTCGACGCACGACTACGAAGACCGCGTGGCCACCGTCGAGAAGGCCAAGGAAGCGGGACTTTCCCCGTGTTCCGGGCTGATCGTGGGCATGGGGGAGAGCGACGACGAACTGATCGACGCGATCTTCGCCCTGCGTGACCTCGACAGCGACTCGATTCCCGTCAACTTCCTGATGCCCTTCGAAGGCACACCGCTGGCGGGCACTTGGGAGCTGACGCCGTTGCGCTCGCTGCGGATCCTCGCGCTGGCGCGCTTGGCCTGTCCTGCGAAGGAGATCCGCATGGCGGGCGGCCGCGAGATGCATCTGCGCTCGCTGCAGCCGCTCGCGTTGCAGGTGGCCAATTCCCTGTTCCTCGGGGACTATCTCACCAGCGAGGGGCAGGCCGCGAAGGCCGACCTCGACATGATCGCCGACGCCGGATTCAAGATCCTCGGTGCCGACGAAAGTCCACATCGGACAGACGTCCTGGTCCGGTCACGCGGTGCCGGCACCGCTGTCGCCCCCAACGCATGAGCGCTCTGCTGGAGTGGCTCGTCCGCGCCGATGAGGACAGGCGGCGGGCAGGCCTGGTGCGCAGGACCGACGTCCGGCGCAACCCGGGATCCCGGGGCGGCCTGCTGGATCTGGCGTCGAACGACTACCTCGGACTCGGCGCCGACCCTCGGGTCCGCGCGGCCGCGATACGGGCCATCGAGACGTACGGCGCCGGTGCGGGCGCGTCGAGGGTCGTGACCGGAACGACGGCGGGCCATGTGGAACTGGAACGGGAACTGGCCGGCCTCACCGGGCAGCCGTCGTGTCTGGCGTTCTCCAGTGGCTACGCGGCCAACGTCGGTCTGCTCGCCGCCTTGGGTTCCCCGGACACGGTGATCGTTTCCGACGAGCACGTGCACGCCTCGCTGATCGACGGTGCCCGGCTGTCCCGGTCACCCGTGCGGATCTGCCCGCACAACGATCTCGCCGCGCTCGAGACGCTGCTCCGGGATCGCGAGCAGACCCGGGCGGTGGTCGTCGTCGAGTCGATCTACTCCGTACTCGGGGACGCGACCGATCTGGCGCGCGTCGCGGCGCTGTGTGCCACCTACGACGCACTCCTGGTCGTGGACGAGGCACACGGGATCGGGGTGGCGGGCCAGGGGAGAGGCGCTGTCCACGCCGCCGGACTGTCCGGCGCGCCGCACGTCGTCGTGACGGCGACCCTGTCCAAGGCGCTCGGCACCCAGGGCGGCGCCGTGCTCGGCCCGCCGCTGGTGCGTGAGCATCTGGTCAACACCGCCCGGACGTTCATCTTCGACACCGGGCTCGCCCCCGCGGCGGCCGTCGGAGCCGCGGAGGCCTGCCGGATCATCGCGGCGGAACCGGAACGGGCAGGCGAACTGCACCGGATCGCGTCGGTGATCGCCGACGCCGCCGGGGTTCCGCACGCGCCCGGCGCGGTCCAGTCGATTCCCGCGGACTCCGCCGACCGTGCGGTGGCCGCCGCCGACGCCTTGTTCCACGAAGGCGTCGTGGTCGGTTGCTTCCGCCCGCCGAGCGTCCCCGACGGTGTCTCCCGGCTGCGGCTCGTCGCCAGGGCGGGCGTCGATCCCGAGCAGGCCGAGCGGGCGGCGCGGCTCGCGGCTCGCTTGTCACACGCGGAATCCGTCAGCGCCTGAGCGACCGGCGTTTCAGCCGAGGGTTTCCGTCTGCGGCAACGGCTTCCCGGCTGTCTCCTGCATCGAGAAGGCCGCGACGAGCCCGATCGCGGCGGCGACCATGAGATACGGGCCGGGCACGAGGGTACTGCCGGTCGTGGAGATCAGGACGGTCATCAGGTAGGGCACGGTGCCGGCGAAGAGGGCGGCGGTGAGGTTGTAGGCGATCGACAGCCCGCCCTGGCGGGTGCGGGTCGGGAAGATCTCCGCGGACCACACCGCGTAGGTGCCGAGGATCGCGGCGAGCACGACGCCGAGCGTGAGCCCGCCGATCCACGTCCCGGTGAGCCCGGTGCGCATCAGGAGGTACGCCGGGGTCGCGAGGACGAAGAGCGCGACGCCCGCTCCGAGCAGTACGGGCCGTCGCCCGATCCGGTCGGAGAGACGGCCGAAGGTGGGCACGAGGACCAGCGCGAAGAGCGAGATCACGGTGGACAGTAAGGCGGCGCTGCCGGAGGAATGGCCGAGGTAGTCGGTCTGGTAGGTGACCAGATAGGTGAGCACCGCGTAGAACGGCACATGCATCATGGTCATCAGGCCCGCCGCCTGGAGCAGCTGCTTCTTGTTGGTGCGGAACAGTTCCCGCACCGGGCTGCGGGGCACCTCGCCGGTCGCCTCCAGCGCGCGGTACTCCGGGGTGTCCTCGATCTTGGTGCGGATGACGAAGCCGATGACCCCGAGCGGCGCCGCGAGCAGGAACGGGATCCGCCAGCCCCAGGACGCCAGCTGGGCTTCCGAGAGACCGATCGACAGCAGCAGGAACACCAGCGAACCGGCGAGGAATCCCAGCAGGGAACCGACTTCGAGCCAGCTGACGCCGAAACCGCGGCGGCGGCGCGGCGCGTATTCGGCGAGGAAGCTCGCCGCGCTGCCGAATTCGCCGCCCGCGGCGAAACCCTGCAGGAGGCGCAGGAAGACCAGAAGGACGGGAGCGGCGATCCCGATCGTCGAGTACCCGGGCAGCAGGCCGATCACCAGGGTGGCGCCCGACATCACGAAGATGACGATGGAGAGGGTTCGCTTGCGCCCGATCCGATCGCCGAGCGGCCCGAACACCAGCGCCCCGATCGGCCGGATCCCGAAGGAGACCGCGAAGACGCCGAAAACGGCGAGCAGACCGGCGGTGGCGTCGCCTGCGGGGAAGAACACCGCCGCGATGGTGCTCGCGAGATAGGCGTAGGCGGCCCAGTCGAACCAGTGCACGAACACTCCGACGGCTCCGGCGGCGATGCTGCGGCGAAGCGCCGCGGGGTCTTCGGTGGTGGCGACGACTTCGCCCGGGGGAGAGTCCTGTGTGGTCATGATGCCTCCTTGAACCATGTCACGCGATGACGATCAGGCCGTCCGGTCAACTCCGGTCCAGGCCAGGGCGATCGCGCCGTCGAGCAGGGCGCGTTCGGCCTCGCCGCCGACGCAGTGCGCGGCGAACTCGCGCTGGTGGTTGAGCGCGGGCAGCGAGCCGATGCCGATGTAGGGATGGATGGCGGGCACGACCTGGGAGACGTTGCCCATGTCGGTCGACGCCCGGTTCATCCGGGACGCCGTCCCGTCCGGCGCGAACACGCGGCCGAGGTCGAGCGCGTTGGCGCGATAGGCCGCCAGCGCGGTCTCGTCGGCGCGGAATTCCGCGTACGGCTTGCTTTCCGGCTCGATGGTCAGTTCGCAGCCTGTCGCCAGCGCGCCGGCTTCGAAGGCGCGCGTCACGCGCGGCTCCAGCTCGGCGAGCTCCGCGAGCGTCCCGGCGCGTACGTACCAGCGGCCGGTCGCGTGCTCGGGGATCGCGTTCGGCGCGTCGCCGGCGTGGGTGACGACTCCGTGCACGCGTGCCGACGCCGGAAGATGCTGCCGGAGCAACCCGATCGCGACCTGCGCGACGGTGAACGCGTCGGCCGCGTTGATCCCCGCTTCGGGATACGCGGCGGCGTGCGCCGATCGGCCGCGATAGGAGACCTTCGAGTGACTGACGGCGAACGGGCGTGCCTCGGCGACGTCCACGGGCGCGGGGTGGACCATCATCGCCAGGTCGACGTCGGCGAACGCGCCCCGGTCGAGCAGCTCGATCTTCCCGCCGCCGCCCTCCTCGGCGGGCGTCCCGTAGACCTCGACGGTCAGCCCGGCGTCGTCGGCGACAGCGGCCAGGCCGAGGGCGGCGCCGACCGAGCTCGCCGCGATGAGGTTGTGGCCGCAGGCGTGGCCGAGACCGGGCAGCGCGTCGTACTCGGCGCACAGCGCGATCCGGGTCGGGCCGTCACCGAAGCTCGCGTGGAACGCCGTTGCGAGGCCCTGATAGCCCGAGGTGACGGCGAAACCGGCCTGGTCGAGCAGTTCCGGCACCATCGCGGCGGCGCGATGCTCCTCCCAAGCGGTCTCGGGGTCGGCGTGCAGCCGTTCCGAAAGCCGGATCAGCGCGTCGGCGTGGCGATCGACCTCGGCGCGGGCCGCGGCCTTCGGCGTCGTCATCCTTCGTCCCCCGGAACGCCGTAGGACGGCGCCGTGCCGGGGTCGAGCGCGCGGGTCACGTAGTCGTCGCGCTGGGGGAGCCACACGTCGAGCAGCTCCGCCAGCTTGTCGACCGGGTCGTCGGCCCAGTCCACGCGGAGGTCGGTGATCCGCCAGTCCACATCGGACACCACGGCCAAACCAGCCGAGCGGACGGGGCCTTCTTCCCCGCCCGCGTCGAGACCTGCCTGTAGCGCCGAAACGAGCCGTTGCTCCAGCTCGCCGGCCGAGGACAGGAACGCGTCCACAATGGACTGCGGGATGTGGTCGCCCGCCAGCATGTTCCCCGCCGCCACGACACCGTCGGCGGTCGCTGTCGCGTGGGTGCCGAGCGTCCGGTCGCCACTGTAGGCGAAACCGGGTCCGGCCGGGCCGAGCACGGTCAGCTGCCGGTACTCGACGCCGGACGCCGCCGCGGTCACCTCGGACAACGCCCGCTCGGCGTCCCCGTGCTCGGCCAGCCGGTCGAGCAGGCGCCCGCCGAGCCGGGGGTCCGTCACGTTCTGGGAAGCGGCCGCGCCGACGCCAGGGACCAGATGCGCGACGCGGGCGGCGACGGCGGGACTGGACGAACTGGCCGCGATCCCGAAGCGCACGATGCCGCCGGAGTGCTCGCGGGCCACGATCGAGAAGGTCATTTCCCCTCCTCCGGAATCACCGCGACGGCGTCGATCTCGCACAGCCATTCCGGGCGGGCGAGCGCGGACACCACGACACCGGTCGAGATCGGGTACACGCCCTTGGTCCAGCGGCCGACGACGCGATAGACGTCTTCGCGGTAGCGCGGGTCGATCAAGTAGATCGTGAGCTTGACCAGGTGCTCCATCCGGCTGCCCGCTTCTTCGAGCAACAGCGCGATGTTGGCCATCGCCCGCTCGGCCTGCGCGGCCGCGTCGCCGATCCCGACGGACTCGCTGGTGTCGAGGTCCTGGCCGATCTGGCCGCGGACGTAGACCGTGCCGTTGGCGACGACGGCCTGGCAGAGGTCGTTGTCGAGGTTCTGCTCGGGATAGGTGTCGCGCGTGTTGAACGGGCGGATGCGCCGGTGGACGGTCACTACTCAGCCTTCCCTGGAGGGGGGTGCGGCCCGCCGGTCACGGGCCCCGTCGCCACAGCGTGACGGCGGGCCGGTGTTCTGTACAGAAGATGTTTCAGGAGCAATGCATCGATAATTCAGATGCAGGTCTCGTCGCCCTTGGATCTGTGAATCAGATCTTGAAGGACGAAAACATCTGTTGGACACAGGCAATGCTTCACCGCCACGATCCAAGAAGACATACGAGCCGCGAAGACGAACCGGGAAGTCCCGGAGTGGAGGTCTGGATGCCGAGCCAAGAGGTGGAGGCTCTCGTCGTGGGCGGGGGCCAGGCCGGTCTGGCGATGAGCGAACACCTGAGCGGTCACGGGGTCGCGCACCTCGTCGTCGAGCGGAACAGGATCGCGGAGCGCTGGCGTTCGGAGCGGTGGGACTCGCTGGTCGCGAACGGTCCCGCGTGGCACGACCGCTTTCCCGGCCTGGAGTTCGATGGCCTAGGCCCCGAGGACTTCCCCACGAAGGAGCGGGTCGCCGAGTATTTCGAGGCCTACGCGGAAAAGATCGCGGCGCCGATCCGGACCGGGGTCGAGGTGACCTCCGTCCGGAAGAACGAGGGGCGCCCGGGGTTCCATGTGGAGACTTCGGACGGGACCATCGAGACGCGGTACGTCATCGCGGCGACGGGGCCGTTCCAGCGGCCCGTGATCCCGCCGATCGTGCCGGAGGACGCCGGGATCTCCCAGGTCCATTCCAGCGGCTACCGCAATCCGGGGCAGTTGCCGGAAGGCGCGGTTCTGGTGGTCGGAGCCGGGTCCTCAGGCGTGCAGATCGCCGAAGAACTCCGCCGGTCGGGGCGGCGCGTGTACCTCTCCGTCGGCCCGCACGAGCGACCGCCACGCAGGTACCGCGGACGTGACTTCTGCTGGTGGCTCGGCGTTCTCGGCAAGTGGGACGCCGACACCCCGCCGAGGGGGGCGGAGCACGTCACCATCGCGGTCAGCGGCGCGCGCGGCGGGCACACGGTGGACTTCCGGGCCCTCGCCGCGATGGGGATCGAACTCGTCGGCCTGACCTCTTCCTACGACGACGGCGTTCTCCGCTTCGCGCCGGACCTCGCGGCCAACCTCGCCCGGGGCGACGCGGGCTACCTCGCGGTGCTCGACGAAGCCGACGCCTACGCCACCCGCAACGGCCTGGACCTGCCCGAGGAACCGGAAGCCCGGGTGCTGGGACCGGATCCGGACCGCGCCGCCGACCCGATCCTGGAGCTCGACCTCGACGCCGCCGGAGTCCGCTCGATCGTCTGGGCGACCGGCTTCGCCGTCGACTACGGCTGGCTGCGGGTGGACGCGTTCGACGAGAACGGCAAGCCGGACCACCGGCGAGGGGTGTCCGCCGAACCCGGCGTGTACTTCCTGGGCCTGCCCTGGCAGGCGCGCCGCGGCTCGAGTTTCATCTGGGGGGTGTGGCACGACGCCAAACTCGTGGCGGACCACATCGCGACCCATCGCGCCTATCTGCGGTACCGGTGATCTTCAGCGGGTGTACTGGGTGCGGCACAGCTCCCGGAACTCCTGCGCCCGCCGGGTGAGCCGGGCCCCGCGCATCGAGGCGACGACGATCTCCAGCGCCGGGACGGCGTCGGTGAGCGTGAGCGGCACGGCCTTCGCGCCCGAGTACGTGGTGTCGTCCGGCGGGCGCTGGTTGAGCAGGGCGAAGCCGTGGCCGGACGCGACGAGCGAGCGGACGGTCTCGTAACCGGTGCTGCGGTGCCGGATCCGCGGTTCCACCCCGACGTCGCGCAGGACGGACTGCAGGTATTCGCGGCTGTGGGGCAGGTCGAGGAGCACCATGGGCTCCTCGGCCAGCTCCAGCAGCGACACCTTGCGGCTCTTCCGCCGCGCGAGCCGGTGGCCCTCGGGCACCAGCGCGTACGGGGCCGCGCTGCCCACGACCTCGCGGTCGATGTCGTCGTCGAGGTCGTAGCCGTAGAGCAGGGCGAGTTCGGTACCGCCCGAACGAAGGGCCGTCTTCAGCGCTTGGTGTTCCCCTTCGCGCAGGGACACGTGGACTTGGGGATGCCGGGCCTCGAACTTCGCCAGCAGACTGGGCAACCGGAACGGCGCGAGGGTGGCGAAACAGCCGATCGTCAGCGTTCCCACCAGCTCGGTGCCGGACTGCCGTGCCGTCTCGACCAGCTCGGCCCCGTGGGCGAGGAAATTCAGCACCCGCTTGTAGAACGCTTCGCCCGCCGTGGTCAGGCTGAGCCCGCGGGCGTGGTGGCGCAGCAGGAACTGCACGCCCATCTCCTTCTCCAGCTGCGCGATCGCGGTCGACACGGCCGACTGCGAGACCACCAGCTCCTTCGACGCGGCCGTCATGCTCAGATGCCGGGCCGCCGCCTCGAAATAGCGCAGTTGCACGAGGGTGAAGGACGGTTCGTTCATGGAGACATCCTGCCCTTCATCGTTCGCGGTGGCCGAGGCCGGCGGACACCTGCCGCGCCGCACCGCCGATGACGCGGTTCAGGCCGCGCATCCGGGCGGCGGGCATGTACGGCCGCGTCGCCGAAACGCTGATGGCCCCGGCGATCGCACCGGTGGCGTCCCGGATCGGCGCCGCGACACAGCGGATGCCCGGTTCGTTGTCCTCCAGGTCCATCGCCACCCCGGATTCCGCGTACTCGTGCATGCGGGCCAGGAAAGCGTCGACGTCTTCCGGGTGCACCCGGCCCGGCTCCACCGGCGTTTCGGCCAGATACAGATCCCGCCATTCCGGCCCGGAATCCAGCAGGAGCGCCATCCCGACGCCGGTGCGGGTCAAGGGCATCCGGTGCCCGATCCGGGAGCGCATCTCCGCGCCCCGTGAACCCGGCAGCTTGTCCAGGTACAGCACCGAATCGCCGTCGCGGACGGCCAGGTGCACCGTGTCGCGCAACTGGGCGGCCAGCTCCTCCAGCACCGGCCGGGCGACCACCGGCAGCGGACTGCCGTGCAAGGCCTGGAAACCCAGCTCGATGAGGGTGGGTCCGAGCGTGTAGCCGTCCCGTCCGCTGCGCAGGTAGCCCTCGCTCACCAGCAGCTGGACCAGCCGATGTGCGGTGCTGCGGCCCAGCCCGGTGCGCTCGACCAGGGTGCGGAGGTCGGTCGCGCCGCCCGCGACCGCGCGGATCACCGCGAGGCCGCGCGCGAGGGTCTGGGTGCCGGGCGGCGCTGTGTCGGACATGCCGAAATCCTACATATAGGGACGCTGATCGCATTATCGGGAACGCGACCGCACGATGTCGCTCGTGACGGACACCGAACCCGGCCTGATCGCGCTCGACTGGGGAACCTCCGGTCAGCGCGCCTGGCTGCTCGACACCGAGGGGGAGATCCTCGACGCCCGCCGGACCTCGCGTGGACTGCTCGCGATCACCGAAGATGTCGATCCGAGTGACAGGGCGGCCGTCTACGAGTCGGCCTTCCGGGAGATCCGCGGTGCTTGGCCCGCGCTCCCGGCCATCGCGTGCGGAATGGTGGGCAGCGCGCAGGGCTGGGCCGACGCGGGCTATCGCACCGTCCCGGCGAGGCCGGACTCCACCTCGCTCGTGCCCGTGTCCCACCGCGACGGCGCGCTCCACATCGTGCCCGGACTGCGGATCCCGTCCGGCGAGAGCCCCGGCGACGTCATCCGCGGTGAGGAAACGCAGCTGGTCGGTGTCCTCGACGCGCTCGGCGACGTCGACGGGCCGGTCACGGTGGTACTCCCCGGCACGCACAGCAAATGGGTCCGTGTCGAGAACGGGCTCGTGACGGACTTCGCCACGGCGATGACCGGCGAACTGTACGGATTGCTGATCGCGCGCGGCATCCTCGCCCGCACGGCCGCCGGCCCGGTGTCCGACGACGTGGCCTTCTCGCGAGGTTTGGCGGCGGGACGGCGCTCGCGAGGGCTCGCCACCGAGGCGTTCGGTGCTCGCCCGCTCGTGCTCGACGGCGTGCTGGCTCCCGAAGCACTTCCCGACTACCTCTCGGGCGTGCTCATCGCCGACGAGGTCGCGCACCTGCTGCGTGACCCGGATTCCCCGCTGGTGCTGTGCGGCGCCGTCGAACTCTGCCGCCGCTACGCCCTCGCCCTTGCCGAGCGGGGAGTGGCGGCGACTGTGCTGCCGGAAGAGGTCACCGCCCGGGGGCTGTGGCGTATCGCGACCGCCGCCGGACTGCTCGAAGACCGTCTCGAAAGGACACTGAAGCCGTGACCGGTTTGATCGCGATCCTGCGCGGAGTGACCCCGGCCGAGGTCGTCGGCGTCGGCCGGGCGCTCGTCGACGCGGGATTCCCCGCCATCGAAGTGCCGCTGAACTCGCCGGAGCCGTTCGAGAGCGTCCGTCTGCTCGCCGACGCGTTCGGCGAGTGGTGCGAGATCGGCGCGGGGACCGTGCTCTCCACCGAAGACATCGCGCGGGCGCGGGCGGCGGGGGCGCGGATGATCGTGGCGCCCAACTGCGATCCCGCCGTCATCTCCGCCGCTTTGGCCGAGGGCATGACGCCGTATCCGGGCGTGGCCACGCCGACCGAGGCCTTCGCCGCCTTGGCCGCGGGTGCCCGGCACCTCAAGCTGTTTCCCGCCGACGCGGTCGGGATCGGAGGGATGAAGGCGTGGCGTGCTGTGCTGCCACGCGAGGTCGAACTGCTGCCTGTCGGCGGAGTCGACGAAACGAATCTGGCGGCCTGGGCCGCCGCGGGGGCGGCCGGAGCGGGACTGGGTTCCTGCCTCTACCGGCCGGGTGACAGCGCGGACGCGGTCGCCGTCCGGGCTCGCGAACTGTGCCGGGTCTGGCACCGGGATTAAGGAAGAAGCCTTGAAGATCACGTCAATGACGACATATCAGGTGCCACCGCGCTGGTCGTTCCTGAAGATCGAAACCGACGCGGGCATCACCGGCTGGGGTGAGCCGGTCCTGGAGGGCCGCGCCGCCTCGGTGGCCGCGACCGTCGAGGAGCTTTCCGACTACCTGATCGGCAAAGACCCTTCTCGCATCGAGGATCTGTGGACGGTCCTCTACCGCGGCGGGTTCTATCGCGGCGGCGGTATCCACATGAGCGCGCTGGCCGGGATCGACCAGGCCCTGTGGGACATCAAGGGCAAGGCGCTCGGCGTGCCGGTCCACGAACTGCTCGGCGGGCGGGTCCGCGACCGGATCAAGGTGTACTCGTGGATCGGCGGTGACCGTCCCGCCGAGACCGCCCGCGCCGCGCGTGAGGTGGTGGACCGCGGGTTCAGCGCGGTGAAGATGAACGGGACCGAGGAACTGTCCTATCTGGACACCTGGGACAAGGTGGACCGCTGTGTGGCCAACGTGGACGCCGTCCGCCAGGCGGTGGGCCCGAACGTCGGCATCGGGGTGGACTTCCACGGTCGCGTGCACAAGCCGATGGCCAAGGTCCTGCTGCGCGAACTGGAGCCGTACCGGCTGATGTTCGTCGAGGAACCGGTGCTGTCCGAACACATCGACGGCTTCGCGGACGTCCTGCGCAACTCGCCTATCCCGATCGCGCTCGGCGAACGGCTGTTTTCGAGGTGGGACTTCAAGGCGGTGCTGGCCTCGGGCGCTGTCGACATCATCCAGCCGGATCCGTCGCACTGCGGCGGCATCACCGAAGCGCGCAAGATCGCGCACATGGCCGAGGCCTACGACGTCGGCCTGGCCCTGCACTGCCCGCTCGGGCCGATCGCGCTGGCGGCGTGCCTGCAGATCGACGCGGGCTGCTACAACGCGACGATCCAGGAACAGAGCCTCGGCATCCACTACAACACGAGCAACGATCTGCTCGACTACGTCACGGATCCGTCGGTGTTCGCCTACGACGACGGGCAGGTCGTCATCCCCGACGGGCCGGGGCTCGGGATCGAGATCAACGAGGAGTACGTCGCCGAACGCGCGGCCGAAGGACATCGCTGGCGGAACCCGGTGTGGCGGCACGCCGACGGCTCGTTCGCGGAATGGTGAGCGCGATGACGATGTCAGTCCACACAGGACTCGCCGCGCGCCCGTCCCGGTACCGCGTGCTGATCGCGGTGATGCTGTTCGTCACCGTCGTCATCAACTACCTGGACCGCTCGAACCTGTCGATCGCGATGCCCGCCATCGCCGGCGAACTCGAGCTGTCCAAAGCGGAACAGGGCCTGCTCCTGTCCGCTTTCGGCTGGACCTATGCCGCGTTGCAGCTTCCCGGCGGCTGGCTGGTCGACAAGATCCCGCCGCGGCTGCTCTATCCGGCCTGCCTGATCCTGTGGTCACTCGCGACGCTGTTCATGGGCGTGATCGGCGGATTCGTCGCGCTGATCGCGCTGCGGCTGATGGTCGGTGCCTTCGAGGCGCCCGCCTACCCGATCAACAGCAAGATCGCGACCGTCTGGTTCCCGGAACGCGAACGCGCCACGGCGATCGGTTTCTACACCTCGGGCCAGTTCATCGGCCTGGCTCTGCTGACGCCCGTGCTTTCCTGGCTGCAGGCGATGCTTTCGTGGCACTGGGTGTTCATCGCCACCGGCCTGGTCGGCATTCTCTGGGCGGTGCTCTGGTACGCGAAATACCGGGAGCCGCGCGACTCGCCGGCCAACGAGGCCGAGGTGGAACTGATCCGCTCCGGCGGCGGCCTGGTGGAGCTGGCGCGTGAGCGGCCCGAGCGGGCGCGGATCACGCGGGCGGACCTGGCGACCGTGCTGGGCAGCCGAAAGCTGTGGGGCATCTACTTCGGCCAGTTCTGTCTGACCTCGACGCTCTGGTTCTTCCTCACCTGGTTCCCGACGTACCTCGTCGAGTACCGGGACATGGACTACATCAAATCCGGCTTCCTGGCTTCGCTGCCGTTCATCGCGGCACTCGTCGGAGTGCTGACTTCCGGTGTGCTGTCGGACTTCCTGGTCCGGCGTGGCGCGTCGCTCAGCGTGGCACGCAAAGGCCCGATCATCGCCGGGCTGGTGCTGAGCACCGTGATGGTCGGAGCCGGGTTCACCGACTCGACCACGCTCGTCATCGTGATCCTTTCGGTCGCCTTCTTCGGGAACGGTCTCGCGTCGATCACCTGGTCACTGGTCTCCGCACTGGCGCCGCGACGGCTGCTCGGGCTGACCGGGGGGATGTTCAACTTCATCGGGAACCTGTCGTCGATCGCCACCCCGATCGTCATCGGCCTGATCGTCACCGACGACAGCTTCGCGCCCGGCTTCGCCTACATGACCGTGATCACGATCGCCGGGATCCTTTCCTACGTCTTCCTGGTCGGCAAGGTCGAACGCGTCGCCGAACGGACCGGCGTCACCACGGCGTAGCACCCGCCTGGGCTGCCGGTCGCCGGTCGGGGTGGTCGTGAGTGGCAAATGTCGTTAGAACACCACTTGCCACTCACGACCAAACCGAGTGTGGCGGTTCAGGCGCCGTCGACGCAGCCCGGCCGCTGCCCCACCCGCCACACCGTCACGCGGATTCCTT
The DNA here is from genome assembly GCF_055584485.1 of Amycolatopsis sp. NPDC102522. Taxonomy (NCBI): domain Bacteria; kingdom Bacillati; phylum Actinomycetota; class Actinomycetes; order Pseudonocardiales; family Pseudonocardiaceae; genus Amycolatopsis; species Amycolatopsis sp. NPDC102522. The sequence continues at coordinate 165,700 of NZ_JBVJLY010000001.1, read as the reverse complement.
GGTGAGGAAGAAGTACGCGTAGCGTTCGTCGAGTTCGTTCCGCGGCACCAGCCGGACCGCTCGCGGAGTGAGGCCGCAGCGTTCGGAGAGTTCCCAGAACCCGTGGATCGGGTAGGTCGTCATGTTCGCCAGGCCGCGCCGGTACGAGCGTCGCCGTGGTTTGGTGAGCCAGTCGCCGGTGTCGTATTTGATCTGGATCAGGGCGAGACCGCCGGGGGCGAGGAGGTCGTGGGCGATGCGCAGCAGTCGTTCGCCGTATTCCGGCGACGGGATCAGCTCGAATACGTAGAAGGACAGGAAAACGTCGCAGACGCCATCGACGTCCCCGAGTACGGATTCCGGGGTGGCGACCTCGACGGCCACCGGCTGGAAGGCCGTGTCGCAGACCTTCGCGATCTGCGTGCCGCACTCCTCGAGCGAGTCACGGGAGATGTCGACTCCGATGAACTCCTTGGCACGGGGTGCGAAATGCACCGCGTTGGCACCCCCGCCGCAGCCCCACTCGATCACCCGGTCCCAAGGCCGGGTGAACGACGTCAGGCGTGTTCCGGCTTCGAACAGGGCGAGGTGGTCCGCGCCGATCCGGTCCCACAGGTCGTTGTCCTGGAAGGCCGGGGCGTCCCGCCAATGGGAGTCTGCGGCCCAATGCGATCCGCTCGGCCGTCGCCAGTAGTCCTGCGCGTCGGCGGCGATCGTCGAGTCGGGCTGCCGGAGACCCGCGGTCGCCAAGGCGCGTTGCAGGAGGTCTTCCATGGTGACGGCGAGGCGTTTGCCATGGGTGATGGCGATTTCCCAAGGCTTTTTGATCGTGACGGTCGAGTCGGGTCTTTCTGGCATGGGAAAACCCTTCGCTGAAGGTCGCGGACACGGATCGCCGTCGACTGGATGAAGGCGATCTGTGCGGTGCTGTGGTTCGTCACAGTTCTGCGGTGCAACGGGTGATTAAGAAACCTCAGTGAAAGAGAGGAGGCCCGCGTCGTGGCCGGGCGCGCCGCAACAGGACCTCTGTCGCGCTATTCGTTCCGTCCCAACGGGAAAGCGGTGACCGCAGCGGCGAATGGGCCGAGTCGGCCGTCGCCGGGACCCTGCCGAGAGCCTGTCGGACAAAGCCATGGAGGGTGAGCAGCGCGGAATCCGCGTGCGTGAGCAGAAGACCCAGAAGCACTATGGCGAGCGCGTTCACGCCGAGCGCGAACCACGGATCGGCTCCGTCCGGAACCGGGGCGATCCGATGGCGGGTCAGATGCGTGGGAAGAAGCAGCACGTCGTGCAGGATCGTCTGTGCCGCCGCGACAGCGCCGATCGCGGCGATCAGTCCTCGGAAACGGCCGACGACAATGGTGCCCGCCCAGCCGACCAGGCCGACGATGGCCAGGGCCATGCCGAGGTGGGGAATCACCCCTCCGCCGAGAACGTGAGCCGTGATCCCGAGCGCCGCCGCCGCGATGGCGGGCACAACAGTGCGGGCGGTCTGGACCACCGTCGGAAGGCTCTCGGAATCCCGTGCCACAAAGCCAGCTTACGTGTTTCTCGGGCGCGGGTGGACATGCAAATGGTTGCCATGGAACGGGCGGAGTTGGGCGGAATCGCGCGGGCACGCCGTCCATGGCCGACGTCGCATTTCCCCGGCCTTGTTCGCGGACCGGAGAAACGAGGAAGGGGGAACACGCCCCGGACCGGAACGGGGTTTCGCGACGTCGTCTCCGGCGCCGAGACCCGGACGGACCGCGGAATACGTGACGAAAGCGGCGTGAAAGCCGGTTTCCCGGCCTGGCCGGAACCACTGCCGCAGACTCCGCGGCGGGCCCTGTCCGGACGCGTGCGTGAGCAGTGCAAGCGAGTTGAAAGCGCCGTGGCTCAGTATTCCGTTGTTCCGGAGCGAGGGGGAGACGAATGAGCAAGGACTGTCCGGCACGACCTTGGGCCCGGCCGCACCTCGCGATGTTCGTGGTGGTCCTGGCGACGCTGCTGTCGGCATCACCAGGGTATGTGGAGCCGATGAGCGACCGGCCGCCTCCGGTCCGGGAGCCGGATCGGGCGACCGTCGACACGGTGGCAGGCGGTGGCGACATGTCGACGTGGGAGGAGGGCGGCTCGCCGCGCGCGGCCGGGCTCACCCGTCCCGGAGCCGTGGCCACCGCACCGGACGGCACTGTCTATGTCGCCACCGGGACGCGAATTCTGGCGATCGATCAGCGCGCGGGAACGATTCGCACCTTCGCGGGCACCGGGGAGACGGGTTTCGGCGGTGACGGTGGGGAGGCGGCGAAGGCCACGTTCTCCGAGGGCGGATTCGGAGGGTTCGGCATCGCCGTCGGCCCGGACGGCACGCTGTACATCGCCGACTCCGGCAACGATCGCGTTCGCGCGGTCGACCCGGCGACCCGCGTGGTTCGTACCGTCGCCGGCGGCGGACCCGGACGGCGGTTCACCGGCGACGGCGGCCCGGCGACCGCCGCGAGCCTGTATCGCCCGAAAGACGTCGCGGTCGGCCCGGATGGCACGCTCTACATCGCCGACCTGCTGAACTACCGCGTCCGTGCGGTCGACCCGAAGACCAAGACGATGCGCACCGTGGCGGGCCGCCCTCACGCGGGCGATTCGGGGTCGGATTTCTTCCCGAAACCGGACGACCACGGTAAACCGGCGACAGGAACCTTCGTCGAGCCGGACGCGATCGCCGTCGGCAAGGACGGGATCCTTTATGTGGCGGAGGGCGGCAACGACCGCGTGGTCGCGGTCGACGTCGCCAAGAACACCTTCACCCCGGTCGGCAGCGCCGAGGTCCGGGATCCGGTGGACCTTTCGGTCACCCCGGAAGGGAGGCTGCTTGTCGTCGCGGCAGGCGGGATGAGCAAGGTGGTGTACAGCCTGGACCCGGTGACCGCTCGGCTGACACCACTCACCGGCGGGAAGTCCGGTGGGCCGTACTCGCCGGACCAGCGGAAAGGGCCCTTCGGCGATGGTGGCGACCCGATGGAGGCGAGTCTTTCGGCCATCGCCGGGGTCGCCTCCGGGCCGGACGGCACCGTGTACGTCACCGACCTGCGGCACAACCGGGTGCGCTCGATCAGGAGGGAATCGCCTGACCGGCGGCTAGGGCACCCCATGACGACCGAGCGGATCGTCACGGTCGCGGGCAGTGGAAAGGACCTGACCCCTGAGGCGGACAGCGAACTCACCGAAACCGAGGACGGCTCGTTCTACCGGGACGTGCACGAACGGGACGAGGTCGACCTGGACGTGCCCCGGGACATCGCCGTGGACACGGACGGCACGATCTTCATCGCGGACACCGGTAACCACCGGATCCGCTCGGTGGACCCGGACGACGGGACGGTTCGCACCATCGCGGGTACGACCAGGCAGCGTGGCTCCGGCGAAGTCCCGCCCGACGGTGCGCCTGCCGACGAAACCCCACTGCGGGGTCCGGCCGCGCTCGCCCTCGGCCGCGACGGACTCCTTTACGTCATCGACGGAGTCGGGTCCACCGCCCGGATTCTCGCCGTGAACCGGTCCACCAATCAGCTGCACACGGTGCTTTCGCCGCTCCGGAACGGGACCGGCCCGCAGGACATCGCCGCCGCGCCGGACGGCACGCTGTACGTCGCCAACGGGGATGACACCGGCGTTTGCGCGATCCGGCCCGGCAAGGGGGAGTGCGAAACGATCGCGGAGGCGGTACCCGGGCGAAAAGGGGGTGTCCCCGCCGACGCGGTGGCGGTCGGCCGGGACGGGACCGTGTACGCCGCGGCGAGCCTGAACGCCCGAATCGTCGCGATCGATCCGAAGACCCGGCGGGTCTGGACCGTCGCGGGGGTCACGGGGTACCAGGGCGCCACCGGTGACGGGCTGACGGCCACCTCCGCGGAGATCGGCCAACCGGCCGGGCTCGCGGTCGGCGCCGACGGCACGCTCTATTTCGCGGACTTCGCGAATCACCGGATCCGCGCGATCGACCCGGCCACCGGAAAGATCCACGCGGTCGCCGGAACCACCTCCTTCGCGGGCGAGTTGATCCCGGAGAAAGCCGTCTACGCGGGCGGTTCGTACACCGGCGACGACGGCGTCGCCGGTCAAGCGACCCTCAACGCGCCACGCGGGCTCACGGTCAGTCCGGGCGGGGCGATCTACGTCGCGGACTCCGGCAACAACCGGATCCGCGCGATCGGCACCGTGTCGATCCCCACTGGCCTTGTGCTGCGGCCGACGACGTACTTCTTCGGTGGTCTCGGCCTGCTCGCGTCGGGCGGCCTGGTGATCGGCGGGCGGTGGCGACGCCGCCGGTCCACCCGCCGCGAGGACACCACCGTGATCGCATAGGAAAAGACGAAATCGCGAACCGGGCGAGAGCAAATGCGGGAATATCCCTGGGGGAAGGAGTCATCGTGAAGGGACCGAATTCGAACGGCGGCCGCCGAGCGTTTCGCGTTTTGTGCTCGGCCCGTGCCGTGGTGGTGTCCTTGCTGTTCGTGGTCGGGGTTGCCGCGTGCGGCACATCAGGCCCCGCACCGGAGGTGGCCGCCCGCGCCGGTCGAGCTGTCCGGCGACGCGGGTGAGGTGCTGTACCGCCAGGTGCGAGAGAGGACCGTGAAAGACGACGAACAGGCGAGGGCGGCGCTCACAGCCCCGCGCGGCGAGGACGGCATCAGGACGTTCGCCTTCGTCGAGGCCGGTTGCGCCGAGACCGGTGCCGAACCGGTGGTGCGGGGTGACGTGCTCGACGTCGAGCTCACCGGGGGCAAGAACACGAATTGCGCGACGGCCGTGTACTTCCTGGTCACGGTGCGTGTGAAGGACGCGGAACGACGTCTTCGGCCACCGGACTGAAGCCTGGCACGCCGGGGCTCCGGCGTGAATCACCGATGTGGTGATTCGATCTTGGGTTTCGCCTGGGTATTCACGCGGAATCACCTGGTAATTCCTGTCATCGGCTTGGAATGCTCAATACGGCGGTCGCAGGCATGGGCGACGCTGATTCCGTTTCGATTGTTCCTGCCGTGAGCGGCGGGTAAGACAGGAGATTCCGATGGTTCGGTTGAAACGTATTTTCCAGGGGTTGTCCGTCGGTGCGGTCGCGATGGCTTTCATGGCGGTTTCGGCCGCGCCTTCCAGCGCTTCGGCCGCTGTGCCGCAGGGGCCGGACGGTGTGAGTCACCTGTCGGTCGCGGCGAAGACGGCGCGCACCGCGGCGGTCCTCCCGGATATCGTCTGCACCGTCCAGACCACGATCGATCTGGTTCTGGTTTCGGTTCCCGGGATGCAGCTGCCTTCGGTCGTCACCGCCAAGTCGGCGACGACCTGCCCGGTACCGATGGACAATCTCACCGCGCAGGTGGAGCTCTACGAAGTGCGCAACGGCTCGCTCGCCATCGCCGGGATCGGCAACTTCGGCAACGGACCGGGTTTCCAGCAGAGTTCCCAGGCGGTGGCGGACTGCCCGGCCGGAGCGGTGCGGACCTACCTGGCGATCGGCAACCACACGGCGGCGAAGGCCGGTTACGTGCCCGCCAAGGGGCGTTCCGGCAGTGGTGCTTACACCTTCCGGTGCTAGTCGCGTGTTTCAGACCGGGCTCACATCTCGCGGGGCTGCGTCGTCGATTGGGCAGAACACCCCAACGACAAAGGAGATCGCGATGGAAGCCCGGCTCGACTACTTCGGCAACCCGGTCGGGGGAAAGTTCCTGAAGACCATCATTTCGGCGGGAAAGGCGCTGGCCGGCTCATCTCTGCCGCTGACGATCCAGGAGCTGGTGCGGATGCGTGCGAGCCAGATCAACGGCTGCGCGGTATGCCTCGACATCCACACCAAGGAGGCCGCCGCCGCGGGCGAATCGGACGTGCGGATCAATCTGGTCGCGGCGTGGCGGGAGGCGACGGTCTTCACCGCCGCCGAGCGCGCCGCGCTGGAGGTGACCGAGCAGGCCTGCCGGATGGCCGACGGCGGCGGCGTCACCGACGAGGCTTGGGCGAATCTCGCCGAACACTTCGACGATGACCAGCTCGCCGCGCTGGTGGCGGTGATCTCGCTGATCAACGCCTTCAACCGCGTGAACGCCATCGTCCAGAACCCTGCCGGTGACTACCGGGCCGGGCAGTTCGGCTGACCACTGTTCGGCTGATCACTGTTCGACGGGCAGCTGTTCGACGGGCCGGGCTCCGTGTCCCCAGGGCGCGGAGCCCGGCTCCCGCACCGTGCGATCCACCGACCGACAAGTTTGGAGAGACCATGACCACCACCGGTACAGCGCACAATCTGGCGACGTTCACCCGCTTCCACGACGCGACCAACACCGGCAGCTTCCAGATCATCGAGACGACGATCGACGAGATCGTCGAGCCGGACGTGGTGTTCCACGCGCCGGTGCCGATGGAAACGACGGGGGCACAGGCGCTGAAACAAGTGTGGACGGTGCTGCTCCGCGCGTTCCCCGACCTGAAGGTCACGGCCGAGGACGTGCTCGCCGACGGGGACAAGGTCGTCTGCCGGAACACCGTCACCGGTACCCATCGGGGCGAGTTCAGGGGGCTCCCGGCCACCGGAAAGGCCGTCCACTACAGCGAGATCTTCATTCTCCGGTTCGCCGGAGGGCGGATCACCGAGATTTGGGGTGTCGTCGACGTCCTCACCCAGCTGCGGCAATTGGGCGCCCTCGCGGCGTAGCGGTCACGCCTCTGTCCACGGCCGAAGTTTCTCGGGGTTCCGGACTCCCCAGATGTGCCGGATGTGGTCGTCGGCGACGTGGAACGCGAACACCGCGACGGTCAGCCCGGCTTGCTGGAGGACAAGGCCGGGCCGGCCGTTGACGGTCCGTTCCAGAAGCTCGAAACCGGTCGCCTTGTGCGCCAACGCCATGAGATAGGACGCGACCTGTTCGCGGCCTTCGAAGGGGTGAAGCGCGGCGCTGACGAGTCCTCCGCCGTCGCCGACGGCTTTGACATCGGGGTCGAGGAGACCGATGAGCGCTCCGATGTCCTTGGCTTCCCACGCTTTCTTGAATTCCTTGACGAGGTCGGCTTGCCGGGCGATCGGGGCCGGGGTGAGGCTCGTCGCACGGATGCGGCGGCGTGCGGAGGAGGCCAGCTGGCGGCAGGCCGCCGGGCTGCGTCCGACGATCTCCGCCACCTCGGCGAAGGCGAAGCGGAAGACGTCGTGCAGGACGAACGCGACTCGCTCGGCCGGGGTCAGTGATTCGAGCACGACGAGAAACGCCATGTTGATCGACTCGTCGAGGGTGACCCGGTCGGCCGGGTCGACGGCGGGCGGACGGCCGGTCGTCCATTCGAACTGTCCCGGCAGCGGTTCGGGGATCCATTCGCCGACATAGCGTTCCCGTCGTGCGCGTGCCGAACCGAGGAGGTCCAGGCAGATACGGCCGGCGACCGTCGTCAGCCAGGCACCGGGGGAGGCGATCGCTTCCCGCTGGGCGGAGGACAAGGCGTACCAGCGGGTGTAGGTCTCCTGTACCACGTCCTCGGCCTCGGACAGGGAACCGATCAGGCGGTACGCGAGCCCGATCAGCTGACGCCGTTCGCTCACGATCGCCTTCAAGCCCGGGTCGAGCGGGCCAGGTGTCTGCTCGGATGGATCGTTCATGGGATTCGCCCCCCGGTCGCGTGCGCTGTCCCGGATACGACGAGAGAGCGCCGCCGGATGTGAGGTCACCCCACCCCTCACATCCGGTGAAGGCCGTCAAGGACACGCCCTAGGCGGTCACCGCGCGGGGAAAGTCCTTGCGCTTGATCTTGGCCCGGCGCCCGTCCGGGTGGTGGAAGACGATGCCCTCGGCGGGGTGCCCGGGGGAGAACTGGCTGTCCAGTGTGGCGAGGAAGTCACGGAGTTCGCTGTAGCTGCGCGGAGCCTCGGGCAAGGCCGGTGCCTGGAAGTTGAAGGGGATGCACCGGTGGTCGTCCAGCCCGAGCGGGTTGCCTTGGATGCGAGGGCCGAGCGCCTCGCTCGGGTGCTCACCGTCCGGCCACCCGGACAGGTCGGTGTTCCCGGCCGCCGCGAGGATCCACTTGTCGTCGGCGGATCCGCTGTCGGTGTCGACGTACCAACCGTCCACGATGCCCTGGGCTTTCTGTTCCTTGCTCGGGTTACGTCGCTTCTCGACCCGGACCAGCTGACCTGCCCGGACGGTCAACCGGATGTTGGTGCCGTCTAGTTTCTCGGTCCCCACCCCGGCGCCGTCGAAGACCCACGCGCATTCGGCGCGAGGTCTGTCGATGACGTGGAAGCGCTCGTCGCGCTCGAAAAGCGTGGGGATCTTCTCCATGACGGTCTTCCCTTTCACAACATGCCCGACGAGTTCCTCAGGGGTGATGACGCCGCGTGCCAGCCCGCCGGCGAGCGCCCGTATCAACTCCGCCACGGGGACGTCGGCTTCGACAGCCACGTGCTTCAGGGCCTTCTTCTCCTCCGGGGAGATCCAGGCGACCAGCCGTGACCAGCCCTCGGGAGGTGTCCATCGGGCCAGCGTCGCGGGGTCCTTCCGCGGCCTGCCCCGTCCTCGTGCTTGATCCACGGCTGAACGGTAGCCATCCTCGATGACTTGTGTCAATTGGCATAACAGAAAATAGTCGAGTCAGCGGGCGCCCGCCTCTCCGAGGATCCGGGCGACGGTCGTCTGGCCCTTGGCCCGGGCATGGGCGAGCGGGGAGACGCCCTTCTTGTCGGCGAGGCCGACGTCCGCGCCGGCGGCGGTGAGCGCTCGGACCACCTCCTGATGGCGTGGCCCGCCGTCGCCGAGGATGACCGCCTCCAGCAGGGCGGTCCAGCCCAGGTCGTTCACGTGGTCGACGTCGATCCCGCTGCCTGCCACCAGTCGCACGTGCTCGACGTGCCCGCGTTCGGAGGCGGGGATCAGTGAGACGCCGCCGAACCGGTTGGTGATGGTCAGATCCGGCTTCGCCTCGAGCAGTAGCTTCGCCATCGGCACACTGCCGGTGACACCGGTGACCAGCCACGGCGTGTCGTGCCGTCCGTCGAGCGCGTTCGGGTCGGCGCCCGCTTTGACGAGGATTTCGGCGATTTCGACACGGTCTTCGGTGACGGCGACGAGTAGCGGGGTCCGGCCGTGATCGTCCCGCGTCTCCAGGTCGGCGCCGGCGTCGACGGCCTGCCTGACGAGATTCACGTCGGCTTCGAAGAGTTGATTCACGGGGACTCCTTGGCGGTGCGGCCGCGACTCGACCGGCGAGGTCGGAGCGCTCGGCGCGGATGGGGGTGGAGCGCCCGGTGCCTGCGGGGAGCAGGCACCGAGCACGAGGGCGGCGAGCAGCGCCACGATCGCCCTTTCCCCGATCATCAGCGAAGTTCCCCGATGGCGCGCAGGCCCGCCGCGGCGAACTTCTCGTCGAGGTCGCCGCTGGGCGCGCCGCCGACCCCGATCCCGGCGATCGGGCCGCCGTTCGCGGCGACCGGAACACCACCGGCGAGGAAGAGCGTGCCGGGGATGTCGCGGACGGTCGGGCCGGTGCCCTGGGCGTTCTTGTTCAGCGCGGACGTCGCCTGCCCGAAGGAGACGGCGGTGAAGGCCTTGCGCTTGGCGGACTCCTCCGTCTGCGGCCCGGCGCCATCACCCTTGAGCAGGACCCGCACGTCGCCCGACCGGTCCAGCACGGCCACGGTGACCCGCTGGCCCTCCTTCTCGGCGGCGTCCAGCGCGGCCTGCGCGGCACGGGTGGCGGCGTCGACGCCGAGAACACTGGTCTGCACGATCGCCGGCTGGGCGGGCGGCTGCGGCTTGCGGTCCTGCGCCTGCGCCGCACCCAGCCCGGTGGCGAGTGCGACGGTCGCGAGACCGGCGGTCATACCCAGGACGAGGCGAGTGCGGGGGAGCTTGGCGTTCATCGGATTTCCTTTGCCGTGGAGGGGGTGTTCGTTCTCCTACGACTCTCCTGCCTGGCCGGGCTCGGCGAATCGGGCGTGTGGACCTTGATCGGACGCCGTGCGATCGGTGCGGGCATCAACCGAACGATTGATGTGGGACAGCCCTCCTGCCCGCTTACGATCATCTGCGACGAAGGGAGGACCGAGATGAAGCCGTACACCGGGGTGGTCACCCGGCTGAACGCCGCCATGCACGCCGGGTTCTTCCTCCTGCTGGCCGCGTCGGTGGCCCGGTTCGTCGCGGCACACGGATCGAGCGGCGCCACCCCGCTGATCCTCTCGCTCACCGGCGCGCTCGCGCTGGTCTACGTGGCGGGGGTGCTGAGCTGGGCCGTGCTCGGCCGGTGGCATCAGGTGTGGCTGGCCGCGGTGATCGGGGTCTGGCTCGCGCTCGTCGTGGCCGCGCCGAGTTTCGCCTGGTGCGCCGTACCGTTGTTCTTCGTCTGCCTGCAGGTGCTGCGCCCGCGGACCGTGATCGTGGTGGTCGTCCTGCTGACCGTCGCGACCATCCTCGCCCAGTTGAGGATCGCGAACGAGTTCGATCCGAGCATCGTGCTCGCGCCGATCGCCGTCGCGCTGATGGCCACGATGACGTTCCTGCAACTCGACCGGGACAGGAAGAAGCTGGGCAACCTCGTCAAGGATCTGCTCGGGGCGAGGGTCGATCTCGCGCAGAGCCAGCGCCTGGCCGGGATGATGAACGAACGGGAGCGCCTGGCACGGGAGATCCACGATGCCCTCGCGCAGGGGCTCTCGAGTATGCGGATGCTGCTGCAGGCGGCGCAGAGGTCGTGGGACACGGACCCGGAACTGGCCAAGGGGCACGTGTCCCGCGCGGTCGACGCGGCAGGCGACACGCTTGCCGAAGCGCGCCGGTTCGTCCAAGACCTGGGTTCGCCGAGGCTCGACGCCACCGATCTCGCCGAATCCTTGAAGGACCTCGCCGAGCAGATCGGTTTCGCCGCCATGCACGAGGTGCGCTTCCAGACCAGCGGAGATCCGTATCCACTGGCGCCCCGGCTGGAGGCAGGCCTGCTCCGGGTCGCGCAGGGCGCGCTGGCGAACGTGAGTGAACACGCCGGGGCGGAAAAAGCCGCTATCACGCTGACTTACCTGGCCGACAAGATCGTCCTCGACATCCGCGACGACGGTGTCGGCTTCGATCCGGCTTCGGCGCGCACGAGCGGCGACAGGGGGAACGGGCTGCGGATGATCAGCGAGCGGCTCGCCGAGCTCGGTGGTGAGATGGTCGTCGAGAGCGCACCGGGAGAGGGCACCGCGCTCGCCGTCACCGTGCCCACCAGGGAGGTGCGATGACCGTCCGCGTGCTGATCGTCGACGACCATCCGGTGGTGCGAGCGGGAATCGCCGCGCTGCTCGCCGGGGAGCCCGACTTCGAGGTGATCGGCGAATGCACCGGCGCCGACGAAGCCGTGCTGTTCGCCGAGGCCCGGAAACCGGACGTCGTGCTGATGGACCTGCAGCTCGGCGACGGCCCCGACGGCGTGAACGCCACCGAGCGCCTGACCGCCCTGCCGGACGCCCCGAAGGTGCTGGTGCTCACCACCTACGACGCCGAACTGGACATCACCAGATCGGTCGCCGCCGGTGCTACCGGCTATCTGCTCAAGGCGGGACCGCCCGAGGACCTCTTCCGCGGCATCCGCGCGGCCGCGCGTGGCGAGACAGCCATGGCACCCCAGGTCGCGGCCCGGCTTTTCGGGCACATGCGCGCACCGGCACCCGCGCTGAGCCCTCGTGAGACCGAGATCGTGCAGCTACTGGCGGAAGGCCTGATCAACCGTCAGATCGCCACACGCCTGTTCATTTCCGAAGCGACCGTGAAGACACACCTGGTCCACATCTACGACAAACTCAGCGTCGACAGCCGTGCCGGTGCGGTGGCCGTCGCCACGGAACGGAGGATCATCCGTAACTGAAAAGGCGTGTCCGGGTCAGGGTTTGCGGCCCACGGCGGCCACGATGCAATTGCCCGCCGCCGGCATCGGTTCCGAGCGGGGGCCGGTGGGCCACCACTGATCGTTGACCACGATGCCGGGCTCCATGAGTTCGAGGCCGTCGAGCATTTCTTCGAGCTCGCTCCGGGTGCGGAAGAAGCCCCGGCTGATGCTCTGGTTCAGGATCGCCTGCACACGGTGGGCGATGGGGCTGTGCTCGTTCTCCGGGTCGAAGAAATGCGAGAACACCACGTAGGACCCGGAGGGGATCGCGTCGATGTAGGTCTGCAGGACCTGCGCCGGTGGCATCCCTTCGGTCGCGCTGTGGTGGTGAAGCGTGGCGACGTGCATCAGGGCCAGCGGGCGGTTGAAGTCGAGAGTGGTGGTGACGACGTCGTTCTTCAGGACCTCGTCGGGCTCGAAGATGTTGGCGCCGATGAGGCGTGTCCGGTCGTTCTCTTCGAGCAGCGCGCGGCCGTGCGCGAGCACCACGGGATCGTTGTCGACGTACACGACCTGCGCGTCGGGGTTGATCCGTTGCGCGACCTGGTGGGTGTTCTCCGCCGTGGGCAGGCCGGAGCCGCAGTCGAGGAACTGGTCGATCCCGGCCTTGCCGGCGAGGAAGCGGACAGCGCGGGTCAGGAACGCGCGGTTGCTGACGGCGATGACGTTGACCTCGGGCACGGCCTGGTTCAGCTGTGCGAGCAGCTGCCTGTCGACCTCGTAGTTGTCCTTGCCGCCGAGGGCCGCGTCGTAGGCGCGCGCCACGCTGGGCACGGTCGTGTCGATCCGGTTCGAAGGAAGATCGACGTTCCCACGGTCCTGGCCCACGCAAACCCCACAGGTAATCAGGCGGTCACTCAACGTCGAAAGGATGCTACCAGCGAGTCGGGTCCACCCCATGGCGAGGACTTTGGGCGCGAATGTCGTGGTCCCGGCTGTTGTGCTCCCGGGTGTTGTGGTGCTGTTCGCCGTCGCGCGTGGAACGCTGTCCTTCAGCCGGAAGGCAAAGCGCTCCGCCGCTCCCAGGCGCAGGGCGTGTTCGCCGGAGTCACCTGAACCTGCCCGAGCGAGGAGCCCCATGTTCCAGCCGCAGTTCGTGGATGTCGACGACGTCCTGCTCCACGTCCAGACCGACGGTCCCGGAGCCGGTCCGGCCGCGCTGTTCCTCCATGGCTGGCCTGATCTCTGGTTCACGTTCGAGCCGCAGATGACCGCGCTCGCCGAGCGCGGGTATCGGGTGCTCGCGCCGGATCAGCGGGGTTACGGCCTGTCGTCCAAACCCGCCACGGTCGCCGACTACCGGATGCCCGAGCTGGTCAAGGACATCGTGCTCCTCATCGAACGTCAGGAGGCGGCGCCGGTGCACTTGGTCGGGCACGACTGGGGCGGCGCGGTGGCCTGGATGGTGGCGATCGAGCGGCCCGATCTGGTCCGGTCGCTGACCATCGTCAACTGCCCGCATCCGCGGGTGTTCGCCGACGCACTCGCCCGCAACCCCGTCCAGCTGCTGAGGAGCTGGTACATGGTGGCGTTCCAGATCCCCGGCCTCGCCGAGACGATCCTCGGTGCCCGTGGTGGCGCTGTCCTCGCGAAGATGCTCAAACACGGTGCCGGGCTGAGCGAGGCCGACGTGGACCGGCACCGCGCCGCCTGGCGCAATTCGGGCGCGATCGCCCGGCCGCTGTTCTGGTACCGAGCGATGTTCCGGACGATGTCGCCGTTCGACCGCGCCGCGCGTGCCGAACTGGACCGGCCGGTCCGCGTACCGACCCAGGTCATCTGGGGACGCCGGGACGGCGCGCTGGGCAGGCAGCTCGCCGAACCCAGCGCCGCCCGGTGCGAGGAGGCCGAACTGCATTGGCTCGACACGCGGCACTGGCCGCATCGCGAAGAGCCTCAGCGGGTCACCGAGTTGCTCGAAACCTGGTTCGCGCGGCACGACGACCGCGCCTAGCCGAACCTGCCGGTGGCGTCCTCAGGCGGCGGGACGGAGTTCCAGCGTGCAGCATTTGACGCTCCCGCCGCCCTTGAGCAGTTCCGACAGGTCGGCGCCGATCGGCTCGAAGCCGCGCTCCCGTAGTTGTGCGATCAGTCCGGTCGCGGCCTGCGGCAGGACGACGTGCCGCCCGTCGGAGACCGCGTTCAGTCCGAACGCCGCGGCGTCGGCGGCCGAGGCGATGACGGCGTCCGGGTACAGCTCCTTGAGCAGCCGACGGCCGTCTTCGGCGAAGGCTTCCGGGAGGTACATGATCAGGTCGTCGTCCAGGACGGTGAGTGCGGTGTCCAGGTGGTAGTAGCGCGGGTCGGTCAAGGTCAGTCCCACCACCGGCAGACCGAAGAACTCCGCGGCCTCGTCGTGGGCCAGGGGATCGGTGCGGAAGCCCGAACCCGCCAGGATCCGGGAGCCCGCGACCAGGAAGTCGCCTTCGCCCTCGTTGTCCCACCGGGCCTGCCGGACGTCGGGGAAACCGTGCTCGGCGAACCATTTCAGGTACGCCGCCGACTCCCGGCGGCGGTACCGGTGGTGGAAGCGCGCGACCAGCGCCCGCCCGTTCACCACGGTGGCGCCGTTGGCCGCGTACACCATGTCCGGCAGGCCAGGCACCGGATCGAGCAGGTCCACTCGGTGCCCCAGTTCGACGTAAAGGTCACGCAGCCACTCCCACTGGGTGATCGCGAGCTGGGTGTCGGTGGGTTTGCCGGGATCCATCCACGGATTGATCGAGTACTCGACGTCGAAGTACGCCGGCCGGACCATGAGATAGTGCCGCATCTGTCCTCCCCCGGGTGTTCAGGCGGTCTGCAAGGATTTTTCGTTGCCCACCAACCGTTTGACCAGCTGGTCGCGGATGCGGGGCGGGATGTCCGGGGCAAACCGCCGGAGATAGCTTTCGGCGTGCACGGCGTCGTCCATCAGGAACGGCAGGTCGAAGACGACCAGTTTGCGGATGGCCAGCAACGGTACCGGCGCGCGCAGCGCCTTGAACTTCTCGTTCCACAGGCCCGGCTGGTCGCAGGTCGGGTGGAACTGCCCGATCATCAGGCCGTCGTCGACGAACTTGTCCTTCGCCTCGCGCTGCAGGCCGTCCAGTCCGGTCGAGTCCTGATAGTCCAGCTGCGGCAGCACGAGAAGGATCGTCAGCAGTTCCCGGTCCGCGGGCGAGATCCGGGCCGACAGCCGTTCGTACCACGAGCGCAGGCTCTCGATCGCGTCGCGGACGTCCGTCCCGGCGTTCGTGGCCGTCAAGGCCGCCAGGTGAAAGAGTCCTTTGTGGAGCGATGGTTGGGTGTAGGGGCACACCGGGCCGTTCCGGCCGAGTTCCGGATGCGGGGACACCAGATAGCGTCCCGCCCAGGCCAGGATTTCCCTGGTATACGGTAGATGTTCCGATGGTACGGAGCCGTTCTCGACCTCGGCCGCCGTCCAGATGAGAACCTTGTCGTCGCCGATCATGATCCGATGCTTTGCGCGAAGGTGAAGACGCCGTCGGGGTCGTGCCGTTCCTTGATCTCCTTCAGTCGTGGGTAGTTGACGCCGTAGTACGCCTCGCGCCAGTCCACGAGATCCGGGTCGATGAAATTCTGGAAAGCGCCGTCGGACACATACGGCGACATCGCTTCCCCCAAGTCCGCCAGCCAGCGGAGGTTGGCTTCGGCCACGGAGGGCTCGTCGCTCTCGGCCCACGAAGTGTCCATGGACAGCAGGAAAAGCGCGTTCCGGTGGGCGAACGCGGTCTCGGTCGCGCCCACCCGGTTGATCGCGCCACCCCACGAGAACAGGGCCGCACCACCACCGTCCGGGTTTCCGCTGCCGGGAAGGCGGTCGACGAACGAGAGCATCGAGGCGATCGCCTCTTCGGGCAGCGGTTCGGTGACGATGCGGGTCCGCGCCGCGAACGCGCCCTCCGCGGTCTCGTGCAGCAGATCGTCCTTGGCCTCCCAGAAGGTCCGGTCCGCGAGGTCCATGCGGATCGGCTGGGCGAGGGACAGGACGGGGTCGAGGATCTCGCGCAACTCCTTGGCGGGGCCGAGATGCTGCCCGATCGCCGAGACGACGCCTTCCGAATCGCCCGCCTTGCTGACGCCGATCCTGACCGCGAACTCGTCCGGTGCCTCCCGCGCGATCTCCTGCAGCGACGAGAAGACCTTCGGCGCGTCCGCGCGATCCCACAGCAGCAGGTAGCTGGCGCAGTCGGTGACCGGCCTCGCCTGGAAGGTGAAGGACACGTTGACGCCGAAGTTTCCGCCGCCACCACCGCGGCACGCCCAGAACAGGTCGGCGTTGGTGTCCGCGTCGCAGTGCAGCACCTGGCCGTCCGCGGTCACCAGCGTGGTCTCCACCAGCGCGTCCGCGGTGAGCCCGAGCACGCGTGAGGTGGCCCCGCAGCCGCCGCCGAGGGTGAGGCCCGCGATGCCGACCGAGGCGCCGTTGCCCAGCGCGAACGCCATTTCGTGGGGCTGGATGGCGGCGTAGACCTCCGCCATGCGCGCGCCGCCCGCGACCGTCACGAGCCCGTTCGCACCGTCGGCGGACACGGTGTTCATCGCGCCGAGGTCGATCACCAGGCCGGTGTTGACCGAATGGCCCGCGTAGCTGTGCCCGCCACAGCGCGCGACGACATCGACGCCGGCGTCACGCGCCCATTCGATGGCGCGCCGCACGTCTTCGGTGTTCGCCACGGAAACGACGCCGCGGGGGGTGATTCCGGCGAACCGTTTGTTGAACGGCCTGCTGGCCTCGCCGAAACCGACTTCCCCGGGGCGCCGCACGCGGCCGTCCACGGCTCGGTCGAGGCGTCGCCAGTCCGCGTCGGAGAGGCTGCGGGACACTAGCTCACCTCGTCGAGGTAGGAGACGCCGGTCGCGGCGTGCGGGCCGTAGCGTTCCCACACCTCGCGCAACCGGAGGTGACCGTCTTCGGCCACCTCCGGGGTGTTCACCGTGTGCCCGCAGATCACCTCACCGGTGGCGAGCACCATCGTGTACCCCAGATGCAGGGCCCCGTTCTCCCGCTGAGCACCGGTGATCGACCCTCGCCGCACCTCGCCCCCGGCGAACTCGGCCCAGACGACGTCACCTTCTTGCCGGTACACGGCTATCGCGGTGGCGTCGCCGCCCGCCTTGCGGAATTTCCGCCCGTCGTAATCAATCATGGGACTCGGCCCGGCCGATCTCGTGGGCGACGAACTCGTCCGACATCGCCCGGTCCCACCAGATCGCGTAGTAGGAGAAGTCCTCGTCCCGGTCATTGACGAGGTGGTGTTCGATCCCCGGTTTCAGGAATACGAGATCCCCGGCCACGAAATCGTGCCGCTTTTCACCGGTGACCACCGCCGCGCTTCCGGCCATTCCGATGAAGATCTCGTGTTCGTGATGGGCATGGGCCACCGATACGTCGCCGGGGCGCAGTACACACCAGGCCCCTCGAAACGGTGCTGTCAAACCGTTCCACGGATAGAGCAGCTTCATGTCCAATCCGTAGGCCCGCGTCAGGTTCTCGTGCTCCAGCCTGCGGATGTCCACGACAGCAAGGTCTTGGTCAGTCACATCCCACTCCGATCAGCGTGCTTTTCCGTCCGGCGTCCGGTGCTGATCGAGGCTATGTTCGGCCGACTTCCCGGCGATAGGGGAACTATTCCCGATTGCCGGTCAATCAGCCGCGGCCGAGACCCGCGTCCCGTGCCAGCACGATCGCCTGTGCGCGATCGGCCACCCCGAGTTTTCCGAAGACGGCGGAAACGCGGTTGCTGATGGTCTTCTGCGCGAGTCCGAGATCACGCGCGATCGCCCCGTTCGACTTGCCGGCGGCGATGCGGTCGAGCACTTCCCGTTCCCTGGTGGTCAGCTGGGGAAAGGGATAGGGCTCCGGGCCGAGTGCCGAACGCAGCAAAGCGCTGAACCGGCCGGCGATCGCCTTGCCGACGATCGCTTCACCCGCGGCCACGACCTGGACGCCGCGGATCACCTGCTCCAGATCGGCGCCTTTGATCAGATAACCGCGCGCGCCGGCCTGGATCGCCGATCTGATGGCGGTGTCGTCGTCGACCGCGCTCAGGACCAGGACCCTGGTTTCCGGTGCGACACGGGACACCCGGCCGATCACGTCGACGGTCACGGACTCGCCGAGTTGCGGGTCGATGACCAGTACGTCGGGCCGGTGCCGGAAAGTTTCCGCGATCGTCGCGTTCGCCGTTGCCGCTTCGCCGATGACGGCGATGCCGGTGACGTTTTCGAGTGCCGACCGGACCCGGTAGCGGACCGAGGGCTGGCTGTCGGCGAGCAGAACGGTGACCCAGGCGGGGTCGGCGTTCTCGTCGCCTCTGTGGTGGTCGGGTAGCAGGCTCGCGGTCCGCCGCTGATCACGACGTTCGGCCGGCCAAATACGGGCGGTGTTACCGATACTTGCGTGATGATTCATTCTTCCCCTTATGCCTGCCGCTACTGAGCCTGCCTGATCGGCTCCGTTCGGTGAAGTGTGCTGAAGGTGCGCGCTCGACCGTGGCGGGGATGGGACTGGCCGGCCGCGATAACAGTCTATGTAGAAGGTGTCGAACGGATCCATACGACCGTTATGCACAATTGATCGCAATCAATTTTTCGCGCAGGGGGAAGTGTCCGATCAATGGGGAAGGTCAGGTCCTGCATCGTGGCGGAGGGGTGGTGACATCGTCGGACCGCACTGTATCGCGGCCGGGAGCAGTGTACCTGGCATTCGGGTTAGTACTCAGGAGTTAGGCGCCAAGGGGCAGCCGGACAAGCCCGTTCGGCCGCCGCGGAGACTAGTCACCGGGATTTCCCCGGAATAGGGGAGATCTTCCCCTTCCCGGGGAGATCTCGGCTGCCTGCCGGATGACCATGGCGAGATTCCCCGGAGGGCGGGAAAAGCGTCCCTATCGCCGGGGCAAAGCCGGTCCTTAGTGTCGGCACTCTATTCTGGACGAACGGGGTGTATCTGTGACTGAAATACAGGTGGGTTTGCTGGCGATCGGCGCCGGACCGGCGAACCTGGCGCTCGCGGTGGCCATCGAGGAGTCCGGGAATCCGGAGCTGGCCGAGCAGACGCTGCTGCTGGAGCAGAGTCCGGACATCAAGTGGCAGCGGGATCTGCTGATGCCGTGGGCGCGCAGCCAGGTGTCCTTCCTCAAGGATCTGGTGACCTTGCGCAACCCGCGCAGCAAGTTCTCGTTCCTCAACTTCCTGTACGAGGAGAACCGGCTCGACGAGTTCGTCAACCTGGGCACGTTCCACCCGTTCCGCTGGGAGTTCTCCGACTACCTGCAGTGGGTCGCGCGATCGCTGGACAAGGTCCGCATCCGTTACGACGCCAGGGTTCAGCGCATCGAGCCCGCGCGCGACGCCGACGGATCGATCACCGGCTGGATCGCCACCCTCGACGGCGGGGACACGATCCGCTGCCGCGACCTCGTCGTGGGTGGCGGCCGGGACGTGAACGTGCCGGACGTCTTCGCCGGTCTCCCGGCGGACCGGATCATCCACAGCGCCCAGTACCGGCGCCGGATCTCGCAGCTGCCGTCGGACGCGCCGCTGCGCGCCGTCGTGGTGGGCGGTGCGCAGAGCGCGGCCGAGATGTTCATGGCACTGCACGACAATCTGCCCAACAGCACCCGCACGATGATCGTGCGGTCGGTGGGCCCGCAGAACTACCAGACCAGCAAGTTCGTCAACGAGCTGTTCTTCCCGTCGTTCGTCGACCGCTTCTACGACAGCCCGGCCGAGGTCCGGGAACAGATGCTGGACGAGATGCGCCTGACCAACTACGCCGGGGCGGCCCCGCCGTTCCTCGACCACCTGTACACCACGCTCTACCAGCAGCGCGGCCTCGGCGGGCAGCGTTCGCAGGTGCGGACCTTGACCGAGGTGGTCGGCGCCAGGGTCGAAGAGGACGAGGTCGTGCTCGATCTGCGTGACCGGACCAGCGGCAAGGTGGAGCCGTTGCACTGCGATCTGGTGCTCCTCGGCACCGGCTTCGACCAGCGGATGCCTGCGATGGTGCGGGATCTGGCCGACCGCGTTGGTCTGTCGGAGATCGCTGTCAGCCGCTGCTACCGGGTCGATCTCGGCGATTCCGCTTGGGGCGCGGTGTATCTGCAGGGGGTCAACGAGGCCACGCACGGTATCGCCGACTCGCTGATCAGCGTGCTCGCCCACCGTTCCCGTGACATCGTCGGCGATCTGCTCGCCCGCCGCGGCGCCGCCGAGTCGAGGACAGCCTGATGAATCGGCTGGTGGTGATCTCGCCGGCACCGACGGCGAACGGCGACCTGCACCTCGGCCATCTCGCCGGCCCGTTCCTCGCCGCCGACGTCTGTGCCCGGTACGCCCGCGCGACAGGCAGGGAAGCCCTCTACGGCACCGGCATGCACTTCACCCAGAACTACATCGTCACGGCGGCCGCGCGGCTCGGCGTGGCCCCGGAGGAACTGCGGGAACGTTCCGCCGAGCAGGTGCGGCAGACCTTGGCCGTGATGGGCATCGAGGTCGACGGGTTCGGCTGTATCGGCGACCGGTTCACCAAGCTGGTCCTGGCTTTCTACGACCGTCTGCACAGCATGGGCAGGCTGGAGCTGAAGACCGTACGTTTTCCCTATCTGCCGAGCACCGGCGAGTACCTGATGGACGCCTATGTCTCCGGCGGATGCCCGTTCTGCCTGGCCGACGGGTACGCCGGGATCTGCGAGAGCTGCGGGCTGCCGGTCGCTCCCGGCGAGCTGATCCGGCCGCGCTCGACGCTGCGCCCGGACGAGCCGCTGGAGTACCGCGAGGCGGACATCCTCGTCTTCCCGGTGGAGCGCTATCGCGCCGAACTGGAGGCGTACTTCGCCCGGATCCCGATGCGGCCGGGCATGGCCCAGCTCGTCGAGTCCGCGCTGGCGGGGCCGCTGCCGGACTTCCCGATCACCCAGCCGACGTCGTGGGGTATCCCCGCGCCGTTCCCGGAGGTGCCGGGGCAGGTGATCTACCCGCATATGGAGGGCATGCCGTGGAGCATGTTCACCACCGCCCTGGCCGCGGAGAAGAGGGGCGCGGTCCTGACCGCCGACGACGAGTTGTGGCGGACGGACTCCGGGTCGACGGTGGTGTACTTCCTCGGCCTGGACGCGACTTACCCGTTCGCGATCGTGGGCACGGCGATGCTCACCGCGCTCGGCGGGCACGTGCTCCCGGCGCAGTACGTCACCAACGAGTTCTACGAGCTGGCCAACGAGAAGTTCTCCACCAGCCGCGGGCACGTCGTGTCCGGCCGCGAGCTGGCCGCCGAGGTGCCGCGCGACCTCATCCGGTTCCACCTCTGCGCCACCAGCCCCGAATATCAGCGCACCGACTTCACCCATGAGGCCTTGACGCGGGTCAGCGAGACGCGGCTGACCGGACCGTGGAACCGGGTCGCGGCGGCTGTCGACGAGTGGGTGGACCGCGGTCCGTTGCCGGTTTCCGACGACGCGAGGCGGACGGCGCTGCGGATGGCCGAACGGTTCGCCGACGGGTACGGGCTCCGGCGGTTCAGCCTGACGTCGGTGGCGTCCACGCTCGCCGAGCAACTGGGACGGCTCGACAGGCTGGCGGCCTCGACCACCGCCGGGACCGCGGGCGACCTCTGCCACCAGGTGGACGTCTTCCTGCGTTGTGCCGCCCCGATCCTGATCGACCTCGCCGCGGCGGCGCTGTCCGACACGACCCTGCCCGGGCAGGTGGACGCGGACGCGGTCATCCCCAAGAAGCTGCCCCGGCTGGCCGGCTGATGGCGTCGGTCGCCGTCGTCGGTGCCGGCGTGACCGGCTTGGTGACCGCGATCGGCTGTGCGCGGGCGGGGCACCGTGTCACCGTGTTCGATCGCGGTCCCATCCCGAATCCCGCGTCGACGTCGTCCGACCAGCACCGGGCCCTGCGGGTGCTGCGCCCGGACGACGTCGACGGCACCCTGCGGGCGGCCGAGGCCCGCCGCCGGTGGCTGGAGCTGGAATCGTTGCTGCGGACGGAAATCTTCCGCCGGGTCGGCGTGGTCGCCGCGGGCACCCCGGACGAGCTCGCACTGGCGCTCGACACCGCGGACAGGGCAGGGATCCCGGCGATCGCCGTCTCGCCGGAATCCCTGCCCCCGGTGGCGTTCCCCGCCGGGACCGACGGCTTGCTCGACTCCGGTGCCGGAGTGCTGCTGGCCGAACGGTTCCTGCGCGCGGCCGCCGAATGGCTCGCCGCGCATCCCGCGGTGGGATTACGGCCACACCACACTGTCGGCGAAGTCGGCGACCAGCGGGTGACCCTGGCCGACGGGACCGCGGTGGACGCGGATCTCGTGCTGGTCGCGGCGGGGCCGGGGAACACCGAGCTGGTCGAGCAGCCTGTCACGCTGTACCGCCAGACCATGATCTACCTTCGCCCGCCACGGAATCTGGCCCGCTGGTGGGCGTCGGCGCCCGGTGTCGGCCGGATCGGCGCCTGCCGGACAGCCTGGCTGCTGCCACCGGGCGCGGGCACCCTGCTCAAGATCAGCTCGGACGCGGTCTGCCGGGAGGTCGCGACCACGGCGGACCCGGACCTCGAACCGTGGACCGATCGGCTGCTCGCCGAGGCGATCCTCACCGGCGCCACGGACTACGCCGTCGTCGCCGTGCGGGATTGCCACTACGCGGCCGATCCCGTCGGCGGTGGCCCGATGCTCACCCGGATCCGCCCGTCGGTGTGGTCCCGCCCCGCCTGCGGAGGCTCCGGATTCGCCGCCGCACCGCTCGTCGCCGAGGAGATCCTCGGCGCTGTCATGGAGGTCAAGGCGTGAACAAGGGGAGTGCATAGTGGAGTTCACGATCGTGGGCGCCGGTATGGCGGGCGCGTTCCTGGCGCTTTCGCTGGGCAGGCAAGGGCATGCGGTGACGGTGTACGACCGCAGGCCGGACCCCCGTGAGACCGCCAGCGCGGTGACGTCCATGAACCTCGGGCTGTCCCGGCGTGGTCTGGCGGCGCTGGACCGGCTGGGACTGTCCGAGGAGGTGCGGCGCCTCGTCGTGCCGATGCGCGGGCGGATGCTGCACAACACCGAGGGCGGACTGCGGTTCTCGGCGTACGGCGAGGGCGGCATCCTGGCGATCCAGCGCCAGGACCTGAGCGCCCTGCTGGTGGACGCGGCGAGCCGGGAACTCGGCGTGCGGTTCGTGTTCGACATGCGGTGCACGGGCGTGGACCGCGACCTGCCTTCGGTGTCCTTTGTGGACTCAGATGGGCGGGCACTCGTGGTGAAGCCGGACGTCGTGGTGGGCGCGGACGGCGCGTTCTCGGCCGTCCGCCGGTCCATGCACCACGAACAGCGCGCGGAGTTCTCGCAGAGCTATCTCGAGTGGGGCTGGCGCGAACTCCACATCCCGGCGGCCGCCGACGGTTCGTACCGCATGGCCGACGACGTCTTCCACCTCTGGCCCCGCGGCGACATCATGATGTTCGCCCACCCCAACCGCGACGGCTCCTTCACCTGCTCCTGCGTCCTCCCGTTCCACGGAACCCACGGTTTCGACTCGCTGAGGACGGCGGCGGACGTGGAGTCCTTGTTCCGCACCCATTTCCCCGACGTCCTTTCGCTGGTCCCCGACCTCGGCGAGGCGTTCCTGCAGCGACCCACGTTCAACCTCGTCACCGTCAGCACCGCCCCGTGGACCTACGAGGGCAAGGTGGCGCTGATCGGGGACGCCTGCCACGCCGTCTATCCCTTCCTGGCCCAAGGCATGAACTCGGCCTTCGAGGACGCGCTGGAGCTGACGGACAGCCTCGCCCACCATCCGGCCAGTACTTCGGCGGCGCTGACGAGGTACTACACGCGCCGCAAACCGAACACCGACGCGCTGGCCACCATGTCCCATCGCAACTTCGCCGAACTCCGCGACACCGTGCGCTCGCCGGCCGTCCGGCTGGAACGGGCTTGCGATTCCGTGCTGGAGAAGCTTCTGCGGCACCGCTGGATGCCGCTGCACGCCCTGGTCACCAACACGACCGTGCCCTATGCCCAGGCTCTTGAGCGGGCGACGCGGCAGCACCGGATCCTGAAGTACTCGGGCGCCGCGGCTGTCGTGGTGGGTGCCGCCGCCCTGTTCCGTCGGCTGCGGCGCCGGGGGTAAGTACGTGAAGGCCCCCTTCATTGCGCTAGACGCAATGAAGGGGGCCTTCACGTACAACGGATTCAGGGCTCCGGGGTGACCTCGATCCGCACCAGGCCCGCGGCCTTTTCGGCGCGCTGCAAGGCTTCGGCCGGGCTGTCCGCGACGGCCATCACCAGGCCCGTCCGGTCCCACGAACTGCGCAGCCCGGTGAACCGGTGGCCGGGTGCGACCTGGATGTCCACCAGGAACACGCCTTCCACCTGCCTGGCCTGATCGAGCCCCAGGACGGCGTCGATCACCCCCGGCTCCATCGGGACGAACCGGACGGCGGCGCCGCCCGTGGCGCGGCGAGGCAGCTCGGGAAGCGATTCACCGCGCATCATCGCGACGTAGGAGCGCAGCAGCTTCATCGAGTAAGCGCGGTCGATGATCTCCATGATGCCGTCACCGGCGATCCGGCCGGCGCATTCCACCAGGTACGGCACTCCGTCGGAGACGATCCATTCGCAGTGCAGGATGCCGTCGGCGAACCCGACGGCCGCGACGACCTGACGGGTCAGTCCGGCCAGCTCCGCGGTGAGGTCGCCGGGGATGTCGGCGGGCACGATATGCGCCAGTTCCACCGGCCGCGGCCCGGGGTAGAGCTGTTTGCCGGTGACGTTGGCGAACAGCTGCCGCCCGCCGCGGACGAGCATCTCGACGCTGTACTCGGGACCTGGCACATAGCGCTCGACCAGCATGGACAGCTCCATCGGCCGGTCGGGGACGAAGATGCCCTCGTCCTGCTCGACGCAGCTCGCCCAAGCCCTCTCGACCTCGGCGGGGTCCTGGATGATCTGCGTGCCGACGGCGGCCTGCCGGTTCGCCGGTTTGAGCACCACCGGACCAGGACGGTCACGCATGAATGCCAGCACGTCCGCCGGACTGGTCACCGTGGCGCTCTCCGGGTTGGCCAGCCCGGCGGCCGCGCTGACCTTCCGCAGCAAAGCCTTGTCCCGCAAGATCTGCGCGGCGCCCAGGCTCGCGCCCGGCAGGCCGTAGCGTTCGGCGAGCCGGGCGGCGAACGGGGTGGCGTACTCGATCAGCGGGATCACCGCGACCGGGTCGAGGTCGGGGTGCGCGGCGTGGAACTCGTCGGCCGAGCCGGGCCGTGCGTGCTCCCACCCGATCAGTTCGCGGACCAGGGGAGACCCGGCCAGCTTCGTGAGCAGGTCGCGCTTGCGGATCACGTCCGGCTCTTCGACGAGGACGACCGAACCGTCGGGTTCGGCGCCGGTGAGGGCCATCAGCACCGGCGTCACGAACCCGACGATCAGGAGGGGCCGCTCACGCATCGGACTCGGTCTTGGGCTTGTCCACGATGCCGAGCATGAACCGCATGGACGGCTTGGCACCGACCAGATGCGCGCCGACCGTCTGGGTGACCCGGTCCCTCGCGGTCGGGTGCATGGCCATGGTCATCGAGTCCCGGAGCCACCGGTTCATCGGGTCGCCCGACCTGATGGCCGCGGTACCGAGCAGGTCGCAGAGCCGCTGCACGACCCGCTTGGACATCTGGAACGCCTGCCAGCCGGTCAAGGCTGGCGCCACCCGCTCGTCCGGCGTGAGATCGTCCAGCGTGCCGGTGCCGTCGGCGGTGACCTCCCACTGGCGCTCCAGCGCCCGGTACACCCCGGCCCGGGTGGTGCTGTAGTCGGCTTCGCATTCGGCCAGCGTGATCTGGATGTGCTCGTTGTCCTTCCAGGCGACGCCGCTCATCCGCCAGGGCGAGCCCTTCAGCATGTCGACCCGTTCCATGGTGAGGCCGCGAACGTAGTCCAGCGCGGCCCTCGCCGTGCCGAGCGGGACGCCGCACATGCTGCGCTGGATCACGTCCGGCTGCACCAGCGGTCCATTGGGGACCCTCGGGTTGTCGAAGGTCAAGGTGTGGTTCTCCGGGACGAACACGTCCGTGATCGTGTAGTCGCTGCTGCCGGAGCCGCACAGGCCGAGGGTGTACCAGTTGTCGACCGACTCGATTTCCTCACCGGGCACCATGAACAGGCGCGACTCGTGCGGGTTGCTACCGTCCGGGCTGGCGTAAGGTTCGCCGTTCTCGAACACCATGGCCCCGGAGGCCACCCAGTCGGCGTGGGTCGAGCCGCTGCCGAAACCCCACCGGCCGGTGAGCCGGTAGCCGCCAGGAACCCGCTCCGCGTGCCCCGTCACCGGAAGCACCCCCGCGGAGTGCATGTCGATGCTGGTGAACATCCGGCGAGCCTCGTCCTGGTCGAGGAAGTTGGCGTGCAACCCGATGTCCGAGCCGAGTTTGGCGCACCAGCCGACGGAGGCGTCACCGTGGGAAAGCGCTTCGATCACCTCGGTCTGTTCCATCGAGGTCATCTCGGGGCCGCCCCAGTCGCGGCTGAAGCCGATCCGGAAGACGCCGGCGTCGCGCAGCAACTCGACCACGTCCGCGGGCAGGCTCCGGTTCTTCTCGATCTCCGCCGCCCGCTCGCGCAGGATCGGCGCGAGCGCCTTCGCGTTCGCGAGGATCTGAGCGCCGGTCAGCGGCGCATCGGTGCGGACGGGTTCGGTCATGGTCATGCGGAAACTCCCTCGTGTTCGTCGACGTCGAGCAGCCCGGCAGGCATCTCGAACGCGGTACCGGGTTCTGGCGTGTCCACCGGATCGGCGTCGATCCGCACCAGGGCGGCGGCGGCGTCCAGCCGTCGGCCGCAGGTCTCACGGTCATCGGCCTCGCACACCACGAACGAATGGCGGGCGATGTAGCCGCCGGGCGGCAGCCGCAGGGTGGTCCCCGGGTCGATCATCGGTGACGCGACGACCAGTCCCGGCGCGTCGGCCGGGACCTTGACCTCGTGGACAAGACAGTCGTGTTTCGGGTAGCCGAACCGGATCCCGGCGACGGCGTGCCGCGACGGGGCGATGACCGGCCGCTGCCCGGTCGCGACGGAGAACAGGATCTCGCCGGGGTCGAGACCGGTGGCCGTCCTGCCGAGGAACGGGATCAGGTCGCCGCCGAGTCGCCCGTTGATCTCGATGATCAGCGGGCCGCGGTCGGTCAGCCGGACCTCGGAGTGGGTGATGCCGTCCTCCACGCCGAGCGCGCGGTGCGCCCGCGCCAGGACGTCCATCAGCCCGGCGTCGTGCAGCAGCGGATCGGCTGCGTCGACGACGTGCCCGACCTCCTCGAAGTACGGCTGATCGCCGGTTTCCTTGCGGGCCACGAACATCGGCAGGTACTCGCCCTTGTACACGGCGGCGTCGATGCTGATCTCGGGCCCGGAAACGTAGCCCTCCACGATCGCGCCGCCGCCGTAGCGGCTCTGGTCGACGGTGGCCGCGCCCATCGCGACACCGAACGCGGCGTCCACTTCGGACTCGTCGGCGGCGTACACCACGCCGATGCTCGCGCCCATGGCCCTCGGCTTGAGCACCACCGGATACCCGATCCGAGCGGCCTCGGCCCGTGCCTCGTCGAGACCGGTGGTCAAGGCGTAGCCCGGTTGCGGCAACCCTTCGGCGGTCAGCACGGTGCGCGTGCGGTTCTTGTCGCGGCAACCGCGGACACCGTCCACGCTGAGTCCGGGGACCCCGAGTTCGGCGGCGAGTTCGCCCGCGGCGAGCACGACCGGTTCGTCCCAGCACATCAGCCCGACGATCCGGTGCCGCCGGGCGACTTCGCGGGCGGAGGCGAGCATCTCGTCGGCGTCGAACACGTCGGTGTGGACGATCTCGTCGAAGTAGGCGCGCTGCCAGGTGGGTTTGAGATTGTTCAGCAACACCAGGCCGATTCCGGCCGCGCGGGCGCACCGGTGGATCGACGAGACCAGGTATTCGCGATACAGTTTCAGTCCGCTGCCGATGACCAGCAGGACCCCGTTGGATTCGTTCATGGTCGCTCTCCCACGACTTCCGGCTCGGGTACTTCTTTCGCCACGGGTGGCTGTTTGAGGCCGTAGATGTGCATCGACCCGGCGATGACGGACAACAACGCGCAGAAGCCCCAGAACCCCGGGCCGCCGAAGGTGCTCCAGAGGTACAGCCCCAAAACCGGGCCGATCGTCGCGGCCACCCCGGACAACGTTTCCTTCGTCGCGATGTAGCGGCTTCTCAGCTCGACAGGGAAAGTGGCCGGATGGGAAGCTGTGCTCGGTCCGTGGATCATCAAGCCGGACACCGCCAGCACCGCGCCGGCGATCACGAAGAACGGATGGTGCGCCATCAGCCCGTAGAGCGTGAATCCCAGCGCGCTGACCAGATTTCCGAACAACCCGGCGAGATACTTGGGGATCCGGACGATGTACGTGGTGATCTTCAGTTCGCAAGTGATCAGCACGACCGAGGAGATCACCAGCACCGTGCTGTACAGGCCCACCGGATAGCCGGCGTCGACGATGTTCAACGGCAGCACCGCGACCCAGCCGGCGTAGATCATCACGCCGAACATGCCCGCCGCCAGGTAACAGAGGAAACGGGTGTCCCGGACCAGCGTCCCGTACACCGCGCGGGCGCTCAGGACGGGCACGGGCCCGCCACCGGACCCGTCTTCGTGCGGGGCCGTGCTTTGCTTGGGCAGCAACACGAACGCCAGCAACGCCCACAGCGCCGCCGTCGTACCGTCCAGCCAGAACAACAGGTCCCAGTTCACCTGGATGACCAAGGCGGCGATCAGCGGCGCCACAGCGGCCCCGATGTTCAGCGCGATGCGCATCATCGAGAAGCCCATGACCTTGTGCTCGTCCGGCATGAACTCGGCGAGCAGCACCGCCGCCGCCGGCCGGTACGCCTGGATCGCCAGCCCGCACAGCGCGACCACCGCGAGCAGCACCAAAGGTGTTCCCCGGACCAGCGGGATCGACGCGACGAGCGGCGCCGCGCACGTCATCGCCGCCACGATCGTCGCCCGGCCGCCGAACCGGTGGGTCAGCTCGCCACCGAGCATGGCACCGAAGATCGCCCCGACGCTGTACGCGGCGAGGCAGATCCCGGCGAAGCCGACCGAGGTGCCCCGAAAAGTCAGGTACAGGATCAGGAACGTCTGGACGAAAGCGCCCAGCTGGTTGACCAGCACGCCGCCGAGCAGATACCGGACGGGAGCGGGGGTCGATCGCAGTACGGCGAAAACGCCTGTCTTCGTGGCGCCGGTCATGCCGCCACGCTCGTCATCGCCCGGCCGATCAGTCCCGTGCCGTCGATTTCTCGTTCAGTCACACATCCTCCATGGTCGGATACCCGCGGTGGTTCACGAGACATACCGGCGCGGGTCCAGTCCGTTGGGAGACAAGGAATGTTGCCGACATGGCCGACCGGTGCCGCCAAGGCTAGGTTCGGATCTTTCCCGGTAGGTAGGGGAACTGTTCCCGTCGGCTCGGGAATCTCGCGCCGGGCGGAAGCGGGCGCGGGTGAGAGCTTGAGGTGTCACTCAGGACGTCGTGACTGTGGATTTTGGTCATCCAACGCACCAAAATCCACACACTCACGACCACCCTGACCGACGTGTCACCGCCGCCTTGGTCGCTTGAAATACGTGAAGGAGTCCTTCACGCGCCCCTGCTGTGACTACTGGTGCTCCTGGGGCTGCGGTGGTGTCCCGCAGGTCCCGGCGGACTCCCGGGCTGCGCCGTGAAGAGGTCGCCGAACTGGCCGGGGCGAGCATCGACATCCTGGCCCGGAACGACGAAATGGCGAGGCCGCTGGTGGATTTCGACACTTTGCCGCCGTCGCGGCGCAATTCGATGTGGTTATGCCTCAAACATCCCGAGGCCGGAGTGCTCGAACTGCCTTTCGAAGCGCTCACGCCACTTCAGGACGACGAAAGCCAGTCTGCGCTGAACCGGTTGTCCACGCGGCGAGTGTCATGAAGTGGTCACAACCTGAAGCAAAAAGTGTCTCGTAGGCGTTGCTGCGCGTAACCATCCACCGGGCGCCGACGACTAGTGCAGGTACGGCGGCCCGGAGGGTGGTGAAAGCGCGATTCTCGACACCGTCAAGGAACATTCCCCGCGATTCTCGAATCGTGGTTATCCGTTCTCACGTTCTGCGAGCTGGGTGGCCACGGCTTCGCCTCGAGGGGTGGCGTACCAGCCTTTCGACCGGCCGAGCCGGGTCTTGACGACCAGCCCGCGCTCCATCAGCGTCTTCCCGCTGCGGCTGATCTGCGCCTCGTGGACGCCGAGCCGGGTACAGACGTCGGAGCTGGTGATGTGCGGTTCGCGGTGCACCAGCAGCAGCATCGTGGCCGCCCACGACTTCGGGTCCAGGTCGTCGGCGAGTGCCGCCTGCTCCGCCCTGTCCAGCGCGGCTTGTGCCACCTCGGCCAACCCCATCACGACGGCTTCGAGGCGCATCGTGTGGCCGCCGGGTTGCAACCGCATCCCCGAGTCCTGGAAGGCTTGCAACGCGGACCGCAGCGACGGGATGTCCGCCAGCAGGGTGGCATCGACCAGCCATCTGCCGACAGCCGCGGCCCAGCGGTCGACAGCCGCGTGGTCGCCGAGCACCTTTCCCTCGCCGGTCTCCTCTTTCAGCTTGGTCGCCCAGGTTTCGAAGCCCCGGGAAAGCCCGTCCGCGTCCTCGGCCGTCTTGCCGGGTGCGGGCGCCACGCCCGCCGACGTCGTGTCCAGTGCGGCTGTCGTCATCGAGGGCATGGGCTCCCCACCTCCAGAATCAAGGAAGTGTTAAGTATGGATCCTGCCGACGCGTTCGTCAACCTGTACGACGGGCTCAGGAACGTTCCCGGGGACACCCTCAGCGACTGGTCGGTGCTCGAGAGAGTGCTGGACATCGAGGAAGCTGTTCGGGTCGAGGTGCGAACGACCGGCTTTCTCTCCGAAGAGTGGATCTCCGGCTTCCCGGACGACCAGAAGGGTTTCGGCGTCCTGCTCGGCCTGGATCTCGCGCTCCTCGACGCCAACGCCGACACGTCGCATCTGGCCTTCAGGGCGCTTGACTACCTTCAGGTGCGGCTGGAGATGAACGGCAGGCTCAACGACGAGACCGGGGGCATCCTCCTGCCTCGCCGCACCTTCCCGCTCCGGCCGAACGTGGACCCGGAAGGTCTCGACGACTTCGTCCATCTGCTGCGGATTCCGTCGTACGTCAGCGTCAACCTGCAGCTTTCCCGGGTCGCCGCCGTCCGTGACCTCCCGAGGTCGCCGCTCAAGATCGCGCAACTGCCGCTGCTGGCCGAACCGGCCGACCTGCGCTGGGAACCGGATCATCCCGAAGGCGGGTTCTACACCGTCGGACCCGACAGCGAGCGGCTCGGCGACCGGATTGCGAAGGCGCTGAACGCTCTCGACAAAAGCGGGGCGGTCTTGGCCATCCTCCCCGAGGGTTGTTTGGACGACAGCGTTCTCGAGCGATGGCGCGAGCGGCTCAGGGCCACGCCGCGGCCCGAGGAAAGCTCGCTCACGTGGCTTCTCCTGGGAACCGGCCCGGTGACGAAGGCGGGGCCGCCCCCGGCCGGTAACCGGCCGCCGAACCGCGCCGTCCTCGTGCACCGCAACGGCTGGGTCGAGCCGATGCTCACCCAGGACAAGATGTCGGGATTCTGCTTCACGGTGGAGAAGCAGAAGGAGTACGAGATCGAGCTCGGCGGGGTCAAACGCGACGAACGCATCTCCCACGATTCCCTGATAACCGTGCTCGAGTCCCGGGCCGGGCGATTCGCCGTCCAGGTGTGCGAGGACTTCACCCGCCCGGAGCGTCAGCACCATCTCATCGCGGTGGGGGCCACTCATCTTCTCGTCCCGGTTCTCGCGGCCCCGATGTGGAAGAAAGGATGGCAGGCGGACGCGGGCCAGAGGCTGATCGTGCATCTCGGGGCGAAAGCGGCGGTGAGCAACGGACTGGCGATCACCCGCTTCTACCGGGAGAAGAAAGACGGCGAGAACGGCCCTTACGAGATCGAGAATCCGGCGACCACTTTGCTGACCGCGGCCGGCCCGCCGGACCGGCCCGAGGAGTATCTGACGACCGACGGCATGGTCAAGGAGTACCAGAATCCGGAAGCCGGCCGGCAGAACGCGCTCGACGACGCCCTGACTCCGCGAGTGGCCGTTTGGTAGACGTTCCGCTGTCTTTCCCGGATCGTCGGGAATTCGCGTACCGCCCCGGTTTCGGGTGGTGCCGTGGCGGATGATCTGGCGACCTGGTGCGTACACGGAAAGTGTTTGACCCGATCGCGTGATACCCATGCCGAGTGCGGGAAACGCATAGATAGGGGCTAACGCCGGTGGTACGGTCCTTCGCGGTCGAGAAACCCCATCGAGTGATCATTGCCCCGTACCGGCTTCAATGAATCGAGTTCACGCGGAGTGGCCCTGAGATGTGAATGCCGTGCCGTTCCGAAGATTCTTTCGGATCGGTCGTCAGAGTGCTGTTCGTCGTGGAATCTCCTGATGGGCCCTCTGAAACAGGAAGTATGAGTAGTGGATTTCGATGCACTGATCGCCGAACTGCGGACCCTGCGGGACAACGTCGCCGGAGTGACCGACACGGTGATAGCCGCGGTCGACGGAATACCCATCGTCGCTGACGCGGCGAAGAGTATCGATCCCGCGGAGGTCTCCGCGCTCGCCGCCGCGAATCTCGGGATCGCGCGCCAGGCGGCCGAGGTGACCGGCAAGGGCACGCTCAGGCAGACAGTGGTGTTCAGCAGTGAGGGATACATGGCCGTGTACGCCATCGACCGGATGGCACTCATGGTCATCATGGGAGACCGGCAGCTGAATGTCGGCCGCCTTCTTTTCGAATGCCGTCCGGTCATCGACCGGATCAGCTCGATCCTGGCCGCTTAGGCGTCGATCGAAACGAAGAAGTGGAGTTTGATGAACATCGAAAACGCCATGAAGGAATCCATGTCGATCGCCGGGGCCGTCGGCGTCGCCTTGGTCGACTACGAGAGCGGGATGTCGCTCGGCACCAGCGGGGGCGGTGACTGGCTCAACCTGGAGGTCGCGGCGGCGGGTAACACCGATGTCGTCAGGTCGAAGCTCCGCGTCATGTCCGCGCTCGCGCTCAACGACAGCATCGAGGACATCCTCATCACTTTGCACCGCCAGTACCACCTGATCCGCCTGCTGGATTCGGTGAGCGCCAGGAGTTCCCTGTTCCTGTACCTGGTGCTGGACCGGGACCAGTCGAATCTCGCGCTGGCCCGGCACTATCTCAAGCGCATCGAGACGGAACTGCAGGTCTGAAGGCAGCGGGTACGGCGGCGACCACCCGGATCGGAGGGAGCCGACGATGACCGCAGGCGCGTCCAGCCATAACGCACTCGTCACCGGCTCGGCGCTCATGGGTGGTCTCGGTTCGCTGTTCCCTGCCGGGTTGAAGCTTGCCGGAGATCGCCTCGAATTCGTGTTCGTCCTGCCGGACGGCCGGAGCGGCCGTCACGCGACGGATCCCGAACCGTCGGACCACCCGTTCGTCGCGGTGAAGGAGCGGATCCGGCTCGGCGCCGACACCTCGGTGCCGCTGCCGCGGTTCTTCCTCGACACCGACAGCCGATGGACGCGGCTCCACGTGGAGCTCACCGGTACCGCGGTCCGGGCGGTGATCGTGCTGCCGGACGAACTCACCGCGCAGTCGCTGAACGCGCCCTTCCTCGGCTGGTGGCAGGACCAGATCCCCGGTTCCGTGCGGCTGGCGGTCGACGAGATCGCCCGGATCCTCGCACGGTGTCATCACCGGGCAGGAGGACCGGAGCCGTTGATCGACCTGGAGCTGGGCTACGTGCCGGACCGGAACTTCGAAGCCGTGTTCGCCCGTGCCCACGAGCCGGTGCGGCCGTTCATCGCGCCGGTGAGGCCCGCGTTCAAGATGCGCTGGCACGCGGTGACACCGGCGCAACGCAAGGCGTTCACCGACGACCTGATCGACGTCACGACGACGGGGTGGTGGCCCCGCCGCCGGCCGACCGCGACGATCATGGGGCTCGAGGTGGAATTGCCACCTGGGCTCTTGCTGCGGCCGCGCACAGGCCCTGGCGCGGCGAAATGAGAGGGCTCACCGCGGGTCCCCTGGCGAGTGCGGGGCCGAGGCCCGTGGACGGTGGCCCAGCGTGGCGAGCTCGACGGCCCTGGCCAGGTCGCCGGCGCCCACCACGCCGGCGAGCGTGCTGGACTCGGTGACCAGGACGAGATCCCGGCCGTGCCGGAGGAAGACGCGATTCATCAGTTCGGTCACCTTGGTGTCGACGCCGACGACGGTGACCGCCTGGACCTCGCGCGCCACGTCCGCGACCCTCGTCGCGCGGCGGGCGCCGGCCGGAACCCGGGTCAGGTCCCCGAGACTGACGACGCCGACGGGAACACCGTCGAACGACAGCACCGGGAAAACCCGATCATGGCCGGCGCCCGCCGCGTGTTCGGCGAAGGCGTCCACCGTCCACCAGCCGGGCGCGACGGTCGGGGAGGAGTTCATGATCTCGCCGACCCGGATCCCGCCGAGCCGTTCACGCAGCGGGCCCGCGGCGAAGTCGGCCTGCGCGGCGAAGATCAGGAACCAGCCGAGCAGGACGAGCCACAGTCCGGCGAACCGGCCGAACAGGAGCAGCTGCGCGAGTCCCGTGATCCCGATGGTCGCGCCGAGGGCCTGACCGAACCGGCCGGCGACGGCTCCGGCGCGGGCCCGGTCGCCGCGCCGTGACCAGACCGCCGCGCGCAGGATCCGGCCGCCGTCCAGCGGCGCACCGGGCAGCAGATTGAACACCGCGAGCAGGAGATTGCCGGCACCGAGCCACGCCAGGCCGCTGACCGGCAGCGGATGCACGACGTCCGCCACCAGGACGGCGGAGCCGAGCCCGGCGGCGCCGATCAGCACGCTGGCGATCGGGCCCGCCACCGCGATCTGGAAGTCGGCCTTCGGCGTCGAGGGTTCGTCTTTGAGTTCCGCGGCGCCACCGAGCATCCACAGCGTGATCTTCTTGACCCCGACACCGTGCCGCCGCGCCACCGCGGCGTGGGACAGCTCGTGAAGCAGCAGCGAGGCGAGGAAACCCACGGCGGTGAGCCCGCCGGTCCCCCAGTACCACCCGGCGCTCGCTCCGGGCGCGGCCCGGGGGAGGACCGCCGAGGCGAGGAGATCGGTGATCAGGAAGAGCACGAGGAGAACCGACCAGTGGACTCGTACGGCGATTCCGGCCCACCGGCCGACCGGGATGGCGGTGCGGAACATCGGATCCCTTTCCCCGGGCGCCGTTGACCGGTGTTTCGCGGGAATGGACCGGTTCCACGGTTCTCGGGGAGCGGACGAGTGGCTAGGGCCGAACAGCCTCGATCGCGGGACCGTCCGATGGAACCGCGCCTGGGGCGAGGTTGTCCATGATCAGGCCGAGGGTGAAGGCGAACCGGTCGTGGCCGCTGCCCGACGTCAGCTCGGCGGCGTGGCGCCGGGTCTGCGGGAACGCGTCGGCCGGCAGGGCGGCGAAACGGCTCAGCAGCTCCTCGCGGCTGACGACCCATTCCTGCTCCGGGTCCTTCCGCCGCTGCTGGACCAGCGACTGTTCCAGGGCGTAGGCGCTGACGTAGAGGGACAAGGCGTCCAGCGCCCAGGCGGCTGTCCGCGGTTCGATCCCGGCGGCGAGCAGGATCGTCAGAAGTCCTTCGCGCACCTTCAGGGTGTGCAGGTTGGTGGGGACCGTGCCCAGTACGGCGCGGGAGACCCCGGGGTATTTCAGGTACTGGTCGCGGATCTGGGTGTAGACGTCGCGGAGTTGTCGCCGCCATTCGGCCGGGTCGGGTTCGGGGAGCACGACCTCGGCGTAGAGCCGCCCGACCAGCAGATCGTCGATGTCGTCCTTGTTGACGATATGCGCGTACAGGGACGACGGCCCGGCGCCCAGCACCGCGGCGACCCGGCGGATGGTCAGCGCGTCGTAGCCCTCGGTGGCCACGACCTGCAGGGCGGCGTCGGTGATCCGGTCGACCGTGATGGGTTTCTTGCGTGGTGGTGTCCCGGGTTCTCCGGCGGGCTGGGCGTGACGGGCTGCTCGGCGTTGCCGGGGATCGGAGGGCATGCCGGTCACTCTAGCTTGACACGAACTTAGTTCGCCGAGTAGTACTTAGTTCGTACAGAGCGAACTAAGTTCGTTACGTCGTGTTCGGGAGGTT
The DNA here is from genome assembly GCF_055584485.1 of Amycolatopsis sp. NPDC102522. NCBI lineage: Bacteria > Bacillati > Actinomycetota > Actinomycetes > Pseudonocardiales > Pseudonocardiaceae > Amycolatopsis > Amycolatopsis sp. NPDC102522. The sequence continues at coordinate 129,621 of NZ_JBVJLY010000001.1, read as the reverse complement.
TGTGATGCGAGTTTCGATTGCCGGAGCCGGGCTGGGAGGCCTCGCCTTGGCGCAGGGCCTGCGTGGCGCCGGGGTCGAAGCCGCCGTGTACGAGCGGGATCCGGCGATCACCGCGCGGTTCCAGGGCTACCGGCTCGTGCTGAACCCGGCGGGTTTCGAAGCGGTGCGCGGCTGCCTGCCGTCACGCTGGCATCCACTGCTGGACGCGATCGTCGGTGACGCCTACGGTGAGCGCCTGATCCTCGACCCGCGGCTGAACACGATCGGCGAACTCGGCCCCGGCCGGACCGGGACGGTGGTCGACAGGCACGTGCTCCGGCACCTGCTGCTGACCGGTCTCACCGTGCACACCGGTGCCGCGCTGACCGGTTACGAAACCCTGGCCGAGGGCAAGGTCGACGCCCGCTTCGCCCACGGTGACCCGGTCACCTCCGACCTGCTCGTCGGGGCGGACGGGGTCAACTCCGCCGTTCGAGCCACGCTTTCGCCGCGGACCACTCCGACCGACACGGGCGTCCGGTTCGTCATCGGCCGCACGACGTTGACCGAGCGCTTTTCCGGACTGTCGAAGGCTTTCGGTTCGAAGATCGCCGGGGACGGGGTGAGCCTGCTGCTCGGGGCGATGCGGTTCCGCACCCCGCCGAAGGAGGCGGCCGAGCGGTTGGCGCCCGAGGTGACCCTTCCCGACGTCCGTGACTACGTGCGATGGGCGATGATCCTGCCGCCGAACGGCTCGCTCGGTGATTCGACACCGCAGGAAGCCGCCCTGTCCAGAATGGACGGATGGCATCCGGAACTGCGGGCGCTCATCGAGCAGTCCGATCCGGACAACAGCACTCTGCTCTCCATCCGCGTGGTCGAGCCCCGCGAGCGCTGGGCTCCCGGGCCGGTCACGCTGCTCGGCGACGCGATCCACGCCACCTCTCCGACCGGTGGCAACGGCGCGAACACCGCCCTGCGCGACGCGGATCTGCTGCGCCGCTGCCTGATCGAGGCCGCCGAGGGACGCCGGGACCTCGTCGGTGCCGTCGGCGAGTACGAGCGTCAGATGCTCGAATACGGTGCCGAGGCCGTGCGGCACAGTCTCGACGCGTTGCCCTCCTACGTGCCGAAACCGTAGCCGTCCTGGTGCCGGAGTCCACTGTGGAGGGTTGTGTCGCGAAAGCCACTTTCGGGACGTCAGATGTCCCGAAAGTGGCTTTCGCGACGCGTGGTTCTTACGCGGTGACGAGTGCCAGGCCGTAGGTCTGCAGGATCTCGTTCACCGGCTGGAACCAGGTCTCACCACCGGAACCGCAGTTCCCCCAGCCGCCGGAGGTGACTCCCTGCGCCTGGTCGCCGGTGATGAAGGAGCCACCGGAGTCACCGGGTTCCGCGCAGACGTTGGTGCGGGTCATCTGGTGGACGGCGCCCTGTGAGTAGTTGACCGTCTCGTTGTGCCCCAGCACGGTGCCGCAGTGCCAGTGCGTCGTCGAACCGGACCGGCACACCGACGTGCCGACGGGCGCGACCCACGAGCCCCGGACGAGCGCGTCGCTCACCGTGCCCCAGCCGAGGACGACCGGCGCTGTCCACCAGCCGTTGCCGATCCGGATGAACGCGTAGTCGTTGCCGGGGAAGGAAGAACCGGCGAAGTTGCCCATCGCCGAGTTGTCCCAGCCGACGACGGAACTCCCCGAACCGCCGCAATGACCGGCGCTGACGAACCCGCCTTGGACGGAGAACCCGATCGAGCAGCGGGTGTTCCCGTTGATGTAGTACGGGTCGCCGCCGACGGTGCCCGCCGCGAACGGTTCGGCCTTGGGGGCGGTGACCACGGTGACCGGACCGGATTTCCTCGCCCTGGCAAGGAAGTCTTCGACGTCGGAGCCGTGCGTGCCGGGCTGGACGGTGATCACGACGCTGCCACCGCGCGGGTCGGTGCGCCAGCCGCTGACGGCGGCGGGAGCGGGGAGGCTCTTGACCGACTGGTCGATTTCGGCCTTCGCGGCGTCGAGCTTGGCGGCGCTGGTCGCGACGGCGACGGGTTCGGCGCCGGCCTGCCGGACGGCGGACGCCGCCGCGGGATCGGTCACCCCGACGACGAGTTCGCCGCGCGCCGGGTCGAACCAGGCACCGCCGAACGCGGCACCGGCGGCCTGCTGCGCGGCGGGCATCACGCGCGAGGCGATCATTTCCTGCGTGAGCCGGGTCGAGGCCTGCGCGGCGGTGAGCCCGAGGTCTCGCTGCATGGCGGCGATCAGTCCGGGGGAGGCCTGCGCGACGGGGGCGAGGGCGGCGGAAGCGAGACTCGCGGTCAGGACGGCGGCGCCGCCGAGTGCCAGGGCGATTCTTCGACGCATGGTGACTCCTCCAAGGGCGGGGGAAAGAAACACACTGCTCGCCGAGTGTGCGGCCGAGTTCGGGAAATGGCGATAATTGTCCGGTCTTCTGTCCGAAATTAACAAGAGTAAACGACTTCGAACGGATTTCGGGTGGGTCGGCGGCGCCCGGTAGGTCTGTTCGGCCCTCGCGGCGACTACGTGGTCAGAGGTATAAGCCCTGGCCGCCGCGTGGCGATGTGCGCGACACCTGCGGGTCGAGGGGCTGTTCACCGCCACGCTGGTCTCGTGACCGGCAGGACGATGCGAACGGTGCGACCCTGATGAGATGGCCGAGTCGGACGGGCACTTCGTCGTGATCGACGGACGGCGCTGGCGGGCGACCGATCCGGAGATTCCGGAGGAGGCGGCGGCGCACCTGCGCAGGCTGTTGATGCGTGCCAGGCGGGACGTCGGCGCGTCGCTCCGCGCTCAGGACAGCGAGGCGGAACGAGACGCCCGGTCGCGCGTGCACCTCGCCAAGGTCGCCTTGGGCGAACGTGGCACTCCCTGGTGGGAACAGGATTCCGCCGAACGGCGGCGACGCTGGCAAGAGGGACTGGACGCGTTGCGGCGGCGATCCCCTGAGAATGGGTGACCGACCTGGCAATAATCAGGCGGGGAAATCGTCGCCGAATGACAAGAACAATCGCGGCCGGTCCGCCTGAATCGATACGAGCACGGTGGTGTGTTGTTGACGGGTTCACCGCGTCGTAACGTTTCCTGCACACGCTTTCCGGCTTTCGCCGCTCTTTCTCCCGAATTCCCGACCGGAGGATTTCCATGACGCGCTTTTCGTCCCTGAGACCCCTCGCCCGGATCGCCACCGCACTCGTCTTCGCCGGAGCCGCGGTCACCTTGCCCGCCGGCGCCGCCTCCGCCGCTCCGCTGCCCGGACCGGTGACCAAGAACCTGACCTTCACCTGCGAAATGCCGCTCATCGGAGCGCGTCAAGTCGCCGCCACGGTGACGGCGTCCTTCCCTGACGCGGTCGCCGTCGGCTCTCCGATCGACGTCACCGGCTTCTCGGTGGCCGTCTCCCTCGACGGGGACATCGTCTCCGCGCTGAACCTGATCGGCGCGGCGACGATCGAGGGAACCGCGTCGGCGAACGTCGGCGTCGACTACAACGGCACCGAACTCGGTGTCACGCTCAACGGCCTGGGTTTCCCGGTCGCCGCCGTGCCGCAGGACGGCCCGCTGGGAATCGTCATCACCGGTCCGATCCCCGGCCTCACCGTGAAGAAGCCCGGTTCGATCGCCTTCACCGTGGGCGGCACCTTCACCGGGAAGGTCACGCCGAAGCGGGCGGACGGGACGCCGACGGATCTCGGCACCTTCGACCTGCCGTGCGCCATGGACCCCGGCCAGGACGCCTCACTCGCGACCGTGACCGTGAACTGACCTCGCCTCACGCGGCTTAGAAGGGCGAGGTTCCGCAAAGCGTGGGTCGAGGTGGTCGTGTGTTTTTTTTTTGGTTGTAAAATCCAAAAAAAAGCAAGGACAAGGTGTCCCGGCGGGGGGCCGGGCCGGCGCGCCTGCGGGGGTTGCAGGTGGTG
>NZ_JBVJLY010000001.1:0-125692 GCF_055584485.1 Amycolatopsis sp. NPDC102522 | reverse complement strand
CCGCGGCCGGGGGGGGGGGGGGCGGGGGGGGGGGGGGGGCGGGGGGGGGGGGGGGCGCGGGCCCCCCCCCCCCCCCCCAACCCCCACGACCATGGTGACCCGGCGCGGGCCCGTCCCGGCAGCCGTCCGGCGGTTCCAGTAGGTTGCGGGACATGACCGCGTCGCCGGTGGAGGTCCCGGAGCAGGTGCTGCGCACCTCGATCGTCGAGCGGTTGTTCGCTCGCGAAGCCGACCAGCGCCCGCTGTTCACGCACCAGGATCACAGCGCGGGCGTGGACAACACGGTCACCTGGACGGAGTTCGTCTCCCGGGTGCGGGTGGTCGCGGGGGCGCTGCGCGAGGTCACACGGCCGGGTGATCGGGTCGCAGTGCTCACCGGCCAGGACCTGAACTACCCCTTGGCGTTCTTCGGCGCGCTCGCCGCCGGGCTGGTGGCCGTCCCGTTGATGGCGCCGGCCAGCCCGTCGCAGCGAGGCAGGCTCACCGGAGTGCTGGCGGACTGCGGAGCAAGGGGCTGGCTGACGTCTTCGGCCGCCGCCGCGAAAGTGCGCGAAGCCGGGACACCCGACCACCTGATCGTGGTCGACGAACTCTCCGGGCCGGGCGTCGATCCGCTTCCCGTCACCCCCGAGAGTCCCGCGTACCTGCAGTACACGTCCGGGTCGACGCGGGAGCCGGCCGGTGCGGTGATCCCGCATCGGGCGGTCACCGCCGCCTGCTGGCAGGCGAGCCGGGCCTACGTCGTCGACGAGGGTACGACCTGCGCCGGCTGGATCCCGTTCTTCCACGACATGGGTCTGATCCAGCTTCTCTGCCTGCCGGTCTACGCCGGCGCGCGGTCGGTGTTCATGTCGCCCGCCGAGTTCGTGCACCGGCCCGTGCGGTGGCTGCGTCAGCTCGCCGATCATCCGGCCGTGTTCACCGCCGCGCCGAACTTCGCGTTCGACCTGGCCGTCGATGCCGCCGAAGAGGCAGGGGACGACCTCGACCTCTCCGACGTGCGAGTCGCGCTCAACGGCGCCGAGCCGGTCCAGCCGCGCACGGTCGCGCGGTTCCAGGAGGCCTTCGGTCCGCGCGGCTTCCGGCCTGAAGCCCACCGTCCGTCCTACGGTCTGGCCGAAGCCACCGTGTACGTCGCGAGCGCGGGTGAGGAAGGACCGCGGGGCGCGGTGTTCGACAGGGAAGCCCTCGCGCAGGGCCGGGCGACCGAGGTGCCCGACGGCCAGGGACTCGTCTCGGTCGGCCGCCCCCTCGGCCAGTTGGTCCGGATCGTCAGTGACGGGGCGACACAGCCCGACGGCCTCGTCGGAGAGATCTGGATCCACGGCCCGAACGTCGCGTCCGGCTACTGGGGCCGCGGTGACGCCGCCACGTTCGGGGGCGAACTCGGCGGCGTCGGCGGCTGGCTGCGCACCGGCGACCTCGGCGTGTTCCACCGCGGCGACCTCTACATCACCGGCAGGCTCAAGGATCTGATCGTCATCGACGGCCGCAACTTCCACCCGCAGGACATCGAGGCGGTGGCAGGGGAAGCGCATCCCGCCATCCGTCGAGACCGCGTCGCGGCATTCGGCGTGGCGGACGAAATGGGTGAAGGGGCGATGTTGGTAGCCGAATGGGCAAAGAACGCCGAAGCGGATGTCAAAGAAGTCACCCGGGTGGTATTGCGTGCGGTGTCACGTGAACATGATCTGACGTTGCGATCCGTACGTCTGGTTCCCTCCGGTGACCTTCCGCGCACTTCCAGTGGCAAGGTTGCGCGAGCGGCGGCTAAGGCGCGTTATAGTCGGCCTCGTGGGTGATCACCGCGCGGAGGTCGTGAAGGTCGTCAGCGAGACTTTTCGGCTTGATCCCGCCGAAATCGAGTTCGACGCACCGCTCGAAGAGCTGGGTATCGACTCCAAAGGACGGATAAAACTCCTGTCGGCGCTGGAGATCTACCACGACGTGAGGATTGATCTGGACCAGCTGGACCGGTTCACCGACATCGGGTCGGTGGCGGAAGTGCTCGCAGAGGCACTCGACGGTAAGGCCGACGGATCCGACGAAAGGCGCTGAGAAGAATGAGCGGGGGCTTTACCGCGGCGACCGAGGCGCTTTCATCGGCGTCCAAGAACATCGGAAAGCTGACGGAGCAGTTGCTCGAAGACAATCCCGATCTGTCGAGCACGCCCGTGAACGCCGCCGGTTTCGGCCAGGCGCACGGTGACCACTCGAAGAAGTACACCGACGGTGTGGCCGCGCTGTGGGCCTCGGTCCAGGGGTACAGCACCACGCTCGGCTCGTTCGGCACGAACCTCTCCACGGCGAGTACCACCTACGGCGCCAATGAGGACGAGACGAAGAACAAGATCACCAAGACGGGGATGCGCTAGTGGCCGACGAACTCACTTGGACCCAAGTCAAGGCCGTCCTCGACGACCCGAGCGTGCCACCAGGCAACAAGACCGCGCTCATCGGCTCGTGGATCAAGACGCATCCGGCGCCGCCGCCGTGGAGCGCGGACCAGGAGCCGCAGGAGATCAAGGACAAGCGTAAGGAAGCCGCGAAATACGCGGAGACCTACAACGCCTTGCCGTTCATGCCTTACGACGGCGACACCAAGAAGGTCTACGGGGGCGCGAAGGCCGCCGGCGATCAGGCCAGCTTCACCCAGAACGAAGAGACGAAGGCCGTCGACGAAGGCGACAAGAAGCTGGACGGCAAGAAGGAACCCACGCCGGACGGCGGCGGGACCAAGACGTCGGACGAGATCTTCGACGCCGCCATGCCCGCGCTCAAGGTGTTCCAGACCTTCGGTTCCCTGCTGGCGAAGCTCCCTGATGACTGCAAGGGGACCAGTCGCGCGCTCGACTTCGAGAAGGACATCAAGAAGCCCTTCGACGAGCAGCGCGGCATCAACTTCAAGAACTTCGTCGACGACGCCGCGCATTTCAAGACCGGCTCGAAGACCGTCGACAAGACCATGGACGACACCGGATCCCAGCTGAACACCCTGTACGGGACCTGGACCGGGAAAGCCGCGGACGCCTCGTCGGAGAACTACAACGAGAAGATCCTTCCCAAGGCCAAAAAACTCTCCCAGACGCTGAACACCGCGAGCGAAGCGACGCTGCACACCGCCACCGCCGTGTTCAAGCTCTGCAAGGAGAAGGCCGACGAGGTCGTCAAGGGCTACAAAGAGGTGGTCGGCAAGGCCGACTTCCCGATGGCGCAGAAGGTCGTCGCCATCGCCGCCGGCGAGAAGAGCGGCAAGGAGGACCTCGGCGCGATCGCGGGGTGGATGGACGCCAACTTCGGCTCCAACCTCGTTCAGCAGCTGAACAACGACAGCTGCTGTGACGACGACGAGTTCAAGAAGGCGGGCCAGAACCTCGCCAAGCAGTGGATCCAGAAGCAGTTCATGCCCGAGATGTGGACCACCATCTACCTGGGCTTCGAGAAGAACTGCAAGGAGACCAAGGACTTCGTCAACCAGGCCTACGACGAGCTCGACAAGGTCATGGGCAAGGTCAAGAACGAGTTCCAAGGCGCGGACGGCAAGGGCGGCGCGGGCGGTGCCGGCGGCAAGGGCGGCGGACCCGGCGGCCCGGGCAACGGCGGCCCGGACTTCACCGGCGGTCAGGGCGGCGGTGGCCAGGGTGGCGGTCAAGGCGGTGGCCAGGGTGGAGGTCCCGGCGACGGCTCGGGCACTGGCGGCGGCCCCGGTGGCGGCTCGGGCTCGGGTTCGGGTGGCGGCACCGGTCCGTCGGGTGACCAGAAGCCCCCGCCCATCCCCGACGTGAAGATTCCCGAGGGCGGCTCCGGTGGTGGCTCGGGCTCCGGTTCGGGTGGCGGCACCGGTCCCTCGGGAGATCAGAAGCCCCCGCCCGTCCCGGATGTGAAGATTCCCGAGAGCGGTGCCGGCGGCTCCGGTCCCGGTGGCGGTGGCACCGGTGGCGGTCCGGACCCGAGCAAGGACCAGACCTCGCCCTCGGGCTCGGCTCCGCCGCCGTCATCCGGCGACGAGCAGAAGGCCGCGGCCGAAGAAGCCAAGAAGCAGGCCGCGGCGGCTGCCGAAAACGCGAAGAAGCAGGCGTCCGAAGCGCTGAACAAGTTGGGCGACGGTCCCGGCGGTGGCGACCTCGGCGGTGGCGGCTCCGGTCCGGGTGGCGGCGGAACCGGTGGCGGCCCCGGCGGTGGCAGCACGGACGCGGCCTCCGAAGCCAAGGCAGCAGCCGAAAAAGCCGCTGAAGACGCGAAGAAGCAGGCGTCGGAAGCATTGGACAAGATGGGCGACGCCCCTGGTGGCGGCCTGGGCGACACCGACTCCAAACCCGGCGACCCCAAGGACCCTGACTCCAAGGACGGCGATTCCAAGCAAGACGCCGAAAAGGCCGCTGAAGACGCGAAGAAGAAGGCCTCCGAGGCGCTCGACAAGCTCGACGACAACCTGCCGGGTGAAGACGGCGACAAGCTGACCGGTGACAAACCCGGTGAAGACGGTGACAAGGACAAGGCCGAGGACGGCGAACGCGAGACTCTCAAGGTCAAGCAGGGTGACAAGACCTTCGAGATGACCGAGCCGGACAAAGACGGCGAGATGGAGATCAAGGTCGGCGACGGTTCCGGTCCGGCCAAGGACTTCAAACTCGACTGGACCGAGGACGGCGACGAGTCCAAGCTGGGCTCCGCTCCCGACGGGGACGGGAAGAAGGACGACGTCCATCGCCCCGGGCCGGACGGCAAGATCCACTTCCAGGACGGCGATGTGAAGATCACCGCCGAACGTCCCGACGGTCCGTCCGGGCCGACTGTCGTCACCGTCGACGACGGCAACGGCAAGCCGACCACGTACACCCTCGGCGAAGACAAGGACCCCACGGACACCTCCTCGCATCCGGCCAAGCCCCTCACCGGGACGGTTCAGCCCGACTCCCGGCCGGGCCTCACCCCGCACCACGGTGGTGGTGGAACCGTTCCGGACGGTCTCGGCGGTGGCGGCATCGGCGCCGGTGACGGCCAAGGCGGTGGCTCCGGCGGTGGCGGCGGCAGCCACGGCGGCGGCGGTAGTCACGGCGGCGGCGGCCCGGCGATCTCGGCCCCGTTCGAGACCGCGAGCCCCGCGACAGGCCAGTCGCTGACCGAAGGCGTGCACACCGGCGGTGGCGGGTCGCATCACCAGGCCGTGCCCGCGGGTGCCCCGTCCGCCCCGATGAGCGGATCGTCGCCCGGTCAAGCGCCCATGGGCGGCGCGATGCCGCCGATGGGTGGCATGGGCGGCGGTGGCGGCCAGGGCGGCGGCGGTGACCAGGAACGGAGCAACCGCGCGTACCGGATCGAGGGCGAGGTATTCGACCAGATCAACGAACCCACCGGCCGGATCACCGGTTCGTTGCTGGACGATGAGGATCAGCCGTCCACCCGCAGGCGGTAGTCCGAGGCAGGGGAGAAGCAGATGAGCGTCGATGAAACCTCGGCCATGAAGGCGACTCTGGACGGTCTCGTCCGCGAGCAGGCGGAGCGCAGGGGCCTGCGGGACAAGAAGGCCGACGAGCTCAAGGCCAGCTCGCAGGAGGTCATGACCAAGCAGGTCATGACCGCCCAGCGCTACGTCGAGAACCGGCGGGAGCTGGGGGAGCGCAAGACGAAGTCAGGCTGGAACACCGACAGGTCGCACGCCCAGCCGGGGAACGCGTCGGCGTTCGACGACGCCCCTGCCTTCGAGGACTCGGCGGCTCCGTTCACCCCGGAGCCGCCCGCCCGCGTGGGGCGGGACGTGCCCCGGCGCGCTCCCCGTCGTCCGGCACCGGTGGACGACGAGGACGACGCCTTCCTCAACAACCGTTGGCGTGAGTGACTTTCGCCGTCAGACGACGAGGCCGAGCAGCAGCACGATCGGGAGTGAGAGCACCGACGCCAGCGACATGGCGACGGTGTGCGTCTTGAACGTGCCCCGCGTGCTCAGCCCGAGCAGTGACTGGAACATCCAGAAGAAGTTGCTGCTGACATGAGGGAGGAACAGCGCGCCGGAGCAGGCGGCGAGGGCGACCAGCACCACCGGGACCCCGAGTGAGCCCGCGATCGGCGCGAGGATGCCCGCCGCGGTGATCGCGGAGATCGAGATGGATCCCATCGCGATGTGCAGCACGGCGGCGATCAGCCAGACGAGCACCAGCGGTGGCAGGAAACCGGTGCCGAACGAGCTCGCCAGCACATCGCGCAGCCCCGATTTCCCGATCACCTCGGCGACCGAGCCGGAAAGCCCGGACAGCACGAGAATGGGTCCGGCCAGCGCCAGTGCCTTGCCCACGGCCGCGTTGACCTCGTGCCGCGGCAGGACGCGCCGGGCCAGCAGATGCGCGAGCCCGGCGCCGATCGCCATGGCGATCACCGGCTCGGTCGGCAGCGAGACGGGCCCCAGCGGGAACCGGAAGGCACTGGCGAGCGCGCCGAGGGCGATCAACGCGAGCGTCAGCAGCACCGGGGAGACGGACAGCGACAGAGGCAACTGACGGACGACCGTTGTGGTGACGGGCGCGGTGTCAGCAGCGTCATCAGTGTCAGCAGTGCCGTCGGTGCGCTCGGTCGCCAGTTCGTCGGCGGCCGGATCCCAGCGGAGTGTCCGGCGCAGCAGCATGGTGAAGACCAGCGTGGTCAGCACGGCGGTGGGGAGACCGACGGCCAGCCCGAACAGGAACATCTCCCCGAGCGGCACCCGGAGAAGGCCCGCGACGGCGAGCGCGGCCACTCCGGGGACGACGAAGACCAGCCCGACCTCGATCCCCGCGGTCAGCGCGCCGCCCATGAGCGCGATCCCCTTCGGACCCAGCCGGGATCCGAGGCGCCGGGCCAGCGGCGCGGTGAGCACCAGGACCACGTCGGAGTAGATCGACGTGAACACGGTCGACAGGGAAACCGCGAACACCATCGGCACCCGCTTCTCCCCGAAGACACCCAGCAGCCGCTCCAGGACACGATGGAGCGTGTTCGTGGCGGTGAGCAGTGAGCCGATGACGACGCCGAAGGTGATGAGCAGGCCGATCTCGGCCATCACGTCACCGAATCCGGCGGCCAGCGCTTCGGTCGTGCCGCCCGCCCCGAGGCCGGTGGCCAGGCCCAGATAGGTGGCGCCGATCAGCAGGCCGAAGATCGGCGGCGTCCTGAGCCAGGTGATCAGCACGACGATGCCCACGATGGCGATGCCGGTGTGGGCCAGGAGCCAGGCATCGGACACGGTGCCCTCCTCGGGACTCGCGACGGGCCGGCGCCGGTGCCGTCCCTCGTAGCGACCCAGTAAGCCCCTGGGGCGCCTCGCCGGTCCAAGACCGGGTTGCTGGCAAGGTGATAGGCCTCGGCTATCGATCACGAGGAGGCGCGACGTGGATGCTCGTCAGTTGAGGTACTTCCTGGCCGTCGTCGACGCGGGAAGCGTCCATCGGGCCGCCGAACTGCTTTTCGTCGCCCAGCCTTCGGTCTCCCAAGCCTTGCGCACGCTCGAGCGGGACCTGGGAAGCCTTCTGTTCCACCGCACCGGCCGCCGCCTGGTGCTGACGGCTGCCGGACACGCTCTCGTGGCGCCCGCGCGTGAGGTCATGCGCGGGCTGGACCTCGCCCGCGCGACGGTGGAAGCGGTCGACGGTCTTCTCGGCGGAGAACTGGTCATCGCCTCGATGCCGTCGCAATCGGTCAGCCCGCTCACGGACCTGATCGCCGCCTTCGCCGTTGTCAACCCGCTCGTGCGGATCTCGGTCCGCGCGGCGAGCACCCCCGCCGACGTGGTGAAGATGCTCACGACCGGCGACGCCGAACTCGGTGTGGTGGCGGCCTCGCCGACGGCCGCGGCGCTTCCCGGCTTGGACGCGCTGCACCTGGAGACCCAGCGTTTCGCCCTGCTGGGCCGTGACGAGGCGGCGCTTCCCGCCGGGGATCCGGTCCGTCCCGCCGAACTCGCCGGGGCCGCGCTCATCGTGGGCCAGCAAGGCACGGGGATGCGCGGCGTGGCCGACGCCGTGCTGCGCCAGGCTCCGGGCAGCCGGTTCGCGGTCGAGGTGGAACACCGGGAAGCCGTGCTGCCCTTGGTCCTCGCCGGGGTCGGCATCGCGGTGGTCAGCGACTCCTGGCGCGCGCTGGCGAAAGCGGCGGGGGCCGCCGTCCGGGCGCTGGACTGCCCCGATTCCCTGGCCGTGTCACTCGTGTCCCGGCCGGGACGGCTGAGCCCCGCCGCGGCCGCCTTCCACGGCCTCGCGGACTCCGGCTGATAGGCGCAGCCTCTCAATGCGGCAAGAAATGGGTCTTGGACGTACCTGCCCGGCTCGACGTCCACTGGACCCATGACCAGTTACCGCATCGCGCTCATCCCCGGCGACGGCATCGGCACCGAGGTACTGCCCCCGGCGCAGGCCGTGCTCGCCGCCGTCGGCAAGCGGCACGGGATCGAGTTCGCCTACGACTCCTTCGACTGGTCCTGCGAGCGCTACCTCGCCGAGGGCGCGATGATGCCGTCCGACGGCCTCGACCGCATCCGGCGGCACGACGCCGTGCTGCTGGGCGCGGTCGGCTGGCCCGGAGTGCCGGACCACGTGTCGCTGTGGGGGCTGCTGATCCCCATCCGGCGCGGTTTCCGGCAGTACGTCAACCTGCGCCCGGTCAAGGTGCTCGACGGGGTGCCCAGCCCGCTGCGCGACGCCGGCGCCGGGGACGTCGACCTCGTCGTGGTCCGGGAGAACGTCGAGGGCGAGTATTCCGAGATCGGCGGGCGGCTCGGCCGGGGCACCGAAGACGAACTGGCCGTGCAGGAGGCGGTGTTCACCCGTAAGGGAGTCACCCGCGTCGTCGAGTACGCCTACCGGCTGGCCGGGACACGCCGGAACCACGTCACCTCGGCGACGAAGAGCAACGGCATCGTCCACACGATGCCGTTCTGGGACGAACTGGTGGAAGAGGTGGCGGCGCGGCATCAGGACGTGCGCACCGGCAAGGAGCACATCGACGCGCTCGCCGCCAAGCTCGTCCTGGCGCCGGAGCGGTTCGACGTGATCGTCGGCTCCAACCTCTTCGGGGACATCCTCAGCGACCTGGCCGCCGCGGTGGCCGGGAGCATCGGTGTCGCCCCGGCGGCGAACCTCAACCCCGAACGGGACTTCCCGTCGATGTTCGAGCCGGTGCACGGCTCCGCTCCCGACATCGCCGGGCAGGGCAAGGCCAACCCGCTGGGCGCCCTGTGGTCCGCGGCCATGATGCTCGACCACTTGGGACACCCCGAAGCGAGCGAAGACTTGTTGGCCGCAGCCTTCGGCGCGCTGGCCGACGGTGTCAGTACCGTCGATCTCGGCGGCACGGCCGACACCGTCGGGTACACGCGCGCGGTGCTGGACCGGGTGGGCGGCTGATCCCGCGGGCTTCGACGTGATCACGCACCTGAGGTTCGCCGACAAACTGGTCCTTGCGAGCGGCGCCAAGCGATCCCGCGATAGCTGGAGCTGTCCGCGTCGAAGCCGTAGCCGATGATGACGGCGCCGTTCGCGGTGATGTGCTGGGCCATGATCGCCGTGAGACCGCGCGGCGACGGCAGCGGGAACGGGGTCGCGTCGGCGTCCCAGCGGACCGGCCGCACCGTTCCCTGGCTCACGGACTCGCCGACGACCGTCCCGGCGTCGTCTATGTCGTAACACGTACTGGCGATGTCCGAAGGCAGGGGACGGAGCACGGTGGGCCGCCCGTCGCGATCCCAGCGCGCGCAGGTGCCCTGCCGGTCCGGTGTCACGCCCCAGCCGATCGTGACACCCTGCCCGGTGATCCGCACGACCTGTCCGGCGGAGAACTCGGGCTCGCCGGTCAGGAGGACGGTGCCTCCCTCGCGGTTCCACACGACACCGTCGCCGAGGACGGCGCCGGAATCGGTGATGCCGCAGGCGGTCGTGCGGCGGGGCGGGGGCAGTTTGCTGATCTTCCCCGAGGGACTCCAGCGCACCGCTGTCCGGGTACCCGTGCCGTTCTTGGCCGATCCGACGACCTCGTCCAGCCCGTTCAGGTCGTGGCCCTGGGTGTCGCCGTCGCCGGGCAGGCAGCCGAGTTCGACCGCCTCGCCGCCGGGTTCCCAGCGCAGCGCCCGCCAGCGGAAGCCCGGCCGCATCGCGTTCCCCAGTATCGACCCGCGTTCGTTCACTCGGCACGCCGTGCCGGAGATCATCCCGAGGGGGAGTTCGAGCGCGTGCACTCGGCCGTCGGGCCGCCAGCACACGGGCCGGAGGTGCTCGCCGATGTAGAGCGCGCCCGCGATGACACCGGCGGCGTTGGCGCTGACGGCGCGGCCGCCCGAACAGCCGTCGAGGATCGGCAAGGGCGAAGGACTTCCGTCGCTGTCCCAGCGCACCGGCCGCGACCCCGACTCGCCCACGATCATCCCGGCGTCGTTCACGCAGTAGGCGCTGGTGCCCTCCCCGGCGGAGAGCGGTCGCAGGTCGACCGCCGTGAAGCCGGGCTCCCCTGGCATCGGCGCCGCCTCTGGGCTGGACGGATCGGGCACGAGTGGGCAGCCTAGTGCGCGGGCGCACGCGATGGGGGAAAGTGCACTGACCGGGTGAAAGTGAACTCCACAAAGGACCGGGCTAGGGAGTCAGCACTATCCTGCCGAACACTTCGCCGTCGTCCATCTTCCGGTGCGCCAGTACGGCTTTCTCCAGCGGCAGCAGTTCGTGCACCACCGAACGCAGTTCGCCGCGGGCGGCCGTCTCGAACTGCGCCGCGCTCACCGCCCGTCGATCCGCTTCGGGGATCGAGTCCGCGCTGAAGGCCGCGAACGACAGGGACTTGCGGAACGCCGCCAGCAGCTTCGTGCCGAAGTCCGCCGGTGGCATGCCCGCGACCACACCGACGGTCACCAGACGGCCGTTCGGTTCGAGCCGGTCGAAAAAGGACGGCATGTCCACACCGGACACGATGTCGATGATGACGTCGTATCCCGCGGGGCCGTCCCCGTCACCGGAACGGTCGAGGACGTGGGTCGCGCCCAGCTCGCGCAGGCGCTCGCCGCGTTCGGCCGAGGACGTCGTGACAGCCACGGCCCTCGCGCCACCGGCCGCCGCGAGCTGCACCGTCATGATCCCGATGCTGCCGGCCGCCCCGCGCACCAGCACCGCTTCACCGGGTGCGAAACGGGCGTGCGCGAGTGCGAACTGCGCCACCATGCCGGAAGTCCCGAGGGCGACCGCCGCGTCGGCGGGCAGATTCCCGGGGAGCGGCACGACCTTCTCGACGGGAATTGTCGTTCGCTCGACATATCCGCCGCCCTCACCGGTGAACGCCCAGACGCGCCGTCCGGTCCAGGACGGATCGACGCCGTCGCCGACCGAGGTGACGGTGCCCGCCACCTCGTTGCCGGGAACGAACCCTTCCTGGAAACCGAAGCCGCCGAGAGCTCCGCTCCGGATCACGGTGTCGACGCCGCCGACACCGATCGCTTCCACGTCGATCAGCACTTCTCCTGAGGCGGGGATAGGGGAAGGGAGGTCGACGACGGCCAGTCCTTCGGGGGCGCCGAATTTCCGGATCTCGACTGCTCGCATTTCTGTCTCCTCGGTCTTCGATCGCTGGTCAGGCGGACGTTAACGGACGCCCCCGTCCGTTTTGGCTAAAGTGAGAGTGGTGACCAGTCGTTTGCCTCGAATCCCGCGCTCCGACGCCCTGGACAACCGCGAGCGCATCCTCGAAGCGGCTCGCGCGCTGTTCGCCTCCGAAGGCCTGAACGTGCCGCTGCGGGAGGTCGCGCGCCGCGCCGACGTCGGCCCCGCCACGTTGTACCGCCATTTCCCGACGAAGGAGATCCTGGCGACGGAGGCCTTCGCCGACCAGATGAACACCTGCCACCTAGTCGTCGACGAGGGGCTCGCCGATCCGGATCCGTGGCGCGGTTTCTGTTCCGTGATCGAGAAGATCTGCGAACTGCACTCGTGCGACAGGGGTTTCACCGCGGCCTTCGTATCGGCCTTCCCCAAGGCGGTGGACTTCACCGCCAATCGCGACTACGCGCTCAAGGCGATCGCCGAACTGGCGGGCCGGGCCAGGGAAGCCGGGAAACTGCGCCCCGACTTCGTCCTCGAAGACCTGATCCTCATGCTCATGGCCAACAACGGGATCCAGGCCACTTCGCCCGCCGCGCGCGTCGCCGCGTCCCGGCGGTTCGCCGCGTTCGTGATCCAGGCCTTCCGCGCCGCGCCGGAACAGGCGCCGCTGCCGCCGGTGGCGCGGCTGGCCCTCGTGATGCCGGGAATGATCGTGTAAGGGCTGAACCCTGAGAAGGCCGTTCCACGGCTAGCACCGTGGGGGTAGGCGGTTTCCGCCTCGAAGCCGATGCCTGCCGGGCCGATGCTTCGTAGTTTTGCCGATATGAAACGAACCTCAGTGGTCATCGCCGCGGTGTGCGCGGCAACGCTCGTTTCCCCGGCCGTCGCGTCCGCGACACCGCAAATGCAACGGACTTTGCAGCGCGACGCCGACCTGCTCGTGACGAACGGTTCGCCCGGCGCTCTCGTGGAACTGCGCACGCCCGAGGGCGGCATCAAGGTGCGTAGCGGTCACGGCGATCTGCGGTCCGGGACCCCGATGCCGTGGAACGCGCATTTCCGGATCGCCAGTTTCAGCAAGACCTTCCTGTCCGCGACGATGCTCCAGCTCGTCGGCGAGGGGCGGCTTTCCTTGGACGACACCGTGGACCGGTGGTTGCCCGGGGTGGTGAGCGGGAACGGCAACGACGGTCGCGCCATCACCGTCCGGCAGTTGCTGCAGCACACCAGCGGCCTGCACGACTACATGGCGGAGCTCGACCTCTTCACCGAGAAGGGCTTCCTGCGCCATCGGTTCGACAAGCTCAGCGCGTCCGAGGCGGTGAAGCTGGCTGTCGGCAAGCCGCCGGAGTTCGCGCCCGGGGCGAGCTGGGGCTACTCCAACACCAACTACGTGCTCGCCGGAATGGTGACCGAGAAAGTGACTGGCAGGGACTGGCGGCAGGAGATCACCGACCGCATCGTCCGCCCGCTCGACCTGCGGGAAACGTCCTTGCCCCACACCTCGCCGTTCCTCCCCGCTCCGCACGCCAGGGGCTACGACAGGTTCGTCGTCGAGGGCTCGAATCCGCCGCGGCTCGGACGGCGGGTGGACGTGACGCTGATGAATCCGTCGATGGGCGGGGGAGCGGACGGTTCGATCAACAGCACCACCGAGGACGGCAACAAGTTCCTGCGGGCACTGCTGGGCGGCAAGGTGCTCAAGCCCGCGCTGCTGGCCGAGATGAAGAAGACCGTGCCCGCTCCGGGGCTCGGCGAGTACGGGCTGGGGCTCATGAAGCTGACCAGCTCCTGCGGCGCCTACTGGGGCCACGGCGGCTCGCTGCCCGGCAACTCGACGGGCAACGGCGTGACCGAGGACGGCAAGCGCAGCGTGATGGTTTCGCTGAACACCCTGACGCCCTACCACCCCGGCGCCGAACTGCCGGAGGGGAACCCGCTGAACCCGGTGATCGACCACGCCCTCTGTGGTCGTGAGTGATTCGGGTCGTTCTAACGACACTTATCACTCACGAGTACCCGACCCACCGCGTTTCGTGACTGCTGCTGCTTCCGGGGCCTTGGGTAGCGGTCTGGCGGGGATGTGGTGTCGCGAAAGCCACTTTCGGGACATCAGACGTCGCGAAAGTGGCTTTCGCGACGCCGATATTCGCTGACCTGCCCGAGGCTGGCGATCCCGGCGGATGGCAGATCGACGGTGAAGGAATCAGGACATTCAACGTCCCAAATCCTTCACCGTCGCGAGGTCGTGCCGCTCAACCCCCGCGGCCGGCAGCAGAGCCGCGCCGGCATCCAGCAGAGCCCCACAAGGACACCGAAACGCGATCCGGTTCCAGCGGGCCCGTCAAAACACGACTTGCCACTCACGACCCCCTCGACCTGGCGCGGATGGGGAGCGAGGAGGCCTTCACGGACTTGCGAACCCGCGCAAGGGAGGCCGGCAAGCCTGGTGACGCGATTCCTGTGGCTGGAGTGGTCGGCGAGGGTGAGCCGTCGGTCGGGGTGGTCGTGAGTGGTAAGTGTCGTTAGAACGACCCGAAACACTCACGACCTCACCCGCCCTCCGCGCCCCAGGCCCGGGCCGCCTCGACCAGGGCCGCCACGCATTCCGCGACGGCGGGCCGGGTCGCGCCCCGGGGCTGGACGGCGTAGAGCTGCCGGTGCAGTACGGGTTCGAGCGGGACGCACACCACGCTCGGCGGCGCGATCGTGGTGGCCATGCTCGGCACCAGCGTCACGGCGCCGAGCCCGGCGACGACGGCGAACTGGGTGCCGAATCCACTGACCGTGTGCCGCACAGTCGGTTCGATGCCGCGTTCGCGCAGGGTCTGGCGGATCCAGACGTTCGCCAGGGTCGGGCGGGCCCAGGCGACCCAGATCTCGTCCGCCAGGTCTTCGGCGCGGATCGAGTCCGCGCCGGCCAGGCGGTGCCCGGCCGGGAGCACGATCGTCGCCGCGTCGTCCCGCAGGACGGTCCAGCGGGTACTCGGCGGCCGGGTGAGCGGCAGGTTCTCCCAGCTCTCGACGACCACGACGTCGAAAACGCCGTCGGCGAGAGCGGGGAGAGCGTCTTCCGGTTCGACCTCGTGCAGCCGCGCCTCGATGCCGGGGTAGCGGACGGCGAGGCCGGTGAGCGCGGGGGTGATGAACGTGTGCACGCCGGACGGGATGGCGCCGATCTCGACGACGCCGGTCGGTTCCCCGGTGAGGGAGTCCAGATCGGCGCGGGCGGCCCGGAGTTCGGCGAGGACCCTGTCCGACCGTTGCGCGAGCAGCAGTCCCGCCGGGGTGAGCCTGACCCCGCGCCCGTGCCGCACGAGGAGCGACGTGCCCGCCTCCCGCTCCAGTTTGGTCAGCTGCTGGGAGATCGCCGACGGCGTCACGTGCAGCACCTCGGCCGCCGCGGCGAGCGAGCCCCGCCGCCACACCGCGTGCAGCATCCGGAGCCGTTCCACATTGGACAGCTCGCCACTCATTAGCCGAGCTTAACCCTCGGGGTAAGAGGATCTCGCTGGTCCTCCCCGTCTTCGTGCGATCGAATCAAAACCATGTCCCAGCACAGAATTCTCGCCGATCCGAGGGCGCAAGGAGTCCTCGGAGCCCTCGCGATCGCCCTGTCCGCCCCGCTCGTCGCGCTGTCCGGTGTGAGCTCGACGACGGCGACCTTCTTCCGCTGCCTGTTCGCGTTGCCGATCCTCGTGCTGCTGGCGCGGACACGGGAGCGCGGGCACCGTCCCACCCCGGCCGCGCGACGCCGGCACGTGCTGGCGGGTGTCCTGCTCGGGATCGACATGGTGCTGTGGAGCGAAGCGATCTTCTCCGTCGGGGCGGGCGTCGCCACGGCACTGGTCAACGTCCAGGTCGTCCTCGTCCCGCTGGCCGGGCTGCTGTGGTTCGGCGAGCGGCCGTCGCGGTTGTTCTGGCTGTCGATCCCGGTCATGCTGGTGGGGACGGCACTCGCCGGGGGACTGGCGGACGGCGGTGCCGCGGGCAGCGATCCCTGGTACGGCACCGTGATGGCGGTGCTCGCGGGAGTGGCGTACGCCGGTTACCTGATCCTGCTGCGTCGCGCCGGAACCGAAGGCGGCGGCCATACGACGATGCTCGCCACGGCGACCGCGGCCTCCGCGAGCGTGGGCGGCCTTTCCGGACTGCTGGTGGGAAACCTCGACGTCACGCCGCCCGTTTCGTCGCTGCTGTGGCTGCTCGCGCTGGCCGTGACAGCGCAGGTGGCGGGCTGGCTCCTGATCGGGAAGGCCCTGTCCGCCCTGCCGGCGAGCGGCGGATCCGCCGTGCTCATGCTGCAACCCGCCGCCGCGATCCTGTTCGGGGCACTCCTGCTCGGCCAGTGGCCGACGTCGCTGCAGCTGGCGGGCTGCGCGCTGGTGGTCGCCACGGTGGGAGCCGTCTCGCTCCTCGGCGGCCGTCCGGCGAGGAGCCGGGTGCCGAGGAACAGGTTCTTACGGGACCACGAGTACCGGCCAGTGCCCGGTCTTGATGAGCTTCGTCGCGACCGAGCCTGCGAACCGGTGTCCCGCCTTCTGTGACGCGCCGACCACCACCGTGTCGACCTGGCTGCGGTCGGCGGTGTCACGGAGCGCGGTATATGGATCGCCGAAGGTCTTCAGGAAACTGACCGGCACTTCCAGCTCTTCGGCCGCCTCGCGGATCTGATCGCGGAGTTCGGCGTAGAGCTGGAGTGTCGTGTCGTGCTCCACCGTCGCCGCGACAGCCGGTCCGAGGTTGGTCAGCGCCGTGCGGCAGACGACGAAGGCGACGATCAGCCTGCCGCTCTCACGCCGCGCCATCCCGAAGGCGAAGGCGGCCGCCCGCATCGCCGTGTCGGAGCCGTCGACCCCGGCCAGGATGGCCCGCCCCGAGTGCTGCCGGGGCGGGCCGAAACGCTCCACAGTGGACTCGAAGGCCCCGGCGGCGTTCCCGTTCATCGCGCGCCTACCGCGCGACCGGGTCGGACGCCGGGGTTTCCGTCTTCGTCTCCACGTCGAGGGTGGTGCGCAGGGTGAGCGGTTTGAGCAGCAGCGCCGCGATCACGCCCACGACGCCCACCGCCGCGGAGATCAGGAAGATGTGCGCGGTCGCGTCGCCGTACACGGTGTGCACGATCGTCTGGACCTCCGGCGGCAGCGCCTTGAGGTTCAGCGCGCTGACGCTGCCTGTCGACGCCTGGCCCGCCGGCACGTGCAGCGCGGTGGACAGGTCGGCGGTGACCCGGTTCGCGAGCACCGCGCCCAGCACCGAGACCCCGATGGTGCCGCCGAGCGACCGGAAGAACGTGACCGAGGCGCTGGCCGAGCCCAGATCCCGCAACGGCACGGTGTTCTGCACGGCGAGCACGAGGTTCTGCATCGTCATGCCGACACCGATACCGACGACAGCCATCGCGATGCCGACCAGCCAC
Organism: Amycolatopsis sp. NPDC102522; assembly: GCF_055584485.1. NCBI lineage: Bacteria > Bacillati > Actinomycetota > Actinomycetes > Pseudonocardiales > Pseudonocardiaceae > Amycolatopsis > Amycolatopsis sp. NPDC102522. The sequence goes on along the minus strand of NZ_JBVJLY010000001.1, from coordinate 108,730 downwards.
AGCGGCGACGCGTGGTCGACCGTGCCGAGCCCGAGGAACCCGATCACCAGGGTGATGGTGCCCGCCACGATGTACGGCTTGATCCGCCCGGTGCGGCTGATCAGGCGGCCGGACACGGTCGAGGACACGAGCACGCCCGCCATCAGCGGGATGGTCAGCAGACCGGCTTCGGTGGGGGAGTAGCCGCGGCCGACCTGGAAGTACTGGCCGAGGAACACCGCGCCGCCGAACATCGCCATCCCGACCGCGAGACTCGCGATGATCGCCAGCGCGGGGGTGCGCTGGGTGATGATGTGCAACGGCACGACCGGTTCGCTGACCCGCCGTTCCACCACCAAGGCGAGCGCGAGGAGCACGACGCCACCGGCCACCATGAGGGCCGTCTGCCACGACAGCCAGTCGAAGCTGTTGCCGACGAACGAGACCCAGATCAGCAGGACACTCACGCCCGCGGCGATGAGACCCGCGCCGAGGTAGTCGACCTTGACGTTCTCCCGGCGGACCGTCTCCAGCTTCAAGGTCCGCTGCAGCACGATGAACGCCGCCGCCGCGATCGGCACGCCGACGAAGAAGCACCACCGCCAGCCCAGCCACGGCACGTCGACGATCAGGCCGCCGAGCAGCGGGCCGCCGACCGTGGCGACAGCCATGACCGCGCCGAGGTAACCGTTGTAGCGGCCACGCTCACGCGGCGGGATGATCGCCGCGATCACGACCTGGACCAGCGCCTGCAGGCCGCCGACGCCGATGCCCTGGAACGCGCGGGCGGCGATCAGCTGTCCGGTGTTCTGGCTGAGCCCGCTGATCATCGAGCCGATCACGAAGATCACGATCGCGACCTGGACCAGCGTCTTCTTGTTGAACAGGTCGGCGAGCTTGCCCCAGATCGGGGTGGTGGCCGTCGCGGCCAGGAGGGTGGCCGTGACCACCCACGTGTACTGCGTCTGCGAGCCGTTCAGCGAGCCGATGATCAACGGCAGGGCGGTCGACACGACCGTCGAACTGATCATCGCCACGAGCAGCGCGAGCAGCAGGCCGGACAGCGATTCGAGCACCTGGCGGTGCCCCATCGCCCCGGACGGTGCCTCCGCCGTTCCTTCGGTCTTCATGGCGTCCTTTCAAGCGTTCGGGGCGATTCTTGCCCATTGTGCAAACTTGCACAGTGGGAACTTTATTCCCCTCGCTACGCTGTCCTTGTGGACACCCTCGACACGCTCCGCACCCGCAAGAAGGCGGCGACGCGGCAAGCGCTGCACGAGGCCGCGCTTCGCCTGGCGATGGAGCACGGTCTCGACGGCGTGACGGTCGAGGACATCGCCGACGCGGTGGGGGTGTCCCGGCGGACGTTCTCGAACTACTTCGCGAACAAAGAAGACGCGATCCTGCACGCCGACCGCGAGCGGACCGGGCTGCTGGTTTCGCTGGTCGAAGGCAGGCCGTCAGGCGAGAAGCCGTGGCAGGCGTTGCGCGCGGCCTGCCAGGACCTGTACCGGGCACGGCCCGTCCCCGACCGCGAGTGGGTGGCGCAGCTGAGGCTGCTGCGGCGGCACCCGTCGCTGCTCGCGCGGCAGGCCGGTGACCAGATCGCTCTCGAACGCGACCTCATCGCGGTGCTGCTCGACCGGGGGCACGGTCTCGATCAGGAGCTGGCCCGGCTCACGGCGGCGACTTTCCTCGCCACCTTGCGGACCGGGAACGTGCTGTGGCTGGAAGGTTCGGACGACCAGCCGCTGCCCGACGTCGTGGACAGGCTGCTGAGCCGCGTTCAGCTCCGCTGACCGAGGGCGTAGGCGCTCGACACCACCGTGGTGGCCGCGCGGACAAAGGCGGCGACGGCCGGTGAATGGGAGTCCTGCGGCCACATCACGGCGAGCGTCGTGGGCTCCAGGTCGTCGACGGCCAGGTATGCGATGCCCGTCCTGCGATAGCGATCCGCGACGGACACGGGCAGGAAACAGACGATGGTGCCCAGTTCGACCAGTTTGAGGATCTGTGTCAGATCGGAGACGGGACCGTGCGGCACCACCGTGACGGGCGGACCGGTGGAGGGGCCGTGGTCGGCGGGGGCGCCGTCGGGAAGGAGTCGCCCCTCCAGATCCGTCAGGGTCAGCCGTGACCTGGCCGCCAGCGGATCGTTCGCCGCCACCGCCGCCAGCCGGGGCTCGGTCAGCAACGGCTCGAAGTCCAGGCGGCGCGCGTCGAAAGGGGAGGGGACGAGCGCCACGTCCGCCCGCCCGTCACGGAGCTGCTGCGGCTGTTCGCCCCGGCCGCCGAGGATCAGTTCGATCGGCAGGGCGCCGTCTTCGGCTTCGTAGGCTTCGACGATTTTCGGCAACAGCCCGGCGTCGTGGTCGGCCTTCAACGCCAGCCGCAGCCGGGGATCGGGGCGACCGGCCTGCCGTGCCCGCCGTTCGGCCGCGGCGACGGCTTCGAGCGCTGTCCTGGCATCCCGCAGGAGCACCTCGCCCGCCCTCGTCAGCGTGACCTGGCGGGTGGTGCGTTCGAGCAACTGGACGTCCAGCCGTCGTTCCAGGTCCCGGATCGCCCTCGACAGCGGTGGCTGCGCCATCGAAAGCCGCTCGGCCGCCCGTCCGAAGTGAAGCTCCTCCGCGACGGCCACGAAGTACCTGAGCTGCCGCGTCTCCAGGTCACTCATATCTCCAGGGTATCAATGGCGACCGAGCCGGTCCTTCAGCTCCGCGCTGATCCCGGCTTGACTCGGTGACGTCGAAAACCCCCTATCACCTCGGAGTCTTCATGATCGTCGTCACCGCACCGACCGGACAGATCGGCAGCCGGGTGCTCGGCACCCTCCTCGAAAGCGGCGAGCCGATCCGGGTGGTCGCCCGCGATCCCGCCCGGCTGGCCGATCACGTCCGTGAGCGCGTCGAGGTCGTCAAGGGCTCGCACAGCGACGCCGCCGTCGTCGACGAAGCCTTCGCAGGCGCCGACACCGTGTTCTGGCTGCTCGCCGCGGATCACCGCGCCGAAAGCCTCGATGCCGCCTACCTGGACTTCACCCGGCCCGCCTGCGCGGCCCTCAAGAAACACGGCGTGGCCAGGGTGGTCGGCGTCTCGGCCCTCGGCCGCGGCGTCGAGGAGAACGCCGGATACCTGTCGGCGTCGTGGGCCATGGACGACCTGATCGCCGACACGGGCGTGCACTACCGGGCGCTGACGATGCCGACGTTCATGGACAACCTGTTGTGGCAGGCCGACTCCATCGGCAAGAACGGCGTCTTCTTCGCCCCGGTCTCGGGCGACCGCAAGGCACCGACCTGCGCCACCCGCGACATCGCCGCCGTCGCCGCCGGACTGCTGCTCGACCCGTCGTGGGACGGCGTGGCCGACGTCCCGGTGCTCGGCCCGGAAGACCTGTCGCAGAACGAACTCGCGGAGATCATGTCCGACGTCCTCGGGCGGCCGGTGCGCTACCAGCAGGTTTCCATGGACGCCTTCCGCGCGACGCAACTCGAGCACGGCTGGTCCGAGGCGATGGCGCAGGGCATGGTCGACATGATGGTGGCGAAGGAGGCGGGCATCGACAGCGCCGCGCCTCGGACGCCGGAGGCCACCACGCCGACGACCTTCCGGCAGTGGTGCGAAGAGACGCTCAAGCCGGCTGTCGGGTCGGGGCGCTGACGTTCGGCGGTTCTCTCCCCAGTACGTGAAGGACTCCTTCATTGCGCCTAGCGCAGTGAAGGAGTCCTTCACGTACCTCATGCGACCGAGATGCCGAACCGTGCTGGGGCGCTTGGAACCCGAATCACCACTCACGACCCACCCGGCCGACTCAAGCCCTAAGCGCTGACGGTGTCCAAGAGCAGCTTCGCCGCCACAGTCGCCCCATCGGTCCGGATGGTGTCGGCCACCGCCTTCGCCCGCGCTTGCGTCTCGGGCGACAGGACCGTGGTGAGCGCGGCCGACAGCGACTCGACGGTCGGCGTCGGATCCTGGTGCGCCACACCGATTCCCAGCTCGGCCACCCGCGAGGCCCAGTACGGCTGGTCCGCGACCCGGGGGACGACCACCTGGGGCGCGCCTGCCCGCGAGGCCGTCGTCGTGGTCCCCGCGCCGCCGTGGTGCACGACGGCGGCCACCCGGCGGAAGAGCGCCTGCTGGTTGACCTCGCCGACGACGAAGCAGTCGTCGGCGTCGTCGATCGAGGCCAGTCCGGCCCAGCCGCGGGCGAGCAGGATCCGCCGCCCCAGTGTCCGCAGGGACTCGATGGCCACCCGGGCGATGTCCTTCGGCGCGTAGGCGGCCATGCTGCCGAAGCCCACGTACACCGGCGGCTCACCGGCTTCCAGGAACTGCTCCAGTTCGTCCGGCAGTGGCCGGTCGTCGGGCTGGATCCACGCTCCTGTTTGGACGATGTCGAGGTCCGTCATTCCTTCCGACGGGCACAGGATCGCGTCCGCGGCCAGCCACGGCCTGCCGGTGAAGACGTGGTCACGGACGTTGTCCACCGGCGGCAGCCCGATCGCCTCCCGGTGACTGGCGAGCGCCCCGCCGTACAACGCGTTCACCCGCTGGGCGTCCTGCTGCCACAGCACCCGGTTGTCGGTCTCGCCCTCCGGCGACGGCGTACCCGGCCGCAGACCCGGGGCGAACTGCCTCGACGGCAGCCCGAAGATGTGGAAACACGCGTACACATAGGGGATTCCCCGCTTTTCGGCCACGTCCCGCGCGCCGACGGGCAGCAAGCCAGTCGCCAGGATCGCGTCACATCCCTCCGCCGCCGCGGAAAGCGTCTCGAACCGGGCGGCGACCAGCGCCGGGGCGAGCTTCAGGGCGTCTTCCCCCGTCGGCGGCTTCGGCCCGGCGACCACCGAGTGCACCGTCGGGCCGAGCGGGACCAGCGGCACACCGGCCCGCTCCAGCAACGTCGCGAACTCTTCGTCCGGCGGCGCGGCCACCAGCGCTTCCGCGCCGAGTTCCCGCAACCCTCTCGCGAGACCCACCAGGGGTTCGACATCCCCGCGCGATCCCCACGTCGTCAGCAAAACACGCACTTCGCGACTCCCGTTCCCGCAGCTACCAGCCTTCGGCGGGCAATTCTGCGGGACGACCCGGGGCTTGCCGCAAGCCCCCATGTCCGCTATAAGTTGAAGGGGGCGAGGAAAAGCCCCTTCTCTCGTCCACTCTGGACGGAACTCCTTCAGGTAGACCCGGTGCTTCAGATAGACCCGGTACGCAGCGCGAAGGCGACAGCGTGCGTGCGGTTCTGGAGGCCGTAGCGCGACATCACCCGATGGAGGACGTTCTTCACCGTGCTCTCCGAATAGGCGAGCTTGGCCGCGATCTCCTCCGTGCCGTGGCCGTCGGCCAGCAGCCGCAGCACTTCCCGCTCCCGGTCGGACAGCCCGGACAGCGCGAGACCGTTGGGTACCAGCAGGTCTTCCTGGATGCGTTCGAGCTGCGAGAGCAGGCTTCCCTGCAGCCTCGGCGGCAGCGCGCCGGCGCCCTGGCTGACCGCGAGAATCGTCCGCACCAGATGTTCGCCGTCGAGGTCACGCCGTGGCAGCAGTGCGGCCATGCCGCATTCGATCGCCGTCATCAGGACCTGGACCGGGAAATGGTCGGTGACGATCACGCACCTCGGCGGCGAGGCGAGTGACGAAGCGGCACGAACCTGGCGCAGGAACGTGAAAACCCCGTCGCCGATCGAATCCCCGACGGTCACGATCACCTCGGCCGGCCCCAGGTCGGTGTCGGCGAGCACGTCCAGCCGTTCGTCGGCGCCGAGAATGCTCGTCGTGCCGAGCCCGGCCAGGAGATCCGGGGCATGCACGGCGACTCTGACGCGGTCGGTCCTCCTGGTGATCTTCTCCCCTTGAATCAACATCGAAGTCCCTATCCGAAGCGCTCGGAAACCCGGAGACGGGCAGCGTTAGTAGATATCGCACTACTTAGAAGCTATAACGTTACAACGTTGTATGTCAACCGCGGAAGCCAGGGCTCCCACGGTCGGCGGCACCGTCACAGGGCAAGACGCCCGAAGTGGGTGAAAGGTTCAGTGCGAACGTGATCGGGCTCGGCGGACGCCGGTCACCGCGTCGTGAGGTCGTCCAGTTCGTCCGCTATCAACAGATCGGGGTCGAACTTCATTCCGGTGAAGTGGCCGGCGAGTTCGAGCGAGAGCACGCCGTGCAGGCGGGTCCAGAAGGCGAGCGCGCGGTGCAGGGTCGCGGCCGGGGCCGGATCGTCGCCCGCCCAGTCGCGGTGGCCTTCCAGATGCTTGTCGAACGGGGTGTCCGGCTTGTCCACGGTGATCGCGCGGCACGCTTCGAGCAGCACCGCCATGACCTCGCTCGTGATGGCGGTGGTGTCTTCGGGCGCGTGGTAGCCGGGGACGGGCGTGCCGTAGAGGAGGAAGTAGCGCTGGGGGTCGCAGCGCGCCCAGTCCCGGATGGTGACGGCGAGCCCGGCCAGATCGGCGCCCGAGTCGAACGCCGCCCGGACGGTGTCGGCGAGGCTTCGGTACGCGTCGCGGATGAGCGCGGTGATGAGGTCGTCGCGGCTGGCGAAGTACCGGTACAGGGCGGGGCCGCTCATCCCCACCTGTTTGGCGATCGCGTTGAGCGACAGCGCGGGCACTCCGGCGGTGGCGATCTGCTCCCACGCGTGCTGCTTGATCTCGGCGCGCACCTGGTCGCGGTAGCGCTCTCGCGGGCTCTGCCCGTCCGCGTCCGTCATCGGCCCTCCCGCTTCGTCGGCCCGAAGCTTAGTTGGCGCACCGGGCGCCGAGGAATCGAAGGGGCATGATCCGTTGCACGAACTTCCCTGATCGACCGGAATCACCGGCAAGTCCGGTCGCTGATGATCGAGAATGGCCTCATGGCTGGCGACGACTTCACCTGGCTGGACGCGACGGCTCAGGCGGAGCTGGTCCGTACGCGAAAGGTGTCGCCGCCGGAGCTGCTCGACGCGGCGATCGCGCGGATCGAAAAGCTCGACGGCGCGCTCAACGCCGTCGTCAGTACCCGGTTCGACCAGGCCCGGCGGGAGGCGGCGACAGCGCACGGGCAGGGACCGTTCCGTGGCGTGCCGATGCTGCTGAAGGACTTCCTCTGCCACACCGCGGGCGATCCCGTGCACGGCGGCATGCGTGTCCTGCGGGACCGGGATTGGCGCGCGCCGTCGGACTCGTATCTCGCCGCGCGCCTGCGGGCCGCGGGGTTCCTGTTCTGCGGCCGGACGAACACGCCGGAACTGGCGACGAGCATCACCACCGAACCGCTCCTGCACGGCGCGACACGGAATCCGTGGAACCCGGCGCTGTCGCCCGGCGGGTCGAGTGGCGGGTCGGCCGCCGCGGTGGCCGCGGGCCTGGTCCCGGTCGCGCACGGCAACGACATGGCGGGCTCGATCCGCATCCCCGCGGCCGCCTGCGGGCTGGTCGGGCTGAAGCCGAGCCGCGCACGGACCAGCCTCGGCCCGGAGTTCGGCGAATACTGGGGTCAGTTCACCTACGAACACGTCCTGACCCGGTCGGTCCGCGACACGGCGGCGGTACTCGACGTCACCGCGGGCGCAGCGCCGGGGGATCCCTACAGCGCGCCGCCGCCGGACCGTCCTTATCGGACGGAGGTCGGCGCGGATCCCGGCACCCTGCGAATCGGGTTCCGGATCACCTCCCCGGGCACCTGCGAAACCGCGCACGCGGACAGCGTCGCCGCCGTCGAGCGGACAGCCCGCCTGCTCGAATCCCTCGGCCACCGGGTCGCGCCCACCGCGGCGGCCGCCCTGGACGCGCCGGGGATGTTCGACACCATGCCCGCGCTGCTCGCGGCCGTGGTCACCTGGGAACTCGACGCCTGGTCCGAACGGCTCGGCGAACCGCTGCCGTCGTCCGTGCTGGAACCGATGAACGCGATGCTCGCCGAAGCGGGCCGCTCGGTCACCGCCGTGGACTGGATCGCCGGATTGCTCTCATCGCAGCGGTGGGCCCGCGGGGTCGCGGCGCTCTGGGAAGACGAACTGGACGTCCTCCTCACCCCCACGTCACCCGCGCCACCCGCCGAACTCGGTGTCCTGGCGCCGGACGCGAAATCTCCCGAGGAGCTGGCCGCCGGGATCGCCACCGGCGCGGCGTTCACGGCGCCCTTCAACATCACCGGGCAGCCCGCGATCTCCTTGCCGCTGCACTGGAACGCCGACGGACTGCCGATCGGCGTCCAGCTCGTCGCCGCTCAGGACCGCGAGGACGTCCTCATCCGGCTCGCCGCCCAGCTGGAGGAGGCCGCGCCCTGGTCAGAGAGGCATCCCGCACCATTCTCGTGAGTGGCTACGACGGTTCTAACCGTCCTTACCGCTCACGAGGCCCTTGGCCCGCCACGGTTCGGCACCCTGGTCGCCTGCAGTACGTGAAGGACCCCTTCATTGCGCCTAGCGCAATGAAGGGGTCCTTCACGTACCTCGCCTGCGAACAAACCGCGGCCAGGAGCCGGTAGAACCGTCCCAGCCACTCAAGAGGTGACGATCATTCGGGCAGGAGCGCCAGTTCAGCCAAGGCCTGCGCCCGCCGCGCACTGAACGACGGCTCGGGGGAGAGTTCGACGGCCAGGGTGAGGCACTCCCTCGCCTCCTCGAACGCACCGGCCTCTCGCCAGGCCTGTCCCTCGCGGAGCGCGCAGTTCGCCTCCAACGTTTCGAAACCGCCTTCCCACGCGAGCCACCGACTGGTGCGGTAGTGGCCCGCCGCCTCCCGCCATTCGGCGAGCGCGCCGAGCACGTCACCGATGGCGCGCAAGGTCAGGGTCTTCAGCAGCTGATGGAAACCGGGGTACGTGTCACCCGCCAGCCGTTCGGCGTCGGCGAGTACGGCCCGGTGCACGGCGAGCGCCTCGGAATGCCGTCCGGCGGCGAGCAGCGCGCGCCCGTAGATGTTCCGCGCCGAGGTTTGCCCGTCCCAGAACGGCAGTTCGTCCGCCAGTTCGTATCCGCGCTTCGCGAACTCGAACGCTTCGTCGCCTTCTCCGGTCAACCGCAGCACCTGGCCGAGGTAGATGGACGCCCAGGTCTGCTCGACGCGGTCGCCGATCCGGACGGCGATGTCCAGCGCGCGGCGATGCGCCGCCACGGCGCTTTTCTCGTCATCGAGACAGACACTGGCCGCCCAGCCGACGAAGTTGAGCAGCTTCGCCTCGTCCCCGGCGTTGCCCAGCGCGTTCGCCGCGGCCGCGGCGAGCGAGAAGATCTCCAGCCACGGACGCTGGGCGCTGCGTCCGTCGGAGTACCAGTGCAGCGCGACGGCGAGGTCACTGACTTCCCGGTGCCAGCCCTTCTGCGCGGCCACCCGCTGCGCGGCGACCCAGTTGTCGCCCTCGACGTCCAGCCAGCGGCCGCTTTCGTCACGCGAGCCGAACTTCCCGGTCTCCGATGCCTTGGGGTAGAACAACCTGGCCGCTTCGGCCGCCTTGCCGAGCAGATGGGCGAGCACGATGTCCCGCGCGGCCGGATCCTCCTCCGCCTCGAACCGTTCCTCGGCGAACAGTCGGATCAGGTCGTGGAACTGGTGGCGTTCCGGTTCGGCCGCGGTCTGCAGGAGGCTGGCGTCGACGAGTTCGTCGAGGTGGTCACGGACGTCGGCGTCCGCCGCGCCCGAAACGACCCCCGCGAGTTCGAGGCCGAAGTCGGCGCCCGGCACGGTCGCCAGCCGCCGGAACAACCGCCGCGCCCCGGCCGAGACAGCGCGATAGGACAGGTCGAACGCCGACCGCAGCTGCAGATCGCCCGCCGCGAGCGCGCGCAGCCGGGTGCTTTCGTCGCGCAGCCTGTCGGCGAGCTGGGCCAGGGACCACTGCGGCCGGGTGGCGAGCCGGTTGCCCGCGATCCGGACCGCGAGCGGCAGGTATCCGCACAGTTCGACGAGCTCCCGCGCGGCGTCGGGTTCCGCGCGCACGCGGTCGGCGCCGATGATCTTGGCGAGCAGGCCGGTCGCGCCGCCGTCGGAAAGCGGTTCGAGCCCCAGCCAGCGGGCGCCTTCGAGCCCGGCGAGCGTGCGGCGGCAGGTGATCAGGGTGAGGCTGTCGGGCCCGGCGACCAGCAGCGGCCGGATCTGCGCCTCGTCGGCGGCGTTGTCGAGCAGCAGCAGGACCTTCCGGCCCTCGAGCAGCATCCGCAGCAACGCCGAACGTTCGCTCTCGGAGGCGGGGACCTGCCCCGGCGCGACGTCCAGCGCGCGCAGCAGCCGGTCGAGCGCGGCCCTGGCGCTCAGGGGTTCTTCGTCCATCCCGCGCAGGTCCACCGCGTAGCCGCCGTCCGGGAAGTCCGGGCGCCACCGGTCCGCCGCGGTCACCGCGAGCGCGGTCTTCCCGACCCCGGCCTGCCCGACGATCGCGACCACGCCGCCCTCGGCGGCTTTCGCGGACAGCTGCTCCAGTTCGCGTTCGCGGCCGGAGAGATCCGGCGGCGGCGCGGGCAGCGCGCAGGTCGCCGCGACCTGGGCGGCCAGCGCCGGGTTCCGGCGCCGTCCCTGTTTGGCGACGGTCAGGAAGAACTCCCGGTCACCGCCGGTCAGGCCGAGCGCGTCCGCCAGCACCTCGGCGGAGCGCTGCTGCGCGGCTCGCGCGCGACCGCGTTCCAGCTCGCGCAGGGCGCGGACGCTGATCCCCGAGGCTTCGGCCAGCTGTCCCTGTGTCCAGCCCGCGGCTCGGCGGTGTTCGAGCAGGAGCTTGCCGAACACCGACCGTTTCTCACTCGCCTCCACGGGTTCCACCGAAGTCCATTCAACCGGCAGGCTTCCGGTGGCGAAAAGCTGCCCCCTGCTTCCGCTTGTCCCGCCTTCTCCGGGGCCGGTTACCTGGAAAGCATGTCGACGACCATGACGACGCCCGTCCGGCCCATCATGCGGACCGAGGAGCGCCGGGAGATCCGGGTCGCCGTGCACGCCGGTGATCCGCTCGTCCGCGCGGGCCTGCGCAGCGCGCTCGGCGCCGGGCCCGGCATCAGCTTGCGGGACGATCCGGAAAAGGCCGACGTCCTCGTGGCTGTCGCGGGAAGCGAGCCGCACCGGATCCCGGCCGGGGCCGCCCGGCTGGTGCTGGTCGCCGATCAGCCCAATCAGGCCGAACTGTGGGCCGCGGTGGAACGCGGGCTGGCCGTCGTCGTCGCGCGCTCCGAAGCGACGCCGGCGCGGCTGCTGCGCGCGGTCGCCGACGCCCACGCCGGCCGGGGCGATCTGCCCGCCGAGCAGCTCGGCAGCCTGCTCCGGGGAATCTCACGGCTGCACAAGGAAGTTCTCGAGCCGCGCGAGCTCACCCTCAGCGGGCTGTCGCCCCGGGAGACCGAAGTGCTCCGGCTGCTGGCGGAAGGGTTCGACACCGGGGAGATCGCCCGGCGCGTGGCCTACTCCGACCGGACCGTGAAGAACATCCTGCACGGCCTGCTCAGCAGGTTCGGTCTCCGCAACCGCACGCACGTCGTGGCCTACGCGCTGCGAGAAGGCCTCATCTGACGAGAGCTGACGAGCGTTTCAGATGACGCCTTCCCGGATCGCGTAAGCCACCGCGTGCGACCGGTTCCGTAGCCGCAGCCGGTCGGTGACGGAGTAGATGATGTTCTTCACCGTGCGTTCCGAATAGGAGAGTTCGGTCGCGATCTCCCCGGTGTCGAGCCCGTCGGCCATCAGGCGCAGGACGTCGATCTCACGTGAGGAGAGCGTGGCCCCGGCGGGCTGGCTCGGCGCGAGCATCTCCCGGTGGAGCCGCTCGGCGTGTTCGGCCAGCCTGCCGGGCAGGTCGGACGCCGGGCTCGCCCCGCCGAACGCGGCGACACGGACGCTGTCGGCCACGCGCGAATCGGTCACCGCCGACTTCGGCAGGATGGCGACCACCCGGCACGCCACCGCGGCCGCGAGCCCGCCCTCCTCGATCCGGTCGGTCAGCAGCACGATCGGCTTGCCGAGTTCGACGGTGACTTCACGCAACGCGGTGACCGCGTCGGCCGAAAGCCGGTCGAAGGCGGCGACGACGACATCGGTCTCGTCCCGTTCCCGGCCGTCGACCACCGTCACCGACGCCCGGGTTTCGAGGAGGTCGGTCATTCCGGCCTTCGTGATGGGGTCCAGGGCGCAGACGCTCACCCGAACTGCTCGCATGCTTTCCTCTTCTGCTGTGGACGGTCGCAAGGCGGTCCACTGTGGATCATCGATTGTCAAGAGTCCCCGGTGCAGAAAGCCTTGCCCGCGCGAACGAGCAGGCCTCTTGTACGGTGGATTTCGGGTGGCGACCCGCCTCGGTGACCCCCACACCTGACGGTGGGTCGCTCCCTTTTTCCGTGGCTCGCGGCAATTCTCGCCCGCCGGAATAGGCGCGGCAACGCATTCCGCGTGGTCTGCTTTCCCCGCCAGTGGACAATGGCCGAAGGGGCACTGCGATGCCTTTCCGCGGAAACGGACCCTCGTGTGCCGCGAGCCGCCCGGGCCGATGCGCCGAGTCGGCGGCAGGCCACTCTTCGATCGCTCCCCGGATACGTCTTTTGGTGCCCTGAGCTGCGTAAACGCCACTTTGGCGCCACTTGGCACCACTTTGGCCTTGCATTGGTGCCACGGTGGTGCCATGATGACATCATGGATTTGACGCCCTTTGTGGACAACGTTCGCCGGGAGCTCGCCGTCGCCGCCGAGGCGGGGGGAGCCGAGGCGAGCGCCCTCGCCGAACGCTTGACCGCGCCGCTCGCGTCGGCCATCCGTCTCGCGCTGCTGGACGCGTTGTCCGCAGCCTCGGACGAGATCACGAGGGACCTCGCGCCCGGTTCGGTCGAGGTCCGGCTTCGCGCCGGTGAAGCCAGCTTCGCCGTCACGCTTCCCGCTGTCGAGCAAGCCGTGCCCGTCGCCGCGACGGTGCCGGAACCCCCGGCGCCGCCACTGCCGCCGATGCCGGACGAAGAAGGGGCCACGGCCCGGATCAACTTCCGGTTGCCGGAACAGCTCAAGGCGCGCGTCGAGGAGGCCGCGGCGGCGCAGGGCCGTTCGGTCAACGCGTGGCTCGTGCGGGCCGCGTCCGCCGCGCTGCGGCCGTCGGAACAGACCGTCCCGCCCGCCTCGCCGAACAGCGGTCATCGCGCCGCGCAGCGCTACACCGGCTGGGTCAGCTAGATCCGTTAGACCAGCACAAACACCGATCACACCACCTTTGAGGGGACACCCATGCCTTCTTTCGCCACCCCGGAACCCATTCTCGTGGACCTCGAGCCGGTCGTCGGCAACGTCCGCATCGTCGCCGGCGACCGCACCGACGCGGTCGTCGAAGTCGCCCCGCTCGACCCGGACAAAGACTCCGACGTCGACGCCGCGAAGCGGACCGTCGTCGAGTTCTCCGGCGGCACGCTGACGGTCCGCGCACCGAAGATGCGCCTGCTCGACTTCTCCAACCGGTCGAGGTCGATCGACGTGACCATCGAACTGCCCGCCGGTTCCCGGGTGCAGGGGAGCACCGGCCTCGGCGACCTCACCGTGACCGGCCGGATCGGCGCGTGCCGCTACAAGTCCGGGACCGGGCACATCCGGCTCGACCACGCCGGTGAGCTGAAACTGCACTCCGCGTCGGGGAACATCGTCGTCGAGCACGTCGACGGCAGCGCCGACATCAGCACGAGCTCCGGCCGCGTGCACGTCGGTGCGATCACCGGTACCGCCGTGGTCAAGAACTCCAACGGTTCCACCACGATCGGGACGGCCGGTGACGCGATCCGGCTCCGCTCGGCCAACGGCGACATCACCGTCGACAAGGCCGAAGCCGGCGTGGAAGCCAAGACCGCCAACGGTTCGGTCCGCGTGCTCGACGCGGCCAGGGGCAAGCTCGACCTCGACACGTCGATGGGGGACATCGAGATCGGCATCCGCGAGGGCAGTGCGGCCTGGCTCGACGTGAACACCGGCTTCGGCCGCGTCCTCAACGACATGGCCGCCGCCACCGCGCCCGGCGCCACGGCCGACAAGGTCGAAGTCCACGCCGGCACCTCCGTCGGCGACGTCATCGTTCACCGCTCCTGACCCGTCGGGTCCTTACACACCAGGGGAATCCACATGAGAAACCCGGCCATCTCCGCGACCGGACTGCGCAAGTCCTACGGCGACAAGGTCGTCCTGGACGGCATCGACCTGCACGTCCCGGCGGGCACCGTCTTCTCGTTGCTCGGCCCCAACGGCGCGGGCAAGACCACCACGGTCAACATCCTGTCCACTTTGGTCGGTCCGGACGCGGGCGGCGCGACGATCGCCGGAGCCGACCTGGCCACCGACCCGGACGGCGTCCGCGCCTCGATCGGTCTCACCGGCCAGTTCTCCGCGGTCGACAACCTGCTCACCGGCGAGGAGAACCTGTTCCTCATGGCGGATCTGCACCATCTGCCGCGCCGCGCCGGGCGCAAGCGCGCCGCGGAACTGCTGGAACGGTTCGAACTGACCGACGCCGCGAAGAAGACTCCGGCCACCTTCTCGGGTGGCATGCGCCGCAAACTGGACCTGGCGATGACGCTGATCGGTGACCCCAAGGTCATCTTCCTCGACGAACCGACAACCGGTCTCGACCCGCGCAGCCGTCGCACGATGTGGCAGATCATCCGGGACCTCGTCGACAGCGGCGTGACGATCTTCCTCACCACCCAGTACCTGGAAGAGGCCGATCAGCTCGCCGACCGGGTCGCCGTGCTCGACGGCGGCCGGATCGTCGCGCTGGGCACGCCCGACGAGCTGAAGCGGCGCGTGCCCGGCGGGCACATGCAGCTGAAGTTTCCCGACGCCGTCTCGCTGCGCGACGCGACCCGCGCGCTCCAAGTGTCCACTTCGGACGAAGAGACTTTGGCGCTCCGCGTGCCGACCGATGGCACCGTCGCTGCCCTTCGCGCGGTGCTGGACCGCCTCGACGCCGAAGCCGTCGCCGTCGACAGCCTCACCGTGCACACACCGGATCTCGACGACGTGTTCCTCAGCCTCACCGGTCACCGGACCGAAGCGACCAAGGAGATGGCCCGATGACCACCCTTTCCCTCTCGATGCGGGACTCGGCGACCATGCTGCGCCGCAACATCCGGCACATGCAACGGTATCCGTCGCTCACCATCATGCTGATCGGCCAGCCGATCGTGTTCCTGCTGCTGTTCGTCTATGTCTTCGGCGGCACGCTCGGGAACGGGCTCGGCGGCGGGGGAGGAGGAAGAGCCGAGTACGTCGGCTATGTCACGCCCGCCATCCTGCTCGTCACCGTGTGCAGCGCGGCGCTCGGCACCGCCATCTCCGTGGCGACGGACATGACCGAGGGCATCATCGCCCGGTTCCGCACGATGGCGATCAGCAAGGCCTCGGTCCTGACCGGGCACGTCGTCGGCGCGCTGATCCAGACGGCGTTCGCGCTCGCCGTCGTCTTCGGGGTCACGCTGCTCATCGGCTTCTCGCCGACGGCGGGTGTCGGCGAATGGTTCGCGGTGGCCGGCCTGCTGTTGCTGCTGACCCTCGCGCTCACCTGGCTTTCGGTGGCGCTGGGCCTGGCGGCCAAGAGCGTGGAGACGGCCAGCAACACGCCCATGATCTTCATGCTGCTGCCGTTCCTCGGCAGCGGGTTCGTGCCCACCGATTCGATGCCGGCCTGGCTGCGCTGGTTCGCCGACTACCAGCCGTTCACCCCGGTCATCGAGACCATCCGGGGCCTGCTGCTCGGGACCCGGATCGGCGGCAGCGGCTGGCTCGCGATCGGCTGGTGCGCCTTGCTCGCGATCGTGGGATACCTGTGGTCGAAGTCCTTGTTCGCCAAGGAACGTGACCGCTGAGCCGAAGTGGAACCGGGGGTCGCCCCGGGCCGGAACCGCCATCACGGTTCCGGTCCGGGGCGTTGGTTCGTGACGTTCGTGAACGGCAAGGCAAAGGTGTCGTGCCGTTGGGTACTGGCTGTGACGCGAAGGGAGCCTTAACTGCGCGGGATGCGGCGAAAGTCCCTTCATCCAGCCCGGAACGCCACCTATGCCTTACCCTTCGAGAATCGCACTCATTGAATGTGAAATACCTTTCGAGAAATGTGTTCACATTCGCACACTTGTTCGATTGATGGTATTCTTGCGGAGTGTCCAGCCAGCGAATCCTCGAGCCGCCGCAGGAGTTGTGGCGTGCTGGTGTGCGGGAGCTCGTGCACGGTGTGGTCGAGCGGTTGTCGGTGGCGCGTCAGGCGTTGGCGGAGGTCGGGCAGTTTCTGGTGGAGATCGAGTCCCGGGGTCCGATGGAGTTGTTCGGGCATGGGTCGACGGCGGGCTGGTTCGCCGAGACCGCCCGGATCACTCCCAAGGAAGCACGTGACACCGTGGCGCGGGCGGTGGCGGTGAACGAGGGCCGGAACCTGGACGGCACCCCCGTGCCCGCGTTCGCCCCGCTCGCCGGGGCCGCCGCGGCCGAGGGTGACCTTGGTGAGCAGCAGCTGGACCCGATCCTGGCGGTATTGAGGAAGATGCCCGCCGACGCCTCGGCGGACGAGCGGTCCGGGGCGGAGCGGATCCTGGTGGACCTGGCCCGCCACGCCGGTCCTCAGGAGATCACCAACGCCGGTGCGGATCTGCTGGCCCATCTCGACCCCGACGGCAACGAGCCGAAAGACGAGGACCTGACACCGCCGTCACGTGAGGTGTATCTGCGGAAACGTGATGACGGGTGGTGGCGGTTGAACGGGTTGCTGGATCCGGAACTCGGGGCTCGCGCGAACGCGCTGTTCGAGACCTGGGGGCAGCGAAGACCCGTCGACGAGGACGGCAACCGCGATCCGCGCACTCCCGGCGAACGCAACGGGGACGCGTTGTTCGACGCGATCCACTACGCGATGACCAACGACAAGGCACCGACCCTGTCCGGGGACCGCACCACCATCGTCGTCACCATCCCGCTGGACACGCTGACGTCAGGACTGGGGATGGCGTGCGTGGACGGGGTCTCCCAGATCACCGCACGCCACGCCCGCATGCTGGCCTGCGACGCCAAGATCATCCCCGCGGTGCTCGGCTCGGAGAGCGAACCGCTCGACATCGGCCGCGCGGCCCGCACCGTCACCCCCGGACAACGACGGGCCCTGAACCTGCGAGACCGAGGCTGCGCCTTCCCAGGCTGCCATCGGAAACCCAAACACTGCGAAGCCCACCACGTTCTCCCGTGGGGCCATCTCGGCGACACCGACTTGAACAATCTCTGCCTCGTCTGCCGCTACCACCACCTGGTCATCCACGGACAATCCGGCTGGCAAGTCCACATCGCTACAGACGGCAAACCCGAGTTCATCCCACCGCAATACCTGGACCCGCTACAAACGCCTCGCCGCAACCATCGCTGAACCCGGGCAGCCCGCCGCCATCACCGGCGACGGGCCCCTCGGCATGCCCGCAGTCAGGTGAACCTCCAGCCAAACGTGTCGTGGTCACAGGTCCTCTGTACCGAAGCCATACCTCCCTTCGCCGCCTGAACTACGTGAAGGTGTGAAGGTCGAGTTTCCTCGGCTGAGCCGAGGGAAGGGGGCCTTCACGCGCCACCCCGCAGGACACCTTTGCCTTCCCCTCAACAACCGGCCACTCGCGAGACCCGCCCGAACTCAGGACTGCTTCGCCACCCAGGCGTCGATGCCGTCCAGGAACCGGTCCACCCCGAACCCGAGTTCCGCGGGCAACGCCCCGTCGGCGACCTCCTCGTGTCCTGAATGGACAGTCGACTCCGCCGCGTGAACGGCGGCCAGCGCGGGGTAGTCGCCGGGGTCGATGAGTTCGGTCAGTGCTCGCGCCAGTTCGGTTTCGGTGTGCGGGAGACCGCCGTCGGTCTTGTACGCGCTGTTCATGTCCAGGCTGATCTGCGCCGTGCCGCGGACGACGGCGGTCAGGTGCAGGGCCGCCGCCCTCGCCTCGCCGGGGGCGAGTCCGGCCTTGAGCAGTGGGCGGAGCAGGCGGTCCAGCCAGGCGAGATGGTTGGGGCCGATCGGGGTGTGGTCGAGCGGGACGCGCAACAGCCAGGGATGTGTCCGGAAACCTGCCCAGAGCGCGCCGGCCCAGCGCCGGACGGCGTCGCGGATGTCCTCCGCGTCGTCGAGTTCGGGTGGCTTCGCGGCCGCGACGTCGGCCATGACCTCGAGGAGCAGGTCTTTGCTCGGAATGTGGTTGTAGATCGACATCGTCGAGTAGCCGAGTTCGGTGGCGACCCGCTGCATGGAGAGCGCGTCCAGGCCATCGGTGTCCGCGACCTGGATCGCGGCCCGCGCGATGCCCTCCACGGTGAGCCGCGGTCGCGGCCCGCGCCTGCCAGGGGTGCGCCCCGCCCACAGCAGCGCGAGGCTGCGCTGGAGATCCGGGCCCTTGCCGTCACGTGTCGCCATCCGCCCATCCTAAAACTCTGTATGACGTACGTTTATGTGTATGGTGTACATAGTTTCTAGTCGTCGTCTCCCGAACGGATCACCATGACCTCGTCGAACGCGCCCCGCTGGTGGCAACGCCCCTGGATCGTGCCGTTGATGCTGGTGGCGGGCGCTTTCCTGGCCTTCGCCGTGCCGCCCTACCTGACCTTTGACCCGGCCGAATCGCGGCTCGAGCCGCCGCCGGGCAATGACTTCTACTACCCGCTGCTCGTCGCGCACGTCCTGTTCGGCACGGTCGCCATGGTGACCGCCTGCTTCCAGGTCTGGCCCGCGTTCCGGGCCCGGTACCGGCGCGGGCACCGGATCACCGGCCGGATCTACGTCTTCGCAGGAGCGCTCCCCGCCGGTTTCGTGGGGTTGTACATCGGCTGGCACACCGCCGCGGGCCCGTCCGTGCGGGTGGCGAACCTGGTCGGCTCGGTGCTGTGGATCGCCGTCACGATCATCGGGTTGCGGATGGCGCGCCGGCGCCGGTTCGCCGATCACCGGCGGTGGATGTCCCGCAGTTTCGCGCTTTCGATGTCGATCGTGCTGAGCCGGGTGATCAACATCGTCGCCACGATCGTGCTGACGCCGCAGATCGCCACCACCTTCGGCGGCAGTGAGGTGCTCATGAAGTACAGCGCCACGAGTGTCGGGGCCTGGCTCGGCCCGTTGCTCCTGCTGGTGCTCGCGGACTTCGTGCTGGACCGCCGCAAAACCCCGAAAAAGCCCCCCAGCGGGGTAGTCGCGTCCGACCAGGGACGGACGCCTTCGCGGGTGTAGCGCTCCTAGCCTGGTATCGGGAATTTCGTTTGATATCAGGGAGTTCGGGTTGCCAAGGAAAACAGCCATCGTGGTGGCGCTGCTCGCCGCCGGAGCATTGCTGCCGTCGACGCCCGCCGCCGCGGTCCCTTCGATCACCTGGCACGGCTGCACGACCGGTCCCGATGACGGCCTCGGCGCGGAGCTCGACAAGGCGGGCGCCCAGTGTGGCGACGTCACCGTGCCTGTCGACCATCAGCGTCCGAGAGGGCGCGAGATCACCGTCGCGCTGGCCCGGATGAAGGCCACCGATCCCGCGCGACGGCGCGGCACGCTGATGCTCAATCCTGGCGGGCCGGGCGGTCCGGCCATGGAACTGGTGCTGGCCGGGCCGCTCATGCCGGAGATCGCCGCCCGGTACGACCTCGTCGGCATGGACCCCCGGTTCGTCGGGCGCAGCTCGCCGCTTCGGTGCGGTTGGAAGACCGACACGTTCACGCGCTCGGCCGGGCCGGACCTCAGGACGTTCGGCGAGAGTGTGGCGTTCGCGAAGGAGCTGGCGCGGGGTTGCTCGGGCAACGATCACGAGTTGCTGCGGGCCGCCTCGACCCGTAACACCGCCAGGGACATGGACGCCGTGCGTGCCGCGCTCGGTGAACGGAAGATCTCCTACCTCGGCGCGTCCTACGGGACGTACCTCGGCGCGGTGTACCTCCAGATGTTCGGCTCGCGGGCCGACCGGTTCGTGCTCGATTCGGCGGTGGACCCCGACGTCTACGGACCAGGTCTCCTTCGCCCGACCGCACCGGCTGTCGACGCCGCCTTGCGGAACTGGGCGAAGACCGCCGTGGGGCGAGGGCTGGGTGAGTCCGCGGGCGAGGTCCTGGCCACCGTGCGGGACATCGCGCGGTCGGCCGACCGGTGGCCGTTCGAGGTCGGAGAGTACACAGTGGACGGTCACATGGTGCCGTACCTGTTTTTCGCGAACCTCTACGACGATCGGCCCGCCGTGCGGACCGAGTTCGTCGAGACCGTACGGACACTCCGTGACGCCGCGGCCGGTCGCGGCGTCACTCCTTCGACGGCGCTGGCCGCGCTTCTCGACGGATTGACGACCGGATCCGGCCCCGCGACCGACCGGGCCGGGACACCGGTCATCTGCGCGGACCGCGCGGCCTCCCGTGACCCGGCGGCGTACTACCGGGACATCCAGGACCATCGCGCCGCCGAGCCGCTGTTCGGTCCGCTGGCCCGCAACATCACGCCGTGCGCGTTCTGGCCCGTGACCCCCGCCGAACCCGCCACCCGGATCCACAACACCTCGCCGGTCCTGCTCCTCGGTTCGACCGGCGACCCCGCCACGCCCTACGCCGGGCAGCTCGCCATGCACCGGGCGCTCGGCGGTTCCCGCCTGGTGACGCTGGAAGGAGCGTTCCGGCACTCCGTGTTCTTGAAGGGCGACGCGTGTGTCGACGCGGCGGCACGGGACTACCTGCTGAGCGGAGAGCTCCCCGCGGACCGGACCTGCCGCTGACCCCGGTGCTCAGCAGGCGCGGTCGCCGAAGGCCTCGCGCGGCTTTCCTCCACTTCGGATGGTCACCGGCGCGGTTCCCAGCGGAAGAGCCGGGAAGCCAGGGCGACGGCGACGACGACCCAGGCCAGCGTCGGGGCGAGCAGGATCAGCGAATCGGTGATGGCGACGCCGCCGTTCCAGGCGTTGACGGCGAGTTCGGTGGCCGAGCCCCCGGGCAGCAGCCGCTTGAGCAGGGTCAGGTCGTCGGTGCCGGAGACGCCGACCCAGGTGGCCACGGCGATCACGCCGAGGCTGACCGGCAGGGTGGTGACCTGGGCGTGCTCGGGGGAGTTGGTCAGGCCCGCGGTGGCCAGGCCGAGACCGATCATCATGGCGACGGTGGCGAGCACGGCCAGCACCAGCAGGCCGACGTTGTCCGGTGTCCCGGCGACCACGCCCAGCACGGTCATGATCACGGCGACCTGGACGAGCGCGATGACGGTGACCGGCAGCACCAGCCCGACCAGGATGGAGGCGTCGCCGGCCGCGGTGGAGCGCAACCGCTTGAGGAACAGGTTCTGCCGTCGCGAGGCCAGCGTGGTCACAGAGGTGGCGTAGAGACCGAATCCGCAGACGGTGAACATCAGGATCGCCGCGACGTAGCCGAGGCTGCCGATCTTTTCGAAGAGCTCGTGCTGGTAGACGAAGAACACGCAGATCGCGAGCGGCATCACGAAACTGGTGATCAGGACCGAGCGGTTCCGGAAGATCTGGATCAGCTCGCTGCGGGCTATCGAAAGCATGATTGAAGTCCTTTGTGGAGTGAGTGGTCTAGTCGTTGTCGATGGCGCGGAACACGTCGTCGAGCCGGGTCGGGCCCGCTTCGAGGTCCTGCAGCCCGATCGCGTTGTCCTGCGCCCACCGCAGCAGGGTGTGCAGGTCCTTCTGTAGGCCGAAGGTCTCGATGACGAACTTCCCGTCGGTCTGGCGCCCGCCCTGCAACGGCAGCGCCGGAGCCGGCGCCGGCAGGGTGAACCGGATCACCGCGGGCAGCGTCCGCGTCAGTTCGGAGACCGTGCCCTCCTGGTGGAAGGTTCCCCGGTGCATCAGGCCGATGCGGTCGGCCCGCTGCTGGGCCTCCTCCAGGTAGTGCGTGGTGAGCACGATCGTGGAGCCGTCCTCGCGCAACTTGTCGACCGCGTCCCACAGCGCGTCCCGCGACTGGATGTCCAGACCGGTCGTCGGCTCGTCCAGGAACACCAGCTCCGGCGAGCCGTACACGGCTGTCGCGAAGTCGAGCCGCCGCTTCTCGCCACCGGAGAGCTGTGACACCTTCGTTTTCGCTTTGCGGGTCAGATCCACGACGCTGAGCACTCGTTCGAGCCGGTCCGTGCGCCGGGTCAGCGTCCCGATCAGGTGGATCGACTCCTTCACCGTCAGATCCGGTGAGAAGCCGCTCTCCTGCAACATGATGCCCATCTTGGGCCGGACGGCGGCGCGGTCCCGCGGGCTCTTCCCCAGCACCCGCACCGTGCCCGACGTCGGATTCCGGTGCCCTTCAAGGGTTTCCAAGGTCGAGGTCTTCCCGGCCCCGTTCGTGCCCAGCAGAGCGTAGAATTCGCCGCGTCCCACCTGGAAGGACAGATCCTTCACGGCGTGGAAGTCGCCGTACTTCACGTTCAGCCGGTCAACGTCGATCACTGGTGTCGAAGTCATACCCTGATCTCAGCCGCTCGGGCGCGGCACGGCCAGTGCGGCCACGTCATGACGAACCCATGACGCAGTGTCACTGTTGCCCGCCGCGGCGGAGGGCCGATACTGGTCCCATGTCTGATGTGGACACCGAGCCGGCCAGGGGAAAGCTGCGCAGGCTCAACCTCACCATGTTCCTCCCGCTGTTCGCCGTCGCCGGGGTGATCGTGGTGGCGTCGGACGCGCGGACGTGGTGGCACGTGGTCGTCCTGAGCGCGAGCGTGCTCGCGGCCGGGTTCGCCTTCGTGCGCTGGGCGTCGGGCGAGGTCCTGCGGGTCGCGATCCCGTGCCTGGTCGTCACGGCGGCCGCCTGGCCGTTCGCGGTGCTGCTGGTCGGCGGTGGTTCGGCGTTCTTCGGAATCCTCCTCGTGGGTTCCTTCGTGGTTCCGCAGCTGCCCCGTCACCGGGTCGCGGCCGCGTTCGCGCTCATCGCGTACATCGCGGGGGTGGGTGCGCTGAGGCTGCTGGTCGTCTACGACGACGTCTCCGGCGAGCTGATCCGGTTCGTCTTCGTCCCCGCCGCGATCACCGCCATCGTGGTCGGCCTCATGTTCCCCAACAAGCGGTTCTACGACGTCGTCCACGAACTCGAAGAGTCGCGCGAACGGGAGGCGGAACTGGCCGTGATCCGCGAACGCGTCCGGTTCGCGAGCGATCTGCACGACATCCAGGGCCATACGCTGCACGTGGTGAAGCTGAAGACCGCGCTCGCCAGGAAACTGGTGGACATCGACGCCGAGCGGGCCAAACAGGAGCTGGGGGAGATCCACGCGCTCGTCAGCGACACGATCACCCAGACGAAGGAACTCGCCTACGCTCAGCGTGAGCTCAACCTCTCCGCCGAACTGGAGAACGCGAGGAACCTTTTCGAGGCCGCTGGGATCCGCGTACGCATCAACCGGGAGGCGGACGTCGATCCGGCCGCGGGGCGGCTGCTCGGCCAGGTCCTGCGCGAGACCACGACCAACATCCTGCGCCACGCGCAGGCGACCCGGGTACGGATCACCCTGTCGGAATGGAGCATCGACATCGTCAACGACGGCGCTCAGCGCGCACCGCTGCCGGAACTCCGTGGGCTGGCCGCGCTCGAACAGCGCGTCGTCGCGGACGGCGGCGAATTGACGGTGGAACAGGAAAACGGACAGTTCGTGACGGCCGCGTCCTTCCCCGGCCGGCGTTCCGAAGTACGGGAGAAGCGATGACCACGGTGGTGCTCGCCGACGACGAAGCCCTGCTCCGCAAGGCGATGGCCGCGCTGCTGCCGCTGGAGGGCGAGATCACCGTCCTGGCCGAAGCGGAGAACGGCGAAGAGGCTGTCGAGGCCACCCTGCGGCACGAGCCCGACGTCCTCGTCATCGACCTCGAAATGCCCGGTGTGGACGGCCTCGGCGCCGTCGCCCAGATCCGCCGCACCCGGCCCGACCAGGTCATCCTCATGCTCACCCGGCACGCGAAACCCGGTGTGCTCCGCAAGGCCCTCAAACTCGGTGTCCAGGGTTTCGTCAGCAAGGCGGCCGAACCGTCGCACATCACGTTCGTCATCGCCGCCCTGCACCAGGGCAAACGCTGGATCGACCCGGACGTCTCCGCGCTCGCCGTCGTCGACGACTGCCCGCTCACCGACAGGGAGCTCGAAGTGCTGCGGGTGACCGGCGAGGGCTATTCCGTCGCCGAGATCGCCACCCAGCTTCACCTCGCGCAGGGCACGGTGCGGAACTACCTCTCGAACGCCATGCAGAAGACCCAGACCCAGACCCGGCACGAGGCGGCCAGGTACGCCCGCGAACACGACTGGTTGTAGTCAGCGCGCCCGGATGTGGGCGCGTTCGCCCTGCGGTCCGAAAAGGACCAGGGTCTCGACGGCGTGACCGTCGGCCGAGCCGAGCCAGTGCGGTAGCGCGGTGTCGAATTCGGCCGCTTCCCCGGGCGGCAGGACCAGGTCGCGATCGCCGACCACCAGTCGCAACTGTCCATTGAGGACATACACCCACTCGTAGCCGCCGTGGGTCTGCGGCGTGGGCTCCGCCGGTTCGTCGCGGCCGGGGATCAGCATCTTGAACGCCTGCACGCCGCCGGCGCGCCGGGTGAGCGGCAAGAAGGTCATGCCGTGGCGGTGGATCGGCCTCAGATGGATCCGCGGGTCGCCGGTCCGGGGAGCGCCGACGAGGTCGTCGAGCGGCACGCCGTGCACGCGGGCCAGCGGCAGCAGCAGTTCCAGCGTGGGCCGCCGTCCGCCGCTTTCCAGCCTCGACAAGGTGCTTTCCGAGATCCCGGTCGTCGTCGACAACTCGGCCAGGGTCAGGCCGCGGTGTTTGCGCAGGGCGCGGAGCCGGGGGCCCACCGCGTCCAGCACCTCGTCCGTCTCGTCCATGCCGCCGATCTTGCCAGGTCGGCAAGTTTTCGTGCCAGTTCGTGGTGTCCGAGGCGAAGGTGGTCCGGAACAGACCCTGTGAGGTGACCATGAACGCTTCGGGAAAGCGCCGGAAACGCGACGCCGGGCCGCCGTCGACAGGCACCGGTGAGAAGGACGTGCTCGCCGGTTTCCTCGAGAAGGCGACCTTCCGGCCGGCCCCGGAAGACACGGTGGCGTCGATTCTCGCCGCCTACCGGGAAACCACCGCCGATACGAACGCCGAGATCGCGTCCTGGGACGACCTCGCCGCGAGCGGTCCCCACCGGTGATCGCGGCGGTGGACGCCGACCCACCTGATCGAAGAGACCGTACGGCACGCGGGACACGCCGACATCCTGCGCGAACTGATCGACGGCGCCACCGGGCGCTGAAACGGAGATTCCCATGTTCCACCGAGCGGCCGCGTTCGTCGTGGCCCTCTTCCTGATGACAGCCTGCGCTTCACCCCCGGCAGCCCCGGCCTACGAGGACGTCACCCGCGGCGACACGGCCTTCTCACAGCTGTTCCGTCACGAGTTCGCCGACGTCGACGGGGTGAAGATGCACTACGTCACCGGCGGAAAGGGCGCTCCGCTCGTCCTGCTGCACGGCTGGCCGCAGACCTGGTACGGCTGGCACCGGGTCATGCCCGCGCTGGCCGAACACTTCACGGTGTACGCCCTCGATCTCCCCGGCCTCGGCGACAGCACCGGTTCGCCGCCCGGCTACGACAAGGCGACCCTCGCCCGCTACGTGCACGGCCTCGTCGCCGGACGGCTCGGCCTGCGCGACGCGCGGATCGTCGGTCACGACCTCGGCGCCGCCGTCGCCTTCCAGTACGCCGCGCAGTTTCCCGGCGATCTCACCCGCCTCGCCTACCTCGATCTCCCGCTGCCGGGTCCCGCGCTCGACGCGACGGCCTACCGGAACCTGAGCTGGCACATCGCCTTCCACTCGCAGAAGACGGTGCCCGAAGCCGTCGTCGGTGACGACGTCCGCGAGTACCTTTCGCTGTTCTATCCGCAGGTCGCCTACTCGGGGACGGCTTTCGGCGGGCCAGGGGCGCCTTCGCCCTTCGACGACGCCGAGATCGACGAGTACGCCCGCACCTACACCAGGCCGGAGGTCCTGCACGGCGGCTTCGAGCTGTACCGCACGCTCGGCCAGGACGCGGCCGCGAACGTCGGCGCGAAGCCCATCACCACGCCGACTCTGCTGATGACCGCCGAAGGACTCCTCGAACCGCAGAAGGCCACGCTGGCGCCCCGCGTCGCCAACCTCGCCCGAGCGGTCGAAGTGCCGCGGGCGGGACATTGGCTCGCCGAGGAGAATCCGGACTTCGTGAGCGCCGAGCTGGTCGGGTTCTTGAAGTAGGTTGCCCGTGCGCGAAGGTCTTTGCCATGCTTCGCCGGTGTCTTCTCTCCCCGTGACCACTATGGACGTCCTCGACCATCCCTTCCGCGAACAGTTCGACGTGTTCCTCGACGAGCATCGCCGTGTACTCGATGAATGCTTGGAAGGGGTGACCGAGGAGCAGGCGCGCCGATCGCTCGTCTCGTCCAAGACGACCCTGCTCGGTCTCGTGAAACACGTGACCTTCGTGGAAAAGGTGTGGTTCGACGAAGCCGTCGCCTGCCGCTCGCGTGCCGAGATCGGGATCCCCGACACGCCGGACGAATCGTTCGTCCTCGACGACGAGGACACGATCGCCTCCGTGCGGCAGGCGTACCGCGAAGCCTGCGCGGCGTCACGCGCGGCAGCGGCGACCTTGGGGCTGGACGACCTGGTCCACGGCAACCGGCGCGGCCCGCTTCCGCTGCGCTGGGTGTACCTGCACATGTTGCGTGAGCTGGCCCAGCACGGCGGCCACGCGGACATCCTGCGCGAGCAGATCCTGAGCGCTTAGCGGCGGCTCGGGTGGCGTGTCGTGCGCGCTGAAGGGGACTTTCCGCGCATGCGATGCGACGAAAGCGCCCTTCACCGCGTCTTATGCGGTGAAGGGCGCTTTCAGCCTTTTGTCAGGAACGGGTCAGCGTGACCCCGTAGTTGTTCGCCGCGTCCACGACGGGCTGGTAGTAGGAGTACGAGCCGGTCGCGTTGGAGCCCTGGTTGAAGCCGCAGTCGTGTCCGTCGCTGGGACCGCCGGAGGTCATGCCCTGCGCGGTGTTGCCCGCGATGTAGGCGCCGCCGCTGTCCCCGCCTTCGGTGCAGACGGTCGACTTGGCCAGCCCCGTGGTGGCGACGCTTTCCCCGCTGTAGCGCACGGTCTGGTTGTAGGCGGTGATCTTGCCGCAGGTCCAGCCGGTGGTGTTGCCCGCCTTGCACAGCGTGGTGCCGACAGGCGCCTTCGAGCTGCCGGTGATCCGCACCGTGGTGCCCTTGCGGGTGTCCACGTAGCCGCGGCCGGTGTCCTCGTCGTCGATGTCCATCAGGCCCATGTCGACCGACGGGAACTCCGTGGCGACACCCCGTCCGATGTGGACGCCGTTCCGGTCGAGGATGTCCGGGTTGCCCTCGACGCAGTGCCCTGCGGTGAGCAGCACGTTGTCGCCGTCGCTGGTGGTGCCGGGGAAGCCGAGCGAGCAGTTGGTGCCAGGGTCGAGGTCCATGATCTGGCCGGGGATGACGTCGGCCTGCGTGGTGTTGCCGTTGGCGACTCCGGTCCGGACGGTCACGCCGGGCAGCGCGGAAAGCCGCCGGACGAGGGCGCCGTCGGCACCCGGCTGCACGGTGACGACAACCTGGTCGGCCGCGAGTTCCGGACCCCAAGACTGCACCTGGCCGACGTCGCCGCCGATCACCTTGCCGACTGTGCCGGACAGGGCGTTCAGCGCGTTCTCGCCGCGGGCGCCGGTACGCGGCGTCAGCCCGGCCGAGCGGAGCGTCTGGGCGGATCCGGCGTCGGCGTTCACCACGAGGGCGCCGGCTTCGTCGAAGTACGCGCCGTCGGTGTTGAGGCCGCGCGTTCTGAAGCTCTCCAGCGACGCGATCAGGGTCTTTTCGTGGTCCAGCTTCTGCGCGGCCTGGAGCGGGCTGACCCGGAGCTGGGCCGCGAGGGTCTCCAGCATCGTCTGGTCGTAAGCGGTGGCCGGAGCGGCGGTCGCCGGCACGGCGAGCGCGCCTATTCCGGCGCAGACGCTCAGCAGGGTGAGCATGACGGGTCCGCGAATTCGCATGCGCGTTTCCTTCGATAAGGAGGGAATGACGAACCGCCGGAATATGTTCGGAAAAGGCAGGGGCCGGGCGGTTCATCTCGACGTGACGCACATTACGAGCGCCCGTCTATCGCGCCGTAGCGCCGAAAGTAGGTTCCGTGATCACGGTCCTACTTTCGTAGGCGGAGAACGTGAATTGCCTGCGCGGTCAATTGCGGGGAAGTGTCATTGTCCCAAAAGTGTCACTGATTGCTTGCGCGCTGCCGAGATAGGTGTCCAGCGCGGCGGCGCCGGAGAGCAGGGCGCGGCCCCTCGCCGAAAGCCGGGAGTGCCAATCGCGCAGCGTCGATTCGAGCGGAACGACACCGCCCGCCGAACGGACCTGCTCGATCAGCGGAGCGATCCGCTCCAGGAGATAGCCACCACGTCTGAGCTGATGCGTCAGTTTGGCGTCGCGCACGTCGGCCGCGTTGTAGACGCGATAACCCGTCCGCGGATCGCGTTCCGGCCGAAGAAGGCCCGCGTATTCCCATTTCCGCAGGGTGGCGGGGCGGACACCGAGTTTCCGGGAGAGTGGCCCGACGAACATTTCGCCCCGCTCCTGCGGCACCGGTTCGAGGTCGCGGAGCGCGGCCGTGACGGCCTGGAGGGTGCGGCGGTCTTCGAGCAGTTGCGCGTGGCTCTCGTCGACGAGCCGCAGCGCCTCCTCGATCTCGCCCCGGTTGACCGCTTCCATGATCGACGACGCCGTCGCGTGGCCGTGTCCGGGCACCAGCGCCAGGAACGCGCGCAGGGCTTGCGCGTGCAGCGGTGTGTAGGTGCGATAGCCGTACGGGCTGCGCTCGGCGGCGGGGAGGATGCCGTCCGCCTCGTAGTTGCGGACGGCTTGCGTGGACAGACTGTGCTCACGCGCCAGATCGACCGGCCTGAGCCGTTCGCCGGTCTGAAGGTTTCGGCCCACCACCCGACAATACAGCCGAGGGACCCAACGCATTTCGTCCTCTAATCGCGTGAGGAATCCGCCCGACGTTCGTAACGCGCGCGGGCCTGCCGGTACGCCGAGTCAAGAAGCTCGCGGACGGCCGCTTCGGTCTTCGAAGCCGGGTTCACCACCGCCAGCCAGCCCGCGGTCCCGTACACGGGATGGGCGATCACGGTGTCCTCGACGCCGGGATCGACGTCGGTTCCGGCCGCTTCCCGAGGCGTCCGGCCGAGCCGCCGGGTGAACTCCTCCTTCCCGGCGTGGATGTTCACCCGGAAGGTGTCCGGCCGGTCCAGGCGCGAGGCTTCGTCGCCGGGGTAGTTCTTGGTCACGACCGTCGCGAAGGGCTGGACGTTCGTCGGGACGACGCCGTCGGGGGAGTAGTAGAAGAAGGCGTCGCCCCAGCTGAGCTCTGGCCAGCCGTCACCGTCCGAAGGGGTGAGGGCCAGGACTCCGTCGAAGCTCGACACGTGGCCGATGATCTCGTCGATGGTCATGTGTTCAAGCGTCGCATTAAAGTGCTGGTGGAGGGTTCGAGGACGTTTTCGAGGGGGCGACGGTGCCAAGTCTCAAAACCGCGGAGATCGCGCGCCGGGCAGGATACTCGGTCCAGCAGGTGCGCAACCTCGAACGCGACGGCGTGCTCCCGGCGGCGACACGGACGGTGTCGGGCTACCGGAACTACGGGGAGATCCACCTCCGGTCCGCGCTGGCCTACCGCGCGCTCGCCGCCGGGGTGGGGCCGGTCGAGGCCAAGAAGATCGTCCGGGCCCTGCACCAGGACCCGTTCCCCGAGGTGCTCGCGCTCCTCGACGCGGCCCACGCCGGGCTCGACGCCGAACGCGCGGAGCTCAGGGAAGCCAGGGAAGCCGTCCGGGTGATCTCCGGCGAACCGATCGAAGACGTGCGCGGCTCGGACTCGATGAGCGTCTCCGAACTCGCGTCGGCGCTCGGTGTGCGCCCGTCGACGCTGCGGCACTGGGACACGGAACGGCTCGTCGTCCCCGGCCGCGATCAGCGGGAGACGCGGCGATACACGCCGTCCCAGGTGCGGGACGCGCGGATCGTGCACCAGCTGCGGCTGGCCGGATACCGCGTCGAGCCCCTGCGCGCACTGATGCCGGAGTTGCGGCGGTCGCGGCGGCTGGAGGACGTCGCGTCCGCGCTCGCCGCCCGGGATGCCGGCATCACGGCTCGCTCGCGTGCGCTTTTCGAGGGTACTGCCGCGCTCTCGCTGGTCCTCGTGAGTGGTAGGGACGGTTAGGGCCAAAAGTGTCTTAGGTACCTACTGGATTCCTGCCTACCGCCTGATCGCAGGCCCGGTACGTGAAGGCCCCCTTCATTGCGCTAGGCGCAATGAAGGGGCCTTCACGTACCTCAAGCGGGCACGGACCCCTGAACCGAGGCACGTCAGGCGGTGGGTGTCCGTTCCCGCAGGGCCGCGAGCGCCTTGTCGGCGTGGACGTCGAACTTCAGCTCGCTCTTGATCACCGCGAGGACCTCGCGGTCGGTGCCGATCACGAAGGTGTGCCGTTTGGCGTGCAGCGGGCTGAACCGGCGCCAGACACCGAACTGCTTGGCGACGGTACCGTCCACATCGGACAGCAACGGGTAGTCGAAGCCGTGCAGGGTGGAGAATTCGCGCTGTTTGGTGACGCCGTCCGGGCTGATCCCGACGCGGTGGGCGCCGACTTCGCCGAATTCCGCGGCCAGGTCGCGGAAGTGGCAGCTCTCGGCGGTGCACCCGCCGGTCATCGCGGCCGGGTAGAAGAACAGCACGACCGGGCCGGTGGACAGGAAGTCCGACAGTGTGCGGTCCTGGCCGGTGTCGTCGGGCAGCGTGAAGTCCGGGGCGAGGTCTCCTTGGTCCATGTCCGGCTTTCGGAGCCCGGCGGGGACCGGATTGGTCTCAGCGGGCGCAGCGCCAGAAGACCGTCGCTTCATACGGTGAGATGACGAGTTTGGAGTACTCCTCGCAGTCGGTGAACCCGGCCCGGTCCGCCTGGGTCCTGGCGTCTTGGCGGGCGTAGAACAGCGCGAGGCCGAAGTCGCTCGACCCGTGACCGACGAACTCCCTGGTCTCCAGCGCGCTCGCGGATACCGGGGTGGCGATCGTGCCCAGGACGGCGGCCGCGCCGAGCAGCGCGAGCAGTGTTTTTCTCATGACGACCACGCTAGGCCGGAACAGTTCGCGATTCGCCCGCTGGTCGAGTGCCCCCGCTGCCTCCGTCCGGCGTAGGTGGCTTCGCACAGGGCGCGAAACGGATATCGTCGCGGCATGTCTTCTCGCAAAGTGGGCACTCAGCGTGCCTTCGACGCCGCCGCCGCCGATTTCGCCGCGCTGGGACGGCATCTGTGGGATCCGATCGGCGCGGCCACGGTGGCGGCCGCCGGGCTCAGTGAAGGATCCCGAGTCCTCGACGCCTGCTGCGGCACAGGGGCGTCGGCGATCCCGGCGGCACGGGCGGTCGGGGCCGGTGGTGTGGTGGACGCGATCGACCTCTCCGGTCCGATGATCGGCGAGTTGCGCCGGCTTTCGGCGGACTTGCCGCAGTTGCGCGCGCATGAAGCCGACGCGACGGCGTGGGACACCGACGGTTACGACTCCGTCTTGTCCGCGCTCGGCATCTTCTTGTTTCCCGACATGACCGACGGCACCGAGCGACTGATCAGCCGCGCCCGTCCCAGTGGGCGGGCAGTGTTCACCATCTGGCGCGGCGGGGCCATGGTGACGGCCGGTCGTCATGCCGGGCGCGCGATGGCCGCGGTGACCGATTCCGCGCCGCCGCCGGAACGTGAGCCCAGCCTGATCGACCGGATCGACCAGGCCGACACCTACGCCGAATGGCTTTCCGGCCGCGATTTGTCCGATGTGGACGTCGTGGTCAACGAACTCCGGCTGACCATGACGCCCGAAGTGGCGTGGCTGGTCGTCATCGGTTCCGGCTTCCGGGGCATCGTCGACGGTCTCGAACCCGGTGTCGTCGAGCAGGTGCGTGAGCGCTACCTCGAGTCTTTGAGCGCCGAGGGCGTGACCGAGCTCGACGCCACCACGTTGATCGGCTCCGGCACCGTCCGGCGCGCCGGACGATCCCTCACCTGATGGGTCGGGCATGCTGTGCCCCGCACACGAAAGTCGGGGGAGGAACAGCATGACCGAGGTACCGGAATCCGTTGTTCCGGATCGGGTGGACAGCCCGGTCCGGCAGGCGGCGCCGTCGAGCAAGGTCGGCCGGTGGCTGATGGAGCACCGGGTTCAGCCGGTGGGGCCGGAAAGCCACGAGGAGCACACCACGCCGCAGTCGTGGTGGAAGGTCATGTGCCTCACCGGCGTGGACTACTTTTCCACGCTGTCCTACCTTCCCGGCATCGCGGCACTGGCCGCCGGCGCTCTTTCGCCACTGGCGACGTTGCTGATCGTCGCGCTCACCCTGCTCGGCATGCTGCCGATGTACCGGCGGGTGGCGAAGGAAAGCCCGCACGGCCAGGGTTCGGTCGCGATGCTGGAGAACCTGCTGCCGTTCTGGCGTGGCAAGATCTTCGTCCTGGTGTTGCTCGGTTTCGTGGCGACGTCGTGGATCATCACGATCACGCTGTCTTCGGCCGACGCCACGGTGCACGCGCTGGAGAATCCACATGTGCCGTCCTTCCTGCACGGGCACGCGGTGCTGATCACGGTCGTCCTGCTGCTGATCCTCGGCGGGGTGTTCCTGCTCGGGTTCAGCGAGGCCGTCGGCGTCGCCATCCCGCTGGTCGCGATCTTCCTGCTGCTGAACGCCGTGGTCGTGGTCGCCGGGATCGGCGAGGTGTTCACCGATCCCACCGCGTTCGACCGCTGGACCGACGCGCTCACCTCCGGGGGCGGCGGGTTCGGCGGCGTCATCGGCCCCGCGATTTTGGCGTTTCCGTTGCTGGTGCTCGGATTGTCCGGTTTCGAGACCGGGGTGAGCATGATGCCGCTCGTCGCGGCCAAGGGCGAGAACGCCGAGCAGAAACTGGCGAACCGGATCCGCAACACCCGCAAACTGCTGACCGTCGCCGCGCTGATCATGTCGGTGTACCTGATCGCGACCAGTTTCGTCACCACGGTCCTGATCCCGGCGGAGCAGTTCAAACCGGGCGGCGAGGCGAACGGCCGGGCGCTGGCGTACCTCGCGCACGAACTGCTCGGCGAATGGGTCGGCACCGCCTACGACATCAGCAGCATCCTGATCCTGTGGTTCGCCGGGGCGTCGGCGATGGCGGGCCTGATCAACATCGTGCCGCGCTATCTGCCCGCGTACGGGATGGCGCCGGACTGGGCCCGCGCCGTGCGCCCGGTGGTGCTCGTCTACACCGCGATCTGCGTGCTGGTGACGATCGTCTTCAACGCCGACGTCAACGCCCAAGCCGGGGCGTACGCCACCGGGATCCTCGCGATGATGGTCTCCGCGTCGGTCGCCGTGGCCATCTCCGCGGCGAAGAAGCGGCAGCGCAAGGCCGCGATCGCGTTCGCCGTGCTGACGCTGATCCTGATCTACGCCTTGGTGGAGAACGTCATCGAGAAGCCCGACGGCCTCACCATTTCCGCGTTCTTCATCCTCGGGATCATCGTCGTGTCGCTGGTTTCGAGGGTCACCCGCACCACGGAACTTCGGGTGGAGCACATCGAGTTCGACGAGCCTGCCCGCCGGTTCATCACCGATTCGATCGCCCACGACGGCGCCCTGACCATCATCGCGAACCGCCGTCAGGCCGGGGACGCCGACGAATACCGGGCGAAGGAAGCGGAACAGCGCGGCATGAACCCGGTGCCGGGTGCCGCCGACGTCCTGTTCCTCGAAATCGACGTCATCGACCCGTCCGGCTTCAGCGACGTGCTGAAGGTGCGCGGTGTCGAGGTCGACGGTTTCCGTGTCCTGCGCGTGGAAAGCCCGGCGGCGCCGAACGCGATCGCGGCGATCCTGCTCTCGTTGCGCGATGCCACCGGTGTGCGTCCGCAGTGTCATTTCGAGTGGAGTGAGGGCAATCCGCTCGGGCACCTGTTCCGCTACCTGATCCTCGGGCGCGGCGACACCGCCCCGGTGGTCCGGGAAATCATCCGCACCAGCGAACGCGACCCTGCGCGGCGCCCGGGCATCCACGTCGGCTGACGACCCGCGTTCAGAGGACTGAATGCGAGGGTCCGACGGGTTTCGGTGTACAGTCGTTCACTCAAACCAGGGGAACGGCGGGCACGGGTGCGACCAGACAACGACTCCTCTGTTCGGGGCCGCGGGCAAGGGCCGTTCGGCTCGTGGCTGCTCGGGCCGCTCGATCAGGACGCGGCCGTGTTGCGCCGCCGCGTCCAGGGCCTGCTCACCGGAACACTGATCGCGACCAACGTCATCGGCGCACTGGTCGTGGTCGGGCTGGCGGCCCTGCTCATGCCCTCTCCCGGCATGTCCGGCGACCTCGTCCGGGTCACCGCGATCGCGGTCCCCGTGTACGTGATCTCCGCCGTCGTCGTGGGCGCGCTGTGGGGCACCCGCGGCGCCCTGCGGACGTTGCGCTGGGCGGCCGAGGGCCGGACGCCGAGCGACGCGGAGCGTGCCGCCAGCCTGCGGGTCCCCTTGCGTCTGACGCTGGTCCAAGCGGTGCTCTGGGGCGTCGCGACGGCAGTGTTCGGCGTGCTGGCCGCGCTGGTCCAGCCGCGGGTCGTCCTGACCGAAATCCTCGTCGTCGCGTTCGCGGCGGTGGTGGTCTGCGCGATCGCCTACCTCGCGGGCGAGTTCATCCTGCGCCCGTACGCGGCCTTGGCCTTGGCGGGCACTTCGCCGGCACGGCCGCTCAGCGGAGGCGTCAACCTGCGGATGCTGCTGTTCTGGTGCCTCGGCACCGGGGTTCCCGTGGCCGGGCTGGTGGTCACGGGGATCCTGGCGTGGGCGCGCGGCGACGTGTCGACCACGAAACTCGCCATCTCGGTGATCGTGCTGGGCCTGGTGGTGCTGTGCTTCGGCCTGCTGGTGACGGTGTTCACCGCCCGCGCCGTGGTGAACCCGATCCGGTCGGTGCAGCACGCGCTTGGCCGGGTTCGGGCGGGTGACTTCGCCGTGGAGATCCCGGTGTACGACGGCACCGAACTCGGCCTGCTGCAGGCGGGCTTCAACGGGATGGCCGTCGGTCTCGCCGAACGCGAACGTTTGCGGGACCTGTTCGGCAGGCACGTCGGCGAGGACGTCGCGAGTGAGGCGATGCGCACCTCCGCCGAACTCGGCGGCACCGTGCGGACGGTGTCGGTGCTGTTCGTCGACCTGATCGGCTCGACGGCGCTGGCCGCGAGCCGCCCGCCCGAGGAGGTCGTCGGCCTGCTCAACCGGTTCTTCGCGGTGGTGGTCGACGAGGTCGACCGCAACCACGGGCTGGTCAACAAGTTCGTCGGTGACGCCGCGCTCGCGATCTTCGGCGCACCGGTGCGCCTGGAGGACCACGCGACCCTCGCGCTGTCCGCGGGCCGGGCGATCGCGCGCAGGCTGGCGGCGGAGATACCGGAATGCCCGGCCGGGATCGGTGTGGCGACGGGTGAAGTGGTCGCGGGGAACGTCGGAGACCCACGGCGGTTCGAATACACGGTGATCGGCGACCCGGTCAACGAAGCCGCCCGGCTGACCGAATTGGCGAAGAACGCCGAAGCGCGGCTGCTCGCTTCGTGGACGGCGATCGAGTCGGCGGCCGAAGCCGAAGCCGGACACTGGAAGGCGACAGAAGACGTCACCTTGCGAGGCCGCAGTCAGCCCACCACGCTCGCGACTCTGCGGACCTGAACCCGGTGTCGGATTCACAGTCTTTGTGAACGGGTCGTGAATCTTGCGCGGCGGCTTTGGTTCGCCGTCCGCGAACCCGGTGTTTCCTGGCCCACGAGCCCGGCCCGCCCTGTGAACGATCACAGCGGTTCCCTCGCGACCGCTGAGGGCGTTGTCCCCGGAGCCGGTGCGGCGCACGGTGATCTCCCCATCCCCGTGTCAAAGGAGACATCTGTGAAGAGTCTTTCGAGGGCCGTTCTGGCCACCGGAGCCGCCGTCTTCGCGTTGAGCATGCTGCCCGCCACCGCCCTCGCGCAGTCCGGCGACGCCGGGGACCACCCCACCGGCCTGATCAAGACCCAGACCCACACTCAAGTGCGGGAAATCGCGCCGGTGGCCGGGACCGCGATGACGGTCGCCACCACGGCCGCCTCCAAGCAGCTGAACTACACCCAGCAGGTGCAGCAGCAGAACCAGTGGTGCTGGGCCGCGGACGGTTCGAGCATCGAGCGGTCGCAGGGCGGCAGCGCCACCCAGGCCCAGTTCTGCGCCGCGGGCAAGGGTTCGTCGGCCGGGTACTGCCCGAACCAGGCGGCCCAGATCTCCGAGATCGTCCGCGGCTTCCGTGGCACCGGGTTCTCCGCGCAGGACGCGGGCGGGCCGATCGGCTTCAACTCGATCGTCAGCCAGGTCGACGCCGGGATCCTGAACCTGACGGGGATCTACTGGACCTCCGGCGGTGGCCACGCCGAGGTGATCTACGGCTACGACTCGGCGAACCAGTCGATCATGGTCGGCGACCCGTGGCCCACCTACCAGCGCTACCAGACCTGGAACTACAACCAGTACCGGAGCAACGGCCAGTTCCGCTGGAACGACACCATCGTCAACATCCGGAAGGGCTGAGACGCGGTCATGAACACGATCTGCCGGAAGTTCTCCGCTTGTCTCGCGGTGGCCGTCGCGACACTGCTGCCCGCCACGCTTCCCGCCGCGGCGGGCGAGAAGGTCGTCCCGCCCTCGGCCGTCGATCTCGCGGCCGCCGTGAGCGTCGCCGGGCAGCCGGACGCGATCGGACTCGCGAGATCGAACTTCCGGCAGGTCGACCACATCGAACCGCAACGGATCACGATGGGGGAGAAGGGTTTCCCCGTCTACACCCTCAACCCAGACTTCGTGAAGGGCGTCGCCGGGGCGCCGGCGGGCGTGCTGAGATCCGTCGCCGTGACGGCCACCGCGGATTCCGGCCAGAAGGCGACGCTGCAGGCGATGCCGGAAGGCCCCGGAAAGTGGGTCGCGGCGAGCGTGTTCTCCGGGAACGACGAGGAGACCCTCAGCGACCGGATCCGGCCCGGTTCGGTCCTGCTCAACGAACCCCAGATCAACGGCTGGTACGAACTGCGTCCCGACGGGGTGGTGCTGCTGCAGGCGAGCCTGCCGCAGTCGCCGGTGGGGAAGCTCATGCCGGTTTCCGAGTACCAGCGGCAAGTACACGGCCGCTACGCCGACAAGCTGCCGGGATCGGACTACCAGCGCGACGGCGGGATCGGTTTCGCCCAGACCGTTCCCCCGGCCGTCGACACCGGTCTGCCCGTCTCGATCGTGGCCGGTTTGATCGCCGCGGGCGTCGCCGGGCTCGGTGTCGTCCTGTTCGCGGTGTGGCGGAGGCGCCGCCTCACTCCCAGATGAGGTCGATCCCCGCGATCCCGACGCCGAGATCCTCGAAGTAGGCGCTGACCGTCGCACCCGGCCCGGGGTGCAACGGCTCGCTGACCACGGGAGCCAGTTCTTCCCGCTCCCGCACGGTTTTGACGCAGCGGGCCGGGATCGCGCCCGCGTCGAAACGCATCCGGAGCAGGTACGCCGACATGCGCGCCCGCACCGTGCGGTGGAAACAGGTGGCCCGGACCGACGCGGCCAGGCGCAACGTGAACGCGAAGGTGTATGTCTCGCCTTCGGCCAAGCTGCGGTCGAAAAGGAGCTCGAACACCATTCCCGGCGAGGAGATACTTCGGCGCACTCTGCCTCTTCGGCAGCCGTCGGTGGCGAAGACCGTCGTGGCCTCCATGTCGGTGCCGTCTTCGTCCTGATGGGTCACCACGAAGCCGTCCGCGCCGGGCTCACGCGCCCGCACGACCATGGTCGAGGTGATCTCCGAGGCCCGGCCTTGCCCGGTCATGGTCAGCACGTCGACGACGGTCACCACGTCGAGCTTCGCGTTTCCCGTCGCACCGGGCGCGTCACTCAGTTCGTCCATCAGCGAGCAGGTTTCGGCCCAGCTCTGCCGCAGTTCCGCCACCGAGGGCCGGTGGTCGTCGCCGGGGGATCGCCGTTGCGGGCCGATCAGGACGACCAAGCTGTCCGGAGGCAGACCCAGTACCGCTTCGAGCGCGCGGACGATGTCGAGCGAGCGTGGTGTCGACGGATGTCGGAGCCCGCGCTGCCAGTAGCTCAAGGTCGACTCGGCCACGGAAACACCGCGTGCCGCCAGATGTGCTCGGATACGGGACAGGGAAAGCCCGCGATGCTCCACCGCTTCGGAGAGCGCGCGATGGAAAGGTCCGGACCTGACCGCGTCCGGCACCGATCGCCTCGCGCTGAGCTCCTCGCGTTCCTGGTACATGGGCACCCCCACCGACGCCGGGTTGGCGCAAAGCATGCGCAGTCCGGCGCCGGTCGGCAACCGTCAAAGGTCGAGAACCGGACTTTCCGCCCCGTCAGGCGAATTCGAGCCGCAGGCTTTCCATGCCGCGCAGCGTCACCTGCTTCACCCAGACCGGGTCGGCTGTCCGGCGGAGGGTGCGGCCGGTGCCCAGCAACGTTTCGAACAGGGTCCGGCCCTCCAGGCGTGCCAGCGGGGCGCCGAGGCAGAAGTGGATGCCCTGCCCCAGCGCGAGATGCCTCGGCGAGGGACGGCTGATGTCGAAGCTGTCCGGATGCTCGTACGCGCGCGGGTCGCGGTTGGCCGCTCCCAGCAACACGACCGCCTGAGCGCCTTCACCGACGGACTCGCCGCCGATGGTCGTGTCCCGCGAGGCGATCCGCATGGTCAGCTGGACGGGGGAGTCGTACCGGAGCATCTCCTCGACCGCGTTCGGGATCTTCGACCGGTCCTCGGCCAGTTTCCGGTGCTGGCCGGGTGGTTCAGCAGCGCGAGAGTGCCGTTGCCGATCAGGTTGGTCGTCGTCTCGTGGCCGGCGATCAGCAGGAGCATCGCGGTGATCACCAGCTCGCCCTCGCTGAGCCTGTCGCCCTCGTCGGACACCGAGACCAGGTCGGAGAACAGGTCGCCGGTCGGCCGCTTCCGCCGTTCCTTCGCCAGCTCGCGGAAATAGGCGACGAACTCGCGCCGGGCGGCGACAGCGGCGGTGACGGTCTCCGGCGAGATCAGGAAGGACGGGTCGAGCGCGCGCCCCATGGCGTGCGACCAGCCTTCGAAACGGTCGCGGTCGGCCAGGGGAACCCCGAGCATCTCGCTGATGACGACGACCGGCAGCGGCCTCGCGATCTCGGCCATCAGGTCGAATTCGCCCTTTTCGAGCGCTTTGAAGACGAGCTCCTTCGCCAGCTCCTCGACCCTCGGGGCGAGCTGCTCGACCATCCTCGGCGTGAACGCCTTGGAGACCAGCCGCCGCAGCCGGGTGTGATCGGGCGGATCGAGCGCGAGGAACGACCGGACCACCCGGCCCTGGTCGTCCACCGGCTCGTTCTCGTGCGGATCCGGCAGCACCTCCGGCTCCGAATGCCCGAACGCGGGGCTAGAACGGATACGGATCGGTCCTGGTCTCCGGCGTGAGCAGGTTCTCGAGCATGACCCCGATCCTAGGCTCAGGCGCCGAGGACTTCCGCCGGTGTGGCGAAGCGGTACCCCAGCGCCTGCAACGAGTTCACCAGGTCTCGCAGCCCGCCCTCGCCGAGGAACGGGTGGTAGAAGAAGCCGGCGACGTTGTCGCGGACGACGAGCGCGCTCTGGGCGTCGGCCAGCATGTCGACGGCGGTCCGCGAGGCGTGCTGGTTGAACGCGACGGGCGCCACGTTGCCGATGTTCTCGGGGATGACGTTCGCGCCGTAGACGTCACGCACCGGGTACGGGAAGAACTGGCCGTACACCTGTTCCGACGTCGCCGTGGCCGTCGAACCGCAGCGGCCGCCGGGGCAGAAGCCCGCGTAGTAGCTGCCGCGGTCGTAGCGGGCCTGGAAGATCCCGGTGGTCTGCTGGTAGTCCACGGCGGAACCGCCGTAGTGCGGGAATTCGAACATCGTCGGCTCCGGGAGACCCACCCGCCGGAATTCCCCGAGGCCGGTCGCGATGCGCTGGTCGAACCACTGCGCCGAGTCCTCGGGCATCGGGCCGTCCATGCGCACGGCACCCGCGCCGTCGACACTTGCCTTGGAGAACTCGAAATCGCTCGCGCTCACCCCGTCGTACGGGTTCGGGCCGCTGTCGCTCTGGTGGCTGTAGCCGTGCATGACCAGCGTCGCGCCCGCTTGGACGGCGTCCTTGAGCACGGCGACCAGGTCCGGCGAATCCACCAGCCGCGCGGAGGTCGGGCTGCCGTCGTTGGCCCGGCCCTGGGGATCCGCGTAGTACGGATAGACCGCGAGGGAGAACGGGATCTTCTGCCCGATGAGGAAGTCCGTGACCCGGCGGAGTTCGTCCGGCTTGGTCCGCGGGCCGACGTCTTCGAGCCGGATCAGCGCGCGGTGCCGGTTCGGCGCCTGCGGGGACAGGACACCCAGCAGGATGTCGGCCGCGGCGAGGTAGCGGTCCTGCGCTTCGGCATACGCGTAAGGAACTTCGGCCACGTACGTCAACTGTCCTGAGTGGACAGCCCAAGGCGACGGGGTGCCGCCCGGAGCACTCGCCTCAGCCAGGATCTGGACCTGTGTCCGGTCGCGGACGTCGATCGCGACGACCCCGGTGCCCGAACGGGGATCGCGGCGCAGGGGAGTGCCCTTGTAGGTGACGATGGTGGGGTTGTCGTCTCGATAACCCTCCGCGCGCCAGCCGGGGACGGCGCGCAGCTGCCAGATGTTGGCGCCGATCCAGACAACGGGGACCCGCGCCGCGCTGACGTCGCTGAGGAACGCCTTCGGCAACGCCGCGTCGGAGACCGAGCCGAGGTAGACGATGGCCTGGAATCCGTCCACCTGCCGTGGCCGGTAGTCGGCGGCGGGCTGCATCGTCCAAGCGGTGCCACGGGAAACGAGGTTCGCGGTGAACATCGCGTACGCCTCGGCCGTCCTGATCTCTTCGGGCGGGGAAACGGTCCCGTCCTTCTTCCGCCCGTCGTCGTAGAGCACGAGGGTCTTCCGGTTCGGATCGCCGCCGGGGCCCGGTAGACCCGCTTTGCCCGCTCCGGGAAGCCTGTCGGCGAGCGACACCGGCGTGGCGGGCGGCGACGCCGTGACCGGATCCGTCTTGGTGACCTCGACCAGGACGACCCCGGCGACGGTGACGGCGACGACAGCGACGACGGCGAGCCGGAACCAAGCGGGCAGGCGAAAACGCCGCGTGCCCTTGTCCTTCGTCATCGGGTCAGACCTCGACCGGATCGTTCGCGGTCGCCGGCCGGAACGGGGCTGGCAGGTCCGCGGCCAGGCCCAGCAGATACGCGAGTGCCTGCTCCGCCCGTTCGGCGGCGGCGCCGTCTCCGAACGGGTTTCCGCTGCTCATCATCCGCGTACGTGCCGCCGGGTCGTTCAGCAGATGCTTTGCGGCCGACACGATCTTTTCGCGATCCGTACCGACGAGCAGGGCGCAGCCGGCGTTCACGGCTTCCATGCGT
Organism: Amycolatopsis sp. NPDC102522; assembly: GCF_055584485.1. Classification (NCBI taxonomy): domain Bacteria; kingdom Bacillati; phylum Actinomycetota; class Actinomycetes; order Pseudonocardiales; family Pseudonocardiaceae; genus Amycolatopsis; species Amycolatopsis sp. NPDC102522. The sequence goes on along the minus strand of NZ_JBVJLY010000001.1, from coordinate 67,265 downwards.
TCGGTGACGTCACGGAGCACCAGGACCGGGACGCCGAAAGTGGGCGCCTCTTCCTGGATGCCGCCGGAATCGGAGAGCACGAGGGTGCTGGCGGCCAGGGTCGCCGCCAGTTCGGGATACGGCAGCGGGCCGGTGATCAGCGCGCCCGGCGTGTCCGCCAGTTCCTCGCGGACCAGGTTTCGCACCTCCGGGTTCGGATGCGCGGGAAGCACCACCCGAAGTTCCGGATCCGCGGCCGTCAGTTCGGCCACCGCGCGCAGGACCCGCCGCATCGGCTCGCCCCAGGATTCGCGGCGGTGGAGGGTGACCAGCATCAGCTTGACCGCGCCGCGGGTCGCGTTTTCGAGCAGTGTCGCCAGTTCCGGGTTGTGCACCGTGGTGGCCTTGTCCGTCACCGTGAGGATCGCGTCGACGACGGTGTTCCCGGCCACGAGCACGGTCTCGCCGGGCACTCCCTCGGCCAGCAGGTTCGCGGCGGCGTCGGGAGTGGGGGCTAGGTGGAGGGCGGCGGCCTGGGTCACCAGTTTCCGGTTGAACTCCTCCGGGAACGGCGCGCCAAGGTCGAACGAGCGGAGGCCCGCCTCGAGGTGCACGACGGGCACGCGACGCCAGAAAGCGGTGAGCGCTCCGGCCAAGGTGGTCGTCGTGTCGCCTTGGACGACCACGGCGGCGGGCGGCCGCCGCTCGGCCACTTCTTCCAGACCCGTCAGGAGGCCGGAAAGGAGTTCCGGTTGGGAACCTGTTCGCCGGTTCAGGGTCAGGTTTTCATCCGCCGTCAACCCGAAGGTCGCCAAGGCCTGGCCGACCATTTCCGGATGCTGTCCCGTGGCGACGATCACGGGCCGCATCCGGCCTTCGGAAGCCAATGCCCTGGCCACCGGAGCCAGTTTCACGGCTTCCGGGCGGGTTCCCGCGACCAGCCAGATTTCGGGCATGACGTCGGTCTCGTTCTGTGCGTTACGCACCTGGTCCTTCTTCCGGGTTCGCGCTTAGGTACGGCGTGAATTCGTCGTTGAAGTCACGAAAGACTGGTAGGTGAGGCGAGGATCACTAACTGATAGTCACCTTTACGGGGGATCGTCGCCCGCGAACGTTAACACAGACGGGGTACTGTACCCACCCGAAAGGCTGAATATCGCTTCCAAGGGTGACCCTTCGCTCACGGTGTGAAAACTGTGAGTAGATGTTTGTGGCGCCCCTTGCCCGAAGGAAAGACATGTCGATGGTGCCGGTGGGCCCGGTCAAGGTTTCCGCGCTCGGAATCGGCGCGACGATGGCCGGCGCGACGGTGAGCACCGTGCTCGCGGCGGTGATCGGGGCGATCGCCCTGCTGCTCATGGCGCGTTCGCTGCACCTTCGCTTGAAGGACTGAACCACCCGCTCATGACGAATCCCGCCTTCGCCGCGACCATGATGCTGTTGCTCCTGTGGTGGCCGGCGCACAACATCCTGCTCGCGGCGTTCGCGTGGCGCACCGGGCGCCCGCGCCGGTCCGTGGCCGCGCGCGGCGAGGGGCTGGAGTTCTGGATCGTCATCCCCGCGCTCAACGAGGAACGAGTGGTCGGCAACACCGTCCGCAACGCGCTTTCGCTTGGCACGAAACGGAATCCGGTGCGCGTCCTGGTCATCGACGACGGCTCGGACGACGGCACGCCGGGCGTCCTCCGCGAGGTGACGGACCCGCGCCTGCACGTCCTGCGCCGTGATCTCCCGCAGGCCCGGAAGGGCAAGGGCGAGGCGCTGAACGCCGGCTACCGCTACATCCTCCGGTTGTGCGAAGCCGAGGGAAGCGTGCCGAGGACGATCGTCGGCATCATCGACGGGGACGGCCGGGGCAGCCCGGGAATGCTGCGCGAGGTGGCCGACGTGTTCGGCGACCGTGGCATCGGCGCCGTGCAATGCCGGGTGCGTATTCACAATCGACGCAGTGTGCTCGCTTTGTTGCAGGATTTGGAGTTCGGTGCGGTCGCCGACGCGTCGCAAAGCCTGCGCGATCTCGCGGGCAGTGTCGGAATGGGTGGAAACGGCCAATTCACGAGACTCGGTGTGCTGCGCCGCTTCGATCCGGCCCCTTGGTCGGACTGTCTGGTCGAGGATCTCGAACTCGGGCTGAGGCTGCACGTCGCCGGTATCCGGATGCGTTATGTGAAATCGGCCTGGGTCACTCAGCAGGGCCTCGTCGATCTGCGCCGTTTGTTACGGCAACGCACCCGATGGGCGCAGGGAAATTTGCAATGTGCGAGGCATTTGCGGGAATTGCTGACTTCGCGGCATGTGGGCAGTATCGGTCTCTTGGACTTCCTCGCCTATCTCGTGACGCCGTGGCTGACCGTGCCGTTGTCCTTGGTGGTTTCACTGTTGTTCGCGGGCACGCTCGTCGCTTCCTGGTCGGGTGTCACCTTGGGCGGGCTGATCGCGCCGCCGTCGGCGTTGCCGGGCGCGGCCTTGATCGGCGTGGCCGTGCTGCTGGTGCCCGGTCTGGTGTGGGCGGTCGTGCACCGGCTGCGGCTCGGCGAGGAACCGCTCCATCGGTGCCTGCTCGCGGGGCTTCTCTATCCGGGATTCCTGGTGCTAGGCGTGATCGCGACCTGGCGGGCCCTGTTCCGCGTGCTCGCCCGCCGCAACAGCTGGACCAAGACCGAACGCTTGAGCGAGGACGAGGCCGTGCCCGTCGGGGCCGCCTGAGAAAGTGTCGGTATGACTGTCGACGCTATGATCGAAGACCTCAGGACGCTCGTCGAAATCGAGTCGCCGTCGGGTGACATCGAGGCTCTGACGACGTCGGCCCGGGCGGTGGCCGCCCTCCTCGAAACCCGCCTCGGCGGAACGGCGACCCTGGTGGAAAGTGCGGCGGGGCCGCATGTCCGGTGGTCCGGCGGTGGTGAGCCGCGCGTGTTGATCCTGGGGCACCACGACACCGTGTTCCCGATCGGCACGCTGGCCCGCCGCCCGTTCGCGGTGACCGGCGACCGCGTGACCGGCCCCGGGGTGTTCGACATGCTCGGCGGGCTGGTGCAGGCGATCCACGGCCTGGCGGCGCTCGGAGACCTGACCGGGGTCGAGATCCTGGTGACGGCCGACGAAGAGACGGGCTCGCACGAATCCCGGGCGCTCATCGAGGATCGCGCCCGCGCGTGCGGCACGGTGCTCGTGTTCGAAGGCGCGGCCGACGGGGGCGGCCTCAAGATCGGCCGCAAGGGATGCGGCACTTTCGAGGTCGTCATCACCGGCCGGGCGTCGCACGCCGGTCTCGAACCGGAGGCCGGCGTGAACGCGCTGACCGAAGCCGCGCATCAGGTGCTGGACATCGTCGCGCTCGGCAGGCCCGAAATCGGGACGACCGTCACCCCGACCGTCGCTTCGGCGGGAACGGCGAGCAACGTCGTGCCCGCCTCCGCGACCGTGGTGGTCGACGTCCGGGTCGAGTCCGCCGAGGAGCAGGAGCGCGTCGAGGCCGGGTTCGCCGCGCTCACCCCGCGTCTCGACGGGGCGGAAATCGAGGTGCGAGGCGGGATCCACCGGCCGCCGATGCCCGAGTCGGCCGCCGTGGACCTCTTCGCCATCGCGGAACGACTGCTGCCCGGAGTCGCCGGTGTGGCCGTCGGCGGCGGGAGCGACGGAAATCTCACGGCGGCGATCGGCGTCCCGACCCTCGACGGGCTGGGCGCTGTCGGGGGAGGCGCGCACGCGGATCACGAGTACCTGCTGGTGGGGTCGATGGTGGAGCGGGCGGAACTGGCCACCGGGCTGGTGACGGCGATCCGGGACTCCCGCAAGTAGTCGACTGATCAGTCTGTGGCGCTGATCTGAGTTCGAGCTTGGTCGGCGCGATGTTTGTTGCCGTAGCTGTCGAAAAGCGTCATTGCTTCCCGCCAGCACGCGATGGCCTCCACGGGTTTACCCATCTCACGAAGAGAGGCGGCCATCGTGTCCAACGGGTTCGCGATGGAGAGGGGAGCGCGAATCGCCCTGGCTTGGGCGATGGCGGCGCGGCAAAGTTCGATGGTCTTGTCGTGGTCGCCGAGCCCCTGGTGAAGCTGGGCGATGGCGTTCATCGAACCGACCTCACCGAGGTGGTCGCCGACTTGACGACGCAGGGCGAGTCCGCGTTCGCTGTGCTCGAAGGCCTGTCGAAAGTGTCGCAGGGCACCGTACGCGCACCCGATGTTGCCTTCGATGACGGCTTCCATCCGTTCGCCTTTTCGAACCCAGCGCAACGCTTCGAAAAGGTGATCGAGGGCCTGTTCGTATCGTCCTCGTTCGCTGCAAAGCCAGCCAAGGCCATTGAAGACGACCGACAGCCTGCTCTTGTCTTCCAGCGTTCGTGTCAGCGGCAAGGCGTTGTCAAGCTCGGCCAAGGCCTCATCCCAGCGTCTCAGCATCGTGAAGGCCTCTGCGCGTCCGACGAGGAAGTATGTTTCGGCGAGCTTGTCCTGTGACCTTTGTGCGGCTCGCAGCCCTGTGCCACCGACGTCGAGCCAGTCGCTGAGGTTGCCGAGGAGAATGAGAAAGCGACAGTTGTGCGCCAGGGAGACGCTGTGCGGGTATCTCCCGGAGTTCGCGGCGAACCGCAGAACGGCAAGGCAATTGAAACCCTCCGCCATGAGCCAGGCCATCGCTCCCTGTTGATCGTCGAACGGTGGCGGCGGTGACGGTGCCGTAGCGTGCAGCGGAAGCCTCGTGTGAGCTGGGAAGACCAGTGCATCGCAGGCATAGGCGGTGCGCACATACCAGTCGAGAAGTGACTCCAGGGCGAGGTCGCATGTTTCGAAGCCGTCGTGGAGATCGGCTTGTTCGGCCGCATAGGCGCGAAGCAGATCGTGGAAGCGATAGCGATGGGCGGCCACCTGTTCGATCAAGTGCGTCGCCGTGAGAGCTTTGAGGAGCCTGCGAGCGTTCTTCAGGTCGAGGCCACCGAGAGCCGCGGCGGCGTGCTGACTCAGGTCAGGACCCGGATGAAGGCCCAATCTTCGGAATATCTTCGCCTGTTCCGTGGTGAGTCGCTGATAGGACGAATCGAATACCGCGCGGATGGCGGCGCGCTCGTCCCCTGAGCTGCTCAAGGCATCGAGTAGCTCGCCGTCTTCGGTCAGTTCACCGATGACGTCTGCGACCTTGATAGGTTCATCGATGGTCAAGCGGCTTGCGGCGATCCGCAGGGCCAAGGGCAGCCGGGCGCAGAGCCTGATCAATTCGGCGACGGCGGCGGGTTCTTCCGCGGCCCGATCCGGGCCGATGATCCCGGTCACCAGTTCCCTCGCTTCGCCTGAGCTGAGGAGATCCAGGGTGATGCGGGTGGCCGACTCGGTGACGACCAAACCGGTGAGGCTGTCCCGGCTGGTCACGATCGCCATGCAGCCGGCCGTGGCCGGCAGAAGAGGTCGTACCTGGTCCGCGCTGTTGGCGTTGTCGAGCAAAATCAAGATTCGGCGGCCCGCCAGTAAGGAACGGTACAAGCCCGCCTGCGCCTCGACGCCTTGTGGCATGCGGCTGGGAGGCGTGCCCAAAGCACGAAGAAAGCCGTCCAGGACCTCGCCAGGGGTCGAGGGTTCGCCAGGGCCGTAGCCTCGCAGGTTGACATACAGGGTCCCGTCGGGGAAACGGTGCTGGACCCGATGTGCCCAGTGGACCGCCAAGGTGGTCTTGCCGATCCCGGCTGCGCCGTCCAAGGCCGAGATCACCACGGCGTCCAAGCCGCTCGCGGGTCCGTTGCCGGAGAGCAACGCATCGAGAGCGGTCACTTGGTCGGCTCGGCCGGTGAAGTCCCGAACGGCCAGTGGCAGCTGTCGTGGCACTACGGCCTGAGCGGGATCGGAGAGGTCAGAGCCGCTAGGAGCTGCTCTGTTCGAGTGGGGCTGACCTGCCATGCGTCCAGTCTGGTCGCGGGATCGAGGTCGCAGTAGCACGAGCTGGTACCGCCACTCCGATGGAGCACCTCGTTTGTTCACTGCCGCACACCTTCTGCCAGTGGGGTTGGGTTTGTGCGCGGAGCCGGAGGTCGATCGTGAAAACGCCAGTTCTTGCCCGATTTCGGGCAAGAACTGGCGCTTCAGGGTCTCGATGTGCATGATGGGTCCAGTGGAGGACGCGGACATTGTCGAGCAGGTGGCCTTGTCGACGGGTCTGTCGACGGCCATCGCCGCCCGTGTCGTCGAGGACGTCCTGGCGTTCTACCGGCAGTCGGTCGAGCAGTACGTCCGGTCGCGGCACGCCCAGTTGCAGGCCGAGGGCAGGAAGAACCCCGAGATCTTCCCGCTCGTCGCCGAGGAACTGAGCCGTCGCCTTGTCGCGCCTCCCGACCTGTCCGAGCGGCAACTGCGCCGCATCGTCTACGGCTGACGGAACACGCCCGGTCTTCGCGTACCCCGTCCGTTTTCTTTGTGAGGTTGACTCTTCATGTGCGGAATCGTCGGCTACATCGGCGGCCAGAACGCCGCCCCCATCCTGATCGAGGGGCTGACGCGGCTGGAATACCGCGGCTACGACTCGGCCGGGATCTCCGTGCTGGGCGGTAAAGGCGCCCAGGTGCACAGGATCGTGGGGCGGGTGCGGAACCTGACGGCGGCCCTGCCGAAGCGGCTCGCCGGCAAGGTCGGCATCGGGCACACGCGGTGGGCGACGCACGGCCCGGCGACCGAGGCGAACGCCCATCCGCACGTCTCCGAGGACGGCCGGATCTCCGTGGTGCACAACGGGATCATCGACAACGCCGACGCCCTGCGCGAGCAGCTCGGCCAGGTCGGGGTGACGCTGACCTCCGAGACCGACACCGAGGTGCTCGCCCACCTCATCGCGAGGTCGGGCGCGAAGACCCTCGAAGACGCTGTCGTCGAGGCCGTTTCCCGCGTCACCGGTACCTACGCGATCGCGGTGACCGACACCGAGCACCCCGACCGCGTCGTGGTCGCGCGGAACGGTTCGCCGCTGATCATCGGCGTCGGCGACCGGGAGATGTTCGTGGCCAGCGACCTGTCCGCGCTGGTCCGGCACACCTCGCAGGTGGTGCACCTCGACGACGGCGAGTTCGCCAGCGTCTCGGCCACGGGCTACCGCACCTTCACCGTCGACGAGAGCGACACCGGCAAGGCCGCGACCGAGATCGACATCCAGGCCGACGACCTCGATCTCGGCGGCCACCGGCATTACATGTACAAGGAGATCCAGGAGCAGCCCGAGTGCCTGGAGCGCATGATCCGGGGCCGTCTCGACGACCGGTTCGGAGTGTCCCGTTTGGACGGTCTGAACCTGACTCCCCGTGACCTGCGCGGTTTCGCGAGGGTGAAGATCCTCGGCTGTGGCTCGGCCTACTACGCGGGCCAGATCGGCGCGACGATGATCGAGGACCTCGCGCGGGTCCCGGCCGACGCGGAGGCCGCGTCCGAGTTCCGCTACCGCAACCCCATCATCGAGGCGGACACGCTCTACATCGCGGTCAGCCAGTCCGGCGAGACCGCGGACACCGCGTTCGCCGTCGAAGAGGTCAAGCGCAAGGGCGGCCGGGTGGTCGGCCTCGTCAACGTCGTCGGCTCGACGATCGCGCGGGCCTGCGACGGCGGCCTGTACCTGCACGCCGGTCCGGAGATCGCCGTCGCCTCGACCAAGGCGCTCACCAACATGGCCGTCGGCTTCGCGATGATCGCGCTGGCGCTGGGCCGTGTCCGCGATCTGTCCAATGCGGACGGACAGCGCATCGTCGCGGCGATCCGGGCCCTGCCCCGGCAGGTCGCCACCATCGTCGAGGCGGAGTCCCAGATCGCCGAGCACGCCAAGATCTGCGCGGATGCGCGGAGCCTGTTCTTCATCGGCCGGGTCCGGGGCTTCCCGGTGGCGCGGGAGGGTGCGCAGAAGTTCAAGGAGATCTCGTACCGGCACGCGGAGGCCTACCAGACCTCGGAACTCAAGCACGGCCCGCTCGCGCTGATCGACGAGGCGCTGCCGACGGTCGCGATCGTGCCGTCCGACAACCTCGCCGACCGCAACATCGCCGCGATGCAGCAGATCAAGGCGCGCAAGGGCCAGGTCCTGGCGATCACCCACGACGACGTGGACTTCGGCGATCTCGACGTGCCGCGGTTCGTGGTCCCGCGTTCGGAACCGGAACTCGACCCGATCCTGCTCACGATCCCGCTGCAACTGCTCGCCTACCACGCCGCGCTGATCCTCGGCCACGACATCGACAAGCCCCGGAACCTCGCGAAGTCGGTCACCGTGGAGTGACCCTGATCTTCGAAGACCGGGTATTTCCCTGATGTCCCCGCTGCCCGGCGCGGACATCATGTGTGACATGAAGCTACCGGTTGTCACAGCATTCGTCGCCGTCGCGGCGGCCCTCACTTCGGTGCCGGCCGCCGCGGCGTCCGACCTCGGAAGGCCCGATCCCGCCGCGTTGTCGGCGGCGATCAAGGACCTGCCCGACAAGGACACGACGGGGGCGCTGGTCCGGGTCACCGGCGACTCGGGTTCCTGGTCCGGCACCTCCGGGGAGTCCGACGTCCGCACCCATGCCCCCGTCCGGCCGGACGGGTTCTTCCGGATCGGCAGCACCACCAAGGTCTACACCGCCGTCATGGTGCTGCAGCTGGCGCAGGAACACCGGATCGACCTCGAACAGCCCGTGCAGCGATACCTCCCCGGGGTGCTCCCGGCGGACTATCCGCCGATCCCCGTGCGCACCCTGCTCGACCACACCTCCGGGCTGCCGTCGGTGGACATCCCCGGTCTCTACGAGTCGAAGTGGATCCTCGCGCACCGCTACGAGCACTGGAGCCCGCGCCGGGTGGTGGACACCGCGCTGCGCCACCCGATCGACTTCCAGCCCGGTACGGCACAGAAGTACACCAACACCGCCTACGTCACGGCGGGGATGCTCGTCGAGAAGGTGACGGGGAAGTCGTACTCGCGCAACCTGCGTGATCGCATCACCGCTCCGCTCGGCCTCGGGCACACCTACTATCCGGAGGACGACCCGCGCCTGCCGAACCCGGCCGCGCGCGGTTATCTGGACGTGGGCGACAAACGGATCGACGTCACCGAGATGAACCAGTCCATCCCCGGTGCCGCCGGCGCGATCATCTCCACGGCCGAGGACCTCGACAAGTTCATCACCGGCCTGTTCCGGGGACGGCTGCTCGGCCCCGCCGTGATGCCGCGCCTGTTCGCCGTGCCGGATGTGCCCATGTTCGACGGCAGCGGCCGGGCGAGCTACAGCCAGGGCCTGATGAAGCTGAGCCTGAACGGGATCACCGTCTGGGGGAAGACCGGCAGCCGGTACGGCTACGCGAGCGGGATCTTCGCCACCTGCGACCTGTCCAGGATCGTGGCGTACTCGGTCAATCCCACGACGAAGTCTCCGGACGGCCAGCCGCTCATCGTGCAGAAGATCGCGGACGCGGCGAGCCGTAGCCTCCCGAAGTCCGGCGCGCTCAGCACCGGCACCGCGTGCCCCTCCTGAAGTCCGTGAAGGCCTCCGATTGACCGGCGGCCATGTCGCGAAAGCCACTTTCGGGACATCAGACGTCGCGAAAGTGGCTTTCGCGACACGCTCCGGGGTCGAGTGGGAGTCTCCCGAAGGCGTAGCGGGGGATGAGGTGGGGGCGGCACCGAAAGCCTTCACGCCTAGTCCAGCAGCCGCCAAAGGTGGTCAGAGGTCCCGTTGTCGTCGAACTGGACGACGATCGCCGAGTCCGCCGTGGACATCAGGTCCACGCCGAGAACCTTGCCGGAGTTGAGGTTCTGGAGCCGGAACCAGCCGTCCCCGTTGTCCAGCAGCCGCCACAAATGGTCCGCGGTGCCGTTGTCGTGGAACTGCACGACCCGCGCCGAGTTCGCCGTCGACATCCGGTCGACGCCGAGGACCTTGCCGGAGTTGCGGTTCTTGACGCGGAACCAGCCGTCCCCGTTGTCCAGCAGCCGCCACAAATGGTCCGCGGTGCCGTTGTCGTGGAACTGGACGACCTGTGCGGAGTCCGCCGTGGACATCCGGTCGACGCCGAGGAGTTTGCCGGAGTTGCGGTTCTCGATCCGGGTCCAGCCGGACCGCCAGGGCCGGGAACCGCCGGTCCTCGGGAACGACGTCACCCGCAGCCGCGCGGCGCCCATCGGGATCAGGGTCACGCGCTGGACAGGAGTCGTCACGGCGACGGGGCTGTCGGCCAGTTCGTCGATCACGTCCTGCTCGCTCGCCTGCCACCCGTCGATGCGCTGGGCGTCGGTGGTGAGCCGGACCGGGCTGTTAGCCGGGGTGAACGGGTCGAGCGGATTCCCGCCCGCCGCGATGACCGTGAACGCGGCCTGCGGCACCAGACCGTAGTTCCACGCCGATCCGGGCCGGACCTCGTGGACTGGCCATTGTTCGTCACCCGCGACCCGAGTCCAGTTTTCCTGGATCGCGAGGGAGTACGTCAGCGGCCCGCGGTCGACCGAGACGGAGTTGTGGTTGCGCGACCAGGTCCGCGTGCGCGTGGTCATCGGCAGCCGCAGGGTGACGCGGTCGCCGGTACGCCACACCCGGCGGACGGTTTCGTAGCGAGGGCCGCTGCTCACCGCGACCGGTCCGCCGTTGACCGACAGAGCCGGTGCCGGGCACCAGCCGGGGATCCTGACCTGGAAAGGGAATTCCGTCGGCTTCGGCAGCGAGAAGGTGAACGTGACGGTGTCCGAGAACGGGTAGGCGGTCGCCTGGGTGACTGTCACCGAAGTGCCGCCGGCGACCTTCGCGGTCACCGTGGACGCGCCGTACAGCATCGCGCAGAGGCCGCCGCCCGCCGTGGCCTGCCACATCTCTTCGACGTAGTACGGCCAGCCCATCCCGTAGTTGTGCGGACAGCAGCGGTAGTTGTCGATACCCGGCTCGTACGCCTGCATGGTGAAGTCGTTGTCGAACTGGCTCAACGTCTTCGGCTGCCTGTCGAGCTGGATCCCGTTCGCCGACGTCACGTAGTGCACGCCGCGACCGGCCGGGTCCAGCGCGGCCGGAAGCAGGTTGAACGCGAGTTCCTCGACGCGGTCGGCCCAGACGGGGTCGCCGGTCGTCCTGGCGAGGATCTCGTGGCTCATCATGTACTCGACGATCCCGCAGGTTTCGAAGCCCTGCCTCGGATCGTCGTAGCCGGGCCGGACGTTCTCGTCGCCGGCGAAACCGCCGCCCGGGAACTGGCCGTAACGCCCTTGGATCCGGTCGTAGTTCGCGTAGGCGCTCGCGCGGTGCGCGGGATCACCGGAGAGGACCCAGAACTGGCCCGGCTCGCGGAAGCCCTGGGTGATGTTGACGTTGTGCCCGGTCGGCAGGTTGTCCACCCAGTTCGCCGAATGTCGGTGGATGGTGCGGACCAGGTCCAGCAGGAACGCCTCGCCGGTGCGGTTGTAGAGCCAGTAGACGACGTCGATCGTGTCGGCCCAGCGGGTGTGGCCCCAGCCGTCGGTGTACACGGACACCGGTTGTGCCGCCATGAACCGGAAGTACCGGCTGAGGAACGGGACGACGCGAGTGTCCTTTGTGTACTCCTCGTGAGAGCGCAGCGCGTGCAGCATCGGCATGTGCGGCCACAGATCCGCGTGGCCCGATTGCCGGGTGCGCAGTTCGGACGGTCCGAAGAAGCCGTCCGTGGCCTGGGTGGCGAGCACGGCGTCGATCCAGCGGCGCGTGTCGGCGAGGACACGGGCGTCGCCGGTGACGTAGCCGAGGTCGCCGTACCCGCGCAGCCAGTACGGCACCTCCTCCCAGCCCTTCAGTGCGGGGCGCGTCCAGCCGGTGTTGTCGAACGCGAGGTAGTGCGAGACCTCCTGATAGCGGCCGTTGAGCCCGTCGAGCTGCTTGCGGAGCTGGGTGGCCAGCCAGCCGCCGGCCTTCGCCGAGCCTGGCGGGAGCCGCAGCAGGGGAGCGGGCAGCAGTGGTGCGCGGTTGGCGACGTACGGCGGCGCGGCGGCGGTGGCCGCGGCTTCGGCTGGGGTGCCGATACCGACGGCCAGCCCGGTCGCGACGGTGGCCTTGAGGAAGTTGCGGCGGGGGACTGACATGGGGTTTCCCCTTTCCTGACCCGGTCCGATCAGATTTACATCGTTGATACAACGTTGTAAATCCGCCGTTCGCCGGACTTGTCCGGAGTGCTCGAAGGGGCAGCGCCGGCGGCGGTTCGGGCAACGCCGGGCAAAAGTCCACTCGGCACTGTGTCCTCAGTGGACAGAGCCCCGGAGAAGGGGCCCGGTTTAGGGGTGGTTCCGTTGTCGGACCGGCGAGAAACCAACTAGTGTCGCCTTGACCGCTCATCCGCCAGGGCAGGAGGTGAGGCGTTGTACGCCGAAGAGCGGCAGCGTGCCATTCTCAAGCAGGCCCGGCAGAACGGCCGTGTCGACGTGGCGACGCTCGCGGCCGCTTTCGAGATCACCAGCGAGACCGTCCGCCGCGACCTGACGGCGCTGGAACGCAGCGGTGTGGTGCGACGGGTGCACGGCGGCGCGATCCCGGTCGAACGGCTGGGCATCGAGCCGGGGCTCGACGCCCGTGACGCGGTGATGACCGCGGAAAAGGACCGTATCGCCCTCGCCGCGCTGGACCAGGTCCCCACCGAGGGCGCGATCCTGCTGGACGGGGGCACCACCGTGGGACGGCTGGCGAACCTCATCCCCGCCGATCGTGAGCTGACCGTGGTCACCCCTTCGCTGCCCAACGCGTTCGCTCTCGCCAACCGGCCCGGCATCACGGTGATGCTGGTCGGCGGACGGCTTCGCGGGCACACCATGGCCTCGGTCGACAGCTGGGCGCTCAACGCCCTCAAGGACACCTACGTCGACCTCGCCTTCATCGGCGCCAACGGCCTTTCCGTCGAGCGTGGGCTCACCACGCCGGACACCGCCGAGGCGATGGTGAAGCGCGCGGCCATCGCGTCCGCGCGGCGGACGGTGCTGCTGGCCGATCACACCAAGGTCGGCAACGACCACTTCGCCCGCTTCGGCGACCTCGATGACGTCGACACCCTGATCACCGACATCGGCGTCGATCCCCAGGCGGCCGACGAGATCACCCGGACCGGCGTCAAGGTGATCGCCGTTTGAGGCGTACGGGCGAGCGGCTCGCCGGATACCTGATGACAGCGCCGTTCTACGTCCTCTTCGGCGTTTTCGGTCTCTTCCCGCTGCTCTACACCGCCTGGGTGGCGCTGCACCATTGGCATCTGGTCAACGGCGACACCGGGTTCGCCGGGCTCGGCAACTTCGCCGTCCTGCTCCAGGACCCGCACTTCTACAACGCGCTCTTCAACACCGTCAGCATTTTCGTGCTTTCGACCGTCCCGCAGCTGCTGGGCGCGCTCGGGCTCGCCGCGCTGCTCGACCGGCCGTTGCGCGCGCGGACCCTGTGGCGGGCCAGCGTGCTGTTGCCCAACGTCGTCTCGGTGGTCGCGGTGGCACTGGTGTTCAGCCAGCTCTTCGCCGAGGACTACGGCCTCGTCAACTGGGTGCTGGGCCTGGTGGGGCTCGACCCGGTGGACTGGCGGTCGGACCGGTTCGCCTCGCATGTCGCGGTGAGCGTGATGGTGATGTGGCGCTGGACCGGCTACAACGCGCTGCTCTACCTCGCGGCCATGCAGTCCGTGCCGCAGGAGCGCTACGACGCCGCCATGCTCGACGGCGCCTCGCGCTGGCGGACCTTCTGGTCGATCACCGTGCCCGCGATCCGGCCGACCATCGCCTTCACCGTCGTCGTCTCGACCATCGGCGGGTTGCAGCTGTTCGCCGAGCCGCAGTTGTTCGACGATTCCGGCACCGCCGGGACAGGCGGCGCAGACAGGCAGTTCCAGACGCTGGCCATGTACCTGTACGAGAAGGGGTTCGGCGAGTTCGACGCCGGATACGCGGCGGCCATCGCGTGGCTGCTCTTCCTGCTCTCGGCCGGGTTCGCGCTGGTCAACTTCTCGCTCGTGCGCCGCATCCGGGGCGGTGAGTGAGGCGTGGCGGCCAGGCAAAGGACCGGATTCGTCGTCTACGGGCTGCTGCTCGCCGTCGGCATCGCCTCGATCTTCCCGCTGTACTGGTCGTTCGTGGTGTCCTCCAAGGATAATTCCGCCCTCGGCGAGACCACCCCGCCACTGCTGCCCGGCGGCAACCTGGTCGAGAACGTGGGCAGGGTCTTCGACACCGTCGACTTCTGGCTGGCGATGCAGAACTCGCTGATCGTCGCGGGCACGGTCACGGTGTCGAACGTCCTGCTCTCCAGCATGGCCGGATTCGCCTTCGCGCGGCTGCGTTTCCCCGGCCGCGACTCGCTCTTCCTGGTCGTGATCGGCACCGCGATGGTGCCCGCCCAGCTCGGGGTCATCCCGCTCTACCTGGTGGTCGGGGAACTCGGCTGGTACGGGCGGCTGGAGGCGGTGATCGTGCCGGGGCTGGTCGGCGCCTTCAGCGTGTTCTGGATGCGCCAGGCGTGCGAGGAAGCGATCCCGAGCGAACTGCTCGACGCCGGTCGTGTCGACGGCTGTTCGACGCCGCGGCTGTTCTGGAACGTCGCCCTGCCGGCGATCCGGCCCCAGGCCGCGGTGCTCGCGATGCTGACGTTCATGACGGCGTGGAACGACTTCTTCTGGCCGTTGATCGTGCTCGACCCCAACGCGCACCCGACCGTCCAGGTGGCGTTGTCGCGGCTGGCCAGCGGCTACTTCACCGACTACTCGCTGATGCTCACCGCGGCCACGATCGGTGTACTGCCGGTCATCGTGCTGTTCATCCTGCTGGCCAGGAAGGTGGTCGACGGTGTCATGCGCGGCGCGTTGAGGGGCTGACGACCGCGGTCACGTCGACCTCTCGGGTCTCAGTCGCGCAGCCATGGCCGTATATTGGCGACGCCGCTGCGGGAGACTGCGCGACGCCGCGAGCGGATACCGGATTCTGACCGAGCCGTTGCCGGCAATGGCACTTTGTCGTGTGCCAGGCAGACCACAGCGTGATCACGCCAGGCGCCACTGCAAAGACACGAGAGGACACCAGCCCCGGCCGAGCCATAGTCGTATTTCGGCAATCACGCCGGCGCCGATCACGGACACGGCGCCGTTGCCGTTTTTCGGTGACGGGTCAGAATGGTGGTTCGGGCCGGGGTTCGTGCAGTGGCGGTGGCGTGCTGTCGTAACTGTGCCCGGTGGGCGTGGTGATGGTGAGAGTCCCGTCAGAAGTCAGCCGGTAGTCCCAGCCAGGTTCGTCTTTCAACCGGTGGTCGCGGCGGCACAGATCCACCAGTTCGGTATCTGCGGTATGGCCTCCGTGCTGCCACGGCAGCGCATGGTCGAGATCGCACGCTTGGGCGACACGGTGGCAGCCTGGTCTTCGGCATTCGCGGTCCCGCACCCGCACGAACTCGTCCAGGCCCGCGGTCGGCCGATACCGATCCCGGCCCAGATCGAGGACCTGCCCGGAAAGCGGGTCGGTGATGATCCGCCGCAGTACGGTGTTCGGACCGGAGGCGATGTGCCGGGCCAACGGTGCGGGAATGTGGCCGTGCCCGGGCATCTCCGCGGGATCATCGTTGAGTCCGAGGTAGGTGCGCAGGTCCATGTAGAGGAACACCTCGGCACGTTCGCTCTTCCCGCCCTGACCGCCCAGCAGGAGATCCAACGCGACATCCGCGCGCAACTGATCCAGAGTGCGGGTTTCCCCGCCGGTTTTGAGTGCGCGTGCTTCGCGGTCGATGCGGGTGTAGGCGGCGGCGACTTTCTCGACCGGGCCGTCTTCGACCTCGATCGAGGCCACCCCGGTCTCGCCCTGGCGTACTGAGAGGCGACGGCCTGAGCGGTGCCGCTCCACCCGCCGAGCGGCGCCAACACGGTCGGCCATCATCGCCGCGTGATTCGCCGCCTTCCGGATCTGCTCGGAGTTCCTGCCCGGCAACCGGTCCTCCAGTACCTCGTCCACGGCGCGGGCGTCCTCATCCGACAACCAGGCCGTGGCGGCGGCGACCTTCATCGCCCCATAACCACCCACCTGCCCCTGGTCCAGCAATCCCAGCGTCCGCGGCAACCGAGTCGTCAACGCCTGAGCCGTCGACACCAGACCGGCAGCGTGACCGTCCACAACGGACAACTCGAACGCCACCTCTTGCGCCAGACCGGCAGCACCGTCGCGATGACGGCTCAGCTGCCCCAGCGCACGGAACCGGACCGCCTCCAGTCGTGCGATCCCCTCCGACGCCGCCACCGCGGCAGCCAGGGAATCCTTGTCCCCCAACTTATCCAGCGAGGAATTGACCTCCTTCAAAACGTTCGACTCGGTGATTTCCTTCAAGAGCGCCACAGTGGCGTTGAGAGTGTCCACACCCAGAACGTACAACCGGCCACCGACAGTTTCCGGTGTCGATAGTGTCGTCGTTTTCCGGCGACGTCGGGCCGCTCGGCCAGAGCTGCTAGTGCCTCATCAAGGAACGTTGACGTGGTAACCGTGTCGCGTGGACATCCGCGCCGGTGACCGCGAGGCTGGCCGCGGAGGTGAGGCCGATGGCGCGTCAGCCGGAGGTGTTCGCGCGGTCGTTGGAGCCGGAGGAAGCGCAGCGGCTGGTCAAGATCACGAGGTCAGCCCGGATCGGGTGCGGTTGCGGCGGTCCGGGATCGTGCTGGCCTCGTCACAAGGCCGGTCCGCGGGTGAGATCGCGATGATGTTCGCCGCGACGGAGGGGTATGTGCGGGAGGTGATCCACGCGTTCAACGAGTCCGGGTTCGCGGCGCTGTCCCCAAAATGGAGGGGCGGCCGACCAGCTAAGTTCGGGCTGGCCGCCCGTGATCAGATCTGCCGAATCGCCGCGTGCAAGCCCGTCGAGCTGGGGTTGCCGTTCACGACCTGGAGCCTGACCAAGCTGGTCGGCTACCTCGCCGAGCACGCGTGGATCAGAGCGAGCACCGAGACCGTCCGGCAGATCCTGCGTAAGGAGGGCTGTCCTGGCAGGCGACGAAGACCTGGAAAGCCAGCAAGGATCCCGATTTTGTGGTCAAGAAGGACCGTATCCTCGATCTCTGCGATCACCCGCCCGCGGACGGGCGGGTGATCTGTGTCGATGAGTTCGGGCCGTTGAACCTGCAGCCCCGTCCCGGTCGGGGCTGGTTCCGCCGAAGCAGACCGGCTCGCCTGCGCGCGACCTATACCCGCACCAAAGGGGTGCGGCAGATGTTCGCCGCGCTCGACCTCGCCACCGGTCAGCTGTTCTACCGGTTCCGTGACCGCAAACGCTGGCCGCAGTTCCTCGACTTCTGCAAGCAGCTGCGCCGCCGTTCCCCCGCCGGGAAGCTCTACCTGATCTGTGACAACTACGGACCACACGGCAAAGCCGAGGTCCAGGACTGGTGTGCGGCCAACGGGATCGAGCTGGTCTACACGCCCACCAACGCGTCCTGGCTGAACTGGATCGAGTGCGAGTTCACCGCGGTCCGCTACTTCACCCTCGACGGCAGCGACTACCCCACCCACGCCACTCAGGAAGCCGCCATCGCCGGCTACCTCCGCTGGCGCAACCGCCACAGCCACCCCAAACGCCACTTCGCCGTCAACTCCACAATCCGCAGACCCGATTACCTACCCAACGTTGCTTGATACGGCACTAGAGCCCGTTGCGCGTCACCGTGTCCGGGGTGTGTAGCTGGCCGCGGTAGTTTCTGGTGCCGTCGAGAGCGTCGCCGTTTTCCGGCGACGTCGGGCCGCTCCAGCAGAACCGCTAGAGCCCGTTGCGCGCCACCACGTCCGCGTAGAACCGCGCGCTGTCCTTGACCACCCGTTCCTGGGTGTCGAAGTCGACGTGCACCAGACCGAACCGCTGCGTGTACCCCATGGCCCACTCGAAATTGTCCAGCAGCGACCAGGCCATGTAGCCGCGGACGTCGGCGCCGCGCTCGATCGCGTCGTGCACGGCGGCGAGGTGCTCGGCGAAGTACCGCACGCGGTTCGTGTCGCGCACCCGCCCGTCCACGACCTTGTCCACGAAGGCGGCGCCGTTCTCGGCGATCACGAGCGGCAGGCCGGGGCAGTGTCCGTGCAGCCACAGCAGCAGATCGGTGAACGACTCGGGTCGCTGCTCCCAGCCGAGCGAGGTCAGGTCGCCGCGGGGCGGCGTGACGTCCATCCCGCGCAGGCCGGGCAGCGGGCAGTTGCTGTCGGCCTCAGGGTCGTCGAGCGGGACGGCGCGGGCGGGCGCGTAGTAGTTGACGCCCAGGACGTCCAGCGGCTGCGCGATGATCTCCAGGTCGCCGTCGGCGATCGCCGGTTCGAGTGTGCCGAGATGCGCCAGATCCGCCAGCAGTTCGGGCGGATAGCCGCGGCCGAGCAGCGGATCGAGGAAGAACCGGTTGTGCAGGAAGTCGAATTTGCGCGCGGCCTCGCGGTGCGTGGCGTCGTCCACATCGGTCAGCACCGGGGCGAAGTTGAGCACGATGGACACTTCCTGCTTGCCACCGCCCGCCCGCAACGCCTGCGCGGCCTTGCCGTGCGCGAGCATCAGGTTGTGCCCGGCGACGAGTGCCGCGCCCTCGTCCCGGATACCCGGCGCGTGGTCGCCGTTGCCGTAGCCGATGAAGGCGGCGCAGAACGGCTCGTTGATCGTGGTCCACTGCCGGACGCGGTCGCCCAGTGCCTTGTGGACGGTCAGCGTGTAGTCGGCGAAGAGATCCGCGAGATCGCGGTTGGGCCAGCCGCCTTCCGCCTGCAGCGCCTCCGGCAGATCCCAGTGGTAGAGCGTGACCATCGGGGTGATCCCGTGCTCCAGCAACGTGTCGACAAGGCGATCGTAGAAGGCTAGCCCGCGTGGTTCGATCGTGCGGCCGTCCGGCATGACCCGTGACCACGCGACGGAGAAGCGGTAGTACGGCACGCCGAGTTCGCTCAGCAGGCCGATGTCCTCGCGATAGCGCCGGTAGTGGTCGCAGGCCGGGTCGCCGGTGGCGCCGTCGAGCACCAGGCCGGGTCTCGCGGTGAAGGTGTCCCAAATGGACGGTCCGCGGCCGTCCGCCGTCGTCGAACCCTCGATCTGGTACGCCGCCGTGGCCGTGCCCCAGCGGAACCCGGCCGGAAACCCACGCGCCACGCCGTCCCCGTTCATTTTGCGGCCGCGGCGCGGCCTTCGGTCGAAGCCTGGTCCCAGGCCTGGTCGAGCGCTTGCTTTCCTTCTTCGACGCGGCCGAGCGCGTGCCCGTACACGGGCCGCACCTCGCCGTCGCGCAGCCCGCGGTAGTTCGGCCGCAGGGCCTCGGCGGACGCGGCGAAGATCTTGCCGATCGGCGCGCCGCTGAAGTAGTCGCTGGTGTGGGAGAGCACGGCGCTGTCCTGGTAGGCGCCCAGCGCGCTCGGCAGCAGGCCGCTTTCCAGGAAGATCCGTTTCTGCTGCTCGGGCGCGGTCAGCCAGGCGGCGAGGTCGTAGGCCTCCTTGCGGTGCGCGCCTTGCTTCGGGACGGTCAGGAACGAACCGCCCCAGTTGCCCGCCCCACCCGGAAGCGAGGTGACGTCCCATTTGCCCGCCAGCTCCGGGCCGCCTGCCTCCTGGATCTGGGTGAGCATCCAGGCGGGACACGTGATCGCGGCGAACCGGCTCTGCTTGATCGCCACCGTCCACGGCTGGGTGAAGGTGGTGACAGCCGCGGTCTCCTTCTTCAGCGCCATCCCCCCCGCCAGGTCGAAGGCCTTGCGGACGTTCGGGTTCGTGTCGGCGATGAACGTGTCGTCCTTGGCGAAGTAGTTCTCCTGCGCCTGGTTGAGCATCGCCGTGTAGACGGTGCCCGCCGAGTCGGCGAACTTGACCTCCGGCGACCGCGAGCTGAACTTCTCCCCGGTCTCGGCGAACTTCTCCCAGGTCGGCCACAACGCGGCCACCTGATCACGGTCGGCGGGCAGACCGGCGTTCGCGAACAGATCGCGGCGGTAGCAGAGGGCGAGGCTGCCCATGTCGGTCCCGAGGCCCATCACGAACTTGCCGTCGGCCGCGGTGCCCTGATCCCATTTCCAGCCCGGCCAGTTCTCCTTCAGGCTCTGCGCGCCGAACTCGGAGAGATCGGTGAACTTGTCCGTGGACTGGCGGAACTTGGGGAGGTACTGCTCCTCGATCGCCACCACGTCCGCGCCGCCGCGACCGGCGCCGAGGCCGGTGGCGAGCTGCCGATGATGCGTCTCGAAGTCGGCGACCCGGCCCTCGACGGTGATCCCGGGATGCGCCTTCTCGTAGTCGTCGAAGAGCTTCTCGTACCCGAACTCGCCGAAGGTGGCGACGGTGAGCTTGATCGGCCCGCCGGGTTCGGACTCGCCCGAACAGCCGGAGAGCAGCAGCGCGAAGGCGGTCAGTCCGGCCACCAGGCGGGATCCACGCGGGCGGGTCATCGTTCTCCTCGGTCGTGCGCGATTCGCGGGCTGCGAACGCATCATCTCGTGGTGATCGGACAGTGGCAGCGCGTGCCGTCCGCAGGGACAGCGGCGTTGCCCGAAGGGCCACTCAAGCGAGCCGTCTCGGCAGCTGGTCGCCGACGGTCAGGCGGGAATCGGCGTGCAGTTTGGTCAGCACCCGGGACACCAGCGACTGCACGGTCCGCCTCGGCAGGCTCAGCTCGGCGGCGATCTCCGGATTGGACAGCTTCGCCGCCACCAGCCGAGCGACCCGCAGTTCCAGCGGCGACAGCGCCCCGGCGTGCCGGGGACCCCGCTCGGCGCGGCTGAGCACGCCGTAGCGGCGCAGCCGGTTTTCCGCCCGGCGGATGTTCCAGGTGGCGCCGACCGGCCCGAGGACCTCGCACGCCTCGGTGAGCGACCGGGTGGCCGCTTCGAGGTAGCCGGCGCGGCCGAGCAGTTCGGCGGCGTCCTCCAGCGCGGCCGCGAGTTCGATCGGGCGGCGGACCTCGCGGTAGTGATCGGCCGCGGCCAGCACGCCTTCGGGATCGCCGTCGATCAGCGCCCGGCACCGGGCGGCGGCCGCGGTGGCCCTGGCGGGCACTGTCTCCTGGCTCGCTTCCTCGGCGCAGACGGCGAGCGCTTCCCTTGCGACGGCGTCGTTCCCGGCCGCGAGCGCGACGCGGACGACGTCGGGAAGCCATTGGTGGCGCAGCATCATCCGGGCGTAGTCGGGGCGCAGTACCGGGGCGAACAGCCGCAGCGCGTCGTCGAGCCCGCCGCGTTGTTCAGCGGCCATCGCCTGGGCCGCGAGGTAGAAGTCGCAGCTCTCGCGCTCGGAGGAGTTCGACGGCGAGTGCGCCTCGGCCGCCTCCAGATGCGCGCGGACGGAGACGCGTTCGTTCCGGTGGCCCGCGATCAGCGCGGCGACCCCGTGCAGCAGCAAGGCGGCGGCGCCCGGCTCGCGCACCCCGTAGAAGGTGATCGCCGGACCGTCTTCGGTGACCGAGTCCAGTTCGGCCAGCGCCTCGTCCCAGCGGCCGGTCCAGTAGTAGTGCACGGCCGCCGAGACCTGCGGGCCGGTCGGCAGGCCGTGCCGCGCCGCAGTCTCGTACCCGGCGTGCAGCGTGGCGTCGGCCTCGTCGAGCCGGTCGAGGTTCTGCAGGGTGAACAGGCGGTTGTCGAGCAGGTCGAAGCGCAGCGTCGCCAGGTCGGCCTCGTCGCCGGTGGTCTCGAGCGCGGCGTCGACCGCGGTCAGCGCCCGGTCGTGCTCACGGCGGATCGAATGCACGAGCCACAGCGTCTGCTGCGCGTGCGCGGCGGGATAACGCGCGCCCGCCTCGTCGGCTTCGGCGTGCAGGTCCCGCGCGATCCGTTCGGTCTCGTCGAGATCGTCGAGGGTGCCGCGCCGGAAGTTGGCGAGCAGCGTCCGGGTGCTGGTGCGCCACAGTTCCGGCATCGACGGGTCGTCCGCGGTGTCGGCGAGCGCCTCGATCGCGCCGGCGGTGTCGCCCCGGCGGTAGCGCAGCGCGGCGAGGACGTGCCGCATCTGGGCCAGGTCCGCCTTGTCGCCGACCGTCTTCACCGCCTGCTCGGCCTCGGCCTCCGGATCCTGTTCGAGCCGGAACAGCACCCGCACCAGCGCGGCGATCAGCGTCTCGCGCTGCTCGCCCGTCGGCACCGTGCTGTCGAGCGCGCCGCGGAGGAGATCGGCCGCGATGTGCGGGGCGCGGTTCGACACGGCGATGTGGTTGGCGGTGAGCCACTCGACCAGCCACGGGTCGAACGGCACGGGTCCCGCCGCCAGCTGCTCGGCGACCCGTTTGATCGGCGCGCCGGCGCGAGCGAGGGCTTCGGCGGCGCGGCGGTGCAAGGCGGCGCGGACCGGCTCGGCGATGCCGCCGTAGAGCGCCTGCCGCTGGAACGGATGGTGGAAGGCGAGTTTGTCGCCGGCGTACTCGATCACGCCCGCGGTGGTGGCCTGCTCCAGTTCCTGCAGGACCTCCAGCGGGCTCTTGCCCGCGAGCGCGGCGAGGTCCTCGACAGCGAACTCCGCGCCGAGCAGTGACGCTGTGCGCAGGATCTCGGTCGTGGCCGGGTCGAGGCATTCCAGCGTGCGGCCCACCGCGGCCAGCAGCGACCGCGGCGCGTTCTCGGTGCCGTCCAGCGTCACCTCGGCCACGCCCGCCTTGATCCGCAGCGAGCCGGTTCGCACCAGGTCGTGCGCGATTTCCCTGGCGTAGAGCGGATTCCCGGCCGCGCGCCGGACCAGCGGGCGCAGGCTCGGCCCCAGTTTCGCCGCGAGGACCACCTCGAACACGGCGGCGATGTCGTCGTCGGTCAGCACCTCGACCGGCATGATCTCGCCGTCCCTCGCCTCGACCCCGCGACGCAGCTGGGCCAGATCCCGGCGGCCGTGCCCGGTGCGCGTGGCGGCGACCAGTAGCAGCGGCAGCTGGCGGGTGGCGGCGGCGAGCCGTTGCCACAGCAGCACACTGGCCTCGTCGGCCCAGTGGAGGTCGTCGATCACCAGCACGAGCGGGCCCGCCGCGCAGGTCTCGTCGACCAGCGCCAGCAGCTTGTCCACAGTGGACAGGATCGGGTCGGCGGGACCCCAGTTCCCGTGCGCGGGCTCGGCGTGCAGCTCGCCCGCCAGCTTGGCCTTGGCCGGATCCGCCGCGCCGTGGTGCACCCCGAGGCATTCCATGATCACCTGCAGCGGGAACCGTTGCTGGAGCTCGTCGGCGGCGGTCCAGGCGAGCTGGCAACCGCGCGCGGCGGCGTTCGACAACCCGGCGATCAGCAGTTCCGATTTGCCGATGCCCGGTTCGCCTTCGAGCCAGACCGGACGGCCGCGACCGGCGAGCACGTCGGTGACGAATCCGTGCAGCCGGTCGACCTGCCGGGTCCGGCCGGGCAGAATTCCCTGGCCGCCGCGTTCGATCGCCTTGGCCACCGGCGGCGGCACGACGCGTACCGGTACCGGTTTCGATCCGGTGACAGGTTTTTCGGTGCCGTCCAGGATGCGCTGGTGCAGGTCGCGCAGCGGGGCACCGGGTTCGACGCCGAGTTCCTCCCGGAGCACTCGCCTGGCTTCGCGGTAGGCGGTCAGCGCTTCGGTCTGGCGACCGCTGGCGTGCAGGGCCCGCATGAGCGTCTCGTGCAGCGACTCGCGCAACGGGTGCTGCTGCACCAGCGCGGTCAGCTCGGCCACCAGTTCACGGTGGTCGCCGAGGCCGAGCAGCGCGGTGGCCCGCAGCTCGGTGGCTGTCAGCTGAAGCTCGGCGAGCCGGACGCGCTCGGCTTCGGCGAACGGGCCCGGGACGCCGGAGTACGCCTCGCCGCGCCAAAGCCCGAGCGCGGCGGTGAGCCGGGCGGCCGCGCCACGCTGATCCTCGCGGGAGAGCAGCCGCCTGGCCGCCGCGGCGTCCTGTTCGAACCGGCTGATGTCGAGTTCTTCGCGGTCCAGCCGCAGCACGTAGCTCGATCCGGACGAATGCAGCACGTCGTGCGCGTCGCCGCCTGCCTTGCGGATCGCTCCGCGCAGGCCGGAGACGTAGGTGTGGACACTGCCGGTGGCGCTGGCCGGCGCCGATCCACCCCAGACGTCGGCGATCAGTTCGCCGAGCGAGATGGTCTGGCCGCGGCGTGCCGCCAGGGTGGCGAAGACCGCGCGCTGACGGGCGGGCCCGAGCTTCAGCTCGACGTCTCCGAGCCAGGCACGAGGCGGCCCGAGCAGCTCGACACGCAGCCCGTTGGTCACACCGGCTCCATTTCTGTCCTCACCGAAAGTGGCCGGATCACTACCGTGCCCCGCAGTTTAGGACGTGCCCGGAACAGTTCGGTTGCGTACCCGTGCGTAGGTCAGATCGCGCCGCGCTGAGGCGGCACGGCGGGACGCGTGAACGCGTGCAGCGGCGCGCACCACGGCTGCGCCGTCCCCAGGGTGCGGGAGGCGGGCCAAGTGGCCGCGGTGCCCGCTTCGGGCAGCAACAGCGCGGCCAGTTCGCCCGCCAGGTCCTGATGCTGTTCCTCGGTGAGATTCCGTTGGTGCGAAAGCAGATGGAGCAGTTCGACCGCGAGGCCTGTCGACAGCGCGCGGACGTTGTCGAGCAGCCACTGCGGGATCCAGCGCGCTGTCAGCTCGTCGCCGACCTGGAGCAGTTGCTCGGCGACGCGGTCCGCGGGCGCGCCGGAGCCCGCCATGGTCGCGGCGATCTCCTGGTGCAGCACGGCGCGGATGGCGGGCGGGGTGTTCGCGGCGAACACCGAGCGCACCAGGGGGACGCGGAACCGCAGGCGTTCCCCCTCGGTTTCCAGTACGCGGGCGGCGAGGGCCTCCTCGACCGCTTCGATGAGCGCCCGCAGCTCGCGGCCGGTGACGCCCGTCAGGTCGGCGACCGTGAACGACGAGCCGAGCAGTGCGGCCGAGGTGAGTGTTCGCTTGCACGCAAGGGAAAGCGTGGCGAGATGATCTTCCACCACGACGGCGATCCGGCTGTGCGGCGCGGTGCTCATCTCGCGGCCTTCGGCGAACTCGGCGAATAGTTCGCCCAGGTATGCGGCGTTGCCGGCGGTGTACTCGGCGGCGGACCCGAGGAAGTCCTCACCGGGATCCCTGGCCAGGGTCTCCTCGGCGAGCGCGGCGACGGACGGACCGTCGAACGGCGGCAGCGGGACGATCTCGCCGTCGAGCCGTGAGCGGAGGACGTCGAGCGTGCGGCGCCGGGGGAGCGGGCGTGCCGAGCCGATCAGCAGCAGTGGCAGGTGCGCGGTGAACCGGTGAAGCCGTTGCCAGGCGAGCAGGCTTTCCTCGTCGGCCCAGTGCAGATCTTCGAAGACGAGCACCTGAGGTCCGTCTTCGCACAGTTCGGTGACCGTTTTGCCGAGATCGTCCAGTGCTTCGCCGCCGAGGGCGTCGGCGATGAGGCTCAGCGGGACCGCGCTGGTCAGTTCGTCGGCTTCGACCCAGTGTGTCCGGTTTCTCGTCGTGGCGAGGGCCTCCGCCAGGAACGCTGTCTTGCCGCTGCCCGCCTCGCCGTCCAGCCACAGCGTCCCGCCGCGGCCTTCGTCCAGCAGCGCGGACAGGTGCCGGCGCACCCGGCCCACCTCGAACTCGCGGCCGACGAAGGCGGACGGCCGCTCGGGCTGGGCCTGCGTCGGCCGATGCCGTTCCGGCTGGTCCTGGTGGTGCAGCGTCGGGTCGCCG
Organism: Amycolatopsis sp. NPDC102522; assembly: GCF_055584485.1. Lineage (NCBI taxonomy): Bacteria > Bacillati > Actinomycetota > Actinomycetes > Pseudonocardiales > Pseudonocardiaceae > Amycolatopsis > Amycolatopsis sp. NPDC102522. The sequence continues at coordinate 41,728 of NZ_JBVJLY010000001.1, read as the reverse complement.
TCCAGGACCCGCTGCCGCAGGGCCAGCAGTTCCGGGCCGGGTTCGAGGCCGGACTGCTCGATGATCGTCTCGCGGGCGCGGTCGAAGGCGGCCAGCGCCTCGGCCTGCCTGCCGGACCGGAACAGCGCGGTGACCAGCATGCGATGCAGGCCTTCGCGCAACGGATGGCGCTCGACCAGCACGGCCAGCTCGCCCACGAGTTCGCGGTAGCCGCCCAGGTGCAGCGCGACCTCAGCCTGGCGTTCGAGCGCGCTCATGCGCAGTTCGTTCAGCCGGGCGCGCTGGGTTTCGGCGAACGGGCCGGGGATCCCGTTCAGCGCGGACCCCCGCCATTGCCCGAGCGCGGCGCGCAGCGACTCCAGCTCCCGCTGGTGCGCGCCGGTGAGCCGATGCGCGCGGGCCCGCTCCAGCTCGGCTTCGAAGACGTGGACGTCGACCTGCTGCCTCGGCAGGTCGAGGCTGTAGCCGGCGCGGGTGGCGACGAGCGGCTCGCCCACCGGCTCCAGCGCGCGGCGCAGCGCGGAGACGTAGGTGTAGACGATGCCGGTGGCGCTGTCCGGGGGACTTTCGCCCCAGACCGCGTCGATGATCTCCTTGCGGGAGACGAACCGGCCGGCGTGCAAGGCGAGCGCGGCGAAGACCGCTTGCCGCTGAGCGGGACCCAGGGCGATCTCGCCGTCGCCGTGCCGGGCGGGGGAACCGCCCAGCAGCCGCACCGTCAGCGAGGAAACCTCGTCCATGACCTGCCGCCTGTGCGTCCGACTACCGAAAGTGCCCTGCTCGGCGAAAATCCTAGTCGTGGCGATGTGGGTTTCGCAATCAATCGGGCACTCGGCGTGTGGGTTTCGTCCGCCTGTCATGAGACATTCTCGGGTTTTGCCAGGGTAGTCCGGTTCACGAGGATTCACGTCCGTGAACGGGTTCGAGGTTTGGTGCCCGTTCATGTGGTTTTCAGGGTGTGGACAGGTGAGGGGCGACTGGGCAAGCCGGGCGTTCTCGGGGGCAGAGTGTCGGCCGGCCCTGGTCGAAGGCATGCGTCGCTGTGCATGCTGTGACAGTGAGCCAGGATCATGAACAGTTCGCCGGTGACGTTCTGCTCAGCCTCGCCCATGACGGCAGGCTGGTGATCGACACCGATGAAGCCGAAGCCCGCATCACCGAGCTTCGGCGGACCCTGGCCTACGGCTATGCCCTGCTCGCCGACCCGGACTACACCGGACCCGAGGACAGGCTCCGCGACATCCTGGACGAACTCCCCAAGTACGTGGAGGCGTTTCAGCTGGCCACGAAGTCCTTCACGCCTCGTTGAGAACTCGTGGAGAGTTCGTGAAGAGCTCCTTCGCAGACTGTGTCCCATCCGACTGGGGCCGCGGATCAAGCGGAGGGGACAGAGGTGGACACGGAAACCCGACAGATCACCGTGGCGGTGCACGCGCCCGATCCGATCACCACGGCCGGCCTGGCCAGTCAGCTGGGCACGCAGCAGGGGATCGACATCCGGGACTGGGACCAGCGCGCCGAGACCGACGTACTGGTGTTCGCCGCCGAATGGCTGACACCCGAGACCGTGCTCTGGCTGCGACGGCTGGCAGCCGAGGACGGTAAACCGGTGGTGCTCGTGGTGAGCCAGATCAGCGAGGCGGAACTGGTGCCCGCCATCGAGTGCCGGGTGGTGGCGGTCCTGCCGCGCTCGGCGACGACCGGCGAACGGCTGGCACACGCCGTCCGCGCGGCGGCCACCGGCGGCGGAGTGCTCCCGCCGAGCCTGCTCGGCGAGCTGCTGAAGCACGTCGAACGGCTGCAACGCGAGGTGCTCGACCCGATGGGTGTCAACACCGCCGGGCTCACCACGCGGGAGATCGACGTACTGCGGCTGATGGCCGAGGGGAAGGACACCGTCGAGATCGCCGGTGAGCTCAGCTACTCGGAACGCAGCGTGAAGCACATCATCCAGGGCATCACCGGACGGCTGAAGCTGAAGAACCGGCCGCACGCCGTCGCCTACGCGGTGCGGGCGGGAGTCATCTAGCTCCCTGGGCCTTCACACCTTGCTGAGGTACGTCAAGGACCCCTTCACTGCGCTAGGCGCAATGAAGGGGTCCTTGACGTACTGCCAACGGCCAAAGCGCAGCCGATTCGCCCCAGTCCACACACCCACGACCGGTCCGTGAAGGCCTCCTTGACGGCCCCAGGGTCCCTCAAGGAGGCCTTCACGGACTTGAACCGCCTCAGATCAGGCCGGCGCGGATCGCTTCGGCGACCGCCTGTGCCCGGTTCCGCAAAGCCAGCCGCCGCTGCGCGAGGTGCAGGATGTTCTTGATGGTGCGCTGGGAATAACCCATCGCCGCGCCGATCTCCGCAGTGTCCTTGCCTTCCGCGATCAGCCGCAGCACCCGGATCTCGCGTTCGTGGAACCGCGAAGACCCGCCTGGGCCTTCCACTAGGGCGTCATATCCGGCGGCCAGCCGCCCGGCGGAGGTCTCGACCGCCGAACGCGCGGCCATGACCTCCGCGATCAGCCGTTCCTGCCGGACAGCCTCACGCGGCATCAGGCTGCGCACCCCGGCGGTCGCTGCCGAACGGTGGCCGGACGGCGGCAGCGGTCCGGCGATCAGGACGCCGGGCAGGGTGCCCTGTTCGGACACCGCCCGCCGGAGCACCGGGAGCCCGTGTTCGACCGGGTCCTCGGCGGCCACCAGCACGTCCGCGTCCCGGCCGTCGGACGGCACCACTTCGAGCACCGCGGAGCGCGAAAGCATGCCGACCAGCCCCGCGCGGGTCAGAGGGTCGGCCGTGTAGACGGCCACCCGGATGCCTGATGTGTTCACGAGGCGTATCGGCCGTTCAGCAACGCCATGGCCAGTTCGATCCGGGAGCGGTAGCCGGTCCGCGTGAACAGCACGCTCAACCGTCCCTCCACGCTCTTCTGGCTCGTCTGAAGCGCCGTCGCCAGCTGTTCGTTCGTCAGCCCTTCGCCCGCCAGCAGCGCCAGCAGGTGCTCGTTCTCGGCGACCGTCTCCTCCTGACCGCCGGGGATCTCGATCCCGTTCTTCCGCATCAGGCTCCGCAGCCGGGCGCGGTGCAGCAGCGCGTCGAGCGAGCCGACCACCTCGTACACCTCGGTGAGCACCTTCGGATCCGTCGCGCCGTGGCGGACGAGACGTTCGGCCGCGACAGCCAGTTCGTGCGGCTGGTCGCGTTCGCGGGCCAGCCAGAGGCATTCATCGGCGGGCTCCTGGCCGAGGCAGGCCCGGACCAGGTGGCGATGCAGCAGCACCCGTCCGGTCGGCATCGCGGAGGCGAGGTCTTCCAGCGCGTCGAGCGCCTTCTTCGCCGCCGCGCGGTCGTTCTTCCGCAACGCCAGTTCGGCGAGATCCGCCCACGCGATGTCCGTGCCGACGGCGAGTCCGCAGGTGGCCGCGTGCAGGCGCCGGGCGGCGCGGTCGGTCTCGCCCAGCGCCATGTCGACCCGGGCCTCGGCGATGTCGAGCAGATGCGCCAGCATCGGCGCCGTGGCGCGGGCGGCGGTCAGCAGTTCCCGTGCCGCGCTGAACCGCCCCTGCGACAGCAGGACCGACACGGTCGACAGGTGCATCGCGGACGAGCCGGTGTCGTAGCCGCGCCGGGAGCGGTCGGCCACGCTGCGGTGGGCGAAATCGACCGCGCGCGAGGATTCGCCGCGCATGGCCGCGAGCATCGACCGTTCGCTGTCGCGCAGGCCGGTCTCGGGGAATCCCTCGTCGGCGAGCAGTTTTTCCGCACGTGCCCGTTCGCCCAGCACCAGCAACGCGGTGGCGTACGAGGTGATCTGGTCGTTCCGATGCCGCCTCGCCGTCCTCAGCGGCCATCGTTCGCGCTCGGTCAGGTTCGCGCCGAACCGCGCGGAGCGGCCGGTCCAGAGTTCGGCCAGACCGCCGAAGAGTTCGCCCAGCATCGCGGAAACCGTCGACTCGGTGCGCCAGGAAGCGTTCTCCACCAGCAATTCGGCCGCTTCCGCCCACCGGTCCAGCAGACTCAGCGCGATCGCGCTCGACGCCACCGACCATTCCGGCGGGTTCATGGCGATCGCCGCGAGTTCGGCCGTGTTGCCGGAGTTGTGCAGCGCGCAGACGGCGATCGACTGGGCTTCCTGCGCGGCGTCGGCGGAAAGGCGGTCGGGGAACTCTTCCAGCAACCGACGCGTCCCCGCGAGACTCTGCTCGTGGTCGCCGTTCAGATGACACCACATGGTGTGGAGGAGCGTGACCCTCGCCCGCTGCGGCCGGTCCTCGGTCAGTTCGACGGCGGCCCGCAGCCAGCGCGCGCCGCGGGTGGTCTGGTCGTCGGGCAGGAAGGCCGCGCCGTCGAGCAGTTCGGTGAGAGCTCGCCGCGGGTCGATCAGCTTGCCCGCCTCGGCGATCCGGTCGGGGAGGTAGTACGGGTCGGAGGTGTGCGCGGTCCCGTTCCACAACGCGGTGACGGCGGCCGCGGAAAACCGCCGTCGCTCGAAGGGCCCGAGTTCGGCGATCAGCGCGTAGGCCACCACCGGCACGGTGAACCGCCAGCCACGGCCGCGATGCAGCACCCCGTCGGCCCGCAGATTCTCCAGCGTCGCAAGGGTTTCCGCGGGATCCTGCGCCAGCAGCCCGCTGATCAGTGACGGCATCGCCTCGCCGAGCGGATGCAGGACGGCCGCCGCCTTCGCGACCGCGAGCCGCTCGGGGTCCAGGTGCACGGACCGCAGCGGCACCGCGGTACCGGGGACGAGATACGCGCGCCTGTCGACGATCCGGATCGCGCCCTGCGCGCGCAGCAGGTTCAGCGCCTGGTGCAGCGGGGCGGGCACCCCTCGGCTGAGTTCGTGCAGCCGGTCTCGCAACAGAGTGCTCGGAACGGCACCCAGCACCTCGACGACCGGTCCCGTGATCTCCTCGGCCTTCAACGGCGTCAGCCGCACCGGCTCGACGAGGCCGTCGGCCCGCAGCCGCCGCACAGTGGCGAGTCTTCCGGCCACATCCCGGACCGGGGTGCGAGTGGCGCAGATCAACCGGCCGGACGTCCCGGCCAGGCCGCGGATCAACGTCTCCAGGACGGCGAGGGAGTCGGGACTCATCCACTGGGTGTCGTCGAGCATCAGCACGTGCCCGTCGCCCACCGCGGGGGAAGGCCAGGGATGGCTGCCGGGGGCGAGGCCGCCGTCCGGCGTGAAGCGGACGATCGAAACCTCTTGTCCTGAAGCGGAAAGCCGCTCGGACAGCCGGGCGAGCAGCGTGGTCCGGCCGACACCCGCCGGCCCGGTCACCCAGACGCAAGGAGCGCTTGCGCCGGTGACACGCTCCAGGATCCGCTCGGTCACCTCGTCCACGCCTGCCATCCTGAGCCGACAGGGCGATCGCGAGGCCATACCCGGCGCGGTATGGCCCGTATGGCCGCCGGGTCGGCCCGAAAGCCGCGACCGGACGGGCGTCAGGCGGCGAGCGGCCCGAAGACGAGGGTGCCCGGCGCCTCCGCGTCGTCACCCGCCCAGAACTCCAGCCACAGCGCGGCGAATTCGTCACGGGACAGCATTCCGTCACCGTCGGAGTCCAGCAGCGGGAAGATGGCGTCGGTGTCGGTGGGGCGGCCGTTCCAGACCTCGATCAGCTGCCGGTACTCCGCCGCGGAGATCAGGCCGTCGCCGTTCTCGTCGATCGCCTCGAACATCGCGTCGGCGGTCGCGGTCACGGCTTCGGGCATGCCCGGCAGCTTGTCCACCACCAGCAGGACCTCGTCGAGGGTGACCTTCTCGTCGCGGTTGAGATCCGACGCCGCCAGCAACGTCGTCCACCAGCTCAGCATGATGCCGGTCAGGGACCGGGCGTTCTCCGGGCCACGCCGCCGCGCCCAGCGCTCGGCCAATTCCTGGAAGTCGTTCTCCTGAAGGAAACCGTCGCCGTCGACGTCCATCGCGGCGAAAACCCCCGAGATCTTGCGCCGCTGCAAGTCGCTTGCCATGTGTCCGAACGATAGAACCGGACGCCGGGGCGGGATAGCGGCCATTCAGGGCGGTGGCGATCCACGATCGGGGGACGGCCGGTCACTCGCCGGGCTCGGGTCGTTTCCCGGTGAGTGTCTAGGTTCCGCTCGGCCGCGGCGTCCCCCGCGTGTGCGCCTCCATCGACAGGTGGCAGCCAGTCTTCAGCGTGAGCATGGTGCTGGTGCCAGTCGTCGTGCCGGTCGAGGTCGAGAGGGTCAAGTCGGCGCCGAAGCCATCGAGGAGGTGGAACTCCCGGAATTGGGGCTGATTCACTTCGAAGCCCTTCTTCGTGAAGCCGTGCTTGCCTGCGGCTTCGGCGAGCGCCTGCGTCGTCTTCGCCCAGCCGGCTTCAGGAATGACGTCTGGCAGGCCCCATGTTGTGTAGGCGGTGTACACGTCGTGGACATCGACCGCGCGGAAAGCGTTGCAACCGGGTGCCACCTCGGCCACAGTTCCCTGCTGCCACGCGGAAAAGCCGGTGACTTCCGTGAGCTTGGCACGCAGGTCGGTGAGTGCCTGGTCGTATGTCGCCTGGGCCTGCTTGGCGTCCGGCCGCTTGAGAAGCTCGGCGAACTGCTGCTGGGTCGACATGCCATCCTTGCCGTGGTCGTTGTCGAGGTAGTCCGGGCTGCTGCCGCACGCCGTGCCGGCGAGCAGGACAGCGACCGCCATCCCGGCAATCCAGCTGGTGGTTCGGGCAGCGTGCTTCATCTGTTTCACCTGGGCTTACTTCGAGATGGTCAGGTCGGGGCGGCCGGCGACAACGGCCGCCATGTTGTACTTGCTGGTGCTGTCGACGCCGTCCTTTGTGGTCAGGGTGTACTCGCTGTGGCCAGAAGAAGCCGCGAGCGGCCGGCCATCGAGCAGTGAGGTCGCGCCTTGAGTCGATAGCTGCCGCATTCCCTCCATACTGCCGGGGTCCTCGCCGAACCGCCCGCGCGTGATGTTGCCGACGTCGGCCACTGGGTCACCATCCGCTTCGAGCGTGTAGGCGTGCCCCTCGGGAACATGCAGTTGGTCGATCGAGCGGCCCGCGATGCCGCCTCCATACGGCTGGTCGGAGATACCCGGCGAGCCGAAGAACACGGCATCGTCCACACCGGTGTCGTTGTGCAGTGCGATTCCCGTGGTCAGTGAGCCATATGAATGCCCGAGAGCGGTGAGGTGCGGGTCGTCCGGCCGGGACATGTTGATTCCTTGGTCGAACCGCGCGAGCTTCTCGGCACCGTCCTGAGCCGCGCCGCCGCTGAGGACGTCGACGTAATCGCCGAGTTTGTCGGTTGCCGGCGGCTCGTAGCCGAGCCAGGTCACCGTCGCGACCGACTTGCCGCTGAGGTCACCCACCATGCGGTTGGCACTCTCGCGCACGCTCTGCATGTCGTTCACGTAGCCGGCGAGGTTCGTCTCGACCGCGGAGTTCATGCCCGGCGTGAAGACGGCGACGTGCTTCGCTGTGTCGACATCTCCATTGGCCACCGCAGCCTTCACCTTGTCTCCGGTCATGTCGAGCGACATGAGTTGCCGGTTCGGCAGCGGTTTGCCGTCCGGGCCCACCATGATGCCTTCGAGCTTGCCCAAGGCGGCGAGCCGTTCATCGAGTTTGCCGAGCTTCTCCTGGTAGTCGCGGACGAGTGGGCGGTCGCGGCCGAGATCGTCAGGGGCGTGGCGCATGAGCTCGGTGCGCTCGTCGAGCAGCTTCTGCTTCTCGTCCGCCATGAGCGCGACGTTCGCCCTGCTCCTGGCCCACGCCGCGACGCCGTCCCGGTTGCCGACCAATCCTGGGAGGTCCTTGATCAGGCGCTCTTGCTGCTGTTTCGACAGGGAGTCCCACCAGGCGGCGTTGGCCGCCGGGCCCGCGTCGACCGGCGGCGGGGCGGGGATCGACAAGGAACCGAGCGCCTCGCCGGCGTTTCCGGCCGCGGCCAGGCTGGTGCTCTCGCCGCTGGCGTCGATGGTGTGCCCGTTGATCGCCGGGTCGAGCACGGCGCAGAAGTCGTTGTCGACGTCCTCGGCGGAGAGCAGCGTCTGCTTCACCCGCTCGCCCAGCTCCGAAGCAACGACCTTCCGCTCTCGCTCGACGTCCTCACGCTGCTCCTCCGGGATATCCGGTGGCAAGCCGCGGTCGGTGATCGCACCGTCGTCCCCGATCGAGAAGTTGTGGGCGTGTGCCAGCTCTTCTGCCTCCTTGAAGCCGGCCAGCACACCAGTGGCGGCATCCGCGACGTCCCCACTGGCCCGGCGGATGGCCGCGATCTCGGCCGCCCACTCCTTGCCCTCTTCGATCAGGCGCTTTGAAGCCCCGGCTGCCGCGGTCGCCGCCATGCCCGACCAGCCACTCGGCATCGCGGCGTCCTCGAAGTCCTCGGAGCAGGCGAGCAGCTGCAAGTACTTGCCGTTGAGCGCGGCCGACATGTTCGAAAGTACGCTGGGGTTCCAGCGTCGAAGATCACCCCAAGACACCATCAGCCGGCCTTCGGCCCGCCATGAGAGACCGTGACATGCAGGTCTTGCTGAGCGGCCGCCTCATTCGCGCGATAGTTCGCCACAGCCGTGCCCAAGTCGCCGGAGTATGCCTCCCAGGCCCCAGCCCAGTGCCGGCCCTTGCTCGACCACGCACTCTTCAAGGCCGCCAGTTTGCCTGCCGAGCGAGTACCGGAAAGCCCGGCGTCACCGTCCGGGACGACACCGGCAGCATCGAGTCCGCGAGCGTCGTCGACCAACCGCCCTGCGGCCTTGCTCGCTTCGTCGATCTCTCCAAGTACAGCCTCATACCCAGCCATCTGCCACACCCCTCCCAAGGTGACGCGTGTGCTGTCTCCGTGACCCTACGACAACAGTCGGTCACCTGTGAACCACATTCGCTGAGGTCGGGGATGGCTACTCAAGATCGAGTGAGTGGATCTACTCATGCGCGGAGCATCCGCTGCGGCGCGGTGACCGGAGCGGGCGAGCGCCACCACGGATACGGAACGCCGAACAGTTTGTTGATCACCACGGCCAGCAACGCGATGAGAGCGACGCCCACCACGACCGCGACGATCTGCGGAGCGGTGTGCAGGAGGCCGAGCGCGATGATCAGGGTGGTGGCCCCGGCGGGCGGATGCGGGATCTCAAGCGCGGCCATCGCGGCGCAGGTGAGACCGAGCGCGATCGCGGCCGCCCCGATCCTGGGCCAGGAGGGATGTGTCAGGTCCGGGGCGGCGGTGAGCAATCCGGTGACGGCGAGGCCGGTGAGCCCCGCGAGGACACCGGCCAGATGGCCGAGCACCGTGTTGCGTGGGCTCGCGCCGGGCGCCTGCGGGCTCGCGAAGACCAGGAACGCGGTGGGCCCGAGCGAGGGGAACAGCAGGGGCGCCCCGGACAGGATCGCGCAGAGGCCGATGAAGACGATGCAGCCGAACGAACTCAGCGCGACGTAGGCGGTGCGGCGGAGGCGGGTCATTCCCAGCCGCGGCGCGGGTCTCGGGTGCCGACACTGCCGGGGGCGCGGCGCCGGTAGACCACGTATGGACGGAGCAGGTACCGCACCGGCGCGCTGAAAGCGTGGACCAGGCGGGAAAACGGCCACAGCGCGAACAGCACCATGGCCAGCGCGGTGTGCAGCCGGTAGTCCAGCGGCGCCGACGCCATCAGCTCCGGCTGGGGATCGAGCAGCAGGATGCCTCGGAACCAGGGCGCGACCGTCTCGCGGTAGTCGTATCCGCCGCGGAGTCCGTTGTCGACCAGGGTGTTCGCCAGCCCGGCGAGCATCACGAGTACGAGCACCACGTACATGAACTTGTCGCTGACCGAGGTGGCCCCGCGCACCGCCGGCACCCGGATCCGCCGCCACAGCAGCAGACCGAGCCCGCCGATCGCGACCAGCCCGGCGACACTGCCCATCCCGAGCGAGATCAGGTGGTAGCCGTGTTCGTCGAGCCCCGCGAACTCGGTGACGCCCTTCGGTACGAACAGGCCGAGCACGTGGCCGCCGATCACCATCAGGAGTCCGATGTGGAACACGGGGCTGGCCACCCGCAGGAGCCGGGATTCGTGGAGCTGGCTCGACCGGGTCGTCCAGCCGAACTTGTCGTGGCGGTACCGCCAGATCGTGCCGAAGACCAGCAGCGCGATCGACGCGTAGGGCGCGGCGCCCCACAGCAGCAGATCCAGTCCGGAACTCATCGGCCACCTCCGGTGCCGGTGGGGAACGGGTCGAGGCCGACCAGTTCGGCAGGGGGTTCGGCGGGGATCGGCGCGGGGGTGGCGGGCAGGGTGGCCAGCACCGCCGTGACCGCGTCGCGATACGGGGTGTCCATAGTGGACAGGTTGCGGTGCAGAAGCTCCAGTGCGGGATGAAAGCGGGCGAGCACCTGTCCGGCCTCGTCGGGACCGGCCGCGGCGGCGAACTCCAGGATCACCGGCAGGAAGTCCGGCAGCTCGTTCTCGGCGGGGGCGAATCCGTGGGTGCGGTAGAACCGGCGCACCGCGGCCAAGGTCTCGCCGCGGCGGCGTGTGTCGCCGTCGAGGAACCAGCTCAGATGCAGTGTCCGGCGGGGTTTCCGGTCGAAGACCTCGATGTAGTGCGAGGCCAGCTCGCCTGGCTCGCCCTGTTCGAGGTAGGCCACGGTGCGGGAAAGCTCGTCGTGGCCGGGGCCGGTGGTCTCGTCGAGGCAGGCGCGCAGCAGGCCGAGTTTGCCGAGGACGGCTTCGTCGGGATACTGCAGGCACCAGCCGGCGATTTGGCGCAGCGCGGCGTGATCCGGGGCCACAGTCGTCCGGGGGCGGAGGAGTTTCACCGGCTTTGCCTTCGCAGGGTCGGGAACAGCGCGTCCGGGCGGGCGCCGTCGTCCCAGCTGATCAGGTCCACTGTGGACTCCTTGCCGCCCATACCGGGGCCGCCGTCGACGTCGAGGCTGCACCGGGTGGCGATGCCCTCCAGATCGTGGGCCTGCCCGACGCCCGCGGTGGGGATGACATAGCGCTCGTCGTACTTGGCCAGCGCGAGCAGCCTGTGCATGGCGAAGATCTGCTCGCCGGTCAGGCCGACGGAGGCGGGGATGTCCTCGTCGGTCTCCTGCCCGAGGTTCACCGCGCGCATGTAGGACCGCATCGCGGCCAGCCGCCGCAGCGACCGCCGGACCGGCTCGGTGTCCCCGGCGGTGAACAGTTCGGCCAGGTACTCGATCGGGATCCGCAGGGCGTCGATGGCACCGAACAGGTTGTCGCGGTGTTCGCCGTCGTGACCGCTTCCGCTGACCGCGTCGACCACCGGCGACAAGGGCGGGATGTACCAGACCATCGGCATCGTGCGGTATTCCGGATGCAACGGCAGCGCCAGCCGGTAGTCGTGGATCAGCTGGTACACCGGCGAACGCCGCGCCGCGGTGAGCCAGTCGTGGGGGATACCGGCCGCCTCGGCGGCCCGGATCACGGCGGGGTCGTGCGGATCGAGCAGCAGGTCGAGTTGCGCGGGGTAGAGGTCGTGCTCGTCGGCGACGGACGCGGCCTCGGTGACCTTGTCGGCGTCGTAGAGCAGGACACCGATGTAGCGCAGCCGTCCGACACAGGTCTCCGCGCACACCGTCGGCTGCCCGGCTTCCACCCGCGGGTAGCAGAAGGTGCACTTCTCGGCCTTGCCGGTCTTGTGGTTGAAGTAGACCTTCTTGTACGGGCAGCCGGTGACGCACATCCGCCAGCCGCGGCACTGGTCCTGGTCGACCAGCACGATCCCGTCCTCTTCGCGTTTGTACATCGCGCCGGACGGGCAACTGGCCACACAGGACGGATTGAGGCAGTGCTCGCAGATCCGCGGCAGGTAGAACATGAAGCTCTGCTCGAACTCGAATTTGATCTGGATCCCGAGTTCGTCACGCAGCTTCTCGGCGATCGGGTCCTTGACGCCGTGTTCGGTGGAACCACCGAGGTCGTCGTCCCAGTTCGGGCCCCAGGTGGGCTGGGTGGGTTCGCCGGTGATGGCCGACCGGGGCGCGGCGGTGGGCACGTCGTCGCCCAGCGGCGCCTCGATCAGGGTGGCGTAATCGTAGGTCCACGGCTCGTAGTAGTCGGAGATCTCCGGCAGTTCCGGGTTGGCGAAGAGCTTCCCGAGCTTGGTCAGCCGCCCGCCCGCGCGCAGCCGCAGCTTGCCTTTCGCCGTCCGCTCCCAGCCGCCCTTCCAGCGCTCCTGATCTTCGTAGCGCTGCGGATATCCTTGCCCCGGCCGGGTTTCCACGTTGTTGAACCACGCGTACTCGGTACCCGTCCGGTTCGTCCAGGCCTGCTTGCAGGTCACCGAACAGGTGTGGCAGCCGATGCACTTGTCGAGGTTCATCACCATGGCCAGCTGTGCCATGACCCGCATCAGTAACGCACCTCCTGGGAACGGCGGCGGATCACGGTGACCTCGTCGCGCTGGTTGCCGGTGGGGCCCAGGTAGTTGAAACCGAAGGAGAGCTGGGCGTAGCCGCCGATGAGATGGGTGGGTTTGAGCAGCAGCCGGGTCAGCGAGTTGTGCGTGCCACCGCGTTTGCCGGTGGCCTCGCTGCGCGGCACGTTCACCGCCCGGTCCTGGGCGTGGTAAAGGAAAACGGTGCCCGCGGGCATGCGATGGGAGACGATCGCGCGGGCCACCACGACACCGTTGCGGTTGACCGCCTCGATCCAGTCGTTGTCCTTGGCCCCGATCGCTTCGGCGTCGGACGGGCTCATCCAGATCCCCTGCCCGCCGCGGGACAGGGTGAGCATGTGCAGGTTGTCCTGGTAGGTCGAGTGGATCGACCATTTGCTGTGCGGGGTCAGATAGCGCACGGTGACCTCGGCGGCGTCTCCCGTCCCGCCGGAGAGATGGTGCGAACCCAGCGGAGGCCGGTAGATCGGCAGCGCCTCACCGAGTTCGTGCATCCAGTCGTGGTCGAGGAAGAAATGCTGACGGCCGGTGAGGGTGTGCCACGGCTTGCCGTGTTCGACGTTTATCACGAACGCCGAGTAGCGGCGGCCGCCGCTTTCGCTGCCGGACCATTCCGGGCTGGTGATCACCGCAGCCGGCCGGGACCGGGTGTCGGCGAAGGTGATCTTCTTGCCTTCGTGCTCGGCGGAAAGATGCGCCAGTTCGGTGCCGACCCGCTTCTCGAGGTCACGGAAACCCTGAGTGGCCAGCCGTCCGTTGGTGGTGCCCGACAGCGCGAGCACGGCGTCCGCAGCCTTGATGTCGGTGTCGATCAGCGCCTGGCCCCGGCCCGCGCCCGTCGTCGCGACGCCGTTCTTCGCCCGCAGCCAGTTCACTTCCTCGCCGACGTCGTAGGTGAGGCCCTTGCTGGTGGCGCCCAGTTTCTCCAGGAGCGGGCCGAGCGTGGCCAGTTGCGCCGCCACCGCGGGGTAATCGCGCTCGACGACGGTCAGCTTCGGCATGGTGACACCCGGGATCGGCTCGACGTCGCCGTCGCGCCAATCGCGGACCACACCGCCCGGCTGCGCGGTCTCGCCGGGAGTGTCGTGCGTCATCGGGGTGGCGACGAGATCCTTGCGCACCCCGAGATGCCGCTCGGCGAGCTCGCTGAACCGCTTCGCGATCGTGTGGAAGGCCTCGAAGTCGGTGCGGGTCTGCCACGGCGGATCGACGGCGGCGTTGAAGGAATGCACGAAGGGATGCATGTCCGTGGACGACAGATCGTGCTTCTCGTACCAGGTCGCGGCGGGCAGCACGAGATCGGCGAACAGGGTGGTGCTGGTCATCCGGTAATCGATTGCCAGCATAAGATCCAATTTGCCGACCGGGGCGGTGTCGCGCCATTTCACGGATTTCGGCCGCGAGTCCGGCGGCGCCTCTTCACCGCGCAGGTTCGCGTCGGTGCCGAGCAGATGGCGCAGGAAGTACTCGTGGCCCTTGGCCGAGGAGCCGAGCAGGTTGGACCGCCACACCGTGAGCACCCGCGGCCAGTTCTCCGGCGCGTCCGGATCCTCGGCGGCGAACCCCAGCTTGCCTTCGCGGAGCTGGGCGGTGACGTGGTGGACGGGGTCGACCCCGGCTTCGTCGGCCTCGTCGACCAGGTCCAGCGGATTGCGGTCGAAAGTGGGGAACGAGGGCATCCAACCCAGCCGCGCCGACTGCGCGAGCGTGTCCGCGGCGCTGGTCCCGGCGAGGCTTCCGGGCGCCAGCGGGGAGGCCAGCTCGTCGTTGCGCAGGGCGTCGTAGCGCCACTGGCCGGTGTGCAGGTACCAGTAGGCGGTCCCGATCATCTGCCGGGCGGGCCGCATCCAGTCCATCGCGCCGGCCAGGGTCTGGTGCCCGGTCAGCGGCCGCACCTTCTCCTGACCGACGTAATGCGCCCAGCCGCCGCCGTTGCGGCCCTGACAGCCCGTCATCGTCAGCAGCGCCAGGAAGGACCGGTAGATGGTGTCGGAGTGGAACCAGTGGTTGGTGCCCGCGCCCATCAGGATCATGCACCGGCCGCGGGAGGCCTCCGCCGTCTCGGCGAATTCCCTGGCGATCCGGGTGACCCGCTCGGCCGGGACCGAGGTGATCTCCTGCTGCCACGCCGGAGTGCACGGCTCCGCCGGATCGTCGTAGCCGGACGGCCACCGGCCGGGCAGTTCGCCACGCCGCACGCCGTACTGCGCCATCAGCAGGTCGAACACCGTGGTGACCAGCTGCCCGCCGTGCTCGACGGCGGGCACTCCGCGCCGCAGGACGCCGTCCGCGTCGAACCGCGGAAGCAGCACCTCGACGCCTTCGTGGCCGGGGTCGTCGAGCAGGCTCAGCCGCGGGACGACGTCGCCGAGGTCCAGGTTCCAGTGGCCCTGGTCGTGCTCGTTCCAGCGGAAGCCGACGGAACCGTTGGGCACGACCGGTTCGCCGGTGCGGTCGTCGACCAGGACGGTCTTCCACTGTGGCTCGGCCGCCCCGGTGTCACCGAGGTCGGCGGCGGTGAGGAACTTCGACGGGACGTACGCGCCGTCCCGTTCGGTCAGCGTGACCAGGAAGGGGAGGTCGGTGAAGCGGCGGACGTAGTCGGTGAAGTACGGGACCTGCCGTTCGGCGAAGAACTCGGTGAGGATGACGTGCCCCATGGCCATCGCCAGCGCGGCGTCGGTGCCGGGATGCGGGGCCAGCCACTCGTCGGCGAACTTGGTGTTGTCGGCGTAGTCGGGGGAGACCACGACGACCTTTTGCCCGCGATACCGCGCCTCGGCCATCCAATGCGCGTCCGGTGTCCGGGTCACCGGGACGTTCGAGCCCCACATCATCAGGTACGCGGCGTCCCACCAGTCGGCGGATTCCGGGACGTCGGTCTGATCGCCGAACACCTGCGGTGAGGCCACCGGCAGATCGGCGTACCAGTCGTAGAAGGAGAGCATCGGAGCGCCGATCAGCGCCATGAACCGGGACCCGATCGCGTGCGAGACCATGGACATCGCCGGAATCGGCGAAAAGCCGGCGACCCTGTCCGGGCCGTATCGGGAAATGGTGTGCACATGCGCGGCGGCGGCGATTTCCGAAGCCTCGTCCCAGCTGATCCGGACCAGGCCGCCTTTTCCTCGGGCACGTTGATAGGACAGTCTCTTCATCGGGTCGTCGACCACCGAGGCCCAAGCGGTGACCGGATCGCCGTGCTGTTTCAGTGCCTCACGGTACATTTCGACCAGTACGCCTCGCGCGTACGGAAACCGTACCCGGGTCGGGGAATAGGAATACCACGAAAAGGAGGCGCCGCGCGGGCATCCGCGCGGTTCGTACTCGGGCTTGTCGGGGCCGACGGAGGGATAGTCCGGGTCTTGGCTCTCCCAGGTGATGATCCCGTCGGAGACGTACACGTTCCAGCGACAGGAACCCGTGCAGTTCACGCCGTGCGTCGAGGGGACCACCTTGTCGTGGCTCCAGCGATCACGGTAGAACGCGTCGCCTTCCCGGCCTCCGGTCAGATGCACCGAATGCAGATCGGCCGAACTCTCCGCGCGGGTCAAATAACGGCCGAGGCGGAGCAGGGCGGTGGTCGCCGCGCCTTCGTTGTGGTGGTTTTCGGAGCCTTTTTCGGTGGCTTTTCGTGGCGAGCGCACGCTCGCGACCTCCCGACTAAAGTCGTGAATGAGGCAGACAGCGCGAACAGGACGTGCCGAGTCTGTCCGGGAACAATGCAAGGTTAGCGGCACCGCGTGCCGGTTGTCTTTCCGCGAAGGTGATCATGACAGTTGATCACTCGAAAAGACCAGTAAGTAAATGGTCGGGTAATGGCGTGGTAATTGCCGTGAGAAATTGGATTAATCCATTCTGTCGGGCGATCGAAATATGCGAGGCTGCGAATTCCTGGAACCGGTGCCCCTGGGGGAACGCGGATGCGGGGCCGGGCAAACCGGAAAACGCGGAACAAGTAACGCCGTACGCTGAACAGGGTCGAAAGTATGTATAACGACCTACACCCGGAGGAGAAGGATGACAGGCGAAATCGAACGAGCTGCGCACGCGTACTGTCCCGTCTGCAACCCGGATATCGGCCTCGGTGACCAGGTCACCGCGCTCTGCGGGGCCGCCCATCCCTTCTGGGGCCGTCGCGAGCGGCCGGTGAACAACTGCCCGGCGTGCGAAGCCGTCGTCGCGAAAACGGTCTACCCGTGCGGGCACACAGGTGGCGAGCGGTGAAAGGCCGGTCGTTAAGGTTCGGGGAATTCGGGGTACCAGGTCCACACGAGCCCGTGACGGGTCGCCGAGAACAGGGAGGTCCCCGTGTCCACCGAGGAGGCCGCGCCCGCCGGCTCCGAGGTCGAAGTCCTGACCTTGGACGTGGGCGATGACCTGGGGGAACTGGCCCGGGCCCGCGCCTGGGTGCGCGCGGAGCTGCATGACGTCGCCGACAAGGCGCTCGCCAGCCCTCGCCCGCCTTCGGAAACCGGCGGCCGAGGCCTCGCCCTCGTCGAAGCCTGCACCACGAAGTGGGGGCAGGACCACCGTGACGACGGCAAGACCGTCTGGGCGGAACTCGACCTTGGCGTCTCAAACGTGTCGGGAGCCACAGCGGATTCGCCGTTTTCGGGGCGCGTCACCGGGTAACCGGAGGGCGGCGGACAACGAATGGAGGCCCTGATGAACGACAAAGCGGAAAACAAGGTCGACGAGCTCAAGGGCAAGGCTAAGGAAGCCGTCGGGAACGCCACGGACAACGAGCAGTGGCAGGCCGAAGGCAAGGCCGAGCAGGGCAAGGCCAACGTCAAGCAGGCAGGCGAGAAGATCAAGGACGCGGTGAAGGGCGTCCGCGACTGACCTCGTGGTCTGAACAGGGGGTCCGCCTTTCGGGGCGGGCCCCTTTTTGCTCGGCGAAGGCCGGCCCTGGGGTACCGTCCGGATCATGGAGTTCCGGGATTTCGACGGCATCAAGGTGCGGCGCCCTTCGGTCGAACGGGAAGACCTCACAGGCGAACCGGCCCTGTTCGAAGGCTACTTCGATCTCGACTCCGTCCATCTCGACGGCGGCGACCAGGGCGGGGTCCGCGGCGGTGGGGAGATCGTGCGTTCCCTGGTCTCGGAAGTGAGCCTCGCCAACGCCAGGCTCGACAGGCTGACGCTGTCCGATGTGATCCTCGAAGGCGTCGACCTGTCCAACGCGGCCATCCGCGAACTCTCGGCACGCCGCGTCGAGATCCTTCGTTGCCGTGCGATCGGGCTGGGTGTGTCGATCGCTTCCGCCTCCGATCTGTACGTCGAGAACGCACGGTTCGACTACGCGTCGCTGACGGTCGAGCGGGTGAAGGGTTCGGCCGTGTTCTCCGGATGTTCGTTCCGGGAGACGGTGTTCTCCGGCGACCTGTCGCGTCTGACCTTTGTGGACTGTGACTTCACCGAAACGGAATTCGCGGCGACCGCGGCGGTGGACTGTGATCTGCGCGGTTCGCGGTTGTCCGGCGCCCGTGGCCTGCTCACCTTGCGTGGCGCGAAGATCACCGCCGAACAGGCCGTCTCGGTCGCGGGTATTCTCGCGGCCGAGAGCGGACTTTCGGTCATCGGCTGACCCGGCGTCAGCCTTCGGGATAGAAGACGAAGAGCGTGCACCCGGTCGCCGACGCGGGCACGTGCCACGAACCGGCCGGAGCGTGCAGGAAAGTCCCCGCCGGATAGTCGCGCGCGCCGTCGTTGAAGATGCCGGAGACGACGTACACCTCCTCGGATCCCGGTTCGTGAACGTCGCGATGCGGCCATGAGGTGCCGGGATCCATCTCCAGCATGTTGGCGTGCGCGCCGTCCGTGCCTGTCCACAGTGGACGCACGCGGATTCCGGGGAAGAGCTCGCGAACGGGGGATTCCTTGACGGAGACGGAAGTGTAGCCCTCTTGGGCGAGGATCTCGGGGTGCATGAGCCCATGGTGCCGCGATCATCAGGCCGCCGGACAGTGTCCAGGAAGACATCATGGGGTATTTTCCTGCCATGCATCGCGTGATGGCCTTGGTGCGGCCGACGCAGTCGACGTTCGAACTCGGCATCGCCGCCGAGGTCTTCGGGACGGAGCGGGCAGGCGTGCCGCGGCACTACGGATTCGACGTCTGCACGGAGAAACCCGGCCCGGTGCCGACCACGGCCGGGTACGCGATGTCCGTGACCCGGGGTCTTTCCGCGCTGGCGGACGCGGACACGGTGCTCATCCCGGGCTGGGCCCCGGTGGAGGACCCGCTGTCACCACCCGTGCGCCGGGCGCTCCTTCGCGCGCACGCCAGGGGAGCGCGGCTGGTCACGATCTGTTCCGGCGTGTTCGCGCTGGCCCGCACCGGGCTGCTGGACGGCAGGGCGGCGACCACGCATTGGGCGCGCGCGGCCCAGCTGCAGGAGGAGTTCCCGCAGGTGCGCGTGGAGCCGGACGTGCTCTACGTGGACCACGGCGACGTCGCCACGAGTGCCGGCGCGGGCGCCGGGATCGACCTCTGCCTGCACCTCGTCCGGCGGGACCACGGGGCCGCGCACGCCGCCCTCGTCGCGCGGCACATGGTGATGCCGCCCCATCGCGACGGCGGTCAGGCGCAGTTCGTCCCGGCCCCGCCGCCCGCGGACGAGCTGGACGGCCTCCTCGAGTGGGCGGGCGGCCGCCTCGGGACGTCGTTGTCGGTGAGCGATCTGGCCGCGCACCTCAACGTTTCGTCCCGCACGCTGGCCCGGCGTTTCGCGGATCGTCTCGGCACCACGCCGGGGACATGGCTGCTGACCCGCCGCGTGACCGAAGCGCGCACTCTCCTGGAGGAGACCGGCCTGCCGGTGGAGGTGATCGCGGCCCGTGTCGGTCTCACGTCGGCGGTCAACCTCCGACGCAGATTCCGCGATCAGGTCGGTACGACGCCGGGCGCGTACCGGCGCGCCTTCCGCGGCTCGGTTTCGCCTTGAGCGGAACGGAGCACGCGAGCCGCGGCCCGATGTCACGATGAGCGTATGGCGGACATCCTCCCTTTCCACCAGAAGCGCCCCGATCCGGAGCCGCTGTGGCGTGACGTGCTGGGCCGGAGCCTGCGCGCGGCGAGGGAGGAGCAGGGCGGCCGTCTCGTCGACGTCGCGGAACGCGCCGGGATCTCGCCGCAGTACCTTTCGGAGATCGAGCGCGGCCGCAAGGAGCCGTCCAGCGAGATGATCGCCGCGGTCACCGGCGCGCTCGGGATCGACCTGGCGGATCTCCTCTTCGGCATCGCGGGCACGGTCCGGCGGGGCGGCAGCACAGGCCTCGCGGTCGGCCGCCGCCCGGCTGGACCCGTTCTGATGGCCGCCTAGTTCCGGCTGTCCAGCACGCGATCCGCGAGCCCGTACGCGACGGCACCCGCCGCGTCGAACACGCGGTCCCGGTCGGTGTCGTGCCGGAGATCCGTGACGGCGCGGCCGGTGTGCGAGGACAGGATCTCCTCCAGCTGAGTCCGCACCCGCACGACCTCGTCGGCCTGGAGGATGAGGTCCGGGATGGTGCCGCGGCCCTGCGCCGCGGGCTGGTGCAGCACCACGCGGGTGTGGGGCAGCACGAACCGGTGCCCGGCCTCGCCCGCGGCCAGCAGGATCGCCCCCGCCGCGACGGCCTGGCCGACGCAGGTCGTCGCCACCGGCGCCTTGATGAAGCGCATGGTGTCGTACAGCGCGAGCATCGCCGACGGGTCGCCGCCCTCGGTGTTGATGTAGAGGTTGATCTCCTGCTCCGGGTTGTCCGCCTCCAGGAACAGCAGCTGCGTGATCAGCGCGTTCGCCACGCCGGAGTCGATCGCGGTCCCGAGATAGATGATCCGTTCCGACAGCAGATGCGAGTAGACGTCCATGATCCGCTCGCCGGCGGGACTGCGGGAGATGACGTTGGGGATGGTGTAGGTGCTCATGCGCCGACACCCCTTTCCGAGCCGAGGCCGAGTTTGTGGGTACGGACGGGGACGACCTGGTCGAGGCTTTCGACGATGTGGTCGATGAAGCCGTACTCGCGCGCCTGTTCGGTGGTGAACCAGCGATCGTGCAGGGAGTCGGCGAAGATCCGGTCGATGGGCTGCCCGGTGTCGTCGGAGATGAGGCCGAGCACCGTGTCCCGCGTGTAGCGCAGATCGTCGGCCTGCACCTCCACCTCGACGGCCGAGCCGCCGATGCCCGCCGAACCCTGGTGCATCAGGATCCGCGCGTGCGGCAGGGCGAACCGTTTGCCCGGCGTGCCCGCGGAGAGCAGGAACTGCCCGGCACTGCACGCCAGCCCCAGCGCGAGGGTGGCGACGTCGCACGGCACGAGCCGCATCACGTCGCGGATGGCCAGCATCGAAGGGACCGAGCCGCCCGGCGAGTGGATCCACAACGCGATGTCCTTGCGAGGGTCCTCGCTCGCCAGCGACAGGAGCTGGGTGGTGAGCACTGTCCCGTTGTCGTCGTCGAGCGCGCCGTCGAGGACCAGCACACGCTGGCTGAAGAACCGTTCCCGGAGCCGTTGGTCGAAGAGTGGCTGCTTCTCGTAGTCGGTCATGCCCCGACGATGCCGCCGGGGCCCGGCCGTCCGCCGGTTTCTCTGCTGTGAGCGGATCAGCCCACAGCAGGACGCCGGGCCGGGACGAACCACACGGCGATGACCAGGACGATGGCGAAGACGGCGGCGAAGACATCGAGGGTGAACCCCGGCTCCAGCACGAGGCCGAAGTGCGCCCGTTCCTCGTCGGTCCAGTTCAGTATCACCACACTGAGCAGCGTCAGCCCGCCGGCGACGCTGCTCATGACCTGCCCCTGGCGGACCCTGGCGAGCAGGAGACCACCACCGACCATCGCAAGCACGCCCGCCAGGACGATGCCGAGGCGGCCGAGCAGGACCGGCGGCCAGAGGAGGTCGAACAGGTAGTACGCGCGGTGGAACATCATCGCGTTCGCCAGCACGTAGAAGCCGAACAGCATGCTCCCCACTCCGGCCAGGATCGCGGGCACCGAAGGCGTGGCGAGCCCGGGAGAAGGCCGCTGCGCCACGGGCAGGACCGGCATCGGGGTTTCGGCGCCGTTCGTGGCCAGAGCCAGCATCGGGATCGCGTGATCCGGCAGCATCCGCGCGTGCGGCGCTTTCGCCAGCAGACCGCGGAGGACGTCCGCCAGCGTTCCGTACGTCCGGCTGAAGACCGGCTGATCGTTGACGACGGCGTACAGCGTGGCCGCGACGTTCTCCCGCCGGAAAGGATTCGCGCCCTCGCTCGCGCTGAGCAGCGTCACGCCGAGCGACCAGAGATCGGAGTGGGGAGTGCCTTCGTGCCCCGCGATCCTTTCGGGGGCGAGGAAGGCAGGCGAACCGCTCGGGTCGAGGGCCTGGCCGATCCCGAAGCCGGTCAGCCTCGCCGTGCCGTCGGAGGACACCAGGATGTTCGCGGGCCGCACGTCCCCGTGCACGACACCCGCCGTGTGGGCGGCGGCGAGCGCGCCGAGCACCTGCCTGCCGATCTCCGCGACGAACCGCGGCGGGAGTGGACCTGAGGCCACCAGCTCATCCAGGGTCCGCGCGTCCACCAGATCCATCACGACGAACGGCGTCCCGTCCGCCACCACGACCTCGTGGACGGGCACCACCGACGGGTGATCCACGCGGGCCTCACGCTGGAGCCGTTCGACGACGGCCGCGCGTGCGGATTCGTCGAGCGTGGGCAGCAGCAGTTCCTTGATCGCGACCTGGCGGCCGTCCGGCCCGTCCTCACCACGCCACAGCACGGCCGTCCCGTCGCCGCCCAGCTTCTCGAGCAGGGTGTAGCGCTCGGCGATCGTGCGCGAAACTGCCGTCACGGTTCTTCTCCTCGGCTCCTGAAGTGTCTTCGAGGGACGCTAGCCAGGGACTATGACAAAACGATGAAATGGCCGTTCATCCATAAAGGACGTATCCGGCTGGATATATTCACAGTCATGCTGACCTTGGCGGCGCTGGTCGCGGACCCGGATCTCGAACTACGGGTGGTCGTCCCCGGCCGCGACGGGGCGCTGGCCGAGCAGGTGCTGTGGGTGCACAACACGGAGCTGCCCGACCCCGGGCCGTACGTGCGCGAGCACGAAGTCGTGCTGACCAACGGCCTGTGGCTCGACAGGACCGAGCCGGCGGACTTCGTCGCGCGAGTGGTCCGCGCGGGAGCGGCCGGGATCATCTTCGGGCTGCGCGTGGAACAACGCGACACCCCTGCGGCGCTCGCCGAGGCATGCCGGGAAGCCGGGTTGCCGCTGCTGGAGATCTCGGTGGCGGTGCCGTTCACGGCGGTCACGCGCGCGGCGGCGGCGATCCAGGCCACGGACCGGCAGAACGCGCTGATGTCGTTGGTACGCAGGGGAGACGAGCTGACCTCGGCGCTGTCGAGGGGGGCCGGTGCGTCCGGGGTGCTCGCGGTCCTCCGCCGTGAGCACGAGTTGCCGCTGGCGGTCGTCGACCGGATGGGCCGGGAACTGGCGTCCGCCGGTGCCGGACTGGACGCCGGACAAGCGCGCGTCGCGGCGGAGGCTTTGGCCAGGCGCCCGCCGCCGCTGGAGGCGGATCTCGGCGCGGGGACGCGGGCGGCGCTGTTCCCGGTCGGCGCGATCGGCGACGCGGACGCCGCGCTGCTGTGCCTGCGTCCGGTGGCCGAGCTGACGAAGGGGGAGCGGGACGCGCTGGAGCAGACCGCTCGTTATCTCAGTCTGGAAGTGGCCCGGCACCAAGCGGTGCAGGCCATCGAAATGCGGTTCGCCGTCGAGTTGCTGGACATGGTGCTTTCCGGTGCGCAGCGCGTCGCGGAGGTGCCCGGCAGGCTGCGTGCTTTCGGCGTCGATCCGGACGGGCCCCTGTCCGTGATCGCGCTGGCGTTCGCCGGCGACGACGCCACCGCCACCCCGCCGGGGATGGCGGAGGCCGTCACGGATTTCCTGCTGGCGGACGGGCTTCCCGCGGTCGTGGCGGCGGGCAGCAGGGACGTCGTGGCGGTGCTGCCCTTCCGATCGGGAAGGCAGTCGCCCGCCGCGTTCGCGCCCCGGCTGGCGGCGGCCGTCTCGCACCGGTTCTCCGGCGGGCGCGTGGTCGTCGGGCTGGCTGATCCCGTTTCCGGCGCGGCCGGGCTGCGCGAGCCGTTGTCGCGCAGCCGCGAAGCCTGCCGCGTGCTCCGCGGCAGGCGAGGCGGTCCGGTGGCGGCGAGTTTCGCCGAGCTGGGCAGCTACCGGCTGCTGCTGGAGTCACACGACGAACAGTGGCGGCACACGTTCGCGGACGCCCTGCTCGGCCCGCTGCGCGAGCACGACCGCGTCCGCGACGGTGACCTGGAGACGACCCTGCGGGCGTTCCTCGACCACGACGGCCAGTGGGCGGCCACCGCCGCGGCCCTGTTCGTGCACGTCAACACCTTGCGCAACCGGCTGGCCAAGGTCACCGAGCTGACCGGCCGCGACGTCGGACGGACCGCGGATCGGGTCGACCTCTTTCTGGCGCTGGAGGCGGCTCAGTCCGGATAGACCGCCGGGTCGACTTCGAGGCGCCGCAAGGGTTCCACGGGCAAGGAAGGGTCGGCCAATGCCGCGGCCGCCACGTCCCGACATCGGGCGAACCGGACGTCGCCGAGGCCGAGACCGAACTCGACGAGCGCGCGCACCGCCTCCAACCGCCCCGGCCTGGCCGACAGGAACGGGTGCAGGCACAGGTTGAACAGGCACCGGTAGCGGCGCATCGCGTCCAGCTCCGCGCGCCACATCTCCAGTACCCGCACCGGCGAGGTGATCACCGAGCCGATCTGCGGTGCGGGGAGGAACGCGTACTGCTCCCAGTCGTCGAGCGACCAGTGCACCGGCAGTTCGGCGATCCGGCCCGCCCCGGTCTCGATCAGGTAGGGCCGGTCGTCGGCCATCAACGACGAGTCGTAGCTCAACCCGTGCTCGGCCACCAGCGCCGGAGTGTCCCAAGTGGACTCCCAGCCCGCCGCGCGATGCCCGCTGATCTCGATGCCCTGGCTCGCGAAGACAGCCATGCCCCGTTCGAAATCGGCTCGCTGCTCGGCGGCGGTCATCGTGGTCGGCGGCCGGTGGCTGTAGGAGTGGTGGGCCACCTCGTGCCCCCGTTCCACGATCTCGGCGGCGAGGCCGGGCCGCTGTTCGGCGACCCAGCCCGGCACGAAGAACGTCGCGGGTACGGCCAGTTCGTCGAGCAGGTCGAGGATGCGCGGCACCCCGACCCGGGGCCCGTACGCCTGATGGGACATGGTCGACAGGTGCTCGGCGTAACCCCGCCCTCGCGCGAGGATCGGGGATTCCGCGTCCACGTCGAAGGTCAGGGTCGCCACCGCGGCCGCGCCGCCGTGCCAGCTTGGTTCCGTCACGCTTGCCGACTCTCCCGCCAACGGCGCGCGTTCGCCACCGTGACCGTCGGGGAGAGCATCGCCCGGTCGAACCCGGCCAGGGGTTCCGCCGCGGCGACGCGAGCGGGCAGGTCGGGGTTGGCCAGTGCGCCGTGTCCGAGCGAAAGCAGGTCGGCGTGCCCGCCGTCGAGTACCTCTCGCGCCTGGTTGAGATCGTGCATCCCGCCGTTGGCGATCACCGGCAGCCCGGTGACCTCCCTGGCGAGGGCGGTGATGGTGGCGCCGTCGGCCAGCTTCGCCGTTTCGAGCCAGTTCCGGCCCTCGCTGGCGATGTGGAGGTAGCCCGCGCCTGCCTCGGCGACCGCGGCGAAGATCACCTCGGCGTCGTCGCGGCCGCCGGGCCAGCGGTAGGTGAAGTCGTTGACCTTCGTCTG
The DNA here is from genome assembly GCF_055584485.1 of Amycolatopsis sp. NPDC102522. Classification (NCBI taxonomy): domain Bacteria; kingdom Bacillati; phylum Actinomycetota; class Actinomycetes; order Pseudonocardiales; family Pseudonocardiaceae; genus Amycolatopsis; species Amycolatopsis sp. NPDC102522. Next base: position 16,575 of record NZ_JBVJLY010000001.1, on the reverse strand, counting down.
CGACAGCCGCACGCCGGTCACCAGCTCCGGGACCGCCTCGGCGACGGCGGTCACGACGCGGGCGGTCAGCCGGATCCGGCCGGCGACCGGTCCGCCGTGGGAGTCGGTGCGCCGGTTGGTGTAGTCGGTGAGGAACTGGTCGAGCAGGTAACCGTTGGCCGCGTGCACTTCGACGCCGTCGAACCCGGCCTGACGGGCGCGCCGGGCCGCCGCGGCGAAACCGTCGATGACGGCGTCGATCTCGGCGGTGGTGAGTTCACGGGGCACGGCCCACGGTCCGGAACCGCCGTACGCGGGCATCATCTCCCCGCGCGGCTGGACGGCCGAAGGGCCGACGGTGTGGCCCTGGTGCGGGTTCCCCTGGGAAATCGCCCCGGCGTGCATGAGCTGCGCGATCATCCGGCCGCCCGCCGCACGCACTCCGGCGGTGACGACGCGCCAGCCCGCGACGTGTTCGTCCCGCCCGAGGCCCGGCTGGTTGAGGTACCCCTGGCTGGCCGCGGTGTCGGTGTAGGTGCCCTCGCTGATCACGAGCCCGAACCCGCCGCGGGCGTATTCGGCGTAGTAGTCGGCCATTTCGCCGGTCGGCGTGCCGTCGGGCGCGGCCGAGACACGGGTCATGGGGGCGACGGCGTAGCGGTTGCGCAGAGCGAGAGGGCCGAGCGTGGTCGGGGCCAGCGCGGGGTGGGCGTGGCCGACGGTGGTGGTCATGATCGTGTTCCTCCATTGTGGACGGTTTCGATGGCGAGCGGGGAGAGTCCGGCGTCGCTGATCCGGACGAGGTCCTGCGGGCAGGCGGAGACCACGACGACGCAGTCCAGTTCGGCCCGCAGGGTCACCGCGTCGCCAGGCCGTGAAGACGCGGTCAGCCAGCTGAGCCGTCCGCCTTCTCCGACCGGGATGCGCATGAAGACGTTGATCGGCTGCGGGGTCGGGCCGGTGAAACTCAGGCCGGCTTCCCCCAGCGCCTCGCGCAGGTTCGCGGCGCAGGACCGGTGGCCCGGCGCTCCCAGCGCGGCGTACCGGGCCGGGTCGCAGGCGGGGATGAGCATGTCGTGCTCGCCGGGGGAGGTGTCCTCGACCAGGGTCAGGATCGGGCGGCGTTGGTCGGTCACGAAGGACTCGCCGACGGCGGGGAACAGGCTGTCGTTCGCTGCGCGGGTGTGGGCGGCGCTGTGGTGTTCGAAGCTGTGCTGTTCGAGGCTGTGGTGCTCGGAGCTGCCGCCGGTGAAAGCGAACACGTCGCCGACCTGGCCGCCTTCGACGTCGATCACCCGGACCAGGTCCCCTGCGGCCACCCGGACGGCCTTCGCGGTCCCCGGGGGTACTTCCGTTCTGCTCATGCCTTCAGCAAACCGGTGATGAGGGTCGGCTCGCCATGGAGGATTCTCCATGATCGCGGGACTTGAGTGGAGGAAGCTCTAGGGGGTGGGGTTCGGAGTTAGGTGCGGTTGGTCGTGAGTGGCGATTCGGGTTCTATCGAGGGGTAAGGCAAACCTGGCGTGTTTGTGGACGGTGTCGGTGACTCTGCGCGACACCGGGTCGTTGACCTCGACTGTGTGGATTTTGGTGCGTTGGATGACCAGAAATCCACACAGTCCTGTCGTGGTCGGACCGGTCACGACAGTCGGACAGGGGGTGTGTGGAAATAGGGATGTTGAGCGTCCCTATTTCCACACACTCCTCACCCTGAGTGACAACTCGCGCCCTCGTCGACCCGACACCTTTGCCTTACCCCTCAGTAACCCGAATCGCCACTCACGACCACCGAGCGATTCGGTACCGGCGCGCTTCACCGCGACTGCTGTGAAGGTGTTCCTGAGGCCTGAGGAGGCCTTCACGGACTTGCGAGCAACGGCACCCCGGGACTCCAGGGGCGCTGTCGCCCCAGATAGTTCAGACTTTGACCATTTTCGCCAGACGGGGTTAGTGTTCGGCGATGGAAGACGTTGAGTCGGCCGGACTGGACTTCTGGTCGTTCGTGGCGCTGGCGAACCGTCGGCTCGCGCAGGAGTACGGCTTCCGGCACCAGCTGGCGACCGAGGTGCTGCTGACCCTCAACCGTGCCTCGGACCTGGTGACTTACGACCTCGAAGCCGCGGTGCACCGCCCGCGTGGCCGGTCTTGGTCGGCGTTCCGGCTGCTGTTCGTGGTCTGGCTCGCCGGACCGCTCGAACCGACGAGCACGGCCCGGCTGACCGGCATGAGCCGGGCGGCGGTGTCGAATCTGGTCAAGACTCTGGTGGCGGAAGGGATGCTCCACCGGGTCCCGGACGAACGCGACGGCCGGTCGGTGCAGCTGTCGCTGACCGAGGCGGGGCACGAGGAGATGGTGTCGGTCTTCCGCGAGCACAATGAACGCGAATTCGGCTGGACGAACGCGCTGACCGAGACCGAACAGCGCATCCTCGTGATGCTGCTGGGCAAGCTGATCACCAGCCGCGCCGAGTTCGGCACCCGGAGCCGTATCTAGGCCGGAGCTGAAGGACGCTTTCACCGCGTGTGATGTGAGGAAAGCGCCCTTCACCGCGTCGGATGCGGGGAAAGTCCCCTTCAGCCCCAACGGACCCTTCCCGTCGCCCAGAGGACCGGACTACGCTGCTCGATAGGTAGTAAAAGTGTGAACTAAATCGGCGAGGAGGAGACATGGTGGACGGCGGACGGATTCCCGCGCTCTTCGCCGGGCTGTGCGACGACGCCGCGGTGTTCCCCCCGGGCCTGGCCCCGCTGCCGGACGCCGTCACGGCGCACGACGAGCACGTTTCCGCCTGGTACGCCGGCCTCGTCGGACCGCTGGTGGTCGCCGCCACCGCGCTCGACGAGCTCGCCGAGGTGCTGGGTGACCGCGAAGTCCCGTTGCCGGTCGCGGTGACCTTGCCCGGCGGGCCCGCGCGGCTCGGCGGCGTGCTCGAAGCCGTCGCCGCGCTGCCGGTGAAGCTCGACGCGCTCGAGATCGCCGTCCCTGACGGGATGGGGCCGGACGAGCTGCTCGCCGCGCTTTCCGGTGCCACCGCCCCGGTCTACGTCGAGATCCCGCGTGACGACCGGCGTGTCCCGCTGTTGACCGCCCTTTCCGGCACCGGGCACCGCGCGAAGTTCCGCACCGGTGGCGTCCGGGCCGACCTGTATCCGGGCGAAGCCGAACTCGCCGCCGCGGTCCGGGCGGCGGTCGGCGCGGGCGTTCCGTTCAAGGCCACCGCCGGGCTGCACCACGCGCTCCGCAACACCGACCCGGCGACCGGCTTCGAACAGCACGGCTTCCTGAACCTGATGCTCGCCACCGACGCCGTCCTCGTCGGAGGCGACGCCGAAGCCGTCCTCGCCGAACGAGACGGGTCTGTCCTCGCCGAGCGGCTGCGGGCACTGGATCCGGATCGCATCGCCGCGGTCCGCGCGGGCTTCACGTCGTTCGGCACCTGCAGTATCACCGACCCCCTGACCGAGCTGGCCGGACTCGGCCTGCTCGAGGCGCCCCGAGGAGTGGCATGACCACGATCGACATCCCCGCAGACTCCCTGTTCGGGATCGACAACCTGCCGTACGGAGTGTTCTCCGTCGACGGCGGTTCCCCCCGCGTCGGCGTCCGTGTCGGGGATTCCGTCCTCGACCTGGCCGCGGCGCTCGGTGACGACGTCTTCGCCGCGTCGTCGCTGAATCCGTTCATGGCACAGGGATACGACCGCTGGGTGGCGGTCCGTGAGCGGATCCGCGCCCTGGTCTCCGGTGAGCTCCCCGACGGCGCGGTCCATCCCGTCGGACGGGTGACCCTGCACCTGCCGATCGAGGTCGCGGACTACGTCGACTTCTACGCCTCCGAGCACCACGCTTCGAACGTCGGCAGGCTGTTCCGCCCCGACGCGGAACCGTTGCTGCCCAACTGGAAGCACCTCCCGGTCGGCTACCACGGCCGGTCCGGCACGGTCCTGGTCTCCGGCACGGACGTCGTGCGCCCGAACGGTCAGCGCAAGACCCCGGCCGAAGCGACGCCGGTGTTCGGGCCGAGCACACGGCTGGACATCGAGGCGGAGCTGGGTTTCGTCGTCGGTACCGGAACCCCGCTGAACACCCCGATCACCCCGGATGCCTTCCCCCGCCACGTTTTCGGCGCCGTCCTGCTCAACGACTGGTCGGCGCGCGACATCCAGGCGTGGGAATACGTTCCGCTGGGCCCGCACCTCGGCAAGAGCTTCGCGACCTCGATCTCCCCTTGGGTGGTGCCGATCCTGGCGCTGGAGGCCGCGCGGATCCCGCTGCCGGGCCAGGTCTACCCGGAGCCGATGCCGTACCTGCGGGAGACCGCGCCGTGGGGCCTCGACATCGACCTGGTCATCGAATGGAACGGCGAGGAGGTCAGCCGCCCGCCCTTCCGCGAGATGTACTGGTCGCCCGCCCAGATGCTCGCGCACCTGACGGTCAACGGCGCGTCGTCGCGCACGGGAGACCTGTACGGCTCCGGCACGATCTCCGGACCGGAGAAGCACCAGCGCGGCGCGTTCCTCGAACTGTCCTGGGGCGGAAAGGAACCCCTCACGGTCAAGGGGGAGGAGCGCACCTTCCTGCTCGACGGCGACGAGGTCGTGATCACCGGGACCGCGCCCGGCGCGAACGGCGCGCGGATCGGGTTCGGCGAGGTGCGGGGCCGGGTGCTGCCCGCGAAGTGACCGGGGCCGCGGCGAGCGTTCACCCGAGAGCACGCCCTAGCGTGCACCGGCGGTGGTGAAGGAAAGCGCCCCGCGCGGTGCGGAGGCGTCCGCGGTCCCCAGGCATCGGCCGCCGTCGAAAAGCCCCAGTTCGTAGTGCACGGTGTGTTCGTCGTGTCCGTTGACGGCGATCCCGATGTCGTAGGTGCCGGGGTAAAGGACCTCGCCGAGGTAGTTCACTTCGTAACGCCAAGGGAGGTAGTGCGGGAGCTTTTCGACGGCACCGTCTCCCAGGAGGCCATGCGCGTGGGACGCGATCGCCTCGTCGTAAAGGCCCAGCTGGGCGATGTAGTTGACGTGCCGGTTGAGGTCGACGTCCCCGACCCGGGCGCGGACAGCGGCCGCGGCCGGGTAGCGGTCCCGTTCGCGGCGGCGTGGATCGGGTTTCGCCGCGGCCGCCGCATTCGTTCCCGGCAGTCGCAGCTCTTCGAGGTCGGCGAGCAGTTCGTCCGGCAAGGTGATCGGCCCGGATCTGTCGGCGAGCACGATGGTGGCCTCGGCCGTGGCGACGAGTCGTCCGCCGTCGAACATGCCCTGACCGTAGGTGTAGGAGGTCCGGCCGATCGCCCGGATACCGGTGCCGATCCGGACGGTCGCGCCGGTCTTGCCGAACACCGCCCGCCGTTCGACCCGCTGGCCGGCGAACAGGATGTGGAACGGCCTGAACCCGCCGTCCGCCACGAGCTTGCCGAAGCGGGAGAAGCGCAGACGGACCCGGGGATGCTCGAACAGGCGCGACAGTGCCACCGTGCTCGTCGTACCGTCCGGCGCGAGGTCGCCGAACCGTTGCGCCACCTCCAGACGGTCGGGAAAGCCGTCTTCGGCAGGCTGTTCGTCGATGGTCAACGTCGTTCCTTTCGGAATGGTCACCAGGTCACGTTCAGGGACCGCAGACCGTGGATCAGCGCGCGGTCCTTGAAGTCGGGTGCCGCGGCGGGATCGGCGAGGCGCAACCCGGGAAAGCGCCGCAGCAACGCCGGAAGCGCCAGCTGTAGTTCGAGCCGCAGGCGCTCCGCGTCGCCGTGCACGGCCCGGACATCGGCGTAGCGGCTGAAGAGGGTGGCCTCATGCCCCAACGGCGACCGCACCCGGTACACCTCGCCGTCGTCGCGCCTGCTCCGCACGCCCGGGTCGACGTCGAATCCGTTCCGCAAGGCGGCCAGCTCGCGCAGTTCGGTCATGGGCTCATAGAACCACTTGCACGCACCGCGTGCAACGTTGCGTGCAACGCTGCTCTCGTCGGCTGCGGAGCGCTCACTCCGCTGGACTAAACTGCCGCCATGCGTCAGCGGTGGAGCAAACAGACCATCCTGGATGCCGCCGTGGAGCTGATCTCCGGTTCCACGGAGGACGACGTGTTCAGCATGCGCAAACTGGCCGCCGAGCTGGGGACCGACTCCTCCAGCCTGTACCGCCACTTCCGCAACCGCACCGAGCTGATGCTCGCGATCGTGGACCATGTGCTGGTCCGGGCCATGCACGGCTACCAGCGGACGGGGACCTGGCGCGCGCGGCTCGTCGACCTGATCCTGCGCTCGTGGGACGCGTACGCCGCGCTGCCGCAGCTGGCGAAGGACGCCAGTCACTATCCGGGCAGCGGGCCCGGCAGCAGGCTGGTGATCGAGGAGACCCTGCAAGCCCTCGACGACGCCGGGGTGCCCGAGGAACTCGTCCCGGAGTGGTACCACCGGCTCGTGACCTTGTCCGTGTCCCTGATCTCCGCGCACGCGGCCGGCCGTTCCAGCGGCCCGGCAGAACAAGAGCGGAGACTGGAAGCCTTCCGGGTGACCACGCTGGGCGCCGACCCCGCGGACTTTCCCGCGCTGGCTCGCCACGGTCGCCGCATCGAACCTGTCGGCTTCACCCGTGAGAGTTTCCTTGCCACCGTGGAACTTGTGCTGGACGCGGTGCCGGCGAACCCTGGCGCTGTGGCCCAGGGCGTCCAGTGATGTGAAGGCGCAGCAGATCCCCGACGCCCTGGACGAAGTGCCGGGCGGCGGGGAGCCGGCCCGCACGCGGTCGGGCCCTGTGTCCGCGTTAGTTGCCCGCCTTCGCCACCGGGATCCCGTTCGGCGGCGGTGCGTCGTTCGCCGCCGAGTCGTCCGCCTCGATGGGTGCCTCGCCGAGATCGGTCACCAGGACCGGCGTCAGGTCCTTGCCCGCCCCGCCCTTGAGTTCGACCACCGACATGCCGGAGATGCCCAGGTGGCTTTCACCGGTGTAGCGGAACGGCGCGAGACCCGGCCCTTCGAACGTCTTCCCGGTCTGCTGGAGCACTTCGACGACGCGCTCCCGGGTCAGGTCCCGGCCCGCCGCCTGCAACGCCTGGACGAACGTGTAAGCCTGCGCCATCCCGTAGATGCGGTAGTTCGTCAGGTCACCGCCTTTGCCGTGCGCCTTCCAGACGTTCTGCCACAGCTTCGTCCACGCGTTGTCCGGCGCGTCGACACCGGGCAGGTACTCGGTCGTGAGCACGCCGTCGATGAGCGACGCGCCGTTGGTCACCTTGCCTTCGGAGAACCGCGCGAGCAGTGAACCGACGAGCGCGGGATCGGAACCGACGTTGCTGTAGAACCACTTCGGCTTGAACCCGATCTTCAGAGACGCCAGCTGGGACAGCGCGGTGTAGGACGGAACGGTGAACCCCAGCACCAGATCCACGCCCGCCGCCTTGAGTTTCGCGATCTGCGGGGCGATGTCGGTGTTGCCCGGCGAGTATTTCGCTACTTCCACGATCTGCTCGCCGAGGTAGCGGCGCGCGCCCTTTTCGCCGTCGCGGCCGAAGTCGTCGTCCTGCACGAACAGGCCGACCTTGGCACCGGGCAGGTTCTTCCGCACCCAGTCGCCGATGATCTTGCCTTCGATCTCGTAGTCCGGCTGCCAGCCGAAGGTGAACGGCGCCTTCTTCGGATCGTCGCCCCAGCGCAGCGATCCCGAGGACACGAACAGATCCGGGACCTTCGAGCTGTTCAGGAAGTCGACGACGGCGCTGTGCGTCGGCGTGCCGAGGCCGCCGACCATCGCGAAGATCTCTTCCTTGAGCACCAGTTCGTTGGTGACCGCGCTGGTGTTCGTGGGGTTGTACCCGTCGTCCTTCACCACGAACTCGATCTTGCGGCCGTTGATGCCGCCGTTCGCGTTCACGTAGTCGTAGTAGGCCTGATGTCCGCTCGGGATCTCGCTGTAGCCCGGCGCGGCGACGCCGGTCAGCGGGAAATGCGCGCCGATCTTGAGGGTCGTGTCGGTGATGCCGGCAGTCGAGCCCTTCTGTTCGCCTTCGGGTCTTCCGCCCGCGCCGCAGGCGGCGGTGACCGTGACGGCCAGGAAGACGGCCACGGTCTTGGTCCAGCGTTTCATGAACTTCTCCTCCGGGGGATGAGTTTCCGCAGCCCGCCGGCGAGACCGGCCGGTGCGAGCAGCACGATCAGGACGGTGACCAGGCCGTAGATCAACGGCGCCAGATGCGCGGCCTGCACGTCGGACAGGCCGAGATCCGTTCCCGCGCCGGTCACCAGCGGCGGCAGGAAGGTCAGGAGCGCGGCACCGGCGAGCGCTCCGGCGAGGCTCCCCAGACCGCCGAGTACCACCGCGGACACCAGCAGCAGCGACAACGTCAGCGCGAACCCGTTCGGCGCCGCCAGCCGCGCCGACAACGCCATCAATGCTCCGGCGAGCCCCGCGCACCCTGCGCTGACCACGAACGCGCGGACCCGCGTGCGGCCGAGGTCGATCCCGGCCAGTTCGGCGGCCACGTCCTCGTCGCGGACCGCCCGCCAATCACGTCCGACCCGGCCGCGGGACAGATTCGCCAGCAGGACGAACACGACGATCACGGTGAGCCAGGAAAGGTAAGCGAGGTAACGGATCGGCGTGAGGTCCTGGCCGGAGACGAAGTACGCGGCGTCGGCCAGCCAAGCGGGGATCTCGGGCATCCGGACGGGCAGGCCCTGTTCACCGCCGAACGTTTCCCCGAAGAACAACGGGATCCCGGGTACGGCGACGGCGAGCGCGAGGGTCGCCCCGGCGAGGTACGGCCCGTGCAACCGCGCAGCCGCGACGCCGACGAGCGCTCCGACGGCCAGCGTGATCACCGTCGCCAGCAGCAGGATCACCGGGAGTGGCAGCGCGGCCGACTTCAGCAGGAGCGCCGTCGAGTACGCGCCGACGGCCATCAAAGCGCCGTGGCCGAGCGAAAGCTGCCCGTTCAGTCCGGTCAGGACGGTCAACCCGCCGGCCGCGATCGCGAAGTACGCCATCGTCGTGAACTGCGCGGTGAGGAACGGGCCGGTGTTCTCCAGGACGAGCACCACGACGACCAGTGCGGCGAGGGCGATCAGCAGATGTCCGCGCAGCACGTCAGACCCTCCGTTCGCGGACGCTCGCGAACAGCCCGCCGGGTTTGAGCAGCAGGACCACCATGAGGATCGCGAGTGCGGCGAGCGGCACCAGTTCCGCGCCGACGTAGCCGCTGACCAGGCTCAACGACAGGCCGAGGACGACGCCTCCGACGACAGCGCCCACCGGGCTGTCCAGACCACCGAGCACCGCCGCCACGAATCCGTACACCACCACACCGTCCATATAGGACGGATGGACGAGCCCGCCGCCCGCGATCAGCAGGCCCGAAAGCGAACCGGCGAGCGCGGCCAGCGCCCAGCCGAGCGTCAGCATCCGCCCGACCCGCACTCCCAGCAGGCGCGCCACTTCCCGGTCGAAGGCCGCGGCCCGCATCCGCAGGCCCAGATCGGTGCCGCGGAACAACAAGACGAGCCCGAGCAGCACGACACCGACGGCGGCGATGGTGAACACGCCGAATCCGGTCAGCGCGATCGTCGTACCGCCGACCTGGAACCCGGTGAGCCCGAACGGCGCCGGGAACGACCGGTACCGCGAGCCGAACACCAGCGCGGCCAGCGCGTGCAGCACGATGAACAACCCCAGGGTGAGGATCACGGCGTTGATCTCGGGCTTGCCGGAGACGAACCGGACCACGAAACGCTCCACCAGCGCGCCGAGTACCAGCCCCGAAAGCAGGGCGACGGCGAAACCGAGCCAGTACGACCAGCCCGCGTCGATCAGCACCAGCGCGACGTACGTGGTGATCATCGCCATCGGCGCCTGGGCGAAGTTCACGATCCGCGTCGCCCGCCAGATCAGCACCAGCGCCAGGGCGAACGCGGCGTAGACCACGCCCAGCGTCAGCCCGGTGAGCGCGGTGGTCAGCAGTTGCTGCACAGGGTTCCCTTTCAGAATCCGAGGTAGGCGTGCCGCAGGTCGTCGTCCGCGGCCAGGTCGCCCGCCGCCCGCCGGACGACGACCTCGCCGAGGTTGAGCACGACGCCGTGGTCGGCGATGGACAGGGCGCTGCGCGCGTTCTGCTCGACCAGCACGACGGCCAGGCCTTCGTCGCGGACGAGCCCGCGCAGGAGGTCGAAGATCTGCGCCACGATCCGTGGTGCGAGCCCCAGCGACGGCTCGTCGAGCAGGAGCACCTTCGGCCGGGACAACAGCGCGCGGCCGATCACCAGCATCTGCCGCTCGCCGCCGGAAAGGACGTGCGCGAGCCCACTCTTGCGGTCGGCGAGAACCGGGAAGAGGTCGTAGATCCGCCGCAGCTGCCGTGCTGTCGCACGGCTTCCCGAGCCGAGCGCGCCGAGCCGCAGGTTCTCCTCGACGGTCAGTTCCGCCAGTACGCCGCGGCCTTCGGGCACTTGCGCGAGGCCGAGCGCGGGAAGGTCCTCTGTGGACACCCGAGTCAGATCGCGGCCCGCGAGCGAGACGTTGCCCGCCGTCGGCCGGACGAGCCCGGAGACGGCACGCAGCAAAGTGGTCTTGCCCGCGCCGTTCGCGCCGAGGACCGCGGTGATCTCACCGGGGGCGGCGGACAGGCTCACGGAATCGAGCGCGCGGACGGGGCCGTAGCTCACGGAGAGGTTCTCAACGGTCAGCACCGGCCACCTCCTCGCCGAGGTAGGCCGCCTGCACCGCCGGGTCCGCGCGGATCTCGTCCGGTGTGCCGCGGGCGATCACTTTGCCGAAGTCCAGTACGACGATCTCGTCGCACACCCCCATCACCAGATCCATGTGGTGTTCCACGAGCATCACCGACATGCGTTCGGTCAGGCCGCGTACCAGCGTGCCGACGTCGGCGATCTCGGCCGCCGACAGCCCGCCCGCCGGTTCGTCGAGCAGCAGCAGATCCGGTTCGCCGACCAGGGCCCGCGCGAGGGTGACCCGCTTGCGGACCGGATAGGGGAGACTGGCGGGGTAGCGGTGGGCGACGTCGGCGATGTCGAAGTCTTCGAGGTAGGCCATCGCGCGTTCGGCCAGGGCCTTCTCGTCCCGTGTCAGTCCCAGCATCGACGACCAGAAGCCGGCCTTCGCGTGCTTTCCCGCGCCGACGAGCACGTTGTCCAGCACGGTCATCCGGCCGAACAGACCGAGTTCCTGCAGGCTCCGGGCGATGCCGAGGCCGGCGAGATGATGCGGGCGCAGCCGTCGCAGTTCCGTGCCGCGCCAGGCCAGCGTGCCCGCGTCAGGCCGGACGAAACCGCACGCGACGTTGAAGAGCGTGGTCTTGCCCGCCCCGTTCGGGCCGATCACGCCGAGCACCTGACCCGGCTCGACGGTCAGGGAGACGTCGGACAGCGCGACGAGACCACCGAAGGTCATCGACACGCCGGACATCTCGAAGGTCGACAGGGTCACGCAGGAACTCCCAACGGTGAAAGGGGTCCCGGCGCGGGCGCGCCGGGACCCGGTGGACTCAGGCGTGCGGGCAGGTGTCGCGGTAGTCGCTGATCGCCCGGTCGTCCGGGGCGGGGCAGAGGAACTGCTCGTAGCGGGTGTCGTTGTCCACGAACCGCTTCAGCCACGAGATCGTGTACTTGGCCATGGTCGTGTTCGCCGTGTTCGGGAAGAAGTGGCTCGCATTGTCCAGTTCCATGTACGCCTTCTCAGACGAAGTGGGAATGCTGGTGTAGAACGGGATCGCGTGCGAAGCCACCGGCGCGACCGTGTCGGACTCGCCGCCGATGACGAACGTCGGCACCCGCAGCGAGGGCCACGACTTCTGCGTGTTCCACGGCGCGAGCGGGACAGCGGCCTGCAGCGACGGCCGGTCCTGCGCGGCTTCGAGCGAACCGCCGCCACCCATCGAATGCCCGGCCACCGCCAGCCGGGAGGTGTCGATGCGGGAACGCACGGTGCTGCGCTGGGTCAGGTAGTCCAGGGCGGCCAGCAGCTGGTCGCCGCGGCTGCCCGGCTGGTCGTAGATCGTGGTGGTGTCGATGGTGAACACCACGAAGCCCTGGGAGGCCAGCCGCGGGCCGATCCACGCGATGCTCGACTGGGTCGCGGTGTACCCCGGCGAGATGGCGACAGCGCCGAAGGTGCCCTGCGCGGTGCTGGTGGGGTAGTAGATGGTGCCGCCGCCGAAGCCGGTGACGGACACCCGCGAAACCGATGTCTCCGAGACCGCGAACGAGCCGCGGGAGGCCTCGATGCTGCTCTCCGTCGGGGCCGGGCCCCGTTCGTACGGGTTCTCGGCGGCGTAGGCCGTCGGTGCGACAGCGAGTGCCGCGACGGTGGCCAGTCCACAAAGGATCCGGGTCGTACTACGCATGGTGCCCTCTCCGTTCGCAGGTGAACACAGTCCGTGGTGCAGGACTGTGGCAAACGGACGTACCGGGCTGCATCGGCGAAATCGCCAGTCTTCGTCCGCGCGCGCCCTCGCCGGATCGGGCGCCCGTACGATCGGCGATCGTGAATCCCTCAGCCGAGGACCTAGTCCGCACCGCGGCGCGGTGGATCGAACGCGGCGCCCGCGTCGACACGTCCGCCTTCGCCCAGGACCTGGGCATTTCGCGCAGCACCCTGTTCCGCCGCGTCGGAAACCGGGAAGACCTGCTCGGTGATGCCCTCTACTACCTGTCCGAGCGCACCCTGACGGCCGCCGCGCGCACCTGGGAGCGCGAAGAGGGCGACACGGTGCGCAACGCGGCCGGTGAACTGCGCTGTCTCGCGATCATGCGCGAGTACCGGTCCGTCCTCGCGGCGAGCGCCGGGTTCCGCCGCTTCCTCGACGACGAACCGGTGCTCGCGATCCGGCTGCTCACCGACCCGGACGGACGTGTCCAGCCGAGGGTGATCGCGGCGCACGTCGAGCTGCTGCGTCGCGACGTCGACGCCGGTGGTTTCGCACCCGTGGTCGGCCTGGACAGCCTCTGTTACGCGATCGTCCGCTTGGGGGAGGCGTTCCTGTACTCGGACGTCCTCGCCTCCCGGACACCCGATCTCGACGCGGCGTCGACGCTGCTCGGGGCGCTGGTGGAAGGACGCGTGCCGAGCAAGACCTTGTGAAACACTTCCGCCTGGTGTTTCATCGAAAGGGATTTCGAGGAGGCGCCGATGCCTGTCCGGGACGCCGTGCACCCGCTGCGGGGCAGGGACGACCTCTTCGGCGGGCTGCGGTCGATCGCCGGGCGCGCCGTGTTCGTCCGCGGCACGGAAGGTCTCGGCAAATCCGCGCTGTTCACCGCTCTGGGCGCCACGGGCGACGTCCGCCTCGTCGGCGTCCGTGGCCTGCGGGCCGAGCACGCGCTGCCCTACGGCGCGTTGCATCGGATGTTCGGCGGGCCGGTCTCCGGCGGCGCGGAGGTGCGGGATCGGCTCGGCAGCGTCTCGGCGCCGACGATCTGCTGGGTCGACGACGCGCAGTGGGTCGATCCGGAATCCTTGGCGGCACTGGGTTTCGCGGCCCGGAGACTGGCAGGGGTCCCGGTCGGGATGGTGCTCGCGTCGCGATCCGGGTCCGACGAGTTCGACTCCGTCGAGCTGACGCCGTTGAGCGATTCCGCCGCCGATCTGGTGCTGCGCGATCGCGGGATGCCCGCCGGGGTACGCCCGCAGCTGGTCGAACTGGGCGAGGGGAATCCGGCCGATCTGATCGCGCTGGCGGCTTCCCTGACCCCCGCGCAGGCGGCCGGGCGGGAGCCGGTGTCACCGATCCTCCAGGAGCGCCTGCCCCGCTACGCGGCCGAGCTGGACGCGATGCGCTTCGACGAGCGCCTCCGGTTTCTCGCCACCTGTATGGACTTTTCGGCGAGGAAGGCGACGTGGTACGCGGCGGCGTCACCGGCGGACCGCCGGGCGGCGCACGCGCGCCTGGCCTCCGCCGAGGAAGGGCCCGACGCTCTCTGGCATCGCGCGATGGCGGCCGCCGCCCCGTCCGCACCCCTCGCCGACGCGCTCGCCGCCGCATCGGCGGTGGATCACGCGGCCGCCGCGCGGCAGCTCGAACGTGCCGCCGCCCTGACCGCCGACCCGTCCGTGCGGGCGACCCGGCAGCTGGCCGCGGCGGACGCGGCCTGGCAGGCGGGCAGACCGGGGTGGGCGCGGCTGCTGCTGTCCAGGGTGGACGCCGAACCGGGCGCGGTGGCGTTGCTGCACGGGGAGATCGAGCTGCGCGACGGTGATCCCGCCGTCGCCACCCACGAACTCGGCACGGCGGCGGAACTGCTGTCCGATCCGGCCGCCGCGCTCCTGCTGGCAGGCGAGGCGCGGCGGCTCGGCGGCGATCTGCACGGCTACCGAGCCCTGGCGCGGACGGTCCCCGCCGGGGACGACCTGGCCTTCGCACATTTCCGCGGCTTGACCTCTGTCTACGCCGGACGTCACGACGACGCCGTCGCTCCGCTGAAGGACGCCGTCGACAAGGGGATGGCCGACGGCGACGTCGCCGGAGCCGTCTGGGCCGCCGAAGCGGCCTTCGCCCGCGGGCAGGCGGAACGGGCGCACGAGTACGCGGCCGCGGCCGTGAGCCGCGCGCGGCTCGGCAAACGGCACGCGGAACTGCCCTGGGCGTTGGTCTACCTGTCGCTCTCGGCCATCGCGCTCGACCGGATCCCGTGTGCGCGAGCGGCGTCCCGCGACGGTTTGCGAGCGCCCCACAACCTGCGGCTGGAGCATCTGACGTTGCTGGGGCTGGCCTCCGCGCTCCTCGGTGACCGTGTACCGGAACTGGACGAGGCGGCCGAGGGCATCGCCGAACGTGGTCTCGGCAGGCCCGCCGCGGTCGCGGCGTGGGCGAACGCCTGTCTGGACCTGGCCGAAGACCGGCCCGACGACGCGCTGAGCAGGCTCGAAGATCTCGCTTCCGGGGTTTCCGGCGACCAGCCGGTGATCCGCGTGCTGGCCACCCCGCAGCTCGTCGAGGCGGCCGTCTGTTCCGGGCGGCCCGAACGTGCGCGGGCGGCGCTGGCGGTGTTCGACCGCTGGACCCTGGCCGGTGCGGAACCCTGCTGGCTCGCGCTGAGCCACCGCTGCCACGCGCTGACCGAGCCGGATCCGGAGGTGGCGGAACGGCGTTTCCGGCTGGCTATTGAGGCACACCGGCGGGCAGGCGGCGCGGGGGAACTCGCCAGGACGCGGTTCGCCTACGCCACCCTGCTGCGACGGCACCGGCGGACCCGGGACGCGCGCGACCAGTTCCGCGATGCGTTGCGCGGCTTCGAAAACGTCGGCGCGACCCGGTTCGCCGAACGTGCCCGCGCCGGGCTCCGGGCGACCGGCGAGACCGTCGACGTGCCGCATCGGTCGCTCGCCGGGCTCACCCCGCAGCAGGACGCCATCACGCGGCTGGTCGCGGCGGGCGAGACGAACAAGGAGATCGCGCGGCGGCTGGTGATCAGTCATCGGACGGTGGATCACCACCTGCGGAACATCTTCACCGCGCTGGGCGTTCGGTCCCGTGTCGAACTCGCCCGCCGCGTCGCGGCCGGTGAGTGAGGCCTCCGGGAATAACCGGCGGGCCGACGGGGTCGTGATGATCATGGACTTCGGTATCGCGACGTCAGTGACCGACGAGGGAATCCGGCCGCACGTGCTGGGAGCGGCCTTGGAGGAGAAGGGCTTCGACTCCCTCTACCTGCCCGAACACTCCCACATCCCGGTCAGCAGGGAGACCCCGTACCCCGCCGGTGAGCTGCCGCGAGGCGCGCTGCGCAACCTCGACCCGTTCATCGCGCTGACCGCCGCCGCGACGGTCACCTCGAATCTCCGGCTGGGCACCGCGGTCGCCCTGATGATCCAGCGCGACGTGTTCTACACGGCCAAGGAGATCGCCAGCCTCGACCTGCTCTCCGACGGACGGGTGATCTTCGGCGTCGGAGCGGGCTGGAACATCGAGGAGATGCGCAATCACGGCGTCGACCCGCGCACCCGTGGCACGCTGCTGACCGAGCAACTCCAGGCGCTCAAGGAGATCTGGACCGAGGACGAGGCGGAGTTCCACGGCAAGCACATCGACTTCGACCCGGTCTACGCGTGGCCGAAGCCGGTGCGGAAACCGCATCCGCCGATCTACGTCGCCGGTCAGGGCCCCGCCGGGCTCAAACGGCTCGCCGAGCACGCCGACGGCTGGTTGCCGCATTTCGTGACGCCGCCCGAGGAACTGCGCCGCGTCCGGTCCTGGCTCGCCGACCAGGGCCGCGAAGACGTCCGGATCAGCGTGTTCGGCGCTCCGGCCGACCCCGACCTGCTGCGACGCCTCGCCGATGCCGGGGTCGACGAGGTCTCCCTCATCCTGCCGACGCTGCCCGAGGCGGAGACCTTGGAGCGTCTGGACGAGCTGGCGAAGACCATCGAGCCGTTCCGCGCCTGACCACAGCCTCGTGAGTGGTACCGACGGTTAGAACCGTCCGTGTTACTAGTCAGCTGGTGGCTAGGTTGGTTGGTAGCCAGGGGTTTCCGGTGATGGCGGCGCGGAGTGCGGTCAGGGTGTTGTGGCCGTTTTTGCGGGTGGTGGAGATGTAGGAGCGGACGGTGAGCCAGGTGGTGGCGCCGTGGTGGGTGCGCCATCCGCCGGAGATCTTGA